>JBBATS010000006.1:0-80135 GCA_040398625.1 Chakrabartia sp. | reverse complement strand
CAACGCTGATTGCGTCGCTCCTATTCTTGACCGTGAAGGAGCCGCTGCGGCTTGCGCCGAACCAGTCTGGTGTCCGGATCCCAACTGACGTTGGCCTGGGTCGCAAGATGATCACCTTCATGGGTTTCGACGCGGCAAAGGCGATCCATGCCGGTGGCCGTGTCTATTATCCGATGTTCGGTGCATTGGCCCTCAGCGCCATTGAATCCTTCGGGATCATGTTCTGGCGGACACCTTATTTGATGCGTGAATTTGGGTGGGATGCCAGCCAGATCGGGAATCTGATCGGCAGTGTGGCCCTTGTGGCATCGCTGGCGGGCATGCTGGTTGGCGGGATATTTGTAGAATGGCTTGCGAAGCGACATCGCGACGCGAACGTCCGCGCGGCATTCGTCTGTTACTGCGGATCGACAGTCGTTATTATCACCGCGCTGCTCATCCCCGATCCCTATTGGTCGACGATCGCGTTCGGCTGCGGCGCCTTCTTTGCGATTGCCGGGGCGGTGCCGCAAAATGCCGCCATTCAGCGGGTCGCGCCTAATGATATGCGCGGGCAAGTGACGGCCTTCTATCTGTTTATGTTCACCTTCTTCGGCGCGATGGGCAGCTGGTTCATCGGTATCGTTTCTGACTTTGTGACGCAGGATCTTGGGCAGGCCATCCTGCTGACCGCGATCACGCTCATGCCGCTCGGCGCCTATCTGATGTTCCGCGCCATCAAACCCTATCGCGAGGAAGTCGAACGCCTCGAAGCACTTGAAAAGCAGGCTGCGGCCTAAACCCAGTTCAAAGGAGAATCCTGTGTCTGAAGATCGTATCGCCGCCCTCGAAGCGCAACTGGCCGCGCTCACCAAGCGTGTGACCATCTGTGAAGACGAGCAGTCGGTCCGCAAACTGCATCACCTTTACGGCTATCTGATCGATAAGTGCCTGTATCGCGAGGTCGTGGACCTGTTCACGGAAGATTGCGAAGTCCATTTCTTCGGCGGCATCTACAAGGGCAAGGCAGGGGCTGCGCGCCTTTATATCGAGCGGTTCCAGAAGAACTTCACCCACGGCAATAACGGCCCGATTGATGGCTTCCTGCTTGATCACCCGCAGCATCAGGACGTGGTCGATATCCAGCCTGACGGGGTGACAGCACTCGCGCGCTTCCGCTGCACCATGCAGGCGGGGCGCCATAAGGATTACACCGGCGACAACCCGATGCAGGGCGTCCGCCAGTGGTGGGAAGGCGGCATTTACGAGAACACCTATAAGAAGGTGGACGGCGTGTGGCGCATCCATATTCTCGATTATGCCCCGCAATGGCACGCCGATTATGAAACCGGCTGGGCGCACACGCGGCCCAATTATGTGCCGTTCCTTGACAAGACGATCCCTGAAGATCCGACCGGTCCCGACGTCCTGAAGGACGGAGTCTGGCTGTGGCCGACGCACAAGGTTGTGCCGTTCCACAACGCGCATCCCGTGACGGGCGCACCAATTGTGCCGGAACGCTGGCAGGGTGACATTGACCGCGAAAAGGCCGCAAAGTGAGCAGCTATCCCGAACTCTACATGATCATTGACGGCGAGCGGGTGTCCGCTGGCCATCGAGCGACACACAAGGTCGTCAATCCGGCAACCGGCGAGACACTGGGCGAACTGCCTTTGGCCGACGCGGCAGACCTCGACCGTGCGCTGGAAACGGCGCAGCGCGGCTTCCACATCTGGCGTGAATCTTCGCCGCAGCAGCGTGCCGCCGTATTGCAAGGTGCTGCCCGCTTGATGCTGGAGCGTCAGGAAGACTTGGCGCGCGTTGCCACTCTGGAAGAAGGCAAGACGCTTGGCGAAGCGCGCATCGAAGTGATGATGAACGTTGGCCTGTTTAACTTCTATGCCGGCGAAACACAGCGCATCTATGGGCGGCAGCTCGTCCGTCCGGCGGGAATGCGATCGACCGTGATCTATGAACCGGTTGGGCCTGTCGCCGCGTTTAGCCCCTGGAATTTCCCGCTCGGCAATCCCGGCCGCAAGCTTGGCGCACCAATTGCGGCGGGCTGTTCGGTCATCATGAAGTCGGCAGAAGAGACGCCTGCGTCTGCGCTTGGGGTCTTGCAGTGCTTGCTGGATGCCGGGCTACCGAAGGAAGTGGCGCAGGCGGTATTCGGCGTGCCGGATCAGGTGTCGCGCCATCTGCTGGCGTCGCCCATCATCCGTAAGCTGAGCTTCACGGGCTCAACCGTCATCGGCAAGCATCTGGCAAAGTTGGCCGCCGAAGACATGAAGCGCACGACGATGGAACTGGGCGGGCATGGCCCAGTGCTCGTGTTCGACGATGCCGATTTGGACACCGTGCTCAACACCATGGTGCCCGGCAAGTATCGCAATGCGGGTCAGGTCTGCGTGTCGCCGACGCGGTTCATCGTAAACGAGAATGTCTTCGACCGTTTCCGCGACGGCTTTGTTGAGCGCGCGAAGGCAATCAAAGTGGGCAGTGGTCTCGATCCGGAAAGCCAGATGGGGCCGATGGCCAACCCGCGGCGTCCAGACGCGATGGAGCGGCTGATCGGCGATGCGGTGGCGCGCGGCGGCAAGCTCGGCACCGGTGGCGAGCGCATCGGCAATCAGGGCTTCTTCTACGCGCCGACGGTGCTCTCTGAAGTGCCGCTGGATGCTGACATCATGAACGAGGAGCCGTTCGGCCCGGTCGCCATTCTCAATCCCTTTGGCAGCGATGATGATATGATCGCGGAGGCTAACCGCCTGCCTTATGGTCTGGCGGCCTATGCGTGGACCAATGACCCCAAACGCCGGATGCGTCTGGCGCGGGATGTTGAGACAGGCATGCTGGGCATCAATACCAATATGATTGGCGGGGCAGACGCGCCCTTTGGCGGCGTCAAATGGTCTGGCCATGGGCATGAGGATGGCCCCGAAGGTCTGCATGCGTGCCTGGTGACCAAGGCGGTTCACGAAGCCTGAGGTTGTTCACGACAGAGCGAGAAAGGACGGAGCGATTATGACGATCATTGGTGGGATGGGCGTTGCTATCAGGGCCATGCGGTCCGTTCTTGGCGAAGAAAACGTTCTCACGGATCCCGCTGCCATGGCGGACTACGGAGATCCTTATGCACCCCCCGGTGATTGGTATCAGCCAGGGGCTGTCCTTTTGCCGTCGACAGTCGAGGAAGTGCAGGCCGTCCTTCGGCTCGCCAACGAGCATGTCACGCCCGTTTGGACCAGCAGCCAAGGCCGAAACAAGGGGTATGGGGGTGGAGCGCCGCGTGTGTCGGGCAGTTTTGCCCTTTCGCTCCGGCGAATGAGCCGCGTGCTCGAAGTTGACGAAGACAACTGCTTTGCCGTCGTTGAGCCCGGTGTGCGCTTCTTCGATCTTTACGATCACCTTCGGGCGACGGGATCAAACCTCTGGATGTCCGTGCCAGATTTGGGCGGCGGTAGCGTCATTGGTAACGCATTAGATCACGGCGCCGGATATACGCCGCTGGGGGATCATTTTGGCAATCATTGCGGCATGGAGATTGTGCTCGCCAATGGGGATCTCTTGCGTACTGGCATGGGAGGGATGACCAATGCGCGGGCCTGGCATGTCTATCCGCATGGCTGTGGGCCCACCTTCGACGGACTGTTCAGCCAATCCAACTATGGCATTGTGACCAAGATGGGCGTCTCGCTCATGCCTGCACCGGAAGTGTATATGCCGGGCTGGCTGACGCTGGACAGCGAAGATCAGTTTGGTCCGTTTCTGGATGCGCTGCGACCATTGATGATTGACGGGACAATCTCAAACCAACCCATGATCATCAATGCGGTTTGCGCAGCAAGTGCGTTTTGGCAGCGCGATCATTGGTATACGGGGACGGACGCCATCCCTGATGCCGTGATTGATAAGATCGCCGCGACGCCGGGCTTTGGCCGTTGGGTGATGCGCTTTGCCCTTTATGGGGATGATCCCGTGGTGGAGCATAACCGCAAGAAAGTGGATGCCGCCTTCAGCCATATTCCCGGCTGCGCGATCAGCTATGAAAAATATGATGGCCGCAATTTGCCAGCGATGGAGAACCCGCACCACGCGGTGCAGGCTGGTATTCCGTCCATGGCACTCGACCAAATGACCAGCTGGTATGGCGGCGAAAAGGGCGGGCATATCGGCTTCTCCTGCGCTGTGCCGATCTCTGCCAAAGATGGGACCGCCATCCGGGATTTGTCACGCGCGCAACTGAGCAAAGATGGATTGGACTATTCCGCCGCCATCATTGTGACGAAGCGTGCGATGATCCACGTCGCGCTTGTCGTTTTCGACACCGAGGATGAAGCGCAGGCACGGGGTGCCTATCAGTCGGTCAAGGACATGGTCCCTGTTGCTGCTGCCCAAGGATATGGCGAATATCGAAGCCACATCGACTTCATGGATCTGGTTGCCGACCAATATGATTTCAACAACCACGCCCAGCGCCGCTTTGCCGAATTGATCAAGGATGCCATCGATCCGGCTGGTATCCTCTCACCCGGGAAGCAAGGCATTTGGCCAAAGGAAATGCGCAAATGACCCATGAACTGAGAACCGGCGGCGACCGCGGCTATTTGCGGATCGCGACCGAAGAGGCCTTTGCCACGCGGGAGCAGATTGATGTCTTCCTGCGGATGGTGAAGGACGGAACAGCGGACAAGGGCATGGTCTCGCTATGGGGCTTTTACGCCCAAAGCCCGTCGGAACGGGCGACCCAGATTATTGACCGGCTGCTCAATCTTGGGGAGCAGCGCATTGCGCACATGAATGAGACGGGCATCGACAAAGCCATCCTCGCGCTGACGTCGCCCGGGGTTCAGCCCATGGCTGATGTGGCGGAAGCCAAGGGGATTATCACGCGCGCGAATGATTATCTGGCCGATGCCGTGCAGAGATATCCGGAACGCTATATCGGCATGACCGCTGTTGCCCCGCAGGACCCGGAATGGTCCGCCGCTGAAATTCGGCGCGGTGCGCATGAGCTGGGCTTTAAAGGCGTCCAGATCAACAGCCACACCCAGGGCCATTATCTGGATGATCCGCAGTTCGACCCGATCTTCCGCGCGCTCGCAGACACAGGTCAGCCGCTCTACATTCATCCGGCAACGTTGCCGGATGACATGATGGGCGGGATGATAGATGCAGGGCTGGACGGCGCGATCTTCGGCTTTGGGGTGGAGACGGCCTATCATCTGCTCCGCCTTGTCACGACGGGCCTTTTTGATCGGTATCCCGATCTTCAGATCATGGCGGGGCATGGGTGTGAGGCGCTGCCTTATTGGCTGTTCCGCACCAATTACATGCACCAGGCCGGCGTGCGGTCGAACCGCTATGAACGGTTGAAGCCGCTCAAGCATGATCTTTTCCACTATATGCGTAACAACTTCCTCGGCACGTGTTCGGGTCTTCCGTTTGAGCCTGCAGTGAAGCTGATGATCGATGTGATGGGGGAGGATCGCGTCATGTACGCAATGGACTATCCGTATGAATATGTGGCGGATGAGGTCCGCGCGATGGACAATCTGGACATTACGCCTGAACAGAAGAAGAAGTTTTTCCAGACCAACGCGGAACGCTGGTTCAAACTATAATTTAAGGACAAGAGGATGGGGAAGGGGATGTCGGCTCCGGCCAAAGGGGCGTGGTACGCGCTGCTGATCATTGCACTGACCAACGCGATGAGCCTGCTGGACCGCAACATTTTGGCCATCCTCGCCCCGCGCATCAAGGCGGACCTTGGCGTCGGCGATGCGGAGATGGGCCTGCTCTATGGCACCGTCTTTGCGCTGTTCTATGCCCTGTTTTCGCTCCCGCTTGGTCGTTTGGCTGATGGATGGGTGCGCACCCGTCTGCTGTCTCTGTGCATCGCTTTCTGGTCGTCAGCGACGGCATTGGCGGCGTTTGCCAGCAGCTTTGGCGTCCTTGCCTTATCGCGCCTCGGCGTTGGCATCGGGGAGGGGGCGACCCAACCCGCTGGCACCTCGCTCATCTACGATTATTGGCCCAAGGAACGGAGGGGCTTTGTGATGGCGGTGCTGGCCGCCTCCATTGCCATCGGTCTTGGTGGATCGCTGGTTCTGGGCGGCGTGGCATCTGATTGGTGGGACAATGCCTATAACAATGGTGGGGCGCCATTGGGATTGTCCGGATGGCAGTTTGCTTTCCTTGCCGCCGCAGCTCCCGGATTTGTCCTTTCGTTCTTCCTCTGGCGCATGCGGGAGCCCGAACGCGGCGCGATGGACGGTATCTCTAGCCCCGCTGATCCGGCACCGTTTGCTGCATCGGCTGCCGTCCTGGGTTCGGTAACACCGGGTTTCAACTGGTTGAGCCTGAAACAGCGGGGGGCGACACGCGGCCATTGGATCCTGAACTTAAGCGTGCTTGCGGGCCTCATCGTTTTGATGATCATCTTGGCCAAGATTTGCGCCCATCTTTCGCCGCGCCCAGATCTTGTTTTCGGGTCGTTCAGCATCAGTCCTCACACCCTCCAGTGGAGCGTGATCGGCTTTGGCGCGTTCGTGATCATCAACTTGCTGCAGGGACTCTCACTCTCTGACAAGCCGACCTTTGCGGTGATCGCAGGCTCCCCCACGTTGATGATGGTGATGGCCGTAGGTGCGCTTCAGTCGGTCATCAACTATGGCATTATGGGCTTCACGCCGAGCTTCCTGATGAAGACCTATGATCTCTCCATGAAAGACACCGCGCTGACCTTCGGGCTGTTGTCGGCCGCAATTGGCATTGTGGGGCCGATGATCTCCGGCCCGGTGTCGGACATACTCAACAAGAGGTTTCCGGGGCGCGGGCGATCCTATGTGACGCTCTTTGCGCTCGGCATATCGCCCTTCCTTGCGATGTGGGTCTACACCGCGCCGACTTCGGGTGATTTTTTCCTTCGCTTCTCTTTGTACAGCATCATCCTAACGGGATGGCTGCCGCCCCTTTATGCCATCATGTATGATCAGGTCTTGCCGCGCATGCGGGGCGTGACCACCAGCGTATATCTGCTTGTGATGACCATCCTTGGCCTTGGCATTGGGCCCTATCTGGTGGGCCTCATTTCCGATGCGACGGGTGACCTCGGGACAGCGATCCTGTCGATCAATCTGGTCTCACCGGTGATCGTCGTCTTGCTGCTGGTCATTGCGACGCGTGCGCAGCGGGATGAGGATAGGCTCATGGAGAATGCGCGGGCAGCCGGCGAGCCATTCTAGCCGCGAAAGGTTTTTCTTGATCCCCGCGGCAACGCATGAGAGCATTGCCGCAGGAAGAAGGGAGCACCGACATGCCTCTTGCAAACCGAACGCCAGTCACATTCCTGTTTACACGCGCACGGGAAAAGGCGCTGCCTTTCTACCGTGATGTTCTGGGCCTGACTTTTGTGGGGTCTGATCAGTCCGCTGACCGCTTCGATCTTGATGGCGTCAGCCTGCGTATCGTGCCGATACCGGACCACAGTCCAAGCCCGCACACGGTTTTGGGGTGGGATGTCCCCGATATCGCCGCAACCTGCGCTGCGTTGCGGGCCAAAGGCGTCACCTTTGAGATTTATGAAGGCTTTGGCCAGGATGCGCATGGCATCTGGACCGCACCGGATGGTCACGCGAAAATTGCCTGGTTCTTAGACCCGGATGGTAACAATCTCAGTGTGACGGAAAGCCCGGCAGGTTAGAGAACCCGCCAGACCCAAAGCTTGATGCCCGCCGGATAGCGCGCGCCGGAACAGACAAAGATGCTTTTGTTCATCCAGTCATATTTGCCGATGGGCGCGATGAATTCCGGCACCGTGCGGAAATAATATTCCGCAGGGTCGACCGGGTCACCTGCCGCAAGGCGCGCCATGACGTCTGGCGGGCCATGACGGAGCCCCTTGTTGCGGATCTGGATGACGACACCATCATCGGTTTTAAGCGCGTACATGGCATCAGCGACCGTGACACCGTCGGGACGAGTCAATTGCCAATCTGCCGCATTGCCCATCAACGCGCCTTTGATCAGCGGGCCTTCAACCCGCCCACCTTCAAAAATCGGAATGATGCGCCGTGTACCATCGGGCGAGTCGCCAATAGGGATCGGCGCGCCAAGGCTGCCTTCGGCTTCATAGACGAATTCGAGCTCTGGCTTGATCACGCGGCCAAACCAATTTCGTCGGCATTTGCCCAGTTGCCGTGAAGGCCAAAGCGCATCCGGATGGGGATGTTGATCGTTGCAATCGGGCCCTTTTCAATATCGAGCGCATCGAACAACAGGAGGTCGCTCCGGTGTTCTTCCAAGCGGTTGCAGATCTGGACAATCCAGCCATCGCCTTCTGGCGCATCCTTGGTGCGCGGGACGAAGCAGGGTTCCTGCAGCGATGAGACAGGGCCGCACCACCAATGCTGCTCCTGCTTGGTCTGATGGTCGATCAGGCACAGGCAGTTCATCAGCAAGCCGCCGGCACTTCCGCCTTTCAGTTCGACCGGACGACGGTAATCCATCTCCAGCATCCAGCCATAGCGATAGGGTAGGCCGGCAAAGCGGTCGTCCATGCGGGGGAACTCTCCTGCCGTCTGCGTGAGCTGGACTTCGCTTTCAAAGGCGTCGCTGTTGCTCGCCATATCGACGGTCCAGCGGGTGAGATAGCTCATGGCTTCTTGTCCGTTGAACGGCGCACCGTTCACATCAGGGAAGAAGGGGAACATGTTGTTCTTCGCCACAGGGATGTCGAAGTGGACCTTCGTCCCTTCCTGAAAGGCGTTCATGACATGGCTGTTGAAGCTGTTGCCGGTTTTGAACCAACGGATGTCATCGCCCGTCGCGCCTGCCTTGCGGGGGAGGACGCCCAGGTAGACCGGCAGCGACGTATCAAACCCGAAATGGGGCATGCCCTTTTCCAGCCGTTCCCAGCTGCCGATGCTCGGCATCACGTTGAACACCGCATAGTCTTCGGTAATCCCGAAGTCGTGCATCATGCAGTAATAGGGTGCCTTGAACCAGATTTCGTGGACCAGCTCCCCCTCAGGCGTCACTTCGTAAAAGGTGCAGTCATCGGTGCATAGCCCGGACGCGGCATAGCCAAAGGCGATCATGTTGCCGGTCTTAGGATCCATCTTTGGGTGGGCGGTGAAGGTTTGACCCGTCATCTTCTGGCCGGTCTTATCGTTGAAAAAGTGGGTGAAGCCTTCGGTCTCCATTGTGGCCGGGTCCATCACCAGCGCGGGACTATCCTCCTTCAACGCGTAAAGCTTGCCGCCGTGGATCCAGGCATTGGTATTTGCCGTGCCCCTGATTTTGCCTTTCACACTCTCGTCATCGGTCAACGGGTTGCGATAGGAGCCGAACAGGGCCTTGCCCGCTTCATTTTCCAACTTCCACTTATCGGTCTTTGCCCAGCGCTGGCGAAAGTCACATTGGCCATCATGAATATGAAACCGCGTGATCATGCCGTCGCCGTTGAAGGAGATGTCATCCTGCATGCGCGGTGGGAATTGCGGATCAGGCTGAACGCGGTAGAAGGCTCCATTGAGTTCGGGGGGGATAGTTCCTTCATAGGCCAAGTCCGCAATATCGGCTTCGATGCGGGACGGCGCATTGAAGCCCGTGAAGGACGGGGTCTGTGGGAACTGTGCCATGGGGCAACCTCTCGACTCTGTTTGTAAGTTACACTAACAATCGCGCCGAGGGATGTTGATGGCAAGAACAAAAGAAACGTTGGTGATGACAACGCCGCCGATTGAGGGCGATGACGACATCGGCGAAATCCGCAACATCGTTGGGTTCCACATCCGACTGGCGCATGGCGCCGTGTACCGGCATTTCACAGAAACCTTCACTGATCTTGATCTGACGCAAAAGCAGGTCTCCGTTCTCTGGCTCGTGGATGACCACCCAGACATCGCCCAAACCGATTTGGCCCACCGCATGCGCATGGATCGCGCGACGACGATGGCCATCATCAACCGGCTTGAAGCGCGCGACCTTCTGATCCGGGGCAAGTCCGAAACGGATGGTCGCAAACAGACGCTCAACCTAACGGATGTCGGGCGGGAAATGCTGCGTGTGGCGAAGCAGGCCATTCTTGATCACGAAAACTGGTTGAAGTCGCGCTTTTCGGACAAGGAAGTGACGAAGCTTATTGAACTGCTGACGCGCATCCACGAATAGGAAGCCGTCACTCATTCGCCAGCAATACCTGAGAAGTTCCAATTGGGAGAGAGACCGTGAACGACCCCAGAACGATCATAGACACCACAGCTATGAGCGCCCGCCAATGGATCGTGGTCGCTCTGATGGTGATCCTCAACGCGCTCGATGGCTTTGACGTTCTCTCCAGCGCCTTTGCAGCGCCGGGGATTACCAAGGAATGGGGTATTGAACGTTCTGCGCTGGGTGTTGTCCTTTCCGCGGAGTTGGTCGGCATGGGGTTCGGCTCCATTTTGCTGGGTGGCATGGCAGACCGTTATGGGCGCAAAGGCGCAATGCTGACTTGCCTCCTCTTCATGGCGGGCGGAATGTACATGGCCAGCACAGCGGGCGGCGTGACGTCCATGGTCGCTTACCGCTTCATCACGGGCATTGGCATTGGCGGTATGCTCGCCGCTACGAACGCTGTGACGGCGGAGAGCAGCAACTCCATCTTCCGCCGCGCCGCGATCGCAGCTTATGTGGCGGGGTATCCGCTGGGCGCAATCATTGGCGGTATTGCGGCGTCGCAGTGGCTGTTGCCGGATCATGGCTGGCGCGGAATCTTTCTCTTTGGCGCGGTGGTCACAGCGGTGGTTATTCCCATCATTGCTTGGCTTGTGCCTGAAACGGCGGCCTTTCATGCGACGCGGCGCAACCTGAAGGGTGTTAATCAGACTCTCTCTGCCTTTGGTAAGGCACCCATCGAAACCTTGCCAGTTCTGGATGAGGCAGCGCCCAAGCCGCGCCTAACGGATATTCTGTCTAACCCGAAGCTGCGGCCGATCACATTGTTGCTGGCGTTTGCCTACACATTCCACAGCATCACTTTCTATTACATCCTGAAGTTTGCAGTCCAGATCGTGGCGGACTATCCGCCCGGCTACCCGGCGTCAGAAGCCGCTACGGTGCTGACATGGGCCAATGTCGGCGGCTTTATGGGCAGCCTTTCCTTCGGCTTTGTGATGGCAAAGCTGGGCATCCGCTGGCCGACGGCGTTCATGCTGCTGGTCGGATCAATTGCAGTGGCATCATTTGGGCTGGGTCGCGAAACCCTGTCCGCTTGGCAATGGGCGACAATCATCACTGGGTTCTTCACCAATGCTGCGATCAGCGGTTTCTATGCCGCTTTTGCCAGAGGTTTCCCCACCCATGCGCGCGGAACCGGAACCGGCTTTGCGCTCGGCGTTGGTCGTCTGGGGGCGGCAGGAAGCCCCTTGCTCGCCGGGGCGCTGTTTACCTGGCTCGGCAATGATCAGTTGATGACCGTCTCAGCGATCATGGCTTCAGGCTCTGTGGTGGCGTTGGTCCTGTTCCTGATGTTGCCCGAAAAGGACGGCGATGACATTCTGGCTGAGTCTGACAAAGCGTAAAGATTACGCCAGACCCAGTTCCTCCAAGGCACGGGCGCGCAACAGGTGCTTCTGCACCTTGCCCGATGCCGTGCGGGGGATGCCATCCGTAACGATGGCCGTCTTCGGCACTTTGAACTTGGCAAGGCGTTCCATGCAATGGGCCACCACCTCTTCAGGTGTGATGGTGTATCCGGGCACGGGGATAACGTAGGCACGGCCGACTTCGCCCCAGCGTTCATCCGGCACGCCGACCACGGCGCATTCGCCAATAGCCGTCAGTTCGGCGAGGACCGCTTCAACTTCTGCCGGATAGACGTTCTCGCCGCCGGAGATGTACATGTCCTTCTTGCGGTCGACGATATAGAAGAACCCGTCCTCATCGCGCATTGCGGCGTCGCCGGTCACGAACCAGCCATCGACAAAGGCCTTGGCCGTTAGGTCCGGCTGCTTCCAATAGCCGTGCGCCACGCAAGGTCCGCGCACCAAGAGCTCACCGCGTTCGCCGGTCGGGACTTCCTTGCCGTCATCATCAACGATCTTGGTTTCAACCGTCATCAGGGGCAGGCCGCAGCTGCCGGCTTTCCGAAGCAGTGTCGGCAAATCATGCGCCGGCATCGCAAAGTTGGAGCCTGTCTCGGACATGCCGAAGCCTTCTGAAATGCGGATGCCCGCTTTCACGAAGCGCTCTGACTGCGCCTTTGGGTTTGGTGCGCCGCCTATCGCCCAGCTGACGATATTGCTCAGCTTTTCCGGCGCAAATGTCGGCTGGTTCCAAAGGGTGGCAGCCATCTGCGGGACCGAGAAATAATGGGTCACGCCAAGTGTGGGGTCAGTCATCCGTTCCAGCGTGTGGACGGGGTCAAAACCTTTGGAGATGAGCAGCGTGGCCCCGGCCTGAATCGGGCAGCGCGCCGCTGCATAAAGGCCTGCTGTGTGGAACAAGGGCATGTCGCACAGGAACACGCTGCGCATAGTGACGTCATTGCCATAGATGAAGTTGGCGCAGCCCCAAAAGGCGTTCTCTTCAGAGAGCATGACGCCCTTGGGGCGTCCGCTCGTGCCTGAGGTATAAAGGAATGTCGCGACATCGCCAAAGGGGTGGCGGGCTTCAGGAGATGGCTTCGCGCCGTCCTGTCCAAGCGACAACATATCGGCCATCGCTATGGCACGACGCGCGGCTGACGGCGGGGCGAACTCGGGATCATGAAACACGATTTCCGGCTCAGCATCTGCTGCCAGCGCATCAATTTCGGCACTGGCCAAGCGCCAGTTGAACGGCACAAAGATTGAGCCTGCGCGCGCCCCCGCATGCTGAAGGATAACCATCTCTGCGCAATTTTTGGAGAGGGTCGCAAGGCGAACGCCACTGTTCGGACCGAACTCGCCTTCAATCCAGGCGGCCAAGCGATCAACCGCTTGGTTGAGCGTCCCGTATGTCCAGCGTCGATCGCTCTCAAGATCGACAATCGCCAGCGCATCAGGGTTTGCGCGGGCGTAGGTATGGATGGGATCGCAAAAGGTCATGACAGGATCGCGCTTTGCATTTTGGGGAGAGGTAAAGATGGATGGGGTTCCGCTGAGGACGGAACCCCAAGATGATCTTATGACTTCACCTTGTTCACGTCGAATGTTTCCAGCCCCGGCTTGAAGCTCTTTTCGTCGAGAAACTGACGTGTGGCTTCCTTGCGCGCGGCGGCGCCGCCAAAGCTGTGCAGCGCTTCCTGCGCGCGGATCTGATATTCCAGACCATTGTCATACGTCATGTCGACCATACGGCGCATGGTCCACTTGGTAGCACGAAGGGCGTGGCCGTCCTTCTTCTTCAGGACGTTTGCAATTTCAAGAACGCGGGCGTGTAGCTTGTCCGTTGGCACGGCCTCGGTAATGAGGCCCTGTTCTTCAGCCTGCTTGCCGGACAGGTTTTCACCCATCATCGCGTGGTACATGGCCTTGCGGAAAGGCATGAGTTCTTGCGCGACCTTGGAGGCACCGCCGCCGGGGAGGATGCCCCAGTTGATTTCGGAGAGGCCGAACTGAGCATCTTCACTGGCAATGGCGATGTCGCAACCGAAAAGCGGGCCATAGCCGCCGCCGAAGCACCATCCGTTGATCATTGCGATGGTTGGCTTTTCATACCAGCGCAGGCGTTCAAACCAGCCATAGCTTTCACGCTGCGATTTACGGATGGCACCGAGACCCAGAGCTTCGGTTTCGCGGAAATATTCCTTCAAATCCATACCAGCGGTCCAGGCTTCGCCCTCACCGGTCAGGACCAGAACCTTCACATCATCGCGGAATTCTAGTTCTTCCAGAACCTTCTTCATCTGACGATTGAGCTTGGGGCTCATGCAGTTGCGCTTTTCAGGGCGGTTGAACTTCACCCAGGCAATGTCGTTTTCGACGGTATAGGCTACGGTATCTTCTTCGGCACGATCTGACATGGCTCACCTCTTTGCTATTTATGTTATAGTCTATAACAGTCGACATTGCGGAGGACAAGCGTCATTGATAGCTGGTAACCATGCGCGATCCGCTTCTTCAATATCCCGGCTATATCCTACGCCGTGCCTCAACTGCGGCAATGGCGGAGTTCGCGTCGCGGATCGTTGTCCTTGGCCTGCGCACATCAGAAGCCACGATCCTTCAGATTGTGGCTGAAAATCCCGGAATTTCCCAAAGCGCGCTCGGGCGGATGCTGGATATTCAGCGGGCCAATATGACTCCGATCGCCGCCCGACTGGAAGCGCGGGGACTCATGCGTCGTTTGCCGAGTGATGGTCGGTCTTTGGGTTTGGAGTTGACTGACGAAGGCCATCTGCTTGCGGAAAAGGCGCGCGCAATTATTGATACATTTGAAACGGATCTGACCAATCGGATCCCCGCTGAACACCGGGCCCATCTGATGCCTGCCTTGCTTGCACTATGGCCTTCAGCGGACGCCTAAAAACCGGTCGCGTTTCACTGACGCCCCGTTGACGGTGAACGCTTCTCAGCCGTAAGTGTTGCATACAAATCATCAGGAGCAGGGTGCCGACAATGCGCGCTATCGACTATTTTGACCGCGGGCATGACCGCAAGCCGAGCCGGACGGCGATCATTGATACTGTGACCGGCCAGCAATGGACCTTTGCCGAGGTGAAGGCGTTTTCGGAACAGATTGCGGCTGCAATGCAGAAGCACGGCTTCAAGAGCCAGGATCTGCTTGCGCTTTACGGGCCGAACAGCGGCATGCTGCTCGTGGCGCTGCTCGCCATGTGGCGCGCCAACGGCAAATGGATCCCGGTCAACACGCGCAACGCGATTGACGCCAACGCCGGCTATATCAACTACGTCCGCTGCAACTGGATGTTCTATCATTCGAGCCTTGTCGATGAGGTCACCCAGCTCCGCCGCCTCTGCCCGACGCTGAACAAATTTGTCTGTATCGATAAGCCGATGGACAATGAATGGGGTGGCGATCCGTCGCTTGAACGGTTCATCGGCGGTGTGACGGCAGCGGATTTTGTCGAGCCTGAAATTGACGCTTTTGCCAACATGCACGAACTTGTCGGCATCTTCCCGACAGGCGGCACCACTGGCCCGTCAAAGGGCGCCAACGTCACCAACCTTGGTTGGGGCACCATGATCGAGACCGCAGCCGACGGCATGGGCGGACGCACTGACAATCCTGTGGCGCTTGTCTCCGCGCCGATCACGCACGCAGCGGGACCGATTGCGCTCTCGACGCTGAGCCTCGGCGCGACGCAGGTTATTCTGCCCGGCTTCGATGCGGAAAAGGTGCTGCAGGCGATTGACCACTACAAGATCAGCCACATGTATCTGCCGCCGACAGCGCTTTATCAGGTGTTGGCGTCGCCGGAGATTGGCCAGCATGACTACACGTCACTGCGCATCTTCATTCTTGTCGGCTCGCCTTGCAGCCCGGAAAAGCTGCGTCAGGCCGTCGAGGTGTTTGGTCCGTGCATGTGCCAGTCCTACGGACAGGTGGAATGCCCGATGATCGTGGCCTGGTTCCCGCCGGAAGACGTGGCGCGGTTTGCCAAGGAAGCGCCTGAGAAGCTGGCGTCATGCGGCAAGGTCACGCGCTCGATCAAGGTCGCTTTGCTCGATGATGATGGCAAACAGGTTCCATTGGGCGAAGCGGGTGAGATCTGCGCGCGCGGGGTGCTTGTGTCGCACAGCTATTTTGAAAAGCCCGAGGAAACGGCCGAAGTCCGCAAGTTCGGCTGGCATCACACCGGTGACGTCGGCAAGTTTGATGAGGACGGCTATCTCTACATTGTAGACCGCAAGAAGGACATGGTCGTCTCCGGCGGATTCAACGTCTTTACGTCGGAAGTCGAAGCGGCTGTTACCGAAATTGCCGAAGTGCGCGAATGCGCTGTCATTGGTATTCCGCATGATAAATGGGGGGAACAGGTCCACGCGATAGTCGTTGCCGACGGCATTGATGAAGCGACCGTTATTGCCCATTGCAAGGCCCGTCTGGGTGGTGTGAAGGCGCCAAAGTCGGTTGCGTTTGTCGATGCCATCCCGCGCACCGCTGCGGGGAAAATGGACAAGAAGGCCCTGCGCATTCCCTATTGGGGTGAAAACGCCCGCATGGTGAACTAGCAGGGCTTAGGCCGCTGCCTCCAGCAGGATGGCAGCGGTCTCTTCGGGCTTTTCAACCATGACACCGTGGCCGGTTGGGAGCGAATAGACCTTCCAGTCTGGGTCGGCCTTCACCCGCTCGTGAAACTTCGTGAATACAGTGGGCGCATCCTTGGTCGCATAGATATAGGTGCGCCGTGTGATCGCTTGTTCGGCGCCGGTCATCTTCACTGGCTCAATCAGCGTCAGCAGCGGATGGCGCGTTAGGAACGAGGGAGAGCCGGGGAAGGGGGCGACCAGCCCCGGCATATCCCGTTGCGCGTCGATATAGTGCTTGCGCGACGGTTCGTCGGCAATATCCCAAAGCGCTTCGCCATCGCGCGGCAAGAACGCATCGACATAGACGAGTGATCGGATTTCTTTGCCAAGGCGGTTGGCGACTTCGGTGATGATCATCCCGCCATAGCTGTGGCCGGCAAGGACAAAGTCGCTCAGCCCTTCGGCGGCAATCATATTGATCACGTCAGTCACATGGGTGTTGAGCGTGATCGCTGGCGAGATCAGGTGCTTCTTCTCACCCAACCCCGTCAGCGTGGCGATATGGACGTCGTGTCCCTTGGCGCGCAGAAGCTTTGCCGTGGCATGCCAGCCTTGCCCGCCGCCCCATGCGCCGTGAACGAGAACGAACGTCGCCATTTTCTATCCTATTCTTCCCAATCGGAGACATAACTTTGGCTGAAAGTGAGGCCCGAGGCGTCGCTCTGCAAGCCTTGTTTTGAGTGAACCTTCCGCTCAATGAGCGGTCTGGCCGCCGTCGATAGTGAACAGAGCGCCGTTGATGAAGCTGGCCGAAGGCGAGCAGAGGTGCAGCACTGTGCCAGCAATCTCTTCCGGTTGCGCCGCGCGGCCGCTGATGTTCTGGGCAAAGAAGGCCGCCCGAAAATCGGCGCTGTCGGCCCAATGCTGGGTCATAGGTGTCACGACAAAGCCGGGCGCAATGGCATTTACCCGGATGCCCAATTGCGCGTACTCAATTGCGGCTGCTTTGGTGAGGCCGACGACAGCATGCTTGCAGGCAACATAGGCAGACATATTTGGGTCTGCGATGACACCGCCGACCGACGCCGTGTTGACGATGGCGCCACCACCGACCTTGAGGAAGTGCCGGATCTCGGCCTGCATCGCAAAAAAGACGCCCTTCAAGTCGACGTCAATGGCGAGATCAAGCTCGGCCTCAGTGACTTCGTGAAGCGGGCGTTGCGGCGGCAGGACACCCGCATTGTTGAACGCAAAGTCCATGGAACCAAAGCGACTGACGCACTCTTCAACCAAGGCCGTCATGGCAGCGGCGCTGGTTACATCGGCTTTGACATAGGCAGCCTTGCCGCCCGCTGCCGTGATGGCGGCCACTGTTTCTGCTGCACGATCATCGACATCGCCGATCAGGACGGCTGCGCCGGCATTGGCAAATGCAACGCAAGTTGCCCTGCCAATGCCGGTCGCCCCCCCCGTAACCAAAACCGTCTTGCCTGAAAAAACCGCTGACATCTGACCTCTCCCAAATACCCTTATTGACCGGGCGCGATCAGCACTTTGCACTCATGCGTTCGCTTTCGCAGCGCCTCAAATCGCGCTGGCGTGTCAGCAAGTGAAATGGTGTCAGTAACCAGTACGCGAGGCTCGGCAGCGCCTGCATCGAGCGCATCAAGCGCCTCTTCATATTCCTGTCGCGTGAAGAAGGCTGAGGTGATCAGGCGCACTTCCTTTGAAAGCATAGCAAAGCTGTTGAACGTATCGGGCCGAGTGCAAAGACCCAGCAGGCAAATCGTTCCGCGCTTACGGACCTGTTCCACGGCTTGTGCGATGAGGCCGGGAATGCCGACACATTCAAACACAATATCGGGCTTGGTGCCGAGCATCTGTTCCACACTTCCGACCGGATCGTCGGGGCTAACGCTAAAGCCCGTGGCGCCCATCTCCATCGCGCGGGCTTCCTGAAAGGTGGCAAGGTCCTGGATGATGACATCACTCGCGCCCTTGCGTCGCGCCCAGAAGGCCACCGCGAGCCCGATTGGCCCGGCCCCGAGGATCAGCACTTTGGCGCCGGGTTTCATGCCTGACATGTTGACGCCGTGCAGCGCAACGGCGAGCGGCTCAATTATGGCGCCGTCTGCAAGGCTCGCCGATTGGGGCAGGCGAATGCACTGGTTCGGCTTGGTAACCGCATATTCAGCATAGCCGCCGCCCTGCAGGCCGAAATTGTCGCACCAGGCAACTTCGCCTGATTTACAACTCTCACAGTGTCCGCAGCTCTTCAGCGGGATGACGGAGACAAGATCACCAAGCTTCAGTCCTTCAGCGCCCTTGCCGATAGCAACGACTTCACCAGCAAACTCATGGCCGAGGATATCGCCCTTGTTGATGCCGTACGCCGGGTCTTCGGTCATATGAAGGTCAGACCCGCAAATACCGCAGCGCCCGACCTTGACGACGACCTCACCCGCCTGTGGTGTCGGGTCGTCGAGGGTTTCAAGCGCCAGCGGTTGGTGCAGCCCCTGCATGACCACGGCGCGCATCAGGCGATCCCGGACTTGCCCGGCGCAATCACACCATTTGGATCAATCGCATTCTTCAGAAGCTTGTTAAAGTCACGGTTGGTCTGGCCATATTGCTGGGCGACGAGCTCCATCGAGTTCACGCCAGTGCGGTAGCTGGCCCAGCCCTTTTTGCCGAACGTTGTGACGAGATCCTTATAGCAGGCGTCCGCCTTCTTCTCCTGCTCCGGATCGCTCTTGTCATAGAGCAGCGCGATGATGTGATGCAGGTCGCGCCATCCGATGGCGTAGGCGGCGGTGTAATCAAAGCCATGCTTATCGAGGATTTCCCGGGCAAGCTTCGTTTGACCCTCCGCCTCTGCGCCCTTGGCGGCGGCGACTGGCGCAAACCAGGCCAGACCACCGCCGGCACCACGCCAGCGGAGCAAGCCGATCTCATCGAGGTTCAGGCCGCCTTCCATCAGTGTGGCATGGTGGTGGAACCAAGGGTTGTCGCCCATTTCCGCCGCCGTCAGCACTTCACCGCCGCTTGCCGTTAACTGCGTGCGGATGATGGGTTCAATGGCAGCGACGGTCTGTTCCGTGCCATAGAGGGCGAAATAGGTGTTCCACATGCCGAGGCCATTCGCCTTGGCGGCCTTCTTGACCGATGCATCATCCAGCGGCTGTCCATCGGGCACAATCTCGTTGCGGCGCTTGAACATGGCGAGCTGATAAGATGCGCTCATCATCAGGTTGCAGTTGGCCACGAGGCTCGAGACTCGCAACGGCCGCATAGCTTCGATGATCTTGGGCACGTCCGCCATGTTATCGTGGCGGATCATGAACGGCTTATAGACCGGCGGGCGCGGCATCAGCCACATCCCCATCTTGGTCACGATGCCAAAGTTAGACTGGGTGAACAGGCCATCGACATAGGGCCCGTAGCCCCATTTGAAGGCCTGCCAAGCGGTCGAGCCTTCAATGCTGCCCATGCCGGTGCGGAGTATTTCCGCGTTGGGCAGGACAACTTCCATGCCGCACTGGAAGGTGAAGTGTTCGCCATAAGGCGTGTAGCCGACGCCGCGGTCGAGCGTATTGCCAACGGGCGAGGCAATCGGGCCTACTGTTGGGACGTCGATCCACAGCGGGATGTTATTGTCGTCCAGATAGTCCTTGAGCTGCTGATAAGTGACGCCGGGCTCAATCAGGCAGGTGCCCAGATCAGCGTCAACTTCAAGAATGCGGTTCATCCGCTTCAAGTCGAGCACGATCTGCCCCGGTGTCGCAGGGGCGGCCATGCCATAGCCCATGTTCTTGCCGGTAGAGATCGGCCAGATGGGCTGCTTATACTTGTTCGCTATGCGGACAATTTCCTGCACCTCTTCCACTGTGCGCGGGCAGACCGCGCCAAGCGGAACGTGCCGACCATTGGGATCCGGAATATAGGTCTTGCCCCAAGGCATGACAGCTTCGGGATCGCCGAAGACCCACTCGTCACCAACAACGCCGCGCATCGCTTTAATGGCGCCTGCAAAATCCGCCTTGGACACGCCGGGGGCAAGGGTGCCCTTATTGTCGCAAGACGCGAGGCCGACCATGGCAGCACCAAGGACAGTCGCGCCGATCAGGCCACGGCGATTGAGTTCAAATTCGCTCACTTGCCGTGCTCCTTGGTTGGGGTGGGGCTCTTAGCAATCCAGACAGCAAGCGCGTCCAATTCCGCATTGGTGATTTCGGTCGGGCGGAAGGCGGGCATCCCGTTGCGGCCATGCCGGGTGACGCTCTTGATCATGTCGGTGTCTAGCTTCCTGCCGAGGATGATCGGGCCGACATTCTTGCCATGGCAATATCCGCAGACCTTAGCGTATACGACTTCGGGTGTCCGCTCCGGCTGATATTCGCCAAGCTTTTGGGCCGCATAAGCTGCTGAGGCGAGGCCGAGACCTGCCACAATGCCGATGATCACTTTCATTTGAAGTTCCCCAGTTGAACGCCCCCATCAATGACCACATGCGCCCCGGTCATAAAGCTTGACGCGTCAGATGCGAGCATCAGCGCAAGGGGTTTCATTTCCTGCGTGTCCGCCATCCGGCCAATCGGAATGGTCTTTTCAAAGGAGGAGCGGGCGTCCGGATTTTTCTTCACCCAGCCATCGCCGATATTCGTGACGAACGGGCCGGGCGCGATGGCGTTCACGCGGATGCCGAATTCGGCAAGCTCCAAGGCGGCGTGGCGGACAAGATGGAGAACACCTGCCTTGGCAGGCATATAGGGGAGGCCAACGATGGGTTCATTGATGATGCCGGCATTTGAGGCTGTGGCGATGATGGAACCTTTGCGATTGCCGGCGCGCATGCAGCGGACGGCCTCTCGGATGGTGTAGTATGCGCCGTTCAGATTGATATCGATCGAGCGTTTCCACTTTTCGGGATCATATTGATCGATGCGGCCCAATGGGTTGCGCTCCCCTGAAGGCGCCCAGAAGCCGTCGCCTGCATCCCAACCCGCATTGGCAAAGCAGATGTCTAGCCCGCCATAGGCTGCCACATGCGCATCAAAGGCGGCGGTCACTTGAGCGAGGTCAGAGATGTCGCAGGCGACAGCCTGAACTTCGGCCCCTTCGCCACGCAGACGGGCAGCTTCGCGTTCCGCGCCTTCGCTGTCCAGATCCGCGATGGTTACCTTGGCGCCTGCTTCGGCCATGGCCTCTGCATAGGCAAGGCCGATGCCGGAAGCCCCGCCTGTCACCAATGCGCTGCGACCTGCGATGTTGAATTGATCAAGTATCTTCATGCGTCACTCGCCTCTAACTTTATCATTTTATTGAGAAGCCTTCGGGCGCGGATACCGCCCCCGTCACCGTTCAAAACGAGCGGCTCCAATTCCCAGAAATCTTGTCCCGCCATCAGGCGATGGGCATCGCGGATGACGGGCAGGTCTTCATGTTCAAATGCAAAAGACAGCGCAGCATGAAGGCCTTCGCTGAACTCTGTGTCGCCGAGCTTATAATCGCGCGAGGTCGCCCAGAAATAATGGGTGGTATCGGGCGTTTCAGGCGTGAAGGCGTGGAGCGACAGAAGCGCTTTCATGTCGCGGACTGCGGTCCCCGGTTCCCCGGCGCGATAGTCGAAGAAGAGGGTGGCGGGCGCATGCCAGGTCACTTCCCCGAAAAAGTCCTGCTTGCGCCCCTCAACGCCCAGTACCCCGGCGAGGGCGGGGGAGATGTAGTCGTTTGTCTGCGTGTAGCGGGAATAGGCGTGCGTCTCATCCTGCCAGAATTTGCGCTCTCCCTGCGTGAAGGCGCTGGCGACAAGGGCCGGGTGCACAAAGTTCGCGTGGCTCAGATCAAGGATGTTGTCGCTGTAAAGCTCGTAATGGCCTTCTGCGAGGGTCACACCGCGCACCGCTTCCCAAGCTGGATCATCTAGCCAGGAAAAGTCAGGGATCAGTGAGGGGTCCGCCTTTTCGACATCTCCCATCCAGATCCAAAGCAAACGATAGCGCTCTACCAGCGGATAGACCGGCACTGATGCCTTTGGGGGCGGATCACCCAAATGCGGATTGTGGACACACACGCCCGAGCCATCGAAGCGCAGACCATGATAGGGGCAGGCGAGGGCGCCATCGATGACTGTTCCATCGCCTAGCGCTGCGAAGCGGTGTGGACAGCGTCCACCAATAGCTTTTGCGATGCCGTCCCCATCCCGGAATAGCGCCACCGGTTCTTCGAGAAAGACCTTGGCCTGTGGCGTGTCAGTCAGATCATCTGACCAACCCGCGACGTACCAGCAGTTACGCAGATAGGTGCCCCGTTTGGCCGGGAGCTTTGGAATGGCCCCGTGCACGCCCATCGTTGCGCCTACAGATAGAGAGCGGGGTTGATCTTGATCCCGTGCTCTTTGCAGTAGCTTTCATAGTGGTTGATGAACCACCACACATCGAGCGTTTCGACGTGGTTGCCCTCTTCGTCATAAAACTCGTTGGCGCCCTGCATGTGGAACAGGGCTTTCATGCCGTTGGGATCATCAGTGACGAGCGTGTGCGCTGTGCCGGGCGTTTCAGTGATGAAATCGCCTGCCTTGCAGACCCAATCATATTCCAGATAGCGGAATGACCCTTCAAGCCCGATCGCCCACACCTTGCCGCGATGCTTGTGCGTGCCGATGACGCCGGGGCCCTTGATCCAAAGGATGTTGGCGTAGATGTTTTCCTTGGTGTCGAACGCGACGTGGCGGATGGCCGCATTGTCGCCAAAGGGAACCCACGGGCTTTCTGCTTCCGAGCTGCCGACATAAGTGCCTTCAGAGCCGCGGGCCTTGATGATGTCGCCGTATAGCTCCGGCACGTTGACGATCTTATAAGCGCCAGAGGGCGGGGCTTTCATGGACATGGAAGGGGGTTCCTAGAGGTAGAGTTTAGGATTGATGGGGATGTTGTTTTCACGGCAATAGGTCTCATAATGGTGGATGAACCACCACACGTCAGACGTGTCCACCAAGGTACCTGTGTCGTCGTAAAATTCAATCGGGCCCTGCATCCAACCAAAAAGCTTGCAGCCTTCGGGATGATCGGTGACCAGCGTGTGGCTTTCGCCCGGCGTTTCCAGGATCAGTCCGCCCGGTGAAGCGACCCAATCATATTCCAGATAGCGCACGCTGCCTTCAAGGCAGACCATAGTGATGGTGCCGCGATGCAGGTGCGTCCCAATCACGCCGGGGCTTTTGACCCAAAGAATGTTTGAAAACAGGTTCTGTCGGACGTCAAAAGCGAGGTGCTTGATCGCCGCGTTGTCGCCGAAGGGCACCCACGGCGAGTCCACATCAGACTGCGCATCAATATAACGACCGCCGGGGCTGAGACGATCGACCAGCGCCTTGTGCGGGAACTTGACGTCAACGATCTCGGCTTTGTTGGACGGCGGCGCGGTCATCACGGACATGGACTTGTGCCTTCTAACGAATGAGGGTGTCGAGATAGTCGGCGCCAATGCCAACTGCGTCATAATGCTCACGGGCGGCCTTCATGTAATCGAAGACGTCGTAATGGCCGACGGTGTTGCCTTCTTCGTCCAGCCACATGAGGGGGCCGGACACGACGAAGAAGACCTTCATGGGGTCTTCATGTTCGTAGCAAACGAGCGTGTGGCTCTCGCCCGGCGTTTCGTAGACGAAATCACCCGCGGTGGCGGTCCAATCATGCTCAAGATACGCCCATTTGCCGCTGATCGTGTAGGCCCAGATGGGGTGGGGGTGATAATGGCGGTTCACGAGACCTGCCGACTTGGACATGAGGACATCGGCCCACATGTTCTTCGATGGGCTGATCCAGACCGGCTTTGACGAGACGGTTTCGCTGATGGGTACCCAATAGCGTTCATCGCCTTCGGCAATTTTTGACAGATAGACTTCGGGTAGACCGCCTTCGCGGAAGACCTTGTCGACCGGCTTGATGTCCTTCCAGAATTCGGAATGGGCAGTCTCGGGCATGATACTCTCCAAAAAATTAGAAGGTCGTGAATGAAAATGGGCGGAGCCGCTTTTGCGACCCCGCCCAATTGTTTGAGGCTTCTTAGAAGTCCAAGCCAAGCTTGAGGTACCATTCACGTGGACGGCTGTAGGTGCCGTAGAACTGGCCGCCTGCAATCTGTGCCTGACCTGTCACAAGATAGCGCTCATCCGTGATGTTGGTCATGCCCGCTGTCACGTCCCAGCTCTTACCCGACTTGTAGGTAATGGAACCATTGAGCATATCCGTGGATGGACGCTGAAGCAGAAACGCGCGTTCAGTATCGTTCCAGAGGCTGGAGGTGCGGGTATAGTCTGCAAGCAGAACAACCTTACCTTCGCCAACCGCCAGTTCGTAACGTGGGCTGATGTTAAACTTCCACTTTGGCGTCTTGGGCAAGTCTGCGCCCGGGAACACGCCAGCCTGAAAGGGGTTCGCAGCGACCTGTGCACCGGGGAGAACGGACGTATACTTGGAGTCCGTAAACCCGACCGAGGCATTAATGAGGAAGCCATCGGCAGGCGCCGCTGTCAGTTCCACTTCAAAGCCCTTGATCCGTGCGTCACCGGCATTCTGAATGGTCGGTGATACGCCCTGCTGGAAGTTCAACTGAATGCCCGCATATTTCGTTGTGAAAACGGCGGCATTGAGCTGCAGCTTGCGATCGATGAGCGTCGATTTGACGCCAACTTCCCAGGTGGTTGCCTTTTCCTCGTCAAAATCAGGTGCTGTCGGCAGAGGGTTAGAAAGGCGTGTTGTCCAACCACCTGTCTTGTAGCCCTTTGACCAGCTGGCATAAGTCATGACGTCGTCGCTTGGGTGGTATTGCAGACCGACCTTTGGCGAGAAGTTGTTGAACGACTTCTTTTGAGTTCCAGCAATGTAGTAGCGCAGAGGCTGGCCAGCATTTGGGAAGCCAGCAGCAAGGCGGCACGCATCTGAAATTGTCGGGTTAATGGACGCGCATGGCGGAACCCCGACCTGATTGAGGATCTTATAGGTTAGGCCGTTTGCATCGGACTGAAAACCTTCAAAAAGCTTGTTTTCATGCGTGTAGCGACCGCCGACTGAGATGCCGATCTGCTCGGTCGGGCGATAGTCGACCTGACCAAAGAAGGCGTAGTTCTTGGTCGAAAGGTCATTCGGACCATCCACCTGCAACAGACCTTCGGCGAACGTCACATAATCATGAAGGTCGCCTGCTTCTTTGAAATAATAGGCACCAAGGACGTAGTTCAGCTTCTTGTCCATCGCGGAACCGTTCAGCTGGAGTTCCTGGCTGAACTGATACTGGTTCATGGTGAAGCTGGTGTGCAGGAAGTTGAGCGGCGAGCCGTCAATGTCCATGCCCACGTTCCAGTGGAGCTCCCGATAAGCTGTGATCGACTTGAGGAGAATGTCGTCGCTCAGGTCAAATTCAACCGTGCCTGCGCCGCCATAGGATTTCAGCTTGGAATAGTTGTTTCCGTTGGCATAGCTGGTGTCGATATCGCTCGTGACAAAACGGTTGTCATACGGAAGCCGGTTGTTGGCAGGGTTCGCATCGGCATTCACGCCAAACACGGTCGGATTGTCGAAAATGGTGTTCAGGCCACCGATGCCGCCAAGATATGCGAAGGAAGGTGGGCCTCCCCCGCAGGTGGTGGTGTCACCCGGAGCGGCAATGGTACCCTGAATGGCGCAGTTATACGTACCGGCAAACACAGCGGGTGTTGTTGCAATCAGCCGGTTGGCCAGCTGAGACTGGTCAATGTTGGAATAGTCGGCAGTGAGCGATACACGGAAGGCGCCACCATTGTCGTACTTGACCTTACCGCGCAGGTTCCAGCTATCATCGCCACCTTCGCTGCCAAGGCCGATATTGTCATAGCCAGCGGCTTTGTAGTTGGTGATTGGGGTGGAGGCGAAGTTTGAGGCGCCTGGAAACGCGATGCGCTTGAGGTAGCCGTTGCGGTTCTTTGTTGAGAACGCAACCGACGAGCTAAGCGACTCACCCAGAGGCAAATCAACCGTGCCACGTGTTTGGATCAGGCCAAACCTACCGACGGTGAGATCACCCTTGAAGCGGAACTCTTTGCCGGGGTCATGCGTGACGATCGAGATGGCGCCACCAATGGTGTTGCGGCCAAAGAGAGTGCCTTGCGGACCCTTCAAGACTTCGATGCGTTCTACGTCTGGCAAATCCTGGTTCGCGCCGACGGAACGGGCGAGGTAAACGCCATCTAGATAGATGCCGACGCCGGGATCGATGTTGAACGCAAAGTCATTGGCGCCGATGCCGCGGATATAGGCAGAAAGAACGGCGGACGATCCAGAGAACGGCGTACCAGCGTCGAGTGTCACGTTTGGAGAGATGTTGGACAGCGAAGCAACGCTGGTGACCGCACGCTCCGACAGGGCCTCAGCGGTGAAAGCCGAGATGGCGATCGGAACGTCCTGAACATTTTCAGCGCGCTTCTGCGCGGTGACGACGATTTCAGCGATTCCGCCTACGTCTGACTGAGCTTCTTGCGCGAAAGCCGGCAACGCAACTGTACTGCACAGCGCGGTTGCGGCGAGGGCTGTGAACTTAAGCTTCATGGCAAATCCCCTTCCTGAATAACCTGCCGATATAGTTCCGACAGTTTGGAAGACCGGAATATGCGACGATTGCCTAAACCGGTCTTGCACTCACGCGCATCCAGTTAGGACTCACGCGAAGCAATTTAGTTATGCTCTCTCCAAAGCCGCGGTGTCGTGCCGAATCTTTGGCGAAAACACCTAGTGAAATATGCACTGTCATTGAAACCAGTGGCGTAGGCGACATCAGTGATGCTGTGGCTTCGGTCCAATCCCAGTTTTTCTGCTGCTTTTTGAAGCCTGCGGTCGAGAATATAGGCGCTTGGGGTTGTTCCCATTGCCGCAAATATATTTTGCACTGTGCGTACTGAAACGCCAAGTTCTGTAGCGATCATGCCCGTTTTCAGTTCCGGGTCGCTCAAAGATGCCTCGATCAGGGACATAACCCTATCGCGCGTCCCTTTCGGGGTCACCAAAGATGAGCCTGAGCCTTTGACGGCAATTGCGAGAAGATCGAGGAAGACGTTGGCGATGCCTTCCTGCCAATCCGGGTCGGCGTTGCTCTGATCCCCTTGTTCCCACAAAGACAGGAGGAAATCATGGACGAGCCGCGTGCCCGGTGCCGTGCCGGCAATCGTCCGACACAGATGATCTTCAATGTTAGGGATCCGCGAAGACAGGGCTGCGCGCGACATTTCCACTACCAGCATTTCATTGCGATCCGACAAGTCGGTGAAATAGGCATCTGCCGCATAGCACAATGTAAGATCGCCTGACGCCAATTCTGCCTCGCGCTGCCACTGGCCGTTGAGCGAGTGGCCACGGTGTTGCAGGTGGAAGATAATCCGATCAGGGCGTTCGATTACGCCGTCTTTCCAGCGTTGGACTCGGGCCTGCTGAGAAATAGGGCGGATCATGGTGAGATCACCCAATTGCCAGCGGGACATATTCGCGGAAAAATCATCCGAGGAGGAGTCAATGGCAAGGCCGGAAAAGGTCTCGCTTGTTACGCGGTTCCAGAACTCCAGCCTTTCGGGAGGGGAAACGCTGTCTGTGGCAAATCGCTCAATCAGGCTCATGTGATCCTCCCAGAAGGGGTCAAAGCTTTATGGAGCTCACGCAATTGAGGGCGGTCCAGCTTGTTTCCGACGCGCAAGCACGCGAGGCGCTGTCTCTCTGAGGCCAAGGCCAACAATCGCGGCACAAATGGTCAGGCCCAGCATCATCCACAACACGGCGGATCGACCATAAGCATCAGACAACATGCCGGCTGCAAAGGGGCTCAGCACGCCCCCCAGAACTTCGCCAATACCCATGACGATGCCCGTCAGTGATGCGGTGAGGCGCGGATCGACGGACTCCGACGGAATGGTCGCCATGAAGATGGGGAACACGCCGTTGAGGGCCCAGCCAAAGAAGAAGATTGCGGCCAAGACCCAAGTACTCCCCGTGAAGAACATCGCGCCCAACGGGAGAATGACACCGAGCAAAGAGAAGCCGACGATAGAGGCTTTGCGGCCGATATGATCAGAGAGTGCCGCCACGGCAAAGCTGCCGATACCCGCTGAAATGCCGAGCGTTGCCATCAGCCACTTCGTCGTGTCCGGATCAAAACCGCGGTCATTGGTGAGGTAAAGCGGCAAAAATGCCCAGCAGCAGACCAGATAGGACACCAGCAGCACGGAGATGACCGAGCAGAGCTGAACGTTGCGATCTGCAAAGGCCTCTTTCATTGTCGCTTTGGGCGCGTCGCCTGCTTGAAAGGTTTCTGGTGCAGGCTCTTTGACAAAGAACCAGATGATGGCGGCGCTGATGAGGCCTGGGATCGCTGCCAAAAAGAATGCGTCGCGCCAGCCATAAGCGAGGGCAACCGGGATGAGGATGAGGGGCGCGGCTGCCGAGCCAAGGACATTTGATCCAAGATTCTGGCCGACACCCATAGCGAGCCCGCGTTTGTCCTCGTCGACTTCAGCGGCGATGATCGAATGGCTGACGGGCATCACGCCGCCTTCGGCTGCGCCCATCAGGAGGCGTGCCCCGAGCAGCATGAAGAAGGATGTGGCGAGGCCAGAAACGAAAGAGCAAAGGCAGAATGCGATCGTTGCGACGACGATCACTGGCTTGCGGGATCCGAGCTTGTCAGAAATGCGGCCGACCAGAAATCCGGCGATAGCCCATGTCAGCGAAAGGCCAGACGAGAGCATGCCGACCTGGGTGTCGCTGAGTTGTAGGTCCGGCTGGACGAAAGGCATGAGGAAGTTGAGAGCGTTCCGGTCGAAAAACAAAATGCCGAAATTGAGGCTCAGAATGCCAACCAAGAAGGCCTGATAGGCGCCGGACCGGCGGGTTCGTGTCATTCGACTCTCTCCTCTGATGCCTCCTGTTTTTCGTCGGAGGTCATTTGTATGCAAAGCAAACAGATTATCTCAAGAATTGCAATGGCTTTTAGCCGAACGGGCGAACCGGATCGGAGCCGTCCCAGTTTTGCGACGCGGCCCAAAAGCGTGTGAACACGTCGTCCATGCCGGGTGTCGCTGGAATAAGTTCTAGAAAACCGGGGTCATTCTCGCCATTGTCGAGATAGGCAACGGCGCCCCCCGTCGGCACGCCTGCGCGGAAGGCCACTTCATAGCCGTTTGCCCGATAGGCCTCTATCTCGGCATCGACGTCGGCGACGGCGAGTCCCAAATGATGGAAGCCATAACCGCGCTGATCGACCGTTTCCTTATAGACCGATGGCTCCCCATCGAGAGGCTGGATGAGTTCGATGCACATGGAGCCTGCAAAGCCCATCGCAATCGCGACGTCTGCTGTCGACTTCTGGCCGCGGTAGACGTGGTCGTCCGACAGAAAATGATCGAGCAGGAACCAAGGGCCGGTCTGCGCCGACTTTACCCACCAGTCGATGGCAGCGTGAATATCCTTCACCACATAAGCGGTTTGGATGATGCGGCCGATATCCTGTCCGAAACCGAATTTGGTCATGCGTCGATCTCCGCTGCGATTTTCAGAAGGGCGCCCGCCAGTTCACGCGGGCGGGACAGGAAAGGGCTGTGGTCTGCATCAAGCGAGGTGACAGACGCGCAGGGCTGAAAGTCTTGCATCATCCGTTGATCGCTGATCGGAATGGTCTTGTCGTGCAGGCACTCAATGAAATGGCGGGGGACAGAGCCGTAGCGCGCCGCTGAGAGGTTGAGTTCTGTCAACCGTGGCTGATCCGGTTCTGCCATCAGCCGGTCAAAGGCCTTCTCAACCAGATCAGGCGGAGAAAGCTGCGCAAACACCGTTGCTGCGTGGGTGCGATCAATCACCGTGGCAATGCCTGAGGGATGCGGCTGGATGAGTGCCCGAAAGTCTGGATTGGGTTCGGCGCGATCCCGCCATTGCTCGCGAGACATGCCCGAGGGCAGCATCATGGCGCAAATATAGACGAGAGCGGCGATTTCTTTCGGGATGCGCTCTGCTGTTTCGCTCAAGACCAGTCCGCCGCGACTGTGGCCGCATAAGATGACGGGCTTCTCGGCCGCAATGCAAAGTTGCGACACATAATCTGCCCAGTTGGCGAGGGTGGCCGCGGCGAGTTCCTCGTCGGTCCCGCCCATACCCGGCAGGTCTGGTGCGATGACAGTGTGGCCTTCAGCCTCAAGCATGGGCTGGACCAGCTCAAAGCTCCAACCGCCGTGCCAAGCGCCGTGGATGAGTACAAACGTCGCCATCAGAGCGTGATCACTGTCTTTCCGAAGAGTTCGGGTGAAGACTGATAGGCAAAGGCGGCCTTGGCATCTTCCATGGCGAAAGTCCGGTCCACCACCGGCTTAATCTTGTTCGCATCAATGAATGCATTCAACCGCTCGGCCATGCCCCGTGAGCCTACAAAGATCCCGCGCATGCTGGCCCATTTGAACATGAGGGCGCGAGGGGAGGTGTCTCCATCACGCGTCAGAACGCCAATAAGCGACACTTCGCCACCAACGGCCACCGCCTGTATCGATTGGGAGAGCGTGCCTGCACCACCGACTTCAACGACATGGTCGATACCTTTGCCATTGTTCAGGCGAACGGCCTCTGCACCCCAATTGGCTGTGGTGCGGTAGTTGATGGTGTGATCGGCACCGAGGGCTGAGGCACGGGCCATCTTGTCGTCAGATGACGATGTTGCAACGACAATTGCCCCGGCAGCCTTTGCGATTTGAAGCGCCAGAAGAGAAACGCCGCCCGTCCCCAGAACAAGAACGCTATCGCCAGCCTGGGTCGGCTGAGGACCTTCCATCAGCGCATTCCAAGCGGTGACGCCCGCACAGGGCAGGGTGGCTGCCTCCTCAAAGCTGAGCGATTCTGCGATGTGAACCACACCTGCCTCAGGCAAAACGACATATTCCGCCAGCATCCCGTCAAGCGGGGCAGCGCCCAATGCCAGACCCACGGCGGCGTTTGGCGGGCCGTCGTCCCAATTTTGGAAGAATGTCCCAGCCACCCGGTCGCCAGCTGCAAAGCGAGTTACGCCTGCACCGACGCTGACCACTTCGCCGGCACCGTCGGACAGCAGAATGACATCCTGAGATGCCTTGCCACCCGCATAAAGGCCTTGAGGGATCAACTGATCGCGAAAGTTGATGGAGCAGGCACGAACACGGATGAGGACTTGGCCTGCGCCGGGCGTCGGCGTCTCCCGCTCAACCAGATGCAAATCATCCAGGGAGGATGCGCCCGCACTCAAAACCCACGCCTTCATTTCAATCTCCTCGCTCGACGAAAATTCCTTGGCGCGAGAGGTGCGAGTTCGCTCCGTTCAAAGCAAGTAAATTTGATTTCGTTTGATGAAATCTGGCTAGTTGGACACCACGGCTTGGCCAATGCGATCGGCGATGCCCTGAAGCGTTTCTAGATGGCGCGAGACAACGTCTTCGACATGCACCCTTTTGCTGGGCCATGTGACGTTTAGGGCAGCAATGGCGTGGCCGTTGGCCATAATAGCGACGGCAATAGACGTCTTGCCATCGCGAAGCACCGTTTGTTTGCTGCGATCCTGCCAGGGGTGATATGGCTCTCGCATGGAATAGCCGCGTGTGCGGGTTTCTGCGATGATGTTGTCGAGCAACTCCCGCTCTTCGGGCGTCGCCGTTTCCGGCTGCAGGCGTACGATGATCGCCTCGCGCTCACGGGCGTCGCAGGCGGACAGGTAGGCGCGTCCTGTTGCGGTGTGCAAATAGCTTAGTTTGACCCCGACAGGCCCCAGAATAGCCGCATCAAACCGGGCAAGCGGGCTATTTGTTTCAATGATTTCGACATGGTCCATACGTGGAACTGCAAGAATTGAAGGCCAGACGACGCGCTCGCTCAACTCGACCATAAAGGGTGAGGCGATCTCGGCCAGCCGATCGGTCACATCTGATCGGGAACTTGGGGCAGCAAGCGCCGTCGACAGATAGGCGCCGTCAGCAAGGCGCTGCCAGACGAGACCGCGCGATGAGAGCGTGACGAGCAAACGCAAGAGTGTGGCCTTCGCCAGCCCAAGGCGCAAATGGAGCTCATGCAAGCTAATGCCGCCGCTCTTTTGCACTTCAAGCAAAACGTCGATCCCGCGCTCCAAAGCGCGGATTGATTTGACCTTCCGATCGATCATGGCAAAACCTGTTTCACGCGGTGCAATTAGCTGTTCGAATTTGATTAGGCAATCGCGCGCGAATATGAAAGATCGCGGCGCATAACGGAGAGGGAAACGGAACCATGTCAGGTCCTAATGTCTTGTTGATCATCACGCAGGATACCAAGGAACAAGAGGCGCATTATGTGCGCCAGATTCTGGAAGGGGCAGGTTGCTCCGTCATCCACCTTGACCCGAGCATCCGGCGGACTGTGGGCGGTGCTGAGATTTCCCCCGAAGATGTGGCGGGTGCCGCTGGCCACACAATTGAAGATGTCCGTGCACTTGGTCATGAGGGCAAATGTCAGGCAGTGATGACCGAAGGCGCCGTTAACTGCGCGCTGGCAGTGCATGAGAAGCATGGCTTGTCCGGTGTTTTGTCGATCGGCGGGTCAATGGGTACAGGCTTGGCCGGCTCGGTGATGCAGGCACTGCCTTATGGTCTGCCCAAGCTGATCGTCTCCACAATGGCCTCCGGCTTCACCAAACCCTATTTGGGGGTGAAGGACATCGCGATCATGAACGCGGTTACCGATGTATCCGGCATCAATTCCATCAGCGGTGAAGTTTATCGAAATGCAGCACTGGCTGTTGCCGGGATGGCAAAGGGGTATACGCCTGTTGCCGCCTCGACGCGTCCGTTGGTCCTCATCACGACACTGGGAACGACGGAAAAGAGCGTGAAGCCGATCCGCGAGGCGCTGGAATCGGATGGCTGTGAAGTCATGGTGTTCCACTCGTCAGGTGCTGGCGGCCCCACGTTAGACGGCATTGCGGCAGAGCGGGACGTTGCACTCGTGCTCGATCTTTCTCTCACGGAAATCCTCGACCATATCCATGGTGGGCTTGCGGATTCAGGGCCTGATCGCGGCAAGGCAGCGATTGGTCGCGGTATTCCAGTCGTTTTCGCGCCGGGCAATTCGGACTTCATCATCTCCGGCCCGATTGACGTTGCCGAGGTCCAGTTCCCGGGCAAGAAATATCATATTCACAACCCGGCATTGACGGCTGTCCGCACAGACCTCGAAGATTTGAAGCCTATGGCCGATCATCTGGCGGCGATGTTTGCGGATGCCAAGGGCCCGGTCAGCTTCTTCGTGCCGCTGAAGGGCTTTTCCAACCATGACAGCCCTTATGGCCACATTCACGACCCCAGCATCCCGGGGCCCTTTGCCGATTATGCAAAATCTGTGATGCCAGCCAATGTGGAATTCCGCACGATTGACGCGCATTTCAATGATGATGCCTTTGCTGATGTCATCATCGCCAAGGCGCGGGAGTTGCTCGCGAAATGACCGTTGAATTGCCACTTTCGCCTGAAGATGTGAACGAGATTGCGACGATCCTTGATGGCTCCAGCTATGACCGGCTTGATATCCGGACAAGCCGTTTCCGTTTGCGTGTCGAGCGGTCAGGGGACGGTTGGTCACAGGAATGGTCGCTCGACGAGGCAGCGGAAATCGCCGTCGCCGCTGTCGTCAATGTGAACATTGCGGCTGTCGTTCCCGATGGGTTGGAGGGAGTGGCAGCGCCGTTGCCCGGCACATTCTATCACGCGCCGCAACCCGGAGCGCCGCCCTTCGTTGCGGTTGGGGATATTGTGGGGCCTGATAGCGTCATCGGTATCATCGAGACGATGAAGCTGATGAACCCCGTTCATGCTGGGTGTACCGGCCGCGTTGTCGATGTTTGCGTCGACAATGCGACGATGGTCGATAGTGGTGCTATCCTGATGCACATTCAGCCGGCCTGAACATGATCCGCAGACTGTTCATCGCCAATCGCGGAGAGATTGCCTTCCGCGTCATCCGGACCGCGCGCCGGCTCGGCATGACGAGCATCTTGGGTGCATCTGAAGCGGACCTTTCCGGCTGGCCTGCAAGGGAAGCGGATGAGGTTGTGTGCGTGGGGCCAAGCCCGTCCCCGCAATCCTATCTTTCGGTGGACGCTGTGATAGCGGCTGCGAAGGCGGCACGCGCTGACGCCATTCATCCCGGCTATGGGTTCCTTTCCGAAAATGCTGCTTTTGCGCGGGCAGTGGCCGCTGCGGGTATCATCTTCGTCGGGCCTGAGGTTTCCAGCCTTGAGGCGATGGGTGACAAGTTGATGGCTCGCAAAGTGGGAATTGAGGCCGGTCTGCCGGTCGTCCCCGGTGGCGAGGCGACCGACAAGGCACAGGCGCTGGAGCGTGCGACCGCGACCGGCTTTCCGGTTCTGTTGAAGGCGGTATCTGGCGGCGGTGGTAAGGGCATGAAGCGCGTTGATCGCGTGGAAGATCTGGAAGCGTCCATCGATATGGCGATGGCAGAGGCGCAGGCGTCGTTTGGTGATCCGCGCATCTATGTGGAGCGGTTCATCGCCTCGGGCCGCCATGTTGAGGTTCAGGTGCTGGGGGATGGCGAAACGGCGATCCATCTCGGGACGCGCGACTGCTCTATCCAGCGCCGCTTTCAAAAGCTTGTTGAAGAAGCCCCGGCGCCGCTCATCCCCGATGATAAGCGTGCGGCAATCGAGACGGCGGCGGTCAATCTTGCCCGTCACCTTAAGTATCGCGGGGCAGGAACCGTCGAGTTCCTCGTCGATGCCGAGACGTTTGATTTCTTCTTCTTGGAAATGAATGCGCGCATTCAGGTCGAACATCCGGTGACGGAAGAAATCACCGGCGTTGATCTGGTGGAGCAGCAATTGCTCATTGCCGATGGACAGCGGCTCATGCTCACGCAGGATATGGTGCAGGCCGATGGTCACGCCATTGAAGTCCGGATCAATGCGGAAAGCTGGGCGGATGATTTTCGCCCGTCGCCGGGAATAGCCACACATGTCGCTTGGCCCACGGGTGCAGGTGTCCGCGTGGATACCCATATGCCGCGCGGCGGCGTGGTTCCGCCATTTTATGACTCGCTGGTGGGCAAGCTCATCGTGCGCGGCGCGACGCGTGACGAGGCCGTATCACGCCTCGCGGCGGCTCTCGATGTGCTGAACATTGAAGGCATTTCGACCACTGCGGACCTCCACCGCGCTATCGTTCGCGATCCACGCTTTCAGGCGGGTGGTGTTGATACCCGCTTCTTTGAAGGGCTGACCCATGGCTGAGATTTCTCTTGTCGATGTGTCGATGCGCGACGGCAATCAGAGCTTGTGGGGCGCCACCGGGCTTAACACTGCGCAGATGCTGCAGATAGCCGGCCAGACGGATCGTGTCGGGTTCCGCGCCATCGATTTTACATCATCGAGCCACATGGCTGTCGCGGTGCGCTATTTCCAGAATAACCCTTGGGAGCGTATTCGGCGCGTGGCCGCAGCGATGCCGCGCACGCCGCTTCAGTTCATCACGACCGGTCTAAGGTTCATTGCTTGGCAGCAGGCCGATCCGGAGTTCATGCGGCTTGTTTACCGTCGGCTCCAGCTGAACGGCATCCGGCGTTTCGTCATGCTGGACCCGATGCATGATGCGGACGCAGTAATTGAAGCCGCTCGGATTGTGCGGGAAGAGGGCGACGCCGAGATCATGGGCGCGCTCACCTTCACCTTGTCTGAGGTGCACACCGATCAGTTCTATGCCGATTTTGCGCGCAAGATTTGTTCCGGCGGCAACATCGATCTCCTCTATATCAAAGATCCCGGCGGGCTCTTATCGCCGGAACGCGTGCGCACTTTGGCGCCGGCGGTGAAGGCCGTCATTGGCAATCGTCCGCTCGAAATTCATGCTCATTGCACGATTGGCTATGGCCCGCTGTCGAGCCTTGCTGCGGCGGACCTTGGGGTCATTGATGCGATCCATGTCGGCATTGGGCCGTTGGGCGAGGGGAGTTCGCTTCCTGAAGCTGGCCGCATGGTCGCCAACCTCCGTAATGCGGGTCAATCGGTGAATGTGGACGAGGAGGCCCTGTCCAAGGTCTCGGACTATTGGTGGCGGCTGGCGCGCGCGGAAAGCCTCCCAGCCGGGGCGCCGCAGCCGTTCGATTCCAGCTTCCTCAAGCATCAGATTGCAGGCGGCGTTATGACGACGACCAGACGGCAGCTTGAGGAGCTCAAAATGGGCGACCGCTTCGATGCGGTGGTGGCCGAGACGGAACGCGTGCGCGCGGAATTGGGCTATCCCATCATGGTGACGCCGTTCCCGCAGATGGTCATGAGCCAAGCCTTGTTCAACGTCATTGGAGAGCGGCGATATGCGCAGGTGTCGGATCAGGTGCTGCGCTATGTGATGGGCAAGTTCGGCCATCCGACGAGCCCGATCAATCCTGCCGTGGAAGCCGCCATCCTTGATCGTCCGCGGGCGCGGGAGATTGAACTTGAGCCGATGTTCCCCGAGTATTCGGACCTTCGCCGCAAGTTTGGGGCGTCGATGCCCGATGAGGAGTTTCTGCTGCGTGCGGTGATGCCCGTGGATCAGGTGGATGCGATGTTGTCTGCGGGCCGGTCCCGCGCAACCTATTCGCCCGAAGCCGCGCCGCTGCTTCAACTGCTGCGTCAACTCGCAGCCAAGCCGGCGGCGCGCAACATCGTTTTGGAGCGCCCCGGACTGCGGATCGCCTTGCATGGAGGCGCACATGTCGTCTGAAATTGAATCTCGGATCAAATCCGCATGCGGCTTCATTTTCGATATGGATGGGACAATTGCGTTGGGAGACGCGGCATCGGGCGGCCACAAGGCCCTGCCGGGCGCTATCGAGTTCTTGTCTCTCCTCAGGGCGCGTGGAACACCGTTCCGCGTGTTCACAAACGGCACAGCGAAGCCGCCAGCGGCCTATGCGGCTAGCTTGCGTAATGCAGGCTTTGATCTGGCTGATCATGAGATGATGACACCATCCTCATCCGCGGCGATCTGGTTTGAGCGACAGGGCATCCGCCGCGTCCGCGTGCTCGGTAATGCTGGCGTTGCAGCTCCGTTGATCGAGCGTGGCATTGACGTGATCGGCGCATCGGAAGAGGCGGAATGCGACGCCGTTTACACGGGCTGGTTCCGGGAATTCACCTTCCCGGATCTGGAGGCGGCCTGCCAGTCTCTTTGGGATGGCGCGATGCTCGCGACGGCAAGCCATGTGCCTTTCTTCGCGACGGCAACAGGGCGCGGTATTGGCTCTAGCTTCGCGATCAACAAGATGCTTTCGGCTATGACCGGCAAACAAGCCAAGGTTTTGGGTAAACCATCTCGCATAGCGTTTGACGCCGCTGTGGCGGCCATGGGCCTGCCAAGGAGCGCCGCGCGTGACATCGTTGTCTTCGGCGATGATCCTGCACTGGAAATGCGCATGGCACGCGGGGCAGGGGCTGTAGGCGTCGGCTTAACAACTGGCCTCATGAAGCGGGATGTGGTGGCCGGGTTGCCGGACAATCAAAAGCCGCACCTTCTGATCGACGATTATGCGAGACTTTCTGAGCTCCTAAGCTGATCGGGCCATCGGCTCATTCTTCAAAACAGTCGTGGACGACTTTTCCAGCGTTGCAAATTGTGCCACGCTTGCTTGATGCTTGCGCCATATTGGATGGAATGTTCGGGCATCAATTGCACTCCGGAGATATCCATGGCCTCTCATCCCATTGAACAATTGTCGGCAACCTATTTGGGCAAGAATAGCAGCGAGCTTGAGCCTGAAGAGTTACGCGTTCTAAACAGCCTTCATACCCAGACGCCTTTAGCGCGGGATGCCGCAGATTTATCGGATGATGTTTCCACCTATGGGGAGCGGCTGTCGGACAAGGTCGCGGCGGTCGGCGGCTCCTGGACCTTCATTATCTTCTTCTCGCTCGTTCTGCTGGCTTGGATGCTCCTGAATACCGATGTTTTGTCGCGCTTCGGGATGGCTTTTGATCCCTATCCCTACATCTTTCTCAACCTCATGCTCTCAACATTGGCGGCCGTTCAAGCGCCTGTCATCATGATGAGCCAAAACCGACAGGCCGCCAAAGACAGGCTTGCCGCCGCGCACGACTTTGAAGTGAACCTGCGCGCGGAGCTCGATATTCGCTGGCTCCATGCAAAGGTCGACGAGATTGCTGCCCGCAATGCTGAGTTGATTGAGGAGATCCGCGCTTTGCGGAAGCCGTCCGCCTAAGTCACTGAAATCCAGAGGCCAAAAATGGCGTTGGTTCATAACAGTCTGGAATGACGGTGGTGGACGCACTTGGGCTCGAACCAAGGACCCGCTGATTAAGAGTCAGCTGCTCTACCAACTGAGCTATGCGTCCACATCGCCGGTAAAATCAGTGGAGTGAACCGCTGGATTTGTCTGCGAGAAGGGGGCCGATAGCAGCGCGATTCCCGCTTTGCAATGCCCATGTCGGAACTTCTTTTTAAAGGCCGGTGCGGCGGCGGCTGTGGCGTTCGATGGACATCAGCACGCCGAGGCAGAGCATGACGGTCAACATCGCTGTGCCGCCGTGGGAAACCATAGGCAGTGGGATGCCGACAACAGGGGCCATACCCATCACCATCAACAGGTTGATGGTGACGTAGTAGAAGATTGTCATCGACAGTGCGGCCGCTGTCATCCGGCCGAAGCGCGTCGTGGCGCGGCTTGCGACTTGCAGTCCCCAGCGCCCGACCATCACGAAGGCGACTATGATGGCGAGACCACCGAGCAGTCCCCATTCTTCTGCCATGGTTGCGAAGACGAAGTCTGTGTGACCTTCTGGCAGGTAATCGAGATGGCTTTGTGTGCCGTTGAGATAGCCCTTGCCGAAAATTCCGCCGGACCCGATCGCGATTTTGGACTGGGTGATGTGGTAGCCGGCGCCCAGCGCGTCCTCCTCGGGGTTGAGGAAGATGAGCACGCGCTTCTGCTGATAGTCATGCAGGAAGCTGAAGACGACGGGCAGGGCGGCGGCACCTATCGCGGCCGTGCCAACGAACAGCCTCAGAGGTATTCCGGCAAGAAACATGACCGTGACCCCGCCAGCGGCGATCATCAAGCCTGTGCCGAGATCTGGCTGTAGCAGCACAAGTGCAAACGGGACTCCAAAAAGCAAGACCGCTGGCCAGATCGCGGTCCAGGTCCGGACCCGTCCTGCAGGTAACATGGAGTAAAAGCGTGCTGTCGCCAAAACGACGGCAAGCTTCATGAGTTCAGACGGTTGCAGGCGGATGAAGCCCAGATCAAGCCAGCGCTGGCTGCCGCCGCTGATGCCGCCGATCAGTTCAACAGCGATCAGGAGAATGAGAACGGCAGCATAGCCGGGCATGGCCATGCGCGCATAAAATTCTTCCGGTATGCGGGACATGATGATGGCCATCACGAGGAAGATACAAAAGCGGACAGCATGGCTGGCGGCCCAAGGTGTTAGGCTGCCGCCTGCGGCCGAAAAGAGAATAATCGTTCCAAACCCACCGATCGCGAGCAAAAGGAAGAGAAGCCGCCATGGCAGTTGCTTCAGAGGGGCTGGGACGAAGCCATCGGTCATTGTGGCGATCCCTCGGCAGGCGGCGGAGGGGTGTCCGCTGTTGAGGACGAAACGGGTGCGCCTGCGGTTTCAGGCTCTGGCGACGCTGCCGCATCCCGGTTGACAGGCGCGCCGGTGTCGAGCCGTTCTTCAATCTCCCTCGTTTTCTTGATTTCGGAGTCTTCAACGCTGCCCTCTGCTGCAGCTTGGACGGCGGCTTTGGGATCGCTTGCAGCTTTCCATGCAATTGCCTTTCGGGCCATGCGCGTATTCACATCGCCTCCCCAACCGGCTTCGAGGGCTGTAAGCTCCTCCATCGCCTTTGCTGGATCATAGAGGTATGTCATCATGCTCTTGGCGACGGGCGCAGCCGCGCGGGCACCGCCCATGCCATGTTCGATGACAACGGCCCCCGCATATCGCGGCTTTTCGACAGGCGCGAAGAAAACGAAAAGGCCGTGGTCCCGATATTTCCAATTTCCGGATTGGCCCCGTTGGCCGCCTTTAATTGCGCGCACCTGCGCCGTGCCGGTCTTTCCAGCCATCTGAATGCCTTCCAAGGGCAAACGGCTCCGTACAGCGGTGCCAGCGCCGTTGACCACCAGATCCATCCCGTCACGCACAACCTGCAACTGCTCCTCTGAAAAGGGCAGACGAGCAGCCGGCTTTCGCTGGCCATGAATGAGATAGGGGTCGAGCATCTTGCCCGATGCAATCCGCGCGGACATGATCGCCAGTTGGAGTGGGCTGGTCAAAACATAGCCTTGGCCGATGGTCGCGTTCAAAGTGTCTGACTGCGACCAATCCTGATCAAATTTCTTGCGCTTCCAGGCGCTGTCCGGGACGGTTCCGTAACGCTGCGACGGCATGGGAAGGTCAAACTCTTTACCCAGACCAAGCATCTTCGCGACAGGTGCAATGCGATCATAGCCAATGCGCCGACCCATGGCATAGAAATAGGTGTTGCAGCTCTTCATGAGCGCGTTGCGCATGTTCATGGGGCCGTGATGGCCAAGGCATCGGAAGGTGCGGGTCCCGAGTGTATACCCACCATTGCAATAGACGGTTTCTTCCGGATCGACGCCATTCTGCAGCAAAGCGAGTGCGGCGGCAGGCTTAACGGTGGACCCCGGCGGGTAGAGGCCTTGCATAGCCTTGTTGAGCATCGGGATGTGGTCATCCTCCTGCAACATCCGCCACTCAATCCGCCCGATCCCGTCGGAAAAGCTGTTGGGATCGAAGGATGGCATAGAACTGAGGGACAATATGCCACCCGTCTCACAGTCGATCACAACGGCCGAACCAGATTCAAGGCCAAGGCGTCGCCCGGTATACGCTTGCAGCCCCGCGTCGACGGTCAGCTTTACGGTTTTCCCCGGCACATCAGGACGTGTGGCGAGATCGCGGACCAGCTTGCCACGCGCGGTGACTTCGGTTCGCTTCGCACCCGGTAAACCGCGAAGGGTCACTTCCTGGGTCTTTTCCAAGCCGTCCTTGCCGATCTTGAAGCCGGGTGTGATGAGCAGCGGATCCCGCTTTTCTTCATAGTCTTTGGCGGAGGCCGCACCGACATAGCCGATCAGATGCCCTACACTTGCGCCTTCGGGGTAGTGACGGGTGAAGAACTCGCTGGGGGCAACGCCCGGCATTTCGGTGGTCCGTAGACTGACCGCAGCGAACGTTTCCCAATCAATGTTTTCCGCCACTGGAACGGGCTGGAACCCGGCCGCCTTTTTAAGATCTGCCCGCACCCGTTCAACATCAATGGGCGTCAGCCGCATAACTTGGGCGAGTTCCGTCAGGACCGCGTCCTTATCGGCCAGCCGATCCGGGATAAGGTCAACGCGGAAAGCGGTTCGGTTGAGCGCAACTGGACGGCCATTGCGGTCAACGATCCAGCCACGCCGGGGTGGAATGATCTGAAGGTTAACCCGGTTGCTCTCTGCGAGGAGTGCGTACTTCTCGTTCTCCGCGACCGCGAGCCAAGCCATGCGTCCGGCGAGCAACACGCCAATCCCAACCTGCGTGCCACCAAGAAAGAAGGCGCGTCTCGAAAACGTAAACTGCTGCTGTGCTTCGGTGACTTGCCGATTGGCCCCGAACAGAAGTTTCAGAGGGTCCATCGAAGTACGTCTAACCGGGCGCATAGGCGCACCATAAGCGGGAAGATGAGGATGGACACGATGATTTGCGGCACAAGGACAACCGCACTTGTGTTTCCGCCACTGCCATTGGCAATGGCAAGTCCGACCAACTGTACGACGGCGACCAGCGTCCCGGCAATGGCCCAGTCCTGACGGAAATCCCGCCACATCATCCAACGGTCAAAGATATCGAGCACAAGAAACACCAACGTCCAAAGCAGCATCGCCGAACCGAGCGGCTGCCCACTGAAGATGTCGTCGAAAAAGCCCAATGGCAAGGCCGCCCAGACCGGCCAAAGATCGCGCACGATCATCCGCCAAGCCAGCAGGATGAGGAGACCGAAAGGCGGCAGGAGCGGAAACACAGATATCTGCGGGATAAGGACGGTCATAGACCCGAGCATGACCGAAAGCGCTGGAACGCCAATCAGCGCCCAGCGGGAGGCAACGCGGTTGAGACGAGGCTCATAGCCGCGCGCCATCAGTCTTCCTTTGCCTCACCGATTTGCGACGGCGCAGGGGGAGGAGGTGTCTGATAAATGGGTTCCACCTCCGCATAATCAAGACGTGCCGGATCTGCCATCGGTCGGGCTTTTGTTCCTTCACGACCGCGGTCGATTGCACGCGCCACAGAAATGCCGGGCCGATATATTCCGCCGGAACCGGAAGTGACGAAGATGTCGCCTGGCTTGAATTGAACGTCGCTGGTCAACGGACGGAGGATGAGGCGACCATCGCCGGTCCCGATGGCGAGGGCGGGTGCGCTGTCAGTGGTGCGTTTGACAGGGGTCACATTGCCGCCGTCTACAATCAGCAGCACACGGGCACTGACACGACCCACGCTGACGACGCGGCCGACAAGGCCGTCAGGTCCGACAACGGGTTGTCCGTTGGCGACACCGTCCGAAGCTCCGGCGGACAATGTGGCATATCGTCTGCTGCTCGAACCTGTAGAACTGACGAGCGCTGCTCGCGTGATTGGCTGGATCGCGTCGGTCTTGAGCCCCAGCAATTGCTTCAACCGCCGGTTTTCCTGACGCAACACATCGGCTTCGATGAGCTTGCGTTTGGATGCCGCAAGTTCCTTTGCCATGGCCTTGTTTTTCGACGCCGCATCGAAATAGGCACCAATGCTCTCCCCCAAATCACCGGTAGACGCCAGCGCGCTGCGCGCGGCCGAAGAAATGGGGGAGGTCATGTCGGCCAGAATGCTTTGGAGCGCGGAATGACCATTGGGGTCAAATCGCGCCGTCAGCACAAGCAGAAGTGCAAAGCCCGCCCCTGCGACGGCGATCACATAAGAGGCAAAGATGCCATATTGGGCCCGGCGGGAAAATCCGGGGCGCCGGGGAGAGGGCGGCGCCATATCTGGCAGTCCCCGATCAGGCGGTGAGCAAGACGCCGCGGAAGGCGGGGTCTTCAAGCGCACGACCCGTGCCTAGTGCGACGCAGGTCAGGGGGTCATCTGCAACAGTTACAGGCAGGCCGGTTTCATCGCGCAGCACTTCGTCCAGTCCCTGCAGCAATGCGCCACCGCCCGTCAGGACGATTCCCTGATCGACAATGTCTGCAGCGAGTTCAGGCGCTGTGTTCTCCAGTGCGATGCGAACGCCTTCCACGATGGTGCCAACAGGTTCTGAAAGCGCCTCGGCGATCTGGCCTTGGTTGATTGTGATTTCCTTTGGCACGCCGTTTACAAGGTCACGGCCCTTGATGTGGATCGTCTTGCCGATGCCATCAGCAGGCGGGCGGGCAACGCCGACTTCCTTTTTGATGCGCTCTGCCGTCGATTCACCGATCAGCAGATTGTGGTTACGGCGGACATAAGAGACGATGGCTTCGTCCATTTTGTCCCCGCCGACGCGGACTGAGGTAGTGTAGGCCAGACCGCGCAGTGAAAGCACCGCAACTTCGGTCGTTCCGCCGCCGATATCAACGACCATGGATCCAACTGGTTCAGTCACGGGCATGTCGGCGCCAATGGCAGCTGCCATCGGTTCAAGGATCAGGTGCACCTGGCTTGCACCGGCGTTAGAGGCTGCGTCACGGATGGCGCGGCGCTCAACTGAGGTGGAGCCTGAAGGCACGCAGATGATAATCTCCGGGAAGCGCATGAAATTGCGCTGACCGTGCACCTTATGGATGAAGTGTTTGATCATCGCCTCAGCGACTTCAATGTCCGCGATCACGCCGTCGCGCAGCGGGCGGATGGCTTCGATATTGCCCGGTGTCTTCCCCATCATCAATTTGGCGTCGTCGCCAACGGCTTTGACCTTCTTGATCCCGTTGATGGTCTCAATGGCGACCACTGAGGGTTCGTTAAGGACGATGCCGCGGCCGCGCACATAGACAATCGTGTTCGCGGTGCCGAGGTCAATCGCCATATCCTGAGACATCATCTTGAACAGGCGGGAAAAGAACATGGGTGGTTTGATCCTGATTGCTGCGGCGGCGGGTGATTGACCAACTGATGGGGCCGTTTTGGACAACCCACAACAAAGTCGATGATCCTCCACCCGACGGGTCGCGGAATAGCGCCCGATGGGGTAGTGCGCTGTTCATGTCAATACGCCGCCTGCCAGAGCATCTCGTCAATCGCATTGCTGCGGGCGAAGTCGTTGAAAGACCTGCGAGTGCCCTGAAGGAACTCGTGGAAAATGCGATTGATGCCAGATCGACGCGAATCGATATCCGTCTATCGGGGGGTGGGATTGATCTGATCGACGTTAGTGATGACGGCTGCGGCATGGACCCTTCAGAAATGGCGCTTGCGCTGGAGCGGCACGCCACCTCAAAGCTGCCCGGCGATGATATCGAACTCGTTGCAACGATGGGTTTCCGTGGCGAAGCGTTGCCGAGTATCGCGAGCGTCGCCCGACTTTCGCTCGAGAGTCGCGTGCGGGGGGCAGATGGCTGGCGGCGTGTGGTTGATAACGGGCAATTGGTGGAGGAGGGGCCTGCCGCTCTTCCACCCGGCACCCGGCTGCGCGTGGAAGCGCTGTTTGAGAAAGTGCCGGCCCGCCGAAAGTTCTTGCGGACCCCGCGTTCGGAATATGCCGCTGCTTTAGACGTTGTGAAACGGCTTGCCATGGCGCGGCCTGACATTGGCTTTTCGTTGGAACATGATGGTCGGCGCACAATGTCAGTGCCGCCGGGCCAGTCGCGCCCTGAACGCGTCGCAGCGCTGACCGACCGTGATCTTGCGGAGAACAGTATCGCGGTAGATCTCGCACGCGGGGACTATGTGTTGGGCGGGGTCGCCGGTATTCCAACGTTCAATCGGGGTGCGTCTGACCACCAGTATCTTTTCGTCAATGGCCGTCCAGTAAAGGATCGTCTGCTGATTGGCGCGGTGCGTGGGGCCTATGCGGATTTCCTTGCGCGGGACCGTCACCCAGTTGTTGCATTGTTTCTTGATCTGCCGCCGACGGAGGTCGACGTAAACGTGCACCCGGCGAAGACGGAGGTCCGCTTTCGTGATCCCGCCTTGGTGCGCGGCATGATCGTTTCCGGTTTGAGGCGCGCCTTGGACGAGGCGGGGCATCGCAGCGCACAACCGGCGGCGACGGATGCGCTCGGGCTTTGGCAGGCCGAGCCGATGACGCCGCCTGTTTCCGGAGCCTCCATGCCGCTTTGGTCTCACGACTCCGGCCCTCGAGATCACGGCTTTGCGCATTTCAATGACCGGCGTCCGTCTTTTTCCCCGCCGCCCATGGCCCGCGCAGAACCGGCTTATGCGCCGCTTCCGGAAAGCACGAGCCATCCGCTCGGCGTGGCGCGGGGGCAGGTGAACAAGACCTATATTGTTGCCGAGGCAGAGGACGGGCTTGTTATCGTCGATCAGCATGCAGCCCATGAACGGCTGGTGCTGGAACGGATGCGTCGCGCGCTGGATGGCGGCACGATCGCGTCTCAGGCTTTGCTGTTGCCCGAAGTGGTTGAGCTCGATGAACCTGCCTGTGATCGCCTCGAAGATCGGATGGCCGAGCTGGCGGAGTTCGGGCTCGATCTCGAACGCTTCGGCCCGAATGCTGTGCTCGTTCGCGCAACCCCCGCGCTGTTGGGCAATGGAGATGTGAAATCGCTAGTGACCGATCTGGCTGATGAGTTGGCAGCATTCGATCAGGCGTTGTCGCTAAAAGAAAGGCTGGAGGCCGTCGCTGCAACCATGGCCTGCCATGGCTCGGTTCGCGCCGGGCGCATCCTGTCAGTGGCGGAAATGAACGCGTTGCTGCGGGAGATGGAAGTGACGCCGCACTCTGGCCAGTGCAACCATGGCCGCCCAACTTGGATCAAGCTGGCGCACGGTGATATCGAAAAACTGTTTGGGCGGCGTTAAGCTGCTTTACGCAGTTCCATGCGTTCCCAGATTTCGCACAGCGCGGACGTCAGTTCTGTCATCATCGCTTCGGTGTGCGTCGGCCCGGGCGTGAAGCGCAGGCGTTCAGTACCGCGTGGGACCGTCGGGAAGTTGATGGGCTGCACATAGACGCCATATTCGGCGAGCAGGATGTCGCTGATGCGTTTCGCCTTGACCGGATCACCGATCATCAGCGGTACGATATGCGTCACGCTGTTCATCACAGGCAGTCCGGCGTCTGCAAAGCTCTTTTTCAGGAAAGCCGCGGACGCCTGCTGCGCCTCACGCTCCTCGGAGGAGGCCTTGAGGTGACGCACGCTTGCCAGCACGCCTGCAACGAGCACAGGGGACAGCGAAGTCGTGAAGATGAAGCCGGGGGCATAAGAACGAATGACGTCCACGATGACCCGGTCAGCGGCAATATAGCCACCCATCACACCGAAGGCTTTGCCAAGCGTACCTTCGATGATCGTAATGCGGTCAGCGACCTCATCGCGCTCGGAAATGCCACCGCCGCGTGCGCCGTACATGCCGACGGCATGGACTTCGTCGCAATAAGTGATGGCGTTATACTTTTCGGCCAGATCGCAAATTTCGGCAATCGGCGCGATGTCCGCGTCCATCGAATAGACGCTTTCAAAGGCGATCAGCTTGGGCGCGTCGGGATCGGAAGCGGCGAGCAGCTCTTCCAGATGGGCGAGGTCATTGTGCCGCCACACCATTTTTTCGCAGCCCGAATTGCGGATGCCCGCAATCATTGAGGCGTGGTTCAACTCATCAGAATAGATGATGCAACCGGGCAGGATCTTTGCGAGTGTGGCGAGTGTTGCTTCGTTCGAGACATAGCCCGATGTGAAGAGCAGCGCTGTTTCTTTGCCGTGCAGGTCGGCCAGTTCGCCTTCCAGATCGACATGATAGTGCGTGTTGCCGCCGATGTTCCGCGTTCCGCCAGATCCAGCGCCCACGTCATGCAGGGCCGCTTCCATGGCCGAAATAACCTTGGGATGCTGGCCCATGCCCAGATAGTCATTGGAGCACCATACGGTGATTGGCTTCGGGCCATTGTGCCCTGCAAAGCAGCGGGCATTGGGGAACGCGCCCTTATTCCGCAGGATGTCAATAAACACACGGTAGCGACCTTCCTCATGGAGGCGGTCGATCGCGGCGTTGAATACCTTGCTGTAATCCACGGATTAATCCTGCGAGCCAGTTTTTTGCGCCATTATCTCTTTGGCTCGCGCAACGCCAGTGAGAACGATTCTCAACTCACCTTTGGACATATATTGGACAGCATTCTTCAAGGCACTAGCTCGCCGCCGCTCTAGGGCTGCACGGCTCTGCCTTAGAGCGCTATGACTGACGCAGGAGGACCCTCTCTTCTCGCGCGAAGCCCTCCCGCATTTTTTCAGCAATACTAGGCGTTACGGAACTTGCGTTTTTGCTGCAGACGCAGCGCTCCGCCCGCGATCCCGAATCCGGCAATCATCAAAGCCCATGATGCGGGTTCCGGCACTGGGTCAGAGAACAGTGTGAAAATGTAGCTGCCGTCTCCGTTCGGCATATTAAAGGTGATAAGCAACTCGCCTATATTGAATTGTGGAACGGGTCCAATTATCCCGCTTTCTTCAGAACAAATTGGTCCTACGACGTGGAACAGGGCGCCATCACACTCATTAAAACTTTCATTGTCATATACGACAGATCCGCGAATGACGTTCCCCATGTGGCGTAAAGAGATTGTCCCCTTGGCAAGGGTGAAGTTGGAAATAAGGCAGCTGCCACCAACATCTATCGTGCAACTTGCAACGCCGGAATCTGGACCAAATCCAAGGCTGAACACGTTTGGCGCAGATTCAACCCAGAACTGCGAGAATGTTGAGAACTCCTGATTGTACTGGGCTGTTATGAATTCTGCATTCTGGAATCCCACGATAAAATTCAGGCGTTGGCCTGAAAACCGTTCCGTCAAAGGTGATTGGGCAAAAATATTGGAGAAAAAGTCCCCGAATCCACCATTGTCGACAATTGTTCCAGAGGACTGAATAAGCGTTGCAGATGCTGGTGCAGCAAAGATTGCTGCAATTGCGAAAAGGAAAGTGGGAGGTCGCATAAATCACCCTTTTGAAAGGGGATAGGCAGAATACCTATCCTTCCGAAAGAACCAGTTTGCGACCTGCCGGCTTGCATTTACCGTGGTTTGACTAAGAACGGTATGCCAATCTAATCAACAGGCTATCACTAAGCTTGAAGCATTCAAACCAGAAATGGGTTCGGCTTATGCATTTTGGGCTTCAACCAGCTTGGGCTTCTCCGTGCTCCGGATCGGAACCGCGGTGGAGGTCATCGTAGCCAGCAGTTTTCCGGTTTCGTCGCGAAGCTCTGCTTCCAGAAAGCAGTTGGACCGTCCCATCTTTATGCAACGTCCTTCGGCGAGAAGCAGACCGGGATAGGCAGGGTTGAGGAAACTCGTCTTGAGTTCGAGGCTCGCGATGAATCCCGGCTCCCCAAGGGCCACAATACCTGCGTGAGCCGCGCAATCATCCAGCATGGCGGAGACAATCCCGCCCTGAATTGTCCCGCGTGGATTGGTCAGGCGCTCATCAGGTTGAAAAGACATGCGAACGATGCCCTTTTCCTGATCGACACCGAGGACCTTCATGCCGAACAGAGGGCCTGTGGGCGGTTGTTTGGAATTGAAGCGCTCGATCAACTGGGCCTCGGTCAGCGGCATGATATTCCCCTAAAGATAGTCGATTTTTGTCAGGCCATAAGCGTCGAGCGCGGGCTGCAGCGCCTTTGCCCAATCATCCTGCTTCGTGAACACGGCGCGTCCAGCGGGCAGGGTTGGCCAGTCCTGACCCTTGGTCAGATGGGCCGTGCGCCGCGCAATGCCTTCTCCGGAATCGACAAGGGTCACGTTTAGCGGGCTCGCCGCGCTTATTTCCCGCGCCAGCAGAGGGAAGTGCGTGCAGGCGAGCACGATGGCATCGATCCGGTCTCCGTCCGGTTGGCCGAAAAGACCGTCCATCACGAGGCGCATTGCTTCAGATGTTGGCGGATGGCCTCGCAGTTTGGCCTCGGCCATGTCGACCAAATCTGCGGAGCCATGCCGGAGAACGCGGCAATCACTGGCAAATTCGGCGACCAGATTGTCGACATAGGGCTGGCGGACCGTGGCTTCAGTTCCAAGCACGCCAATCACGCGCGTCTTTGAAAGAAGTGCTGCCGGTTTGACGGCGGGGACCGTGCCGACCACTGGTAGGTCCAGTGCAGACCGGACATGCGCCAAAGCGATGGTGGAGGCCGTATTGCAGGCAATGACGATGATGCGCGGGTGGTAGCGTTCAACAAGTCGGCCCAGCAGGGCGGGCACGCGCGCCGCAATCTCGGCTTCGCTCTTGGTTCCATAGGGATAGCCCGCATTGTCGGCAGCATAGACGATAGACGCCTTGGGTAGCGTGCGCCGGATCTGCTGGAGGACAGAAAGACCCCCCACGCCGGAATCGAAAACGAGTATGGGACGTTCATCGGACATCGGGACTTGCCCTTGCACAATCGGAGCCTCTATCAAACTGGAAAAGGCGGGGCCAACGGGAGATTATGCCAATGCCAATCTGGATCGCACCTGCGCTCTCGCTGCTCATAGGTTATCTGTTGGGGGCCATTCCTTTTGGCGTTTTGTTGACCCGGTGGTTCGGCGCAGGGGATCTTCGGCAAATCGGCTCCGGCAACATCGGCGCGACCAACGTATTGCGCACAGGCCGCAAGGGTCTGGCAGCCGCAACGCTCGTTCTGGATGCGCTGAAAGGGGTCGCCGCTGTCTTGATAGGCGGTGCGCTTGTGCCGGGCGGCGAACTGCTGGGTGCGGTGGGCGCTTTTTACGGGCATCTGTTTCCGATCTGGCTGCGCTTTCAAGGCGGCAAGGGGGTCGCGACCCTGCTCGGCATTTGCTTTGCGCTCGATTGGCGGATCGGAGCGATTTACGTGGTGTGCTGGCTGGGGGGCATGGCCTTGACCCGGATTTCCTCGGTCGGTGGGCTTGTCGCGGCAGTTTCGGCGCCGGTTGTGGCGATTCTGTTCGACAATGTCGCGATGGCGGTGATGTTAACAGCGCTCGCTATATCGGTATTGTGGAAACACTCGGACAATATCAGCCGCTTGGCCGCAGGGACCGAACCACGCATTGGCCAGAAAGGCGAGTGAGCTTGTCCTCCGCCGAGCGTGTTGACCGGCTGCGGTTGATCCGCTCCGCCAACATTGGGCCAGTGACGTACGTTCAACTCATGCGGCGTTTCGGCAGCGCGGCGGCAGCGCTGGAAGCTATACCCCATTTGGCGGCGCGGGCAGGCGGCAAAACACCGCGTCTGGCCTTGCTTGGAGATGTGCAGCGGGAGATGGAGGACGTCGCTGGAGCCGGTGCGCGGCATCTTTTTCTTGGGGATACGGATTATCCCCGATTATTGGCAGAGATTGACACGGCACCGCCCGTTCTGACTGTCCGAGGCGATGCAGCCCTCGCCAATCGCAGCTGCGTCGCCATCGTCGGCGCGCGCAATGCCTCTGCCGCGGCCTGCCGGTTCGCACGGGAGCTGGCGACAGGACTGGCCCGTGAGGGCGTCGTTGTTGTTTCGGGTCTTGCACGCGGGATTGATACCAACGCCCATGTCGGGTCGTTGGATGGCGGGACGGTTGGTGTAATCGCGAGCGGGATCGACATTGCCTATCCCCCTGAAAATGCGCCCCTACAGGAAGAAGTTGCCAGAAGGGGTTTCCTCATTGCGGAACAACCGCCTGGGCGGGAACCACTCGCCCGCCATTTCCCCTATCGCAACCGCATTATCGCTGGAATGTCGGTCGGGACGGTGGTCGTGGAGGCAGCCCCCAAGTCTGGGTCGCTCATTACGGCGCGTTTGGCCAATGAAGCGGGCAGGGAGGTGATGGCGGTGCCCGGATCTCCGCTTGATCCGCGTGCGCAAGGTTGCAACCAGTTGATCCGGGACGGGGCGACGCTCATCCAGAATGCGGCTGACGTGATGGAGACAATCCGTCCCATTGCCGGATATGTGGCGCAGCGGGCGTTCGATTATAATGCCGAGCCTATTGGCGGTGATGCTTCAGATGCCGAACGCGCCGAGATCACCAGCCTGTTGTCGCCGGTGCCGGTGGCGGTTGATGAGATCGTCCGGCAGGCTGATTGCCCGCCCGCACTTGTCCAACTCATTCTTTTGGAACTGGAACTGGCCGGTCGACTTGAACGTCATGCAGGTGGCCGCGTCAGCCTTTGCTAAACGGTTGGCGTTGCCCCCGCGCCAATGACCGCCAGAGCCATTCGAGTGGTCCGTATTGGAAGCGATCTATCCAAGGCTTCGACCAGAGCAGCATGACGATCCACATGGGCGGAACGAACAGATAGACAAAAGCGCGCGGAAGGCTCCCGTAAAGGCCAAAGCCGTAACCATAGAAGATCGTCGTCATCACGATCGAGGTCGCAATGTAGTTTGAAAAGGCGGCGCGACCCGTCGCCGCGATCCGCTCCAAGATGCGACCCCGCATCCGACTGATCAACCACAGCAGCAACATCGTGTGCCCCAACATGACGGCCATGCGCGGAGGCAAGCTACCGACGTAGAAGATGTCGGCCATGACAAGCGGATCAAATCCGCTGGATTTAGCGGCCCAAACCAGCATCAGCGACAATGGTAGCCCGATGGCATAGGCAATGGCGGCGGTCCTTACATAACGGCCTTGTTCCCACGCGCCAGTAAGGGCGCCTGATTTAAAGAGCGCCATTCCCCATGCCATCAACCCGATGGTTTCAGGACCATACGCAAAGAGCTGCCCCACAAGGCCGCCAAGAACGTCGCTGAGGCGGGATCCGACGAGTCCTCCATAGCTGCCAAGGTGCAAGGCAATGTCTTTGCGGACACCGTCTCCGCCTGAAGCGCCGAGTTCGGCAAGGATGGCGGCGAATTCCGCCTGCGCTTCGGCGGACGCTCCGATTGCAAGTGCTGCAAAACGGGCATCATGGACGGCCAGCAGCGTCATTGCCCAAAGGAGCATGTTGAGCAGCATGAAGGCGGACCCCATCCAGATCAGGCCGCGCACCGAAAGCGCCCGCAGGCTGAGGGCAAAGGCTCCGCACAAAGCATAGAGCGCCAGAATATCGCCTGCCCAAATGAAACAGAAATGGATGAGGCCGAATAGGAAAAGCCAGAACATGCGCCGAAGATGGACCGATGTGGCATCTTCGCCTTTGGCCACTGCGCGCTCGACAATCAGCAGCATGGACGCGCCGAACAGCAGCGAGAACAGGCCCCGCATCTTGCCATCAATGACGACGAAAGCGATTGCCCAAGCCCAGAAATTGGGGCCATCTGCACCGCCCCACGCCGCGGGATTCACATAAGCGGCCATTGGCATGGAAAAGCCGATGATGTTCATCAGCAATATGCCCATCACCGCAAAACCGCGGAGCGCATCGAGCGATTGGTAGCGGTTGACCGTCATTTCCTTCCCCAAGTGACATCTGGTTGCTGCCCGCGCAAGGATGCATTGCAGTGACAAATCAAACACAAGAGGTTGACGCACGGTGTCATCCCGCTAATCGCAAACTCAACTTGATTCAGGGGTTTTGGTAATGGCTGAGTTTCGCCTTCCGGCTAACAGCAGGATCAACAAGAACGGAAAGGCCCACAAGGCCGAGGGCGCGACGCGTCCTAAATCGTTCAAGGTCTATCGTTATGATCCTGATAGCGGTGAAAACCCGCGCTATGATAATTTTGAGGTCGATCTCGACACCTGTGGTCCGATGGTCCTCGACGCGCTCATTAAGATTAAGTCTGAGCAAGATCCCTCGCTGACGTTCCGCCGTTCCTGCCGTGAAGGCATTTGTGGATCGTGCTCGATGAACATTGACGGCACCAACACCTTGGCCTGCACCAAGGCCATTGAGGACTGCAAGGGCGACGTCCAGATCACGCCGCTGCCGCATATGGAGGTCATCAAGGACCTCGTGCCTGACTTTAAGCACTTCTACGCGCAGTACGCTTCGATTGAGCCTTGGTTGAAGACCAAGACGACCACGCCTTCGGGCAAGGAACGTCTTCAGTCACCAGAAGACCGCGCGAAGCTGGATGGCCTCTATGAGTGCATTCTGTGCGCGTGTTGCTCGACGAGTTGCCCAAGCTATTGGTGGAACTCTGATAAGTTCCTCGGTCCGGCGATTCTGTTGCAGGCCTATCGCTGGTTGGCCGACAGCCGTGATGAATTGACGGGTGAGCGCCTTGATGAGCTGGAAGATCCTTTCCGCCTCTATCGCTGCCACACGATCATGAACTGCGCCAATGTCTGCCCCAAGGGTCTCAACCCTGCCAAGGCGATCGCGGAAACCAAGAAGATGGTTGCCGAGCGCGCCATTTAAGCTGACGCGTCGACCTGGAAAACATATCTGTGACTGATCGTCCGCTCAAGGTGGTGGAAGACGCCGCCTTTGATAACGGGCCTGATCCGGATAACCCCGGTTGGCACCGCTGGGAACTCCATGACGTCAGTCGTTTCAACGGCCAAGTCATGGGCAAGATGCTCGTTCGCTTGGAAGGTGAGCAGGTCCGAACTCGGATGTTCCCAGAACATCGCCACACAAATCTGCTCGACATTGTTCACGGTGCCACGACCTTGGCGCTGATGGATATTTCTATTTTCTCGTGCGGGCACATGCGCGGGATTGAGGGGATGGCGGGATCGGTCACGCTTGATCTGTCCGCCCAGTTCATTGGCGGGGCCGTTCCGAACCAACCGCTGGATTCGGTTGTTGAAATCCTGCGTGAAACAAAGCGGCTCGTCTTCCTGCGGGGTCTGGTCGTGCAGGGCGAGGAAAAGGTCGGCGCTTTTGCCGCGACCATCCGGAAAGGCCGCCGCCAGTGACCAGTGTGCTCGACCGCTATCGGCAGCTTGTCGCCGCGGGAGAGTTGAAGCCTGATGCGGAGCAAGAGGCCGCTGCCGTACGGCTAAACCAGCTTCAGCATGAACTGGAAAATCCGCCCAAAATCGGGCTTGTGGTGCGCCTTTTTGGTAAGGCATCTGAAGAAGCGCCACGCGGCCTTTACATCTGGGGCAGCGTGGGGCGCGGCAAATCCATGCTGATGGACCTGTTCCACAACTGTCTCTCTATTCCCGCCAAGCGCCGCGCACATTTTCATGAATTCATGATCGAGGTGCATGCACGGCTTCGTGTGGAACGGGCGAAGGAAATTGGCGATCCAATCCAGCCCGTGGTCGCTGCCATCGCATCAGAAACAAAATGTCTGTGTTTTGACGAAATGGTGGTCAACAACTCTGCGGATGCGATGATCATGTCTCGCCTGTTTACGGGCCTGATCGAGGCCGGTGTTGTCATTGTCACTACATCCAACCGCGCGCCCAAAGACCTGTATAAAGACGGCCTCAATCGCGAGCACTTCCTGCCGTTTATCGCGCTGATCGAACAGCGGCTTGATGTGCTGACGTTGAACGGACCAACTGATTACCGGATGGAGCGACTGGCCGGGCTCGACACCTGGCACAGCCCGCTTGGCATCAAGGCGACCGAGGCCTGTCGCGAGGCGTTTTTTCGCCTAACAGATTACCCACCTGAAGATGCGGCGCATGTCCCTTCAGAAGAGCTGGATGTGGGTGGCGGGCGCCTGTTGCATGTGCCGAAAAGCTTGAAGGGTGTGGCCGTCTTCTCCTTCAAGCGGCTCTGTGCAGAAGCACGGGGCGCGACAGATTACCTCACCGTTGCGCGCCGTTTTCACAGTGTCATCATTGTTGGTATTCCCAAACTCGGTCCTGAAAACCGTAACGAAGCCGCGCGCTTTGTGACGCTCATTGACGCGCTTTACGAGCATAAGGTCAAGCTCATTGCCGCTGCCGATGCGGAGCCGGGGGAACTTTATGAAAAGGGGGATGGTCGCTTCGAGTTTGAACGCACGGTTTCCCGCCTGATGGAAATGCAGTCCCTCGATTACCTTGCGCTGGGCCACGGAGAGCAGGAGCCCGCCGCCTAAGACCTCTTTCAAATGTTTTTAACCGGCCCATGTTAGGTTTCTTCTGATTTCTATGAGGGGAAGCTGCGTGGAAGCCGCATCGTTCGAAATACGATGCCCGTCGTGCGCGGCTTATGATCTGCAGGGCGAGAACAGGTGGCTATATGGCGGGGATGATTGGGGGCCGCTTTGGCACAATGCGCGGGCTTGCCCGCCTGTTGTTATCCTATCCACAACATTGGGCCGGCATCAATCAGCTCACCCCTGAAAGCATGGGCGATGTCCGCAGATTTGTTTTTGTCTGCCGTGGAAATATAAGCCGTAGCGCTTATGCGGACATCGCAGCGCGCAGCCGTGGTTTTGTAACAGCATCCTGTGGTGTGTCTGCCGCACAGGGTCGTGAAGCCGATCCCGCCGCCGTACAGGTGGCATGGCAGCGGGGACTGGATCTTTCCGGACACCGGGCGATGGAGGCAGGCCGGTTTGAACCTGAACCCGGAGACCTGCTGCTTGCAATGGAAGTCCGGCAACTCGCCGCGCTCAAAGATTTGCCGCATTTGGCCCAAACGCCGCGCCTGCTGCTCGGCAGTTTTGCAGGCACGCCACACCTGCACGACCCCTATGGGCTCAGCCTCCCTTATTATGCGTCCTGCTTTCAGAGGATAGATGCTGCGCTCGATCGGCTGGAAACACTTTGTCCAGCGGCACGATTGATCGGATGATATTCGCCATATCCCGGAAGAATGGTCCGGGATCATCTGTCGCGAACACGTAATACCGCATCTTGAGGTCACAGAAGCCAGATATCCAGCGCCAGAGGCTTTGCCAGCGGCGCAGCCGGGCATGCAAATCAACATGCGTCGCTTTGCGCACGAACAGGCTGACCAGACGGCGTGTTTCGGGAATCATGTAGCGGGCGCGAACACCAGAATTCCATGGAGGGGCTTCAGTCGTGTCGCCAAGAATATGTCGCCGATAATGTTCCCACCCAAATTCAGCGCCTGCGGCACTGGCCAGCGGCAGACTACCCCAGAAGCGGCCGTTGATTTCCATCAGAACAAACTCGCTTGTAACGGGGTCGTAGCGGTATTCGATCATGGCCGGGCCTTCCCAACCGATCTTGTTCAAAAAGGCCTCGGACCGCGCCTTGCGCTGTTGATGAAGGTTTGCGGGGAGAGACTGACACAGAGTTGAAACCCCGCCTTCTGGGGGCCATTCGTGCAGACGTTCGTGCTGGAAGAAGAGCGTTGTCTCGCCCTTGTGGCGGTAAAACATCCGGCCAAGACCGCGCCCTGAGGCATAGCTCTGGACTAAGGGCGTCATGCCGAAGGGGACATATCGTGCGAGCGCTTTTTCCAGCTGGGCCGCATCGTGGACAATCTCCGCCTTCAGGAAAGGCAGGCCAACGGCTTCTAGTTTGGGTTGGACCAGCATTGGGTCTGCCCATTTGAGGACAACTGGCCAGCGTTCGGGCGTGCCGGTGTAGTTGACGGGAGTTTCGATGCCCATTTCCCGCGCCAGTGCGAGCGTGCGGTCCTTGTCGATAACAAGCTCAAGCGCAGCCTTGCGAGGTGTCAGCACGCGGCAAGAACCAAGTTGTTCCGGCATATCGGCGAGCTCAATGAGATCGCCCTCCGAAATCGCCATTAGCGCAGCCGCACCGCTCTTCTCTGCGAGTTCCGGCAGCCAGTCTTTGAGCCTGCCTTTTCCGCGCACGTAAAACTTCGTGCAAAACCGGCTGGCAGCTCCAATTGATCGCGCGGTTTTTCCGATGCCGAAGACGGGCACACCGTGACGGCCCAATTCCCGCATAACGCACAGGCCGATGGGCGTGTCGATGCCCAGAAGGAGAACAGGCGGTAAGCCGGTCATGCGCGTTCATACCTTGCCTGTGCCCAAGCCTGCTCGACATAGCGCCATCCCGTCCGCAGCAGATTGGGTTGGAGATGCGTGGCTGTGTCGGTCACTTCAGAGTTCACATTGGAAAACACGCCACTTTCCAGTGCCGCGTGTTGGCTGACATGGGCGCACAGCGTCTCAAACCGGCCCATCACCAAGCGGTTCGGTCTTTGCCGGTCGCGGGAGAGCATCTCAAAACTGTGACAGACGATCATAACGTGCGCCTGCTTTGTGCGTGCTGCATGATCGAGGAGAGCGGACATCTCACGTGAAGATAAGGCGCAGACTTGCGCAGGCCTCAAATGACCGGGCCAGTCATAGAGTGTGCTTACCGGTAGTTCCGTCACGCCGCAATGTGGGGTGGCGTTGAACGTCTCACGGGGAAGAGAGATGCGGCATTCCGACCCAAGGTAAACGGGGTTGAGGCTGGTATCCCAAACGATCCCGAGCCCTGCGAGCGCATGAAGGGTGTTGTCATCGGCGCCATAATTGCCGGCACGGAAGGCGGTGGGCGTTGGCGCGCCTCCTTCCACCAGCAGATCCCGCGCAAGCGCAAGTATATCCGTTTGTGCGTCTGGCGGAAAGTCGGCGATCGAATGTCCATTCAAGGGCGCAAACGGGTTGGTCGTCGCAAAATCGAGCCATTCGGTATGAATGTGCAATTGTACTTCATGGCCCCGGGACAGGATCAGGCCGACAATGTCCGCGACGATTTGCCGACCGTGCACGAGGGCGGGCATCGGATCGACGAAGAACACGCCTTTCAGGCCATGTTCCTCCAGCCGGTCCATCTGCCATCCAATGCCGAAATCGCCCCTCGTCGTGCGCCCGGTGATTGAGGCATCAAAGTTCGCACGACCGCTCGCCCCCCGCTGATAGAGCAGGGCCGACAATTCGGTATCGCAACTGATGAAGACCTGCGTCGCCATGAGGGCCTGATAGCGTCAACAGCTTCCCATTTTGTTACCAATCCACCCTTCGACAAGAGCCGTCAGACCGGTTATCGTTAGACCAGAACAACAAAAAGGGTTTCTGATGCGCCGTCTTCTTCTCGCTGTTTCCGCTCTCGCCATCGCCACGCCAGCCGTTGCGGCTTCGGATTGGCATGCCAAGGGCCGTGAAATTTTTGAAACGGCGATCAACATTCCGACGACGGAATCCCGCCCGGAAGAAATGAAGAAGCTGGTGAGCTACCTAAAGGGCCAGTTCGAAGCAGCGGGCATCAAGGATGTGGTCGTGAAGGACCATGACGGCACCCAGTCGATGATTGTACGCTGGAAGGCGGACGGCAAGCCAACAAAGAAGCCCATCCTTCTGCTCGGCCATATGGATGTCGTCGAAGCCAAGCGGGAAGATTGGCCGCGTGATCCTTTCAAGATGTTGGAAGAGGGCGGCTATCTCTACGGACGCGGCGCGATCGACATGAAGTCGGGCATTGCCGCCATCGCCAATTCTCTGCTCTGGCTGAAGGCCGAAGGCTTCAAGCCCAAGCGGGACATCATCATTCTGTTTACAGGTGACGAGGAAACAACGGGCAATGGCGCGCTGCGGGCTGCAACGGAATGGCGCGATCTGGTTGATGCGGAATTCGCGCTCAACGCCGATGCGGGGGGCGGGGCCTTTACGAAGGATATGAAGCCACTCGGCTTTGGCATCCAGACGTCGGAAAAAATGTATCAGAGCTATTGGCTGACCGCGCGGAACCCCGGCGGCCACAGTTCCCGTCCGCGCCCGGACAATGCGATCTATGATCTGGCGACGGCGCTGAAGAAGGTGGAATCCCATCGCTTCACGCCGATCCTGAATGAAACGACGCGCGCCTACTTCCAATATCGTCAGAAGCAGGAACAGGGGCCGCTCGGCGATGCGATGCGCCGTTGGCTCGCCAATGAGAAGGACGGCGAGGCTGCCGACATCATCGAAGCCAGTCCGCTGGAAGTCGCGCAGACCCGCACGCGCTGTGTCGCCACGCGGCTGGAGGGAGGCCATGCCGACAACGCCTTGCCGCAGATGGCCAAGGCGATGGTCAACTGCCGTATCTTCCCCGGCGTGGAAGCGAAGGCCGTGCTGGATGAACTTCAGCAGACGGTGGGCAGCGGCGTGAGCGTGGAACCGGTGGCTGAGGCGCGTCCGTCTCCGCCATCACCCTTGCGGCCTGACGTCATCAAGGCTGTGACGGACTCGATCCGCAAGCGCCATCCCGGCGTGGATCTGACGCCGCAAATGTCGACAGGCGCGACGGACGGTCTCTTTTTCCGCTCGGTCGGTATCCCGGTCTACGGTGTATCAGGCGCCTGGATCATCTCACCTGATGATGAGCGCGCGCACGGCAAGGATGAACGCATCCCGGTCAAGAGCTTCAACGGCGAACTCGATCACTGGCACGACATTGTGAAAGCGCTGGCGGGGTAGGGGTGAACGGCGGACCAGTTACGCCGCTTCCTTCTCCATCACCTTTTCCAGCACGCGCACAAACGTGTCCGCATCCTGCGCACCGGGGATCATGTATTTCCCGTTGACGATGAAGGCGGGGACACCGCTGATGTTCTGGTCCAGCCAATGGGCGAGTTCGGCATCGACGACAGCGTCATAGCGGGGGTCCTCCAGCGCCGAAGCGGCGGCGGCCCTGTCTAGCCCTGCGGCCTCGACGGCATCCAGCAATACGGCATCATCGCTCACGTTCTTCTGTTCCGTGAAATAGGCCTGAAAGAACGCCTTTTTGAGTGCGGTCTGGCCGCCCGTCTCGCCCGCCCAAGTCAGCAGTTTGTGTGCGCGGCGGGTGTTGTAGATGCGGCTGCTGGATGAAAAGTTGAACTCCAGCCCCAATTCTTTGCCCGCCTCGGTAATCCTCGTGCGGCTGGAGGACGACTGCTCCGGCGTCGCGCCATAGCGCTCTTTGGTGTAATCGGCGACGTTCTGGCCTTCTGGCGGCAGGTAGGGAGCAAGCTGGAAGGGGTGCCAGCGCACGCCGACCTCTACCCGATCCCCGAGTTTTCCGATTGCGCGCTCGAGTTGGGCATAGCCGATGGCGCACCAGGGGCAGACAACGTCTGACACAATATCGATCTGCAATTGAGCGGGTGCCTTCATGATCCTGTCTCCCTTCAACTTTCTGTCGCGACGCCGTTATACGTTGAGGTTAAACCAGAAATGATTGATCGCAAATCAAGAATTGTAGGCGCGTGGACAGAGTTTAAAGCTATTGCGAATGAGTTGCAGAAAAAGTCTTAACTTTGGGGCATTATGCGTTTGCATGAGGCCCCAAACCCGCTTAAGCGCGGCGTCAATTCCAAACTTGGCCAATCGGGAAGGACACGACAATGGCTCGTAAGAAGATCGCGCTCATCGGTGCAGGCATGATCGGTGGTACACTTGCCCACCTCGCCGCAAAGAAGGAATTGGGCGACATCGTCCTTTTCGACATCGCAGAAGGCATGCCGCAGGGCAAAGCGCTTGACCTCGCACAGTGCGGCCCGGTCGAAGGCTTTGACACCAACATCAAGGGCACGAACGACTACGCCGACATTGCAGGCGCAGACGTCATCATCGTCACCGCCGGTGTCGCCCGCAAGCCGGGCATGAGCCGCGATGACCTTCTGGGCATCAACCTTGGCGTGATGAAGTCGGTCGGCGAAGGCATCAAGAAGTATGCGCCCGACGCATTCGTCATCTGCATCACTAACCCGCTCGACGCGATGGTGTGGGCGCTGCGCGAATTCTCCGGTCTTCCGCACCAGAAGGTCGTCGGCATGGCTGGCGTTCTGGACTCAGCCCGCTTCGCAACCTTCCTCGCTTGGGAATTCGGCGTCTCGGTCAAGGACGTGAACGCATTCGTGCTCGGCGGCCATGGTGATACGATGGTGCCTGTCACCAGCTACACCACGATTTCGGGCATCCCCGTTGATGACCTCGTCAAGATGGGCAAGTCCTCCAAGGCGAAGATCGATGAGATCGTGGCCCGCACCCGTTCGGGAGGTGGCGAAATCGTTGCCCTGCTGAAGACCGGTTCGGCCTATTATGCGCCGGCCACCTCGGCAATCGCGATGGCGGAAGCCTATCTGTTCGACCAGAAGCGCATCCTGCCCAGCGCCGTCTATGTCGACGGCAAGTACGGGCTTGATGGCCTGTATGTCGGCGTGCCCGCCGTCCTCGGTGCCAACGGCGTTGAAGAAGTCATTGAAATTGCACTTGAAGGCGAAACCAAGGCCAACTTCCAGGTGTCGGTCGATGCCGTGAAGGAATTGCTGGTCGCCTGCAAAGCCATTGATCCATCGCTCGTCTGAGCCACAACTTACAGCCCTCGAGGGAACTGATCTGACATGAGCATTTTCATCAACAAGAACACCAAGGTCATCACGCAAGGGATGACAGGCGATACCGGCACCTTCCACACACAGCAGGCGCTGGATTACGGTACGCTGATGGTCGGTGGCGTGACTCCCGGTAAGGGCGGCACGACGCACATCGGCCTGCCGGTGTTTGATACGGTTGCCGAAGCCGTCACGAAGACGGGTGCGGATGCCTCGGTCATCTACGTGCCGCCGCCCTTTGCTGCGGACTCGATCCTCGAAGCCATCGACGCGGAAGTGCCGCTCATCGTCTGCATCACGGAAGGCATTCCGGTGCTCGACATGGTGAAGGTGAAGCGTGCGCTTTCCGGCTCCAAGTCGCGCCTCATTGGCCCGAACTGCCCCGGAATCCTGACCCCCGGCGAATGCAAGATCGGCATCATGCCCGGTTCGATCTTCTCCAAGGGTTCGGTCGGTGTCGTCTCGCGCTCCGGCACGCTGACCTATGAAGCTGTGTTTCAGACGACGGCAGAAGGCCTTGGCCAGACCACGGCTGTCGGCATCGGCGGCGATCCGGTCAACGGCACCAACTTCATCGATTGTCTCGAAGCGTTCCTCGCTGATGATGAGACGAAGTCGATTGTCATGATCGGTGAAATCGGCGGCGATGCGGAAGAGCAGGCTGCCCAGTTCCTGATCGACGAAGCAAAGCGCGGCCGCAAGAAGCCGATGGTCGGCTTCATTGCAGGCCGCACGGCCCCTCCGGGCCGCCGCATGGGCCATGCCGGTGCCATCGTTTCCGGCGGCAAAGGCGATGCAGATTCGAAGATCGCGGCGATGGAGGCAGCGGGCATTCGCGTGTCGCCGTCGCCTTCGGAACTTGGCCGCACTTTGGTAGAGGTGCTCAAGGGCTGAACCCCTTGGCGCCCTCGCCAGTTTCCTCTCCCCAGGAAGGCGTAGATCATGGGTTTTGAGAACCACGAATTCGAAAGTGAGCAGGGTCCGAGTTGGGCCCGGCCAAACTGGCCCTTGGCTGACACGGATGATCTGACGGCGGCAATGGACCCGACGCAGATGCAAGTGGCAGTGAAGGCGGCGGCGAAGGCTGCGGGCAAGCCGATTGCGGATGCCGATGTTGCCAGTGCAGCGGCGGATTCGATCCGTGCGATGATGCTGATCCGCACCTATCGGGTGCGTGGGCACTTGGCTGCCAACCTCGATCCGCTCGGACTGACCAAGCAGGATCTACCGCCTGATCTCACACCTGAATATCATGGTTTTTCAGCAGCAGACCTAGACCGCAAGATTTATGTAGGCGGGGCCATGGGCCTTGAGTGGACGACCATCCGGGAACTGGTGGCGACTTTGCGCGCCAATTACTGTGGCAATGTTGGCCTCGAATATATGCACATCTCCGACGTGGAGGAGCGGCGCTTCTTCCAGGAGCGTATGGAAGGCGCGGACAAGTCGATCGGCTTCACCAATGAAGGCAAGAAGGCCATCCTTGGCAAGGTGATCGAAGCCGAGCAGTACGAGAAGTTCCTTGGCCGGAAATATGTCGGCACCAAGCGCTTCGGCCTTGATGGCGGCGAAGCGATGATCCCGGCGCTGGAGAGCTTCATCAAGCAGGGCGGCGCACAAGGGGTGCGCGAAATCGTTATCGGTATGCCGCATCGCGGACGCCTGAACGTGCTCGCCAACGTCATGGGTAAGCCTTACCGCATCATCTTCCACGAGTTTTCGGGCGGCTCTGCCAACCCTGAAGACGTTGGCGGTTCCGGCGATGTGAAATACCATCTTGGCACGTCCACAGACCGCGAATTTGATGGCATCAATGTGCATATGAGCCTTGTGCCCAATCCCTCGCACCTTGAGGCGGTGGACCCGGTTGTGCTCGGAAAAGTCCGTGCGAACCAGACATTCCGCGATGACATTGGCAAGGGCAAGCACACGCAGGTTCTTCCCGTCCTGTTGCATGGCGACGCCGCTTTTGCTGGGCAGGGAATTGTCTGGGAGTGTCTCGGGTTTTCGGGCATCCGTGGCTATAACACCGGTGGTTGCATTCACTTCATTGTGAACAATCAGGTCGGCTTCACGACGAGCCCGCAATTCGCGCGCTCGTCGCCTTATCCGTCAGATGTGGCCAAGGGCGTTCAGGCGCCTATCCTCCACGTCAACGGGGATGATCCGGAGGCTGTCACCTTTGCCTGCAAGATGGCGATTGAATTCCGCCAGACGTTCCACCGCGATATCGTGATCGATATGTGGTGCTATCGTCGCTTCGGCCATAACGAAGGCGATGAGCCGAGCTTCACCCAGCCGCTGATGTATAAGAACATCAAGACGCATCCCGGTGTGAGCGAGATCTACTCCAAACGTCTGGTCGAACAGGGTGTTATTGACGAAAGCTGGTCCGCCGAACATGCGATGCGCTTCACGCAGGTGCTGGAACAGGAATTCAAGGCAGCAGCCGATTATAAGCCCAATGATGCTGACTGGTTTGGCGGTCGCTGGGCAGGTCTCAGCAAGCCAGCTGATCCGGAAACGTCGCGTCGCAATGTTGAAACCGGCATGTCGCGCAAGCTGTTGGATAGCCTTGGTCGGACGCTGACGACGGTGCCGGATGGCCATAATGTCCACCCGACGCTGGCCCGTGTGCTGTCCGCGAAGAAGGACATGTTCACCAACGGCGAGGGCTTTGACTGGGCAACCGCCGAAGCGCTGGCATTCGGTTCGCTTTTGTCGGAAGGCTATGGCGTTCGGCTTTCGGGTCAAGACTCCGGTCGCGGCACCTTCAGCCACCGGCATGCGGTTTGGGTCGATCAGACAAATGAAAGCAAATACATACCTTTAGCAACTGTTCCTCATGGCCGCTTTGAAGTATTGGATAGTCCGCTGTCTGAATTCGGCGTGCTCGGTTTTGAATATGGCTATGCTGGGGCTGACCCCAAGGCGCTCGTCCTTTGGGAAGGCCAGTTTGGCGACTTTGCCAATGGTGCGCAGGTCATGATTGATCAGTTCATTGCGGCGGGCGAATCAAAGTGGCTGCGCGCCAACGGCCTCGTGATGCTGTTGCCGCACGGTTACGAAGGGCAGGGGCCGGAACACAGCTCAGCCCGTCTGGAACGCTATCTGCAACTTTGCGCTGAAGACAATATTCAGGTCGCCAACTGCACGACACCGGCCAACTATTTCCACATGCTGCGTCGCCAGATGCATCGGCAGTTCCGTAAACCATTGATCGTCATGACGCCGAAGTCGCTTCTGCGTCATAAAATGGCGGTGTCAAAGGTCGATGAATTCCTTGACCAGAGCCACTTCATGCGGATCCTGTCTGACCCTTGGGCACCTGCTGATGTCGATGTGAAGCGTCTGGTGCTCTGCTCTGGCAAGGTTGCCTATGACCTTATGGAGGCACGCAATTCTGCCGGTGACAAGAACACGGCGATTGTTCGCATTGAGCAGCTTTATCCGTTCCCGTCGGAGCCGCTTGTCGCCCGCCTGAAGCGGATGACGAACCTTGAAGAGGTCGTTTGGGCGCAGGAAGAACCGAAGAACAATGGTGCTTGGTCGTTTGTTGAGCCCTTTATTGAGGAATGCCTTGCTGACGCAGGCGTGAAGTCAGACCGCGCCCGCTATGCGGGTCGTAAGGCGAGCGCCTCGACCGCAACAGGCCTCATGAAGCGCCACCAGGCCGAGCAGGCCGCCCTTATATCGCACGCGCTGGGCCATAGTGTCCGCGCCGAAATCAGACGCCAGCGGAAAGGCTGATCATGTCGACTGAAGTTGTAGTTCCCACTCTGGGTGAATCGATCGCGGAAGCAACGCTGGGCCAATGGCTCAAGCAGCCGGGTGAAGCCGTGGCCGCGGATGAAGCCATTGCCAGCCTTGAAACCGACAAGGTCGCCGTGGAAGTCACCGCGCCTGTGGCGGGTGTCATGGGCGCGCATGTCGTCACCGAAGGGACCACCGTGAATGTCGGTGCGGTCATTGGCTCCATTGAAGCAGGTTCGGGCGCACCAGCCTCGCCAAAGCCAGCGGCGGCGGCAGTCGCTTCGGCACCTGCTGTTGAGGCCGCTGCCGATGATGCGGGAGATCTAACTCTGTCGCCATCGGTTCGACGCGTTGTTTTGGAGCATGGGCTCGACCCCACGAAGATTAAGGGCACGGGCAAGGATGGCCGCCTGACCAAAGACGACGTCATGGCTGCTGTCGCCGCTGGGCCGGTTGCGGCCAAGACCGAAGCGGCGCCAACGGCCACCCCGGCTGCAGCACCCGCTGCCACACGTGGGGAGGAACGGGTCCGCATGACCCGCCTGCGTCAGACGGTCGCTAAGCGCCTGAAGGAAGCCCAGAATACTGCGGCCATGCTTACGACGTTCAATGATGTCGACATGACCGAGGTGATGGCTGCACGGACGAAGTATAAGGACTTGTTCGAAAAGAAGCATGGTGTCCGTCTGGGTTTCATGGGCTTCTTCACCAAGGCCGTGTGCATGGCGCTGAAGGACATTCCGTCCGTTAATGCCAGCATTGAAGGCGAGGAAATTGTCTATCGCAACTATGCTGACATCTCTGTCGCGGTCTCCGCGCCGAATGGCCTTGTCGTTCCGGTCATCCGTGATGCGCAGGATCTGTCGGTCGCCAATATCGAACGCACCATCGGTGATTTCGGCAAGCGTGCGAAGGACGGTACGCTGACAATGGACGACATGAAGGGCGGCACCTTCACCATCTCCAACGGTGGTGTTTTCGGCTCGCTGATGTCGACCCCGATCATCAACCCACCGCAGAGCGCCGTTCTCGGCCTCCACCGCATCGAAGACCGCCCGGTCGTCCGCGACGGTCAGATTGTTATCCGCCCGATGATGTATCTCGCGCTGAGCTATGATCACCGCTTGATCGATGGTCGTGAAGCGGTGACGTTCCTCGTCGCAGTGAAGAACGCGATTGAAGATCCGACGCGGTTGTTGATTGATCTCTAAGACCATTACGGTGCTCCGGCCCGCAGCCGGAGCCCATGTTTGTGACGGGTATCGATGTCGAAACGGGCTCCGGATCAGGCCCGGAGCACAATTGGAGTGACAATATGACCGACACCAACTTCGACCTTATCGTCATCGGCGCTGGCCCCGGTGGCTATGTGGCGGCGATCCGCGCAGCGCAACTGGGCTTGAAGACGGCCTGCGTCGAAAGCCGTGAGACGCTGGGTGGCACATGCCTGAACGTCGGCTGCATCCCCTCCAAGGCACTGCTTCACGCATCCGAACTCTATGAGGAAGCGCATTCCGGGTCGCTGACCAAGTTCGGGATCACCTTCAAGGATGTGCAGGTCGATATCCCCGCGATGCAGGCTGAAAAGACCAAGGCCGTGGGTGAACTGACCGGCGGGATCGAATTCCTGTTCAAGAAGAACAAGGTCACCTGGATCAAGGGTCGCGCTGCGTTTACGTCGCCCAACAGCATTGACGTGGGTGGCACGGCCTATACCGCCAAGAAGATCATGATCGCGACGGGCTCTTCGGTCACGCCGTTGCCGGGTGTCGAGATTGACCAGAAGGTTGTCGTGGACTCCACCGGCGCGCTCGCGCTGCCCAAGGTGCCCAAGCATCTAGTTGTCATTGGTGGTGGTGTGATCGGGCTCGAACTGGGCAGCGTCTGGAAGCGCCTTGGCTCTGAAGTAACCGTGGTCGAGTATCTCGACCAGTTGCTCCCCGGTATGGATGGTGAAGTCCGCAAGGAAGCCGCCAAGATCTTCAAGAAACAGGGCATGGTGCTCAAATTGTCGACCAAGGTGACAGGTGTTGCAGTGAAGGGCGGCAAAGCGACCGTCACCGTTGAGCCTGCTGCGGGCGGTCCTGCCGAAACGCTCGAGGCCGATTGCGTTCTCGTCGCCATTGGTCGCCGCCCGAACACCGAAGGGCTGGCACTCGACAAGGCAGGCGTGGCGCTCAATGCACGCGGCCAGATCGAGGTCGGCCATGATTTCCAGACCAAAGTGCCCGGCATCTATGCGGTTGGTGATGTTACACCCGGACCCATGCTCGCGCACAAGGCCGAGGACGAAGGCATTGCAGCGGCAGAATTCTGCGCGGGGCTGACCGGCATCGTGAACCATGACGTCATCCCAGGCGTCGTTTATACGATGCCCGAGTTCGCCAGCGTCGGCCTGACCGAAGAGCAGGCGAAGGAAAAGGGTGAGATTAAGGTCGGCAAGTTCCCGATGATGGCGAACAGCCGCGCCAAGACCAACCGCGACACGGATGGCTTTGTGAAGGTCATCGCCGATGCCAAGACCGACCGCGTGCTGGGCGTGCACATCGTCGCCTCGCTCGCGGGCACGATGATCGCCGAAGCCGCGCTCGCCATGGAGTTTGGCGCGACGAGCGAAGACATCGCTTACACCTGTCACGCGCACCCGACCCATGCAGAGGCACTAAAGGAAGCGGCGATGGCGGTGACCGGCAAACCGATCCACATGTAATTCATGCGGCCGCGGCGTGCCTTTTACCGGCTCCATCTTTGGACCGGCTGGCTGATCGGCATTCCGCTGCTGTTCTGGACTGTGAGCGGCCTCTGGATGGTCGCGCGGCCCATTGAGGAAGTTCGCGGCACGCACCTGAAGGCGGAACCCGCTGGGCTTGTTCTGCCGGCTCAGGTGATCGCCCCGCAGACCGATGGCCGCCCGATCCTGTCTGCCAAGCTGGAACAGCGCCCTTGGGGGGCGCAATGGTCGATCGACTATGCCGATGGCGGCGTTGGGCGGTCTGATCCGGCGACGGGGCGCTATCTCAAGCGCCTTTCCCTCCTTGAGGCGCGGCAGGCGGCTCTCGCGAGTTATGCGGGTACAGCCAAGCTCGAGGCGCTGCGGCTTGTGGCGGCCGACAAGAACCCGCTGGAACTTCGAAGAGGGCGTCCGGCATGGGAAGCTGATTTCGATGATGGGACTCATGTTTTTATCGACGCAGACAGCGGCGCACTATTGGCCGTGCGAACGGCACAGTGGCGCTGGTTTGACTTCATGTGGGGCCTCCACATCATGGACCTCCAGACGCGCGAGGACACGCATCACCCGATCCTGATCGTGATGGCGGCGTTTGCCGGTATTGGCACCATCCTGGGACTGGTGCTTCTGCCGATGGCGTCGCGGAGAAAGCGGGAAATCAAAGCGCCGTGATCCCGCTGCCCGTCTGGCTCGATCTATTCGGTATCGCCGTTTTTGCGGCATCCGGGGCGCTTGCGGCGGCGCATCGTGGGCAAACACTGGTCACTTTCTCCTTCTTTGCCCTTGTCACTGGTGTGGGCGGAGGGACAGTGCGTGATCTACTGATCGGTGCGCCGGTTTTCTGGGTGCAAGACTGGCGCGTGCCTGCGATCTGCCTCGCGGTGGTCGGCGTCATCTGGATCACGCCGGTGCGATGGTGGCAGGGCAGGGCACTCGATTGGTTCGATGCGGTTGGGCTTGCGGTCTATGCTGTATTGGGGGCCTCCAAGACGCTCGCCATGGGGATTGCGCCGATCACTGCAGTGCTGATGGGCGTCATCACGGCCTGCGTCGGCGGGATTATCCGTGATGTACTGGCAGGGGAGCCCTCTATCCTGCTGCGGCCTGAAATCTATGTGACAGCGGCAGCGCTGGCGGCAGGGTTGTTTGTCCTGCTGACATGGGCAGGCATGCCACTGCTTATTGCCGCCATCATCGGTGGAATCGCGGGATTTGCTCTGCGCGCTATGGCGATTGTGAAAGGCTGGGCGATCCCGTCCTATAAAGGCTGATGCATGTGGGGGTTGACGTGTCCGTCAATCCTGACGCAGCATGCCTTTATGAACACCGTTGACCAGATCGCCGCCCGCGTCCGTTCCCAAAAGGAACTTCTGCCCGCCTTGTATGACCGCTTTGATTTCGATCAGATGCCGGAACGCTTTGCCGCCAAGCTCGAAGATGTGACTGAATTTCGCGCAGGTTCGGCCTTTCCGCGTGAGGAGATGCTGAAAGACAGCGAACTGGTCGGGCGTTTCCGCGAATATACCAATCTCGGTGATATTACCGGCGATGCCTATGCCGCGCTGATGCCGCAATATGGCTTTCGTCCGCTCGTCGATATGCTGCGGACAGCGTGTGACAAGGGGTTGGACGCCGTGCCCAACGCGCCGCCGGAACTCGTCGCGCTGATCACTGAGATGGAACGTGTGCCCGACTGGCTTGATATGCGCATGGTCGAAGCGGGCGCCAAGGAAGAGCGCAATAGCGCGGCCAACCTCTCACCCTTCGCGATCCGTGGCGCCTTCATCGCGACTTTCCTCAATAAATACTCCGCGCTCCCTATGGCGCTGACGGGGACGTTGAGCCACGCGACAGCAGCGCGGCGGGTGAAGGAAACCGCGACCTTCTTCACCACGACGATCCTGCCAGGTGCGCTGCAGCGGTTCGGCCCGGGGTTTCATGCAGCCGCCATGGTGCGGCTGATGCATTCGATGGTGCGGGTGAACGTCCTGACACGCCCCGGCATGTGGGACGAAAAGACCTATGGCGTGCCGATCCCGCAGCTCGACCAGATGCCCGCAGGTCTCATCCCCATCTACTTCCTGTCTAATGACGTTCTGAAGGCTGGGCGTAAGACCTTCACGCCTGCGGAGCGCGCGCGGGTAGAACTGGCGCGTTATCGCTGTTTTCTGCTCGGTCTGCCGGAAGATTTGCTGGCGGATACGCCGGAAGAGATTGTCCGCATTTGGCTGACACGCAGCGCGACATTGCGCCACGAATATGATGATAAAATCTGTGGTGGCCTCTTGCGGGCGACCATGGAGGCGGAACTCTCAACGGACCGCTCGTTGCAGGGCCGTGCTTTCCGCAAGCTGGAACGCTCCTTCGCGCGGGTGTTCTTCGCCAAAGCCTTCCTCAATGGCGATTATGCCGCTGCGGAACGTGTCGGCGTGCGGATTTCTGGGATGGACAAGTTTCTTTATGCGGCAACGATTGCCGTCATTCTATTCCGTATGGCCGCTTATCGGATAGCCGGGAAACTGCCGGTGATCAGCGATCTTGCCGATCAGCACCTGATTTCAAAGCTCCGTCGTCAGCTTGCTGGCTATGGCCATGCCGAATTCACTTCGGATGCTGCGAAGTATAAACCGGCAACAGCGGCAACCTGATTATCGACGCCTGTAACGATTGCCACACTGTTGTAGCGCTTGCTACACGAGCCGAATGACGATCCCCGAAGACAAGCGTGCCTTGATCCTAGACAAGTTGGCCGACCATGTGTTGGCCAACGGCCTATCCGCCTCCAGCCTACGCCCGCTGGCAAAAGCGGCGGGGACGAGTGACCGGATGCTGCTTTATTATTTCGCCGACAAAGGCGAACTTGTTGCGGCGGTGCTCCAGCATATTGCGCACCGCATGGTGACGCTGATGGAAGGCGCTGCTGCCCCTGAACCCTTACCCTATGATGCGTTGCTTTCTCGGCTTTCAGCCGCGCTCTCCGATCCCGGATTTGCGCCCTATATGCGCGTCTTTCTGGAAGTGGCGAGCGGTTCCGCCAATGGCGACGCCACCCTCTCGCAGATCGGCGAGGCGATTGGGCGCGGCTTTCTCGATTGGGGCAAGGCCCAGCTCAAAAGCGATACACCCGATATCGACGCTGCACGCCTGATGGTCACGTTGGAAGGCACTGTATTCCTCCGTGCGATCGGCATGGGGGATGTGTGCGAAAGGGCGCTACGTCTTAAAGGATGAAGTGATCGCCGGCACCGCGCACAGTGATGTCGCCGATGGAGACGCCCCAAGGCTGGTTGATCACATGGAGGATGGCATCGGCGATGTGGACGGGCGCGAGGCTGGCATAGTCGATGTTTTCAGCGTCGAGCCGCTCGGCGGGAAAGGTGCCTGCGCCCATCTGTTCGACCATCGACACGAACTCGGGCATATTTTGGCCAAGAATGCCGACGCCTGCTGCCTGATTGATGACCGTCGCGGACAGTCCCGTGGTCGGAACACCCGTCGGCTTGACTGTCGTCACCTTGATTTTGCCGCGGGATTCCACACGCAGGCTTTCAGATAAGAAACTAACGGCAGCCTTGGTCGCCCCATAGATGCCCGCACCCGCCACCGGGAAGTTACCGTAAATGCTGGCGACGTTGACGACCTGTCCGCGGCCCTGGCTGATCATCTGGTCATGCACTGCGATGATGCCGTGCATAATGCCTTTCAGGTTGATGTCGATACAGCGGTTCCAGGCGTCGAGTGCGGCTTCATGGTCCGCCCAGAAGGCCAGCGGCATGATGCCCGCATTGTTGACCATCACGTCGATCGCGCCGAATTCGGCCACCGTCGCGGTCGCAAGACCCTTCATCTGTCCGATGTCGCGCACGTCCACGCCCGCAGCGCGCGCGATGCCGCCATCGGCCCGGATGGCGGACGCCACGGCTTCAGCAGCAGACGAGTCGATGTCGGCACACATGATCTTCGCGCCAAGGGCTGCGGCCTTTTCCGACACAAGCCGGCCAAAGCCACCGCCTGCGCCAGTGATGATGATCGATTTGCCTTCGACATGGTTGGTCATGCTCTATCCTCTCTAGCCTGTTGCAATTCCCATAACCGTTCGTGTCGAGCGAAGTCGAGACACCTGTGGCGTGCGGTCCAACGTTCCTCGACGTCGCTCGGGACGAACCGAGGTGCGGGTGCCTTACCCCCGTACCACGCCTGTGACGCTGAACGGCTTCAAATCCGCTGGAGGATTGGCGGGCTCGGAGAGTTCGCGCTGCCACAGCCCAATGTCGCTCCATTGGCCGTTCTTAAAGCACACTTCACGATAGGCCCCAGCGCGGCGGAACCCGACTGACTCATAGAGCTGGATGAGCTTGTCATTGGGCGTCATCAACGTGCAGATGGCTTGGGTGAAGTTTTGTTCAGTCAGCGTTGCGACCAGCGCCTGCAACAGGCTGCGACGGATGCCTTTGCCTTCCAGTTCGCCCGCTGCATAAACGGCCACTTCCACGCCAAAGCGATGCGTCTCGCCGGGGCGGAAAGCCTTAGCGTAGGCATAGCCGAGGATGACATCCCCTTCGGCCGCGACAATCCACGGAAAGGTGTCATCACTGTTCTCGATCCTTGTGCGCATCTGGCGCGCATTTGGGGCCGATGTTTCAAACGAAACAGCATTGGTGGCGACATAGGGCGCGTAAATTGCGGCAATCGCCGAAGCGTCGTCGGGCGTGGCGGCGCGAAGTTCGATCATGAAAAAACCTTGTCCAATAGAGTTTTGAAGAAGCTGTCCCGTGCTTTTTGGCGGGGCACAGTGGGGCAAGACAGGCAGCGAACCTGAACGGCAGGGCCGGAAAGGACATGGAGCCCATCTTCTAGGCCGGTCGCCATAGATGCTTGCTGTCGGAAAATGGCCTTCGACCATACATCGCGGGCAGGCGTTGCAGGCTCTTTGGTAAACCAGCCCTGGGCGAACATCTCCATCCATGAGGGGATGCGGTCGAGATAGAGCGGGCGCACCTTGGCAGGGTCGAGCTTGGCCCGCTTGGCCGCTTCCGCCACGGCATCGTCAAGGGAGCCGAAAGCATCAATCAGGCCAAGCTGACGCGCTGATCCGCCATCCCATACACGGCCCTGCGCTATCTCTTCGACGCGAGCCAGCGGCAGCTTCCGCTCTGCGGCGACGAGCCCTGTAAAGCGGCGGTAAATGTCCTCCACGCCGCCCTGCATCAGCTGATCTGTAACAGCATTGGTCCCACGCAGGATATCGGGCTGACCTGATAAAGGCGTGGTCGCAATGCCATCGCCAGAGACGCCGATTTTCGCAGCGGTGTTCTCAAATGTGGGGAGGATGCCGAAGACGCCGATGGAACCCGTGATTGTCGCGGGCTCGGCAAACACCTTATCTCCTGCGGTCGCAATCCAATAGCCGCCAGATGCCGCGACATTGCCCATGGATACGATGACCGGCAACTTGGCCTTCTTGGCCTCCATGATCGCTAGACGAATGCGTTCCGACGCCAATGCCGACCCACCCGGTGAGTCTACCCGCACCACGAGGGCGTCAAGGTCCGCTGTTGCGACTGCGTCGAGAATGAGGCGAGCAATGGTGTCACCACCCGCCGTTCCTGCGGGGGCCTCCCCATCAACGATGCTCCCGGCGACCGTAACAACGCCAACCTTGCCCCCATGTGGGGTGAAGGGATGGGCAGCCAAATAGTCCGCGAACTCAGTTCCCCGGAAGGTGTCCGCAGCTGTGTCGCTGTCCTTCCCGGCAATTTCACCGATGCGACGCGACCAAGAGATCCGATCTCCCAATTTGTCGACCATGCCGGCGTTCAGTGCAGCCTTGCTAAAGCTGGCATCGGCGACGGAGGTGGCGGGGTTGGCGATATAGCTGTCCAGCTTCGCCTTAGGGCGGGCGGCCTTCACATCGGCCTTCCAGGCGGAGAACAGCGCATCTGCCAGACCCTGTCCTGCGGCCTTGGCCTCGGGCGACTGTTCGCTGCGGGTATAGGGTTCGACGAACGATTTGAACTTGCCGACGCGGTAGACATGCACGTTGACGCCCAGCTTATCGATCAGGCCCTTAAAATAGGGCTGTGTCCCGCCCGGTCCGGCGATAAACGTCATCCCCATGGGGTCTAGCCAGACTTCACTTGCATGCGCGGCGAGCAGATAGCTGTCATCGGAATAGGCGGACGCAAAAGCGATGACGGGCTTGCCGGTCTTTCGGAATTTTTCCAGAGCATTTCCAACGCGTTGTAGGGCAACCTGACCACCACCCCAGAAGCTGTCGAGATCAAGCGCCAGCACTTTTACCCGCTCATCCTTCGCAGCTGTCTCAATGCCATAGACGACGTCGCGCAGTCGGATTTGTCCGGCATTGCTGGCGGCGCCGGACAGCAGTTCTGCCGGGCTGACACTTTTAGGTTGTTCAACAATTGAGCCATCCAGCGTCACAAGCAGCGCGCCTTCTTCAATCTTGCCCGCATTCGGCGTGCCGGAGAGGAGGGCATAGAGCGCTCCAAAGAAGACAAGGAGCAGGAGAAGGACCAGCGCGTCCTTCACTCCGACCAGAAAACGCCAAGCCTTGCCCAAAAATGCCATCGAATACCCGCCAATATGATTTGTCTTTACGGAGCTAGCGGTTCGGGCGTGGCCTGTAAATCGGCCTTTGGGCGAACGGTAAATCAACCTTAACTGCTCGTTGCTAAACGGCGCATATGGATGAACCCACCCACCAGACGCGTCCAGCACGGCCAGAGTCCGCTGTTTCTGCAGGCGTCGGCCTTGCAGGGCTTGTCGGCCTGTTTTTCTGGGTCACCGTATCACGGCAATATGGCATGGATGGCAGCTGGTCTGCACTCACCAATCTCATCGCATGCGGCATTCCGATGGTTCTCTGGTCCCTGCTGGTCGATAAAGTCCATCTGCGCGCCTCGACCGGAATCGATTGGGCCAATCCACGTCCGCTGCGGGAGGTGGTGGATATCTCGTTGGTCAAGATTGCGGGCCTTTGGGCCACATGGGGCGTCATTGGAGTCGTGTATTGTCTTGGCCGTTGGTATTGGCGCGGCAATTATCTGTTTTCGATGGAGGTGTTTGGCGCGGCTATCCCGTTCCTGCTCGGTTTGTCGGTGCCCTATGTTCTCTGGCTTGACCGGTATTTGAAGGAACCACGGGATGGCGCCTGGCATTTTGGCACTTGGCTCATCGGACAATCAGGCTGGAACGGGGAAGATATCCGCCATCATGCGCGGGCATGGGCGGTTAAAGGCTTCTTCCTCGCTTTCATGTTCTCCATCGTCCCGGGTGGTTTTGCCCATGTGGTCGGCTGGACAACGGCAGACATCCTTTCCAGCCCGGTGTCGATCGCCAATTGGCTGATCAGCCTGATGTTCCTCGTGGACGTTGCTTTCGCCACAGTTGGCTATCTGCTCACCATGAAGCCGCTCGATGCGCACATCCGCACCGCCAACCCGCATATGCAGGGCTGGGTCGCCGCTTTGATGTGTTATCCGCCCTTCGTGCTGATGGTCGAAGGTGGCGTCCTCTATTACCAGATGGGGACGTGGGGTGATGCCAGCTGGATGCACTGGTTTGAAGGATCGCCTGTCCTGCTCGCGATCTGGGGCGGGGTGCTTGTGCTCCTCACGGCCATCTACGCTTGGGCCACGGTGGCTTTTGGGTTGCGCTTTTCCAACCTGACGCATCGCGGGATCATCACCAACGGGCCTTATGCCTTCACAAAGCATCCGGCCTATGTGTCAAAGAATGCGTTCTGGTGGCTGTCCACCTTGCCGTTCCTTGTGACGACAGACAACATGGTTGACGCCGTGCGGAACACTGTGATGCTCGCGCTGGTCAGCGCCGTTTATTACTGGCGCGCGCGGACAGAGGAGAAACATCTCCTGACAGACCCTGCCTATGTTGCTTATGCAAATTGGATGGAGGCATACGCCCCAATCCCGCGTATCGTGCGCTGGGTGACGGGGAAGGGGCCAAAAGTCGCTGTTCCGGCGGAATAGGAGTTACAACGTTCCCGCTGCTGGAACTGGCGGAGTGACCGCAGGCTTCACCATCGGCATCGCTGGCGTTGGAACTACCCGCTGCTTCATACATTGGGTCGGATCCGGCCTCGGGAAAACGTCACAATTCCAAAGGACTTTGTCGAGCCCGTTGGAGCGGTTGCGCAGATAGCTAAAGGCCATCGCTGCCAATTGATCATCGGTCACAGGCATCTTGGTCGGCGCGCGGCGATTGTCGGTCCAGACGAGCACCTTGCAATAAGGTTTTACGGAACAGGACGCGAGGACAAGGCCAAGGAGTTGGCCGGGGTCCGTCGTCTTGGGCACGACAAATGCGATGAAGTCCCCCGACGGGCTTTGGAAGCGTGGCTTGAAGCCATAGGCGTTAGCGGGAACGCCATTGCCGACAGGCGGCGTGCCGGGCGGCATTTGTCCATCAGCGCCGGGAACCCCGAGCGACGGATCAAGCGGTGGCACATCTCCGATAACAGCGTCATCGGCGTCGACTTGCGCATGAGCGGGGGAGAGCATGATAAGTTTCTGAACAGCAGGCTCTACCCCGGCATAGCGGCCGCGGAAGGCCGCAGGGGTGCCCCAGAAACCGGTCCAGCGGAAGAACAGGTGGGTCGCCTCCTTATGGACTTTGTCGAGCTTTGCGCTCCAGGCCGGAAGCACCCAGTCCGTATGATAATGTGTGGCAACGCCGACGGGCTTGAAGACTTCCCCATTCAACATGATGCGGGCAAGGCCACGGGCCTGCGCCCAAGCCTCAACGCCGGGCACGCGGACCATCGCGCCATCGCAGCTGAAGGTAAACTGGCAGCCCGTTGCGCGTTCTTGGCCCTGAAAGACGACGCCACAGACAGATTTCGGATAAGCCGGATGCCGAACGCGGTTGAGCACGACCTGCGCCACAGCTTTCTTGCCAGCGAGTGTTTCTGCGCCAGCCTCATACCAAATGGCGGCCGCCAGACAGTCGGTTGCACGGGCAATGTCTGTGGCGTCCCCTGCAATGCGGAAAGGTGCTGCCGGCGGGACGGGTTCCTTGGTGAAGGGTGTCGCGTCGTTGATTTTCTTGGCGATCTCGACCGGGACTTCCTTCAGTTCAAGGGGTTCGACCGTCGGGACATTAGCGGGAGTTTTGATGGAGTATTCGTCAATCGCGCTCTGCTGCACGCCATCAAAGGCCTGACTGAGCCATCCGGCGGACCATGCCCAAATCCCCAAAGCAAGGGCTGCCAGCAGACACAATGCAATGACCGGGCCAGCGCGCACACCTTTGGTGTCCGCTTGTCTGATCGCATCGACAGCGGCGTCCTGCGTCAAATGAAAAAGATCACGTTTTGTCACGGGAAGGAAGGCGAGGGCTTACGCCTCCGGCAGGAAGTCCGGAACGGAGAGGTAACGCTCTCCTGTGTCATAGTTGAACCCGAGCACACGGGCGTCAGCGGGCAGATCGGGCAGTTTCTGCTTGATGGCGGCCAGTGTTGCGCCCGACGAGATGCCGACGAGCATGCCTTCCAGCGTGGCCGACTTGCGGGCCATCTCTTTGGCATCGCCAGGGTCCACCTGAATGACACCGTCAAGCAGATCGGTGTGGAGATTCTTCGGGATGAAGCCCGCGCCAATCCCTTGAATGGGGTGAGGCGAGGGTGCGCCGCCGGAAATGACAGGAGAAAGCGTCGGCTCCACGGCGTAAATCTTGAGATTTGGCCAGTGCGGTTTCAGAAACTGGGCGACACCCGTGATGTGGCCACCCGTGCCCACGCCGGTGATGATGGCATCAATCGGCTTGTCCGCAAAGTCCGCAAGGATTTCAGGACCAGTGGTGCGGACATGCACCTCGATATTGGCGGGGTTTTCAAATTGCTGCGGCATCCATGCGCCGGGCGTGGAGGCGACGATTTCCAATGCGCGCTCGATGGCGCCCTTCATGCCTTTCTCGCGGGGGGTCAGATCAAAGCTCGCGCCATAGGCCAACATGAGCCGGCGGCGTTCGACTGACATGCTCTCCGGCATAACAAGGATCAGCTTATAGCCCTTGACCGCCGCGACCATCGCAAGGCCGATGCCGGTATTGCCCGAGGTTGGCTCCACAATCGTGCCACCGGGCAGGAGCGCGCCGGATCGTTCCGCATCTTCGATCATCGCTAGGCCGATACGATCTTTGATCGACCCACCGGGGTTTGCGCGTTCCGATTTGATCCAGACATCATGGTCCGGAAACAGGCGGGACACGCGGACGTGCGGGGTTTGGCCGATTGTGGCGAGGATCGAATCGAACTTCATTGTGATGTCTTCCTGAATTGCGGCTCGAACGTTTTTGCGTTTTTAAGTTCCGGGAACAGCTTCGCCCAGAGTGCTGTAACAAAGATAGCCCCGACGCCGCCAAAAACAACCGCTCCCACCGGGCCCAACAGTGCCGCCGCAAAGCCAGACTGTAACTCACCCAGTTCATTGGAGCCTGAAATGGCGAGAGACGAGACGGCGGAGACGCGTCCACGCATGTCATCAGGCGTATTGAGTTGCACAAGCGACGAGCGGACATAGACGGAGAGCATGTCGGCCGCGCCCAGAACGGACATTGCGCCCAGCGAAAGCCAATAGTTTTTGGATAGGCCGAACACGATGGTCGCGAGGCCAAATACGACAACGGCCCAAAGCATCTTCACCCCAACATTGTGCTGCAAGGGACGGAACGAGAACCATAGCGCCATCAACGTGGCACCGGCGGCAGGCGCACCGCGCAGCCAGCCAAGGCCTTCCGGCCCGACCATCAGAATATCACGGGCAAAAACCGGCAGCAGTGCCGTTGCACCCGCCAGCAGGACGGCAAAGAGATCGAGCGTAATCGCGCCAAGAAGAAAACGTTCATTCCATGTGTAATGCAACCCGTCGATCATCTGCCGGAACGGGTGGGCTGTCCCCTTAATCTCCACCTTGGGGAGCGGTTTAATCTGCGCAACAGCGAGCGATGCGAAGATGAGGAGGGCTGCTGCCAGAAAATAAGGGAGGGCAGGAATAACCCCGAACAAGATGCCGCCGATGCCCGGCCCGATCACAGTGCCTGTCTGCCAGGCCATGGAATTGAACGCGATGGCCCGCGGCAAAACATTCGGTGGCACGATATTGGGCACGATGGACGACATGGACGGTCCCACAAACACCCGCGCCACACCGTGCAGCGCGGCCATGATGTAGAGAAGCGGCAGGGTCAGCGCGTCATTGGCAGTCATGAATGCCAATGTTAGGGCCACCGAGGCATCAATCATGTTGGCGAGCATTGCCACATATCGCCGGTCAAACCGGTCAGCGACCCACCCGGCCACTGGCGTCAGCACCGCTAGCGGGACGAATTGCGCAAGGCCAAGCAGGCCTAGCTGAAACGAGGCCTCTTTGATCGACATGCCATAATCTGTGCGTGCGACGTCGTAGAACTGATAGCCGAGGACAACGACGATCCCCATCGTCGCCAAGACTGCCGAAAAACGCGCGATCCAGAAGAAGCGGTAATCCCGATAGGCGAGTGGGTGGGTAGGGGCGGGGATGGTCTCAGTCACGGGATTATCCTTGGCGCGGCGGAAGGTCTGGTGCAACCTTTGTGGCATCAACGAGTCGAATAGAAATCTGGTCTGGAGTTTGTTTTATGAAATCGCAGCGTCTTACGCTTGCTCTGTCTGTGGCCATCGGGGCCTTGTCCCTTACTGGATGCGCGACGAAGCCCGAAGTGGCAGCAGCACCGCCTGTGGTTACCACGCCACCGCCCGCTGCGCCCGCCGTTCGACCCTGGCAGGCCTTTACGGACCGCTTTTTGGAAGACTATTTCCGGCTGAATCCCAGCTTTGCCGTCTATCAGGGCCGCCATGAATATGATGGCGTATTGGCAGACTGGAGCGAAGATGGCATCGCGGCGCGCATCGCCTTCCTCAAAAATGCCATCACCACTGCCAAGGCTCTCAATAGCGACGGGATGTCGGCCGAGGAGAAGTTCGAGCGCGACTATCTGGTCCACGTTGCGCAGGGTGAATTGTTCTGGATTGAAGACGCTGATTCACCGCACACCGATGTCACATGGTATTTCGACAATGGGTTGGACCCTAATGTCTACATCGCCCGTCCCTATGCCGATGCCGAAACGCGGATGAAGGCGTTCATCA
>JBBATS010000005.1:33289-86476 GCA_040398625.1 Chakrabartia sp. | reverse complement strand
AGGATTCGAACCTCAATAGACGGAGTCAGAGTCCGTAGTCTTACCGTTAGACGACGGGGCATCAGTGAGGGCGGGCAGATAGGTTTTTGACCTGATTCTGTCAACGGGTGCGCAACTTAGGTCGCAAAGCTTGCGGCAAGCCTCGTCTGCCCTTAGGCTCGGCCCCAAGTACCGCCGGGCATTTCCCGGACGGAAGTATAAAAGAGTTTGCGGCCAATGGTGGACCAGCCCACCCAGATGCCGCCACCCCGTCGACATCATGTGGGGACGGGTAAGGCGGCGATATCCCAAGCGGTGAAGACTGCGCCGCGTGACCGCGCGCCGCCCCGCCGTAACTATGCCGCGCTCGACCTTGGTACCAATAATTGCCGCCTGCTGATCGCACGGCCAGAAGGCGCCCGCTTCACCGTGGTGGATGCCTTTTCGCGAATCGTTCGGTTGGGCGAAGGGCTGGCGGCCAATGGCGCGATCAGCCAGGCCGCGATTGATCGGGCGCTTTCTGCGCTTTCCGTCTGCGCGGACAAACTCGTCAAACGCAATGTCTCCATGGCACGCTCTGTGGCGACCGAAGCGTGCCGGCGGGCGACGAACGGGCAAGACTTTGTGGATCGTGTCTACCGCGAAACGGGCATCAAGCTGGATATCATCGCCCCGCAGGAAGAGGCGCGGCTGGCCGTGCTCGGCTGCCACATTCTTCTGGAAGACGGCGAGGGTGCGGCGCTGATTTTCGACATTGGCGGTGGATCGACCGAGCTGGTGCTCGTTGATACCAGCGGCCCCCACCCCCGCACGCTGGACTGGTGCAGCCTGCCTTGGGGGGTCGTCTCCCTCAGCGAGAGCGTGCCGCATGACAGCCATGATGCCACCTCCCGTGCGGCGGCCTATGAAATGATGTGCGCCAAGGTGCGCGATGCCATGGGGCCTTTTGCCGACCGTCTGGCCGACGCGGCCGCAGAGGCGCCCCGCCTGCTCGGCACGAGTGGGACAGTGACGACGCTTGCCAGCGTGTTCCTTGGCCTCACCCATTATGAGCGCAAGCTGATCGACGGCCTGCGCGTGGAGGTGCCCGCGATGCGCGACATCTGCCGCCAGCTGGCCGAACAATCTGTGACAGAACGGGCGAAGCTGCCCTGCATCGGGCCGGAGCGCGCCGATCTGGTCGTCGCCGGTTGTGCCATTCTTGAAACGATTTTTGATGCCTGGCCCGCGCCCTTTGTCGGCGTGGCAGACCGGGGCATCCGTGAAGGCATTTTGCGTCAGTTGATGACCGCAGGGGAAAGAAAATGAGCACCAGTTCCGGCGGCAGGACACGCGTCAAGACCGCCAAGGGGCGCAAGGTCGGGTCCACCCGCTGGCTCGAACGCCAGTTGAACGACCCTTATGTGAAGAAGGCGCGCGCCGAAGGCTATCGCAGCCGCGCGGCCTATAAGCTCATTGAACTCAACGAACGCTTCGGGTTTCTGAAAGGCGTCAAGCGCGTCGTTGACCTTGGCATCGCGCCTGGCGGCTGGTCGCAGGTCGTGCGGCGCACCTGCCCCAAGGCGCATGTTGTCGGCATCGACCTTTTGCCGGTCGACCCCATTGAAGGTGTCGTCATCACGCAGATGGATTTCATGGATGATGCAGCCCCCATATGGCTGACCGAAGCATTGGGGGGACCTGCGGATATCGTCCTGTCCGACATGGCCGCCAACACCGTGGGCCATCCGCAGACCGACCATCTGCGCACCATGGCTCTGGTTGAGGCGGGCATGTATTTCGCCTGTGAGATTTTGCGCCCCGGCGGCGTCTTCGTCGCCAAGGTTCTGGCAGGCGGCGCGGACAATGATCTGGTCGCTGAACTGAAGCGCAACTTCACGGCTGTGAAGCACGCCAAGCCACCGGCCAGCCGTAAGGATTCGTCCGAATGGTACGTCATCGCCTCGGGCTTTAAGGGCCGTGCCGACGCGGAAGACGCAGCTGAGAATGACGCCGAATTAACTTGAGGTCCCCCCCACGGTCGGTCTTTGTGCGTCGCAGTTGACGTAACAAGGGGCGTGACGCGTGGCGGTCCGCAAGAACCAGCTTTCCAAAGCGAACAAGGCGCTGCGGCTCATCGCGTCTTTCCTTGATCCGCGCATCTATCTGCACGGCATCAAGATGCTGAATTATTGGAATTATTCGCACGTCCAGCCGCTGCGCCGCGTGACCAAGGGCCGTGATCTGGCGATCAGCCCCGATGCCGTTTTTGCGGACCCGGACCGCATCACCATTGGGGATCGCGTCCGTATCGGCTCGCGCTGCCACATTTGGGCGGGGCCATCGACCGGGCGGATCGTCATCGGCGACGACGTGCTGTTCGGCCCCGAAGTGATGGTGACGGCCGCGACCTATCGCTACAATGACGGAACGCCGGTGACCAAGCAACTGATGGACGAGGCGGACATCATCATCGGGCGCGATGTGTGGATCGGCGTGCGCGCGGTGATCCTGCCCGGCACGCGCATCGGTGACGGCGCGGTGATCGGCGCGGGCAGTATTGTGAAGGGGGATATCCCCGCCTTCGCACTTGCCGTGGGGTCTCCGGCCAAAGTCGTGGGCAGCCGGACGCAGGTGTTCGAGCCGTCCGACCTGCCTCATTGAGCATGACGGCCAGCATCATCATCCCGCATTACCGCGATATGGAGCGGCTGGACCGGTGCCTGACGGGCCTCGCCCCGCAGGTGGGCGGAATCGATGTGATCGTGGTCGACAATGACAGCGGGCTGGATTTCACCGCGATGAAGGCCGCCCACCCTTGGGCGCGCTTTGTGACCGAACCCGAAAAAGGCGCCGCCGCCGCGCGCAACCGGGGCGTGCGCGAGACGACGTCGGACACGCTGCTCTTCATCGACGCCGATTGCGTGCCCGCGCCGGATTGGGTCGCGCAGTCGATCAGCGCTTTGCCCAAAGGCGATGTCGTGTCGGGCCGCGTCGATACCTTTGACGAAGGCAGCGGCCCGCGCACCGGCGCGCAGGCGTTTGAGACGGTCTTCGCCTTCCGGCAGAAGGACTATATCGAAAAGCAGGGCTTTGCCGTCACCGCCAACCTCGCGACGACCCGCCGCGTGTTTACAGCCGTCGGCGATTTTCGCGTCGGCCTGTCCGAAGACAAGGACTGGTGCCAACGCGCCGTCCGCGCCGGGTTCACCCTCGTCTATGTCGACGCCATGGCCGTCTCCCACCCCACCCGCAGCGACTGGCCCGCCCTGAGGAAGAAATGGCTGCGGCTGACGGAGGAGAGCTTCACGCTGCATTTGGCGGATGGTGGGAGCCGGGGGAGTTGGGGCCTGCGGGCGGGGGCGGTGCTGCTGTCAGCGGTGCCCCATAGTGTGAAGGTGTGGAGCAGCCCCAAGCTCAATGGCGTTGGCGAGCGGGCACGGGGCACAATGACGCTATTCCGTCAGCGGATCGTGCGGGCCGGATGGATGATGCGGCAGGCGACAAGTCAAGGACGAAGGGCCTAAACCACACCCCGTCTCCCCTTGCTCGACACGGGGCTAGGCTTTTCTTGGCCCGCCCCGTTTAGCAGGATGACTAGACCCGTGCGAGCCGCGGTAACCGCCAAGCCAAGCGCCAATATCTGACGAGGTTTAGCCTAGCCCCGTGTCAGGCACGGGGCGACGCGGGTGGGAAACTCAGGCCCTATCGTGTCTTCACATAAGTCCCCGGCGCATCTTCAATCGCCGAAAGCTTCCCCTCACCCGGCATACGCGCGCCATCCGCTTTCACCGTCTCCGGCGCCTGATCCGTCAGCCAGCCGCGCCAGTATGGCCACCAGCTGCCCTTGGTTTCGCTTGCCCCTGCCACAAAGTCCGCCAGCGTCGCGACATCCGCGTCATTGGTCCAATACTGGTATTTCTGGGCCGAGGGCGGGTTGACCACCCCAGCGATATGGCCGGAGCCGGCCAACAGGAACGTCATCGGCCCGGTGAAGCAGTTGCGCAGTTCCCACACGCTTTCGGCAGGTGCGATATGGTCTTCGCGGCCGGCCTGAATGAAGCTGGGGGTCTTCACCTTGGTCAGGTCAATCGGCACGCCCAGCGCAGACAAGGCACCCGGCTTTGACAGCAGATTGTCGCGATACAGATCGCACAAATAGCTCTTATGCCATTTGGCGGGCAGGTTGGTGACGTCGCCATTCCAGTGGAGCAGATCGAACGCCGGATAGGGTTCCCCCATCAGATAGTTTTTGGTGACCGTGCTCCAGATCAGGTCATTGCCGCGCAACAGGTTGAAGGTCGCGGCGAGAAAGCGGCCATCGAGATAGCCATCGGTCGCCATGCCTTCGACCAGCTTGATCTGCGCCTTATCGACGAAGTTGAGCAACTCGCCTGCCTTGGCGAAATCGACTTGAGCGGTGAAAAAGGTGGCCGACTTGACCTTATCCGCCTGCCCCCTGGCCGCCAGCACGGCAAGGGTCGCAGCCAGCGTCGTGCCTGCCACGCAATAGCCGATGGTGTGGACCGCCTCGACGCCCAGCAGATCGCGCACGGTGTCGATCGCCTCCATCTGTGCGGCGATGTAATCGTCCCATGTCGTGTCCGCCATCGAGGCATCCGCCGACTTCCAAGAGACGACGAACACCGTTATCCCCTGGTCAACGCACCATTTGATGAAGCTTTTCTGCGGCGTCAGATCGAGGATGTAGAAACGGTTGATCCAGGGCGGGAAGATGAGAAGCGGTGTGGCCAGCACCTTCTCGGTCGCAGGTGCGTACTGGATCAGCTGGAAGAGCGGCGTCTGGTAGACGACCTTGCCCGGCGTCGTCGCGATATTCTCACCCAGCTTGAAGGCCTCAGGGTCCGTATGCGTCAGCTGCCCGCTTTGCAGGTCCGCCATCATGTGCTGCATGCCGGTCACAAGGCTCGCGCCGTTCGTCTCCACGGCCTTTTGCAGCGCGACGGGATTGGTGAAGGGGGAATTGGCAGGGCTCATCGCATCAACAACCGTGCGCATTGCAAAGCGCAGCTTGGCGCGTTCTTGATCGTCCGTCACAGGCACCGCATCGACCAGCGACATCATGTGATCAGACATGGTGGCATAGCCCTGCCGCACCAGCGCGAAGAGCGGATGATCCCATTCCGCACCCTGAAAACGCCGGTCCTTTTGCGGCGCCTGCGTCTCCATAACCTGCGCAATGGGGGCGAGCATCTGGCCCAGCATGTCCATCATCTGGTGGTAGGCGGCTTGCGGATCGACCGGGAGTTCAGGCTTTGGCGGTTCAAACGTCATCGATTCACCCCGTCGGGCCTTAGTTGCGGCAGCGCCCTTTGGATGGCATAGCGCCGAAATCCGTCAACCGAAAGAAGCCAATGTCCGAAGAATTCTACCGCATGAAGCGCCTGCCGCCCTACGTCATTGCTGAAGTCAATGCGATGCGTGCCGCGGCCCGTGCGGACGGACAGGACATTATCGACCTCGGCATGGGCAACCCTGATTTGCCGCCACCTGCGCATGTGATTGAAAAGCTTTGCGAAGTCGCGATGAAGCCCGATGCACACGGCTATTCGGCCTCGTCCGGCATCCCCGGCATCCGCCGTGCACAGGCCAATTATTATGCCCGCCGCTTCGGTGTCGATGCGGATCCTGAAACCGAAGTCGTCATGACGATGGGGTCGAAAGAAGGCCTGTCGAGCCTTGCGACCGCGATCACCGCACCCGGCGATGTCGTGCTGGCACCAAACCCCAGCTATCCGATTCACACCTTCGGTTTCATCATTGCGGGCGCCACGATCCGCTCTGTCCCGACCACGCCGGATGAACGTTATTGGGAATCGCTGGAGCGAGCGATGCGCTATTCCGTGCCGCGGCCTTCGGTGCTGATCGTCAACTATCCGTCCAACCCGACGGCAGAGACGGTAGACCTTGCCTTCTACGAGCGTCTGGTCGCCTGGGCGAAGGAGAACAAGGTCTGGATCATTTCCGACCTTGCCTATTCGGAACTCTATTTTGACGGCAACCCGACGCGCTCCATCCTCGAAGTGCCCGGTGCGAAGGATGTGGCCATCGAATTCACGTCCATGTCCAAAACCTTCTCCATGGCCGGATGGCGTGTCGGCTTTGCGGTCGGCAACAAGCAGCTGATCGCCGCGCTGAAGCGCGTGAAGTCCTATCTCGATTATGGGGCGTTCACCCCCATTCAGGCTGCCGCCTGCGCCGCGCTCAACGGCCCGCAGGATATCGTTGCTGCCAACCGCGAGCTTTATCAAAAGCGCCGCGACGTGATGGTCGAATCCTTTGGCCGTGCCGGGTGGGACATCCCCAGCCCCAAAGCCTCTATGTTTGCCTGGGCGCCCTTGCCACCGGCGCTCAGGGACATGGGGAGCCTTGAATTCTCGAAGCAGTTGCTGACCGAAGCCAAGGTCGCGGTCGCCGCAGGCGTTGGCTATGGTGAGGATGGCGAAGGCTATGTCCGCATTGCGATGGTTGAAAATGAGCAGCGCCTGCGTCAGGCCGCGCGCAACATCCGCAAATATCTGCAGTCCATGGGCGTGAACGCCCCTGCCGGCAAAGCGGACTAAATCCCATGGGCGTCCCCGGCTTTGCCTTTTGCTATCGGTTTCGTGTGCGCTGGTCTGAAGTGGACCCGCAAAAGGTCGTCTTCAACGCGCGATATCTCGATTATGGGGACGTCGGCCTGACCGAATATTGGCGCGCTGTCGACTTCCGCGGTGAAGGCGGAGCAGGACCGATGGATTTCCACGTGGCCCATGCCGATGTCACGTACCGCAAGCCTATCGTTGCCGATGAACTCATTGATATCTGGTGCCGGATTGAACGGTTCGGAACGACGTCAATGACGATCCTGATGGAACTGCACGGCGCCGGAACCGGTGGAGAGGATCTGCGCGCACGGGTGACCGAGGTTCAGGTCAATGTTGATCTGGAAACGCATAGCCCAAAGCCGATACCCGATGGGGTGAGAGAGCGCTTTGCCGCCTTTGATGCGCAGGCGATGCCTGTTTTGCGCGGCGAAAGCCTTTAGAAGCGAAATCGGCGCCCCGGGCGGGGCAGCACGGGACGCCGAGTTATTTGGGGTGCCGACACTCTTTTCGAATTCGACACTCCTGGGTCGCGATTCGATTAATGCCATTTTGGCATGACTTGATCATGACAGGCGCTGCCATTCCTGCGCCGGCAGACCTGCCCCAAAAACAAAGAGGCAGCCGTGCGGGGGATACCTGCGCGGCTGCCTTTCAAATGCCCGACGGGAGATGAGGGAGTGTCGTCGGGCGGGGTTATGTCTGTGGTATCGCGTGTCTGTGGTCGCTTGGTTTAGCGGGCCTTTTCGTTGCACTTGGCGAGTTCTTCCGCCGAAAAGTCCTTGCCGTTGGCCGAGAAGGCTGAGATCTTGCCGATTTCACGGGCTGCAGAAGCACAGACGATTGCCGGACGGCTGGTGGCCTTGGTGGCAACGCAGGCTTCGCCTGCGCACTTCCAAAGAACGTCACGGGCGACGACGGTGTTGGCGGCGCTGAAGGCGGTTGCGGGGACGAGGCGATAGCCGGGGGTGCCGGCGAACGCTTCGGTCGCAGAACCTGCAAACAGCGAGGCGGATGTGGCGAGGGCTGCAAGCGCGATGAGAGTACGCATAAGGGGAGGTCCTTTCGTTTTTTAAGTTGCGAATCACTACCTACTCAATTAGATTGCAAGTTGCAACTCGAAACTTAAATTATTTTGCGTTGCGGCAAATTTGGGGTAGCCTGCCGCTACAAGATGGGATGAAGGGTCGAAAAATCAAATGGGTGAACTGAAAGAAGACCTGTGTTTGGATTGCGGACTGCCGGCGGCGCTGGAGTCGATGGGGGAACGCTGGTCATTTCTCATTCTGCGGGCGGCCTTTAACGGCCTGCACCATTTTGAGGAATTCCAGTCCACGCTAGGCATTGCGCGCAATATCCTCGCCAACCGTCTGGGCCGCCTTGTCGACCATGGCATTTTGGCGCGTGAACCCATGCCCGATGACCGGCGCAAGATTGAATATCGCCTGACGGAAAAGGGCGCCGCCCTTCTGCCCGCCATGCTTGCTTTGCGTCAGTGGGGCGAAGTGTGGGAAACCGGCATGCCCTCAACGCCGGTGCTGGTCGACACGCGCGATGAACAGCCGATCCGCAAGGTCAGCATCCTCTCCCACGATGGTCGAGAATTGCAGCTGGGCGATATGTGCTGGAAGCATACCCACGAGATCAAGCCGCTCGAAATGCCACGGTTGCAAGCCGTCGCCTGACCTGACCCTTTTCAACACCCAACAAAAAAGGCCCGGCGCATCTAGCGGCCGGGCCTTTTTGTTTCGGTCAACGAGAGACGGGTTTAGCCGTCGTAATCGCCGCCGAGGTTCTGGTTGCGCGGTGGAGCCGCCGCAGTGAGGCGCAGTGCCTCAGCCGCGCTCGACAGCGAGGTCATTTCATCTGATTCGACTTCATCGTCGATGCGAACGCGCTGGAGGCTGGACACGATGCATTCCTGCAGTTCGTCCGGCAGAACCGTTTCATCGGCAATCTCACGCAAGGCGACGACCGGGTTCTTATCGCGGTCACGATCAACCGTCAGCTCTGCGCCACCCGAAATCTGGCGGGCACGCTGCGCGGCGACCAGAACCAGATCAAACCGGTTGGAAACCTTGTCCACGCAATCTTCAACAGTAACGCGCGCCATCGAGCGCCTCCATAATCGGTATGTCGGAAAGCGGTGCAGCTAACAGTCGCTTGCATCCGTGTCAAGAATTTGGCCTTAAAGGCGCGGTGAGCCAGCCTTTGCCCCAAGCTTTCGACACCGTCACCGTGGAGGGCCACCGGCTGACGGTGATTGTGGACGCCGAGGCGCGGCTTTCGCGGCTTTTGGCGCTCATTGACGGTGCGCAAGAGAGCCTGCGGCTCTGCTATTATATCTTCGCGGATGATGCGGTGGGCAGGACTGTGCGCGAATCGCTGATCGACGCCTGCAACCGGGGCGTGGCCGTCACGCTCCTCCTCGACGGATTCGGCAGTTCCCCCCTGTCCGAGTCCTTTCTCGACCCGCTGCAGGAGGCGGGCGCGCGGATCGACCGCTTCCTCCCCCGCATGGGGCGACGCTATTTACTGCGCAATCACCAAAAGATCCTGATCGCCGATGGCAAGCGCGCGCTGGTGGGCGGCGCCAACATCGCCGAAGACTATTTCCGGCAGACAGACACGCCGCCCTGGCACGACCTGTCGCTGCTGATCGAGGGACAAAAGGCCACCGACCTGACCATCTATGTCGATGCCCTGCAGGTCTGGATGCGAAGCCACAAGCAGAGCATCCGGCGGCTGCAGGGACTGATCGCAGCCGGAAGTGATCACACAGACGCCCTCCAATGGAAGCTTGGCGGGCCGTTTGAGCGGTTGAGCCCCTATGCCCGCGCCCTGCGTGCCGACCTTGATGCAGCAAAGACGGTCGACATGATCCAAGCCTATTTCGCGCCTGAATTCACCTTTCTACGCCGCCTTGGCCGCGCGGCCCGCCGCGGCGAGGCGCGTCTGATGACAGCCGCTTTGTCCGACAATACAACCACCATCGGCGCGGCCCGCCATTGCTATGGCCTGCTGTTGCGGCGCGGCACCAAAATCTATGAATATCGCGCGGCCAAGCTCCACATGAAGCTGATCGTGGCGGACGATGTCACCTATATCGGATCGGCTAATTACGACGCGCGAAGCATCTTCATCAATCTGGAGATCATGCTGCGGATCGAGGATACAAAATTCGCCAAACAAATGCGGGACTTCTGTCAGAAAGAGATGGCTGAGGCCCAAGAGATCACGACCGACTGGCTAAAGCACGTGTCCGGCCCGTTCCGTCGCCTACGCTGGTTCCTGGCCTGGTTTTTGTTTTCCACCATCGACTATACCATCGCGCGCCGCTTCAACATTGGGCCGGACCGCAGGCAGTGGCGGCTGCGGCCTACCCGGCCACCGGAGAGTTGACGCCACAGGCCATCTGGACCAATTGCCTGTGATGCAACGGATTTGTTCCTTCCCCAAAACGCTGATCAGCCTTGGGATCGCGCTTATCTTTGGCCAACCCTTGGCCGCAGCGACCCCCCTTTGGGAATTGCGGGCGCAGGAAAAGCAGACCCAAACGAAACCAAAGCCGCAAGCAAAGCCGCAAGCAAAGCCTCAGGCCAAACCGGCAACGAAACCGCAGACCAGAACAGCACCTGCTGAAGCCCCCCGCTCTATGAGCGAGCTTGACCGCGTTATGGGCAAGGATGCCCGCGCGCTCGTGCAACTGTTCGGACAACCCGTACAGGATGTCCTCGAAGGCGCCGCGCGCAAGCTGCAATTCGCGAGCAGTGACTGTATTTTGGATATCTATCTCTATGCCCCCGCTGAGGGCAAAGAGCCTGTGGTCAGCTTTGTGGCCGCGCGGGTGTCCGATGGCCGCGATGCGGAGCGGAACAGCTGCATCTCCGCTCTCAGGCGGACGCGCTAAGCTCCGCCAAGGCCCAAGACGCCGCCTCGCGCACCGTCTCATCCGCATCATGGACCAGCATTCCGAGCGGCGCGGCCAGTGCCTGATCCCCGCTATTGCCCGCGGCAATCGCAGCATTGCGGACCATCCGGTCACGGCCAATCCGCTTAATCGGTGATCCTGAAAACACCCGCCGGAACGCCGCATCATCAAGCGCGAGAAGATCGGCCAAGCGCGGCATGGCCAATTCGGCCCGCGCAGCAAAAGCCTTATTGGCGGATGCCACCTCCGCAAACTTATTCCAAGGACAGACGGCCAGACAATCGTCGCAGCCATAAATGCGATTGCCCATCGCGCGGCGAAATTCGTGCGGGATCGGCCCCTTATGCTCGATGGTGAGATAGGAGATGCAGCGGCGTGCATCGAGCTGATAGGGTGCTGGGAAGGCATCGGTCGGGCACGCCGTCTGGCAGGCGGTGCAGCTGCCGCAGGTGTCGGCAGAAGCGGTGTCCTCTTCCAGATCAAGCGTGGTGTAGATTGACCCGAGGAACAGCCAACTGCCATGGTCGCGGCTGACGAGGTTGGTGTGCTTGCCCTGCCAACCAAGGCCAGCCTGCCCGGCCAGCGGTTTTTCCATCACAGGGGCTGTATCGACGAAGACTTTCAGGTCATTGGGCGCTTGCTCCACCATCCAGCGGGCGAGCGCCTTCAGCGCCTTCTTCACCACATCGTGATAATCCTGCCCCTGCGCATAGACCGAGATGCGCCCGCGGTTCCGCGCGTCGGCCAGCGCCAGCGGATCAACCGTCGGCGCGTAACTCATCCCCAGCATGATGACAGAGCGCGCCTCGGGCCAAAGCGCCTGTGGCCCTGCCCTTTGGTCGGCGCGATCCTCCATCCAGCCCATCTGGCCATGTGACCCCGCCGCCAACCAATCCCGCAGGCGCGGGCCGAAATCATGGGCTGCATGGGTGATGCCACAGGCGACAAAACCGAGCCGTGCGGCCTCGGCCTTCACATCGATCGATGTTAGAGCTTTTGTAGGGGAAGGCTTGCTAGGCATGGTCTGTGGTCGCTACCACGCAACGAACGACGAGGGAATGCGACGTTGACGGACGATATGCCCGTATGGGCCGAAGGGCTGGTGAAGACGTTCGGCGGGACACCCGCTGTGCGCGGGGTCAGCCTCTCCGTGCCGCGTGGGATGATCTATGGCGTGCTTGGCCCCAATGGCGCAGGCAAGACGACGACGCTGCGCATGGTGCTTGGCATTATTGATCCTGACGCAGGCGCGCGCACCCTCCTTGGCCATGCCGACCCCCGCAAGGTGAGCCACAGGGTCGGGTATCTTCCCGAAGAACGCGGGCTTTATCCGGCGATGAAAGCGCGAGAGGCGATTGCCTTCATGGGCGCGCTGCGCGGTCTGGATTGGGCGACAGGCCGCAAGCGCGCAGGCGAGATGATGGAAGCCTCTGGCCTTGGCTATGCGGTCGACCGCAAGATCCGCCAGATGTCCAAAGGCATGGCGCAACTGGTCCAGTTGCTGGGCAGCATCGTCCACCATCCGGAACTCATTGTGCTCGATGAGCCCTTTTCCGGGCTCGATCCTGTTAATCAGGAGCATCTCGAAGCGCTTGTCCGGTCCGAGCGGGACCGGGGGGCGACAATCCTCTTTTCCACCCATGTCATGAGCCATGCGGAACGGCTGTGCGAACGGATCGCCGTGATCGCAGGGGGGCAGCGCCGCTTTGAAGGCACGGTGGACGACGCGCGCGGGCTCCTGCCGATGCAGGCGCAATATGTGCCATGCGACCGGGCGGCAGAGGCCGGCGCCCTCCTCCCGGCAGACGCGCGCTTTGATGGGCGGGCTTGGCGCTTCACCGTGCCCGATGGCGGGGCGGAGCCAATGCTCCTCTCCCTCATTTCCGCAGGCCATGGCATTGCCGGGCTCTCCATGCAGCGCCCCGGCCTGCACGACGCTTTTGTCCGCATCGTCTCTGATGCCAAACGCGCTGATGCGGAGGCCCAAGCATGAGCGCCTTTACCCGTCAGGCGCTGGTTGTTGCGCGGCGTGACTTTACCGCTGTGGTCGCCACACCCACCTTTTTGCTGTTCCTGCTCGCGCCTTTGTTCATGATTTTGATGAGCTTGTTGGGCCTGACGGGTGCGGCCCAAATTGCTGATACATCGCAGGATAAGATGCGCATCGGCATCATCGCCGCGCCGACAGACGGGCCCTTTCTGGTCGACGCAGACGCGCGCCTCCGGACAATGTTGCCGCGTGAAATCCAGCCGCCGAAGCTTGACCTCATCCCACAGCATGGCGCCAACAGCGCCGCCGTCGCCCAAGCGCTCCTGGCGCAGCCCGATCCCAACTTTGTCGCCATTCTTTATGGACCGCCCGAAAAGCCCACCATCCTGAAGGAAGACGGGCGGCGCTCCACCTATCTGGCGACGCTGGCGGAACAGGCCCTGCGCGACCGCAAAGCAGGCATCGCGCCGGGCACGCTGCTGAGCCATGCGCAAACGACGGACAAGAAAGTCACGACCGCGAGTGCGAGCAGCAAGCATGCGACCGGCTATGCCGCGGTGTTCGGCATCTTCTTCCTGACTTTGCTCTTGGCCGGACAATCGGTGGGGATGTTGGCGGAGGAGAAGTCCAACAAAGTCATCGAAATCCTTGCCGCCGCCGCACCGCTGGAAGCGGTCTTCCTTGGCAAGCTGATCGGCATGTTCGGCGTGGCCCTGCTCTTTGTCAGCTTCTGGGCGGGGTTGGCGGGCGTCGCCATTGCGCTGTCCGCCAGTTCCATTCCTTTGCCGCCGATTGCCGCCGCTGTTGGCCTACCTGCCTTCCTCCTGCTGTGTGCGCTTTATTTCACCATGGCGTTCATGCTGCTCGGCGCCATCTTCCTCGGCGTGGGCGCACAGGCCTCCACCATGCGTGAAATCCAGATGATGTCGCTGCCCATTACGATCTTTCAGGTGGCGATGTTCGGCCTGTCTTCAGCTGCGGCGGGAGCTCCGGAGAGTGGTCTGGCCCGCTTTGCCGAAATCTTCCCCTTCAGTTCCCCCTTTGCGATGGCCGCCCGTGCCGCCAACGAGCCGGAGATTTGGCCGCATCTTGTCGCGCTTGGCTGGCAGGGGCTTTGGGTCGCCATCACCATCTGGATCACAGCCGGGCTGTTCCGGCGCGGAGTTCTGAAATCCGGGCCGGGGCTGCTGTCGTTCCTGCGGCGCAAGCGCTGACGCCCGCCCCGCCGCTCACTTCATCGCAAGCACCCGTCATTTGCCGCAGCCTTGCCCCGAATCCCATTGACACTGATGTAAACAGTGGCAGACTGAAACTAGATCTAAAAACAAACAGGAGCGGACTGGCATGGCGACCGTGCTGAAGGACGAAGCAGTCGAAGCAAACCCTTGGGACGTTTCCCGCGCGGAGCTTTTTGCCAATGATGTGTGGCAGGAACCGATGCGGCAGATGCGTGAAACCGCGCCCATCCATTACTGCCCGGAGTCCAAGTTCGGCCCCTATTGGTCGGTCACGACCTACAAGACGATCATGCATATTGAGGCGCTGCCCAAGGTCTTTTCCTCCAGCTGGGAATATGGCGGCATCACGGTTGCCGGTGACGGGATCGACCATCTGCAGGAAGGCGATGTGCCGATGCCGATGTTCATCGCCATGGACCCGCCGCAGCATACAGCCCAGCGCCGCACTGTCGCACCTGCCTTTGGCCCCGCTGAGGTCGAGCGTATGCGCGCCGACACCGTTGAACGCACCGCCGCTGTGCTCGACAGCCTGCCGCTCAACACGCCGTTTGATTGGGTGGAAAAACTCTCCATCGAACTGACGACGCAGATGCTCGCCATCCTGTTCGACTTCCCGTTTGAAGAACGCCACAAGCTGACCCGTTGGTCAGACGTGCTCGGCGATATTGAAAGCTTCGGGACGCTGGAACAGCGCCAGCACCGCTTGGCGACCGCCTTTGAAATGGGCGCCTCGTTTAAAGACCTTTGGGACAAAAAGGCCCAGAACCCCGGCAAGCATGACCTCATCTCGATCATGCTGCAGTCCGATGCGATGAAGCATATGAGCCATCAGGAATTCATGGGGAACCTCATCCTCCTGATCGTCGGTGGGAATGACACGACCCGCAATTCGATGACGGCGTTCGCTTACGGCCTCGACAAGTTCCCCGAAGAGCGCGCCAAGCTTGAGCAAAATCACGACCATGAACTCGCGGTCAATGCGATGCATGAGCTGATCCGCTGGCAGACGCCGCTGGCCCATATGCGCCGCACGGCGACCGAAGACACAGAGTTGTTCGGCCACCAGATCAAGAAGCGCGACAAGCTGGCGCTCTGGTATTGCTCGGCCAACCGCGACGAAAGCGTCTTCCCCGATGGCGACAAGATCATTGTCGACCGGGAAAACGCCCGCCGTCATCTGGCCTTCGGCTATGGCATCCACCGCTGTGTCGGTGCCCGCGTGGCCGAATTGCAGCTGACGACGCTCATTTCCGAAATGCAGAAGCGCCGCCTGCGCGTGAACGTCTTGGAAGAGCCCGTCCGCGTGCCGGCCAGCTTCGTGCATGGGTATAAGTCAATGCAGGTCGAACTGACCAAATATTGACCTCCATTTTGGCAGTATTTTTGAGGGCCCGTTTGCACTGGCAGGCGGGCCTTCCTATGTCTGCCTCATGAACATGATCGAAGACGTCTGGCGGACGCGATACTGCCACCCAACGCAGTGGGATCAGGCGTTCGCGCCGCTCACGTTGCCCGACATGTTTTTGGATTCCGCACAACGACATCCAGATGCCCCGTTTCTCGACTTTCTGGGCCGCCGGTACAATTATGCTGACGTCGCCAAGGCTGTGCGTCAGGCCGCTGCCGGATTTGAGGCGCTAGGCATCAAGCCCGGGGACCGGGTGGGCCTCTTTCTGCCCAATGTCCCCCATTACATCGCGGCCTATTATGGCGCGCTGCTAGCCGGCGCCATCATCGTCAATTTCTCCCCGCTCTACACCGTCGATGAACTGACGGCGCAGGCCCGCGATTCCGGCACGCGGTTGATCGTCACTCTCTCGGCTGCGGCCTTGCTGCCGACCGCGATGAAGGTGCTGGAGACGGGCGCGATCGAACGGCTGGTAGTGGGGTCGATTGCCGGTGTGCTGCCGCCGCTCAAATCGATCGCCTACCGCCTGTTCAAACGGCGCGAGACAGCGCCTCGCCCGAGCGACGCCCGTGTCACACGCTTCTCACAGCTGCTCGCCAATGACGGGGCCTGTTCAGCCCCGCTGCCCAAGCCCGATGACGTGGCGCTGATCCAATATACCGGCGGCACCACCGGCATCCCCAAGGGCGCGATGCTGACCCACCAGAACCTCACCGCCAATGCCCGGCAAGTGCACGCGATTGACCCCGGCACCGCCGATGGCGACCGCATCGTCGGCGTGCTTCCCTTTTTCCACGTCTTTGCAAATACCTGCGTGCTCAACCGGACGGTTTTCGCAGGCGGGCTGATTGCCATGTTGCCGCGTTTTGATGCCAAGGCGACGCTGCAAACCATCGCCCGGGTTAAGGCCACCGCCCTGCCCGGCGTGCCGACAATGTATCAGGCGCTGCTCGACCATCCCGAAACGGCGCGCACCGACTTTTCCAGCCTAAGCGTCTGCATCTCCGGAGGCGCACCTTTGCCCGCCGAGGTGGAAAAGCGGTTTGAGCAAGTGACCAAGGCCCGGCTCATTGAAGGCTATGGCCTGACCGAAAGCGCCGGCGTCGTTTCGACCAACCCCTATGAAGGCGAAGGCCGCCCCGGCACCATCGGCCAGCCTTTGCCCGGCACGCGCGTGCGCCTGCTTGACCGCGAGGACCCGACCAAACCTGCGCCCGATGGCGAACCGGGTGAGCTCGCTTTTGCCGGCCCGCAGACGATGAAGGGCTATTGGAACCACCCCGAGGTGGATGCTGATATTTTTGTCGGCGAATGGCTGCGTACCGGCGACGTCGCGCGGATCGATGCGGACGGCTATATCCGTATCGTCGACCGGCTGAAGGACATGATCGCCGTCGGCGGCTTCAAAGTGTTCCCAAGCGTCATCGAAACCCAGCTCTACAAGCACCCTGCGGTCAAAGAAGCGATCGTCATTGGCATTCCCGACCGCTATTCGGGCGAGAAGCCAAAGGCCTTCGTCACGCTCCAGCCCGGCGCATCGGACACGGGGGAAGCGATCCTCGCATGGCTCAACCCCCTGCTCGGCAAGCACGAACGCGTCATCGCCGTCGAGGTGCGGGACAGCCTGCCCAAGACGCTGGTCGGCAAGCTGAGCCGCAAGGAACTGGTCGCCGAAGAAAAGGCGAAGGCGGCGGCGGATTCATCCCCAATGCAGACCAAATAGAGGGCGCTTTTCCCTTGGGTTTTAGCGGGCGGTTCCGTATAGAATTGATATGACAGAAGATACGGCAAACACCCCGAACACATCCGCTTATGGCGCTGATTCCATTAAGGTCCTCAAAGGGCTGGACGCAGTGCGCAAACGGCCGGGCATGTACATTGGCGATACCGACGATGGTTCGGGTCTCCACCACATGGTGTTTGAAGTTTCGGACAACGCGATTGACGAAGCGCTCGCCGGTCATTGCGACAAGATCATCATCCAGCTGAACCCCGATGGGTCCGTGTCCGTTGAGGATAATGGCCGCGGCATTCCGACTGGCATCCACTCCGAAGAAGGCGTGTCCGCCGCTGAAGTCATCATGACGCAGCTCCACGCCGGCGGTAAGTTTGAGAACACGTCCGACGATAACGCCTATAAGGTGTCGGGCGGTCTGCACGGCGTCGGCGTCTCGGTTGTGAACGCGCTGTCGATCACGCTCGACCTCACCATCTGGCGCGACGATGAAGAGCATTATATGCAGTTCAGCCATGGCGATGCTGTGGCGCCGCTGAAGGTCGTCGGTCCGGCCAATGGGAAGAAGGGCACGCGCGTCACCTTCCTGCCGAGCCCGGAAACCTTCAAGATCACCGAATTTGATTTTGAAAAGCTGGAGCACCGTTTCCGCGAACTCGCCTTCCTCAATTCAGGCGTTCGCCTGTTCCTGATCGATGCACGCCATGCGGAAAAGAAGGAAGTAGAACTTTACTATGAGGGCGGCATTGCGGCCTTCGTAAAGTATCTCGACCGCGCAAAGACGCCGCTCTTTCCAGACCCCATTGCCGTGTCCGGTCAACGCGATGGCGTGGGCATTGAAGTCGCGCTGGAGTGGAATGACAGCTATTACGAAAACGTCCTGTGCTTCACCAACAACATTCCGCAGCGCGATGGCGGGACGCATCTGGCCGCCTTCCGCGCCGCGCTCACCCGCACGCTCAATAACTATGCGGAAAAATCGGGCCTCCTGAAAAAGGAGAAGGTGACGCTCACTGGCGAAGACATGCGCGAAGGCCTCACCGCCATCGTTTCGGTCAAACTGCCTGACCCGAAATTCTCAAGCCAGACCAAGGACAAGCTCGTTTCGTCTGAAGTCCGCCAGCCGCTCGAAAGCCTGATGGCCGACAAGATGGCGGAATGGCTGGAGGAAAATCCGGCGAATGCGAAGTCTGTCGTCCAGAAGATCATCGATGCCGCCGCCGCCCGTGAAGCCGCCAAGCGCGCGCGTGAACTGACGCGGCGTAAGGGCGTGATGGACATCGCCTCGCTGCCCGGCAAGCTCGCCGATTGTCAGGAGCGTGATCCCGCCAAGTCTGAACTCTTCCTTGTCGAAGGGGACTCCGCAGGTGGCTCCGCCAAGCAGGGCCGCAACCGCCAAAATCAGGCCATCCTGCCCCTCAAAGGTAAGATCCTGAACGTGGAGCGCGCGCGCTTTGACAAGATGCTGGCCTCAAAGGAAGTCGGCACGCTCATCCAGGCGATGGGCACTGGCATTGGCCGTGACGATTTCAATATTGAAAAGCTGCGGTACCACAAGATCGTCATCATGACGGACGCCGACGTGGATGGCGCGCACATCCGCACACTGCTGCTGACCTTCTTCTATCGCCAGATGCCTGAAATCATCTCGCGCGGGCACCTCTACATCGCCCAGCCGCCGCTCTACAAAGCCGCGCGGGGCCGGTCCGAAGTCTATCTGAAGGACGATGCGGCGCTCGACGATTATCTGGTGGATGCCGGCATTGCAGCCGTCGCACTCGAAACGTCGGGCGGCACTCGGTCCGGCGCAGACCTGAAGCTGCTAATCGACCATGCCCGCCGCACGCGCAGCCTGATGCGCTATGTGCCGAAGAAATATGATCCTGCCATCATCGAAGGCCTCGCCTTGATCGGCGCGCTGGACCCTGCGGCCAGCCCCGAGGCGCGTGCACGTGCTATCAGTCTGACGGCGGAGTGGTTGAACCGCGCCGACCTTGAAGCCCGCTGGTCAGGCAGTGTCGCTGAAGAAGGCGGCTATCACCTCCAGCGCATCTGGCGCGGCGTGACCGATCACCACATGATCGAAGCCAGCTTCCTGCAAAGCCAGGAGGCACGGCGCCTGCACACACTCATCGCCGAACAGACGGATTCTTATGCCGATGTCGGACGGTTGGTGCCCATCGGCAAGTCTGCGCCCGAACCGGCAGCAGAAGGCGAAGAGGACGATGCCCCTGTCGCGAAAAATCGCCGGACGACCATGGTCTCACGCCCGTCGGAACTGCTCGATGGCATCCTCGCCGTCGGACGCAAGGGCCTGTCGATCTCGCGCTATAAAGGCCTTGGCGAAATGAACGCCGAACAGCTGTGGGAAACCACGCTGGACCCGGACAACCGCTCGCTGCTGCGGGTGGAAGTCACGCAGGCGGACCTTGCGGATGAAATCTTCACCGCGTTGATGGGCGATGTTGTGGAGCCGCGCCGCGAATATATTCAGGAAAACGCGCTCAACGTCGCCAATCTCGATATCTGATCCAGACCGCGCCAACTGGTTTCAATTGAAACTGGTTGGCGCTACTCTGGGCCTATGCCTGCCGCATCCCATATCCACGACACGCCACCTCCCGGCGCGGCGGCGGACTGGACGATCCCGCAGAATTGGGACGCTTTCAGCGCAGACGAGCACGTCATGTGGGACCGGCTGTTTGCCCGCCAATCCAATATGCTGCCCGGCCGTGCCGCAGACGCCTTCTTACGCGGGCTCGATGTCCTCCGCCTCTCCCGCACCGGCATACCCGACTATCGTGAACTCAATGCCCGGCTGATGGCCGCGACGGGATGGTCGGTTGTCGCGGTCCCCGGTCTGGTTCCGGACGCCGTCTTTTTTGAGCATCTTGCCAACCGGCGCTTTCCGGCAGGCAATTTTATCCGGCGGCCCGACCAGATCGACTATCTGCAGGAACCCGATATCTTCCACGACGTCTTCGGCCATGTCCCGATGCTCGCCGATCCCGTCTTTGCTGATTACATGGTTGCTTATGGGCGCGGCGGGTTGCGCAGCCTTGGCTTTGGCGCGCTGCATAAGCTGGCGCGACTCTATTGGTACACCGTTGAGTTCGGGTTGATCGAAGAAGGCAGGCAGTTGCGCACTTATGGCGCGGGCATTGTTTCGAGCCATGCGGAAAGCCTCTTTGCGCTCGATGATCCGAGCCCCAACCGGATCGGCTTTGATTTGATCCGCCTGATGCGCACCCAATACCGCATCGATGATTTTCAGCAGAGCTATTTTGTCGTGTCCAGCCTTGCCCATCTGCTGAAGGTGACAGTCGAGACGGACTTCGCCCCGCTCTACCAAGAGCTGAACGTGCTGCCTGACATTGGCGTTGCCGAGATCTTGCCCGAAGACCGCATCTATACGCGCGGGACGCAGGAGCATGTGAAGGGCCGCACGCCCCAGACATGAGAAGGGCCGCAGAACCTAGCAGTTCTGCGACCCTTCAGCATGGTCAGCGATCGGAGGTGTAGAGCCTGCTGGAATTCTTCAGCGGCATCCGTTTCTGCAGAGACCAAAGGCAGCGATAAATCGCGCCTAGCTGCGGATCACCCTTTCCGACCTCTTAGCTGGACCATGAGACATCGGATCACCTCCTTTCGCTGTAATGCGCCATGCGAACCGAATGGGTCGCGCCCGCAACATGAGTCAGGTGAGTCGCGCAATCAAGTCTTGAAATGATATAATTTGCTGTCAGAATAAGAGCTTCGGGCCTGCTTCACGGGCGCCTTCAATTCCCGGCCCGGCAATCCTCAACAACCCGCGCAAATTCGGCCCATGTGGGCACGACGAGATCGTCTGCGCCACGCACCGACACCAGGAACTTCCCGCGGCTGTGGACCATTGCATCGAGCAAACGATCTGACCCAACCAGCTCAGCCGCCACAAAAGGCGGGCTTTCACTGCTGTTGCCCGCTGACAAACTCCGCGCGGTGCTGGAGGTGCGGATGCTCATCTGCCCGGATTGCCCAACCGGAAAACTGCCGCCGCGCGAGAGATAGACCCGCGAAGCTGCCTGATCGCAACGAATGACGAAAAGCGCATTGGCCCCCGGCGGCCCGAATAGGGCGACCGAGCCGCGCGCATCCTTGCGATAGGCCCAGTCCCCCGGCGTCGCCCGCCAGTCCTCCCAGTTTGAGGGGCGGGGCTGGATCACCACGGGCGGAGGCGGCGCTACTTTGGGCGGCGGCGGAGTTGGTGGCGCCGACGTCTGTGGCGCGCTGACGCAACCGGCCAGCGCCAGCGCGACAGAAGCAAAGGAAAGGGCGCGTGCCATCGTCATACCCCTGTTTGCGGGGATTGGACCAAAATGGCAAGACAGGCGGGCGCGGACCCACCAAAGATCCGCGCCCGCTTGGGTTTTAGATGCGGACGAGCATTTTGCCGGTATTGGCGCCCGAAAAGAGACCAAGGAACGCGTCGAACGTGGTGTCGAGGCCTTCGTGCACAGTTTCCTGCATCTTCATTTCACCCGACAGCACCATCGGCGCGACCTCAGCCAGAAACTCCGGCATAAACTCGGCATAGTCCGTAAAGATGAAACCGCGCATGTTGATCCGCGCGGGGATGGTGCGCAGGATATATTTGAACTCATGCCCCTGATCGGCCTCATTATATTTGTCGATCATGCCGCAAATCGCAAAGCGCGCATAATCCCGCGCCAGCGCAAAGGCGGCATCGAGATGATCGCCGCCGACATTGTCGAAGTACACGTCAATCCCGTTTGGGGCTGCCGCGCTTAGCTGTTCCAGCAGGTTGCCCGCTTTGTAATCGACACAGGCATCGGCACCGAGCGAGCGGACCCATTCGCACTTGGCAGCACCGCCGGCCGAGCCGATGACGGTCATGCCCTTTTTCTTCGCAATCTGGACAACCGCCGAGCCAACAGCTCCAGCCGCCGCCGACACGAAGACGATATCGCCTTCCTTGGCCGCGGCGGTCTTCATCAGGCCCATATAGGCCGTCGCGCCTGTCAGGCCGAGATTGTGGAGGAACGTCTGGATGGGAATGTTGAGCGGGGGCAGCTTTTGTGGATCGGTCGGCGCACCACCGCCTGCAATGTCGACAATCGCTTCATCGCGCCAGCCGTTCATGTGCATGACCTTATCGCCAACCGCATAGCCTTCGGCTGTGCTTTCAATGACTTCACCCACAGCGCCGCCTGTCATCGGCTGATCGACCTCAAAGCCCGGGACATACGACTTCACCGTCGTCATGCGGCCGCGCATGTAAGGATCGACCGACAGATAGGCGTTGCGCACGCGGATCTGGTTGGGCCCGAGGTCCTGATGCGGCAGCTCTGCCAGCGCGACATTGTCGAGTGTCGGCAGACCATCTGGAGTTGATTTGAAATACCATGCGCGTGCCATGTGAAGGCTCCTCTCGTGTTTTTATGTTGCCGGGGCGATTGCCATCCCCGTTCCCATCCGCTTCTATTTCAATTCCCGCGCAGGGCAAGCGTTCCCCATTGCAAGGGCAAATTGCCCTCGCTAAGGGCGAATTTCGAATGCGGGGCTGTAGCTCAGTTGGTAGAGCGCATCGTTCGCAATGATGAGGTCAGGGGTTCGATTCCCCTCAGCTCCACCATCGCATTCGGTTTTCCGACATAGGGTTGAGGTGATGCGGCGCTGGGCAACAGCGACCGGCGCGCGCAGGTCGATTTCCTCTCGGTAAAGTTCTGTCCCCCAACAAAAAGGGCCGCCGGAATAACCGACGGCCCCTGAAGGTCCTTTGCCCGCAAGGCGGACGCGGGTGGATTAGAATTCGTAGCCGAGCGTCACGCCGTAAGTGCGCGGTGGCATCAGCGTGCCGCCAATGGCGCGGCTGGTCGATACCGAGAAGCTGCCGGCATAGACCAGTTCATTGGTGATGTTGCGAACCCAGAAGTTGGCCGAGAACCGGTCATCCGGATGCCGATACATCACATTGGCATCCAGCTGGATGTAACCCTTTTGTGCCAGGCGATCGTCGTTGAACTCCGTGTGATACTGCTTGCTGCGATACGCAAAGTTGGTGCCCAACCGGACCTTGCCGCCATTGCCGAGGCCAATGTCATAGGTCGGGTTCAGGTTCAGGCTCCAACGGGGCGACATGCGCGTGGCGTTGCCCGACAGGTCCTTGACCAACAGCGCTTCCACAGCACCGGGCGCAAACAGGCGCGGATCAAGCGGATCGGACGCGGTGAACTTTGTGAACTCCGAATGGAGATAGCCAACCGACGCCGACAGCGTGAACGCATCAGTGGCGCGCCACAGAAGGTCAAATTCTGCGCCATAAGCTTCCGAGACAGCCGCGTTGGTCAGCGTGCTCGTGAAGAAGGGCGGCGCCGGGATCGGACGCGTCAACGAGAACTGACCGTTCTTCAACCGCTGGAAGAAGACCGCGAGGTTGGCGCTGAGGCCGCCGGCCGAGTATTTCGTGCCGACTTCATATGCTTCCACCTTTTCAGGATCAACAAACGGCAGCGGCTGCGTTGGCGACAGGCGACGGGTCGACCCGATTTCCGCCGTGCCGCTCTTAAAACCGCGGGACCAGTTGCCATAGAGCATCAGATCATCATTCGGGCGGAATTCCAGGCCAAGCGACGGGGAGAAATCATTCCAAGTCTTCGTCGCGTCCCACTGGAGCGGATCGAGCACCAGCCGGTTCTGCGCGGCCACACCAAGCCCTGTGTTGTTGCGCAAGCGACGCTCTTCCCAGCTGTAGCGCGCGCCGCCCTTGACCGAGAGCATGTCGGACAGATCGTAGGTGACATTGGCAAAGGCTGCCCATGTCTTCACATCAAGCTGACCATCAAACTGGATGCGGAACGGATCGGTGTTTCGAAGCACATCGAGGCCGATATGGTTTTCAACCCTGATGTTTTCATCAAGATAGAAAAGGCCGAACACGCCGTGGAACTTATCGGTTTCAATATTGGCCTGCAGTTCCTGGCTGAACTGATGCTGGAACGCCGGCTGCCAGTGATTGGCGCTGCTGCGCAAAGCGTTGGTCTGCGCCAGCGGATATCCAAGATAGGTCGACATGTCGAAATCGTGGAAGAAGATCGCATCGAAGCTGCGATAGCTGGTCAGTGATTTGAAGGTCAGCGCGTCGCTGGCATCCACCGTGACGGCAGCCGTCACCGCCCATTGTTTACGATCATTGATCGGGTCAAAGTTCGTCGCAATATTGCGCGGGTTGGTGGCAAAGCGCGCCGCTGTGCCATCAGCATTCAGACGCTGGCCCAAAGCGCTCAACCCGTCATTGGTCGGGATGGCATCGGTCAGCACACCGGGGAAGGAGACTTCCCGGAATTTGATGGCCAAGGACCGGTCATCTTCGCGGTGATATTCGCCCGTCAGCAGGATGTTGACCGACTCTGACGGCAGCAGTTCAAGATGCGCACGCGCCGACCACTGGTTCACATTGTCGATCTCATTGCCGGAGAATTCATTGACGCCAAAGCCGTCGCGCTTGATGCGCTGCACCGCCAAACGACCGCGGACACCTTGGGCAATCGGGCCACCGACGGCAGCGTCAGTCTGGATCAGCAGGGCAGAGCCGCCAAAGGTCTGGCGGAAATAACCATCCAAGGTTTCGGTGGGCTTGGCCGTGATGAGGTTGACCGCGCCCCCCGTCGCGTTGCGGCCATAGAGCGTGCCTTGCGGGCCACGCAGAACTTCAACACGCTGAAGATCGAACATGGAGCCCAGCTGGGCCTGCGCCAATGAGACAACAGCGCCATCAACGTGCAGCGCAACCGAAGGATCGACGCCGGGGAGCGAACTCGACAGGCCGATGCCGCGAATGAACAGCTTGGCGAAGTTGAAATCATTGCCGAAGCTGATGGACGGCACCAGCGACTGCAAACCTTCAAGGGTGACAGTGTTGTTCGCCGCAAGCTGATCTGAGCCGACAGCGGACACCGAGAGCGAAACGTCGGAAAGCGACTGGGCGCGCTTTTGCGCCGTCACAATGATGTCGCTGCTTTCTTCGGCAGGCTCGGTCGCCTCTTGGGCGAAGGCGGGGTGCGCGCAGGCAAAAGCTGCCGCCGCGATGAGGCTAGCGCGCGAAAAAAGGCGCACAGATGCACGGTTGGTGCTCACAGATATCCTCCCTAAATAGGCTTAACGATGAATCGCATGTTCTCTTATCGAAACAGCAGCCGAATAGCCTTGCCGGGAGAGACATTCAAATTAAGTTATAACTTATAACATTTATTTGAACTGGTGTTGTATTAATACGACAGTGCGGTGGCATCCAAAAAGGGCTGGAGGAAAAAGCGCCCCCGCCCTTTTTTAGGCGTTTCCAGGCACAGGAGCAGCGTATTCCCAATGACCGCCCTCGACCATCGCTGCCTTAACGAATAGATCCACGGCGGACCAAATTGACAACAGCCAAAAGAATCACGGACCCTGCCAATGACACGAGGAAGGTCGTCACGGTGAGCGGCGCGTTGTTGATGTCGCCCCGCGATAGGATCATGCCGCCGATAAAGGCACCCACAATCCCGACGAGAATGTTGGCGATTATGCCCTGACTGCCATCTGTCTGCATGATCAAACTGGCGAGCCATCCAATGACGCCGCCGACGATTAGCCACATGATCAGTCCCATGTTTACTCCTACAGGCCAAGAGATGATCTGGCCCAAAAAGGGGCGCGAGGCCCGGATATGTGTTAAACAATCTTTGGCTGCTCTCTGTTCCAACAGGACAGGGTCAAGCCCCTGAGCGCTCGCCACATAACGCGCCTTGGGCCGACGTCGCGACTGTCGCCGAACTTTCACCAAACGCCTGTAGCATACCGAAAATTTTTCTAGCCGAGGTGCCCCGCAACTGGCGGCGGCTTGGTCTTAGGTGATTGGTTCAAGGAGTGGGAATGCACACCCGTCTGTTATTATCGTCCCTCCACGATGTGGGGCCACTTTTCAAAAACGAAATCAGCCAGCTGTTGGACCGGATTGACGCCAAACGCGCACCACATTCCTGCCAACCCGCTCCCAATCACATAGAACTGAACGCCAATGATCAACAATAACACCGTAGCGGGGCCCGCGGCCCTGCCCGTCGAACTGGAACTTGCGGCCATTGGCGACCCGCCCAATGGCGCTATCTGGCGCTGGGCCGGATTGGCACTGTCGCTGGCCATGGTCGCGGCCATCCTGTTCAAATTGAAGGATATCCCGCTGGAGGGGCTGTTCGATGTGCCGGCCAGCCCCCTCTTCTGGCTGTGCCTGGCGGGCAGCTATTTCGCAACGCCAGCCAGCGAATGGGTCATCTTCCGCCGTCTTTGGCAAATCCCCTTGGACGGGTTTTCAGCGCTGCTCAAAAAGCAGGTCACAAACGAACTTTTGCTGGGTTATATGGGCGACGCCCAGTTTTACCTTTGGGCGAGGCAGCGCACCACGATGACGGGCGCACCATTTGCCGCCATCAAAGACGTGTCCATTTTGTCGGCCATGTCGGGTAACGTCGCCACCTTGCTGCTGCTCTTGATCGGCTGGCCCTTCATGTATGAGTTCGCCATCGGACCGCACATGCGGACCGTCATCGGCTCAATCGGTGTCATCATTGCAAGTTCGCTTGTGGTGTTCCTTTTCCGCCAGAAACTCTTTTCGCTGCCACGTCCTCAGCTGCTGTTTATCGGCGCGGTGCACATGGCCCGCATCGCGATCGGACTGATTTTGATGGCGGTGGCCTGGCAACTGCTTTTGCCTCAGGTGCCGCTGACAGAGATTCTGCTGCTGGCCATGTTCCGCATGCTCATTTCGCGGCTTCCGCTCATTCCCAACAAAGACCTCGTCTTTGCCGCCATGACTGTCTTCCTGATCGGTGCCGACCCGGCGATTGGCGCCGTCGTCGCGAAGATCGCCTTGCTGACATTGGTGCTGCACATCGTCACGGGCCTGACCTTAGCCGTTACCGGACGCAACGAATGGAAGGACAGCAACGCATGATCCTCGCCACATTGCTCGCATTAGCGCCAGCGCCCTCCATTGCCTCAAGCCCCAAACTCGGGATCGAGGAGGGCCGCTGCCGGGAGACGGAAAGCGGCCCCGCTTTTCTCATCAGCGTGGACGGACTGAAGGACCGTTCGGGCAACTTAAAGCTCGAAGTCTATCCATCTAATGACCGTGATTTTCTGGCGGACGACAATATTCTGTTGATGGCTGGAAAGACATTCCGGCGCGCCTTGATAAAGGTGCCCAAAACTGGGCGCCCGGTGCTGTGCGTGCGCGTGCCGGGGCCGGGGACCTATAGCCTTGTGCTCATGCATGACCGCGATGCCAATGGCCGGTTCAACTTCACATCCGATGGGGTGGGCTTCCCCGGCAATCCAAAGCTCGGCTGGTCCAAGCCAAAGGCCGCCGCAGCCCAGATCACCGCCAGAGCAACCCCGACGCCTGCGAGCATCCTGCTCAATTATCGCACCGGCATTGCCAGCTTCGGCCCCGCAAAAAGGACCGCCCCATAATGAAGATCGTTGATGTTTCTGCCTTTTACGCGCCGCATGGTGGCGGCGTGCGGACCTATGTCGAGTGCAAGATTGCCTATGCTGAACGCATGGGCATTGATCTGGTCGTCATCATACCGGGGGAAGAGGACAGGGAAGACCGACGCCCCGGCGGCGCGCGGGTCATCTCTGTTGCCTCGCCCAAGCTGATCTTCGACGGACGCTACCGCTACTTCAAATCCGCCGGACCTATTCACGATATTCTAAATGCCGAGCAGCCGGATATCGTCGAAGCGTCCTCGCCTTGGCGCACGGCCAACATCGTCGCGGACTGGAAAGGCCCAGCCCGCAAATCGCTGTTCATGCACGCCGACCCGATGGCAGTTTATGCCTATCGCTGGTTTGGGCAGGTGGCCCCGCGCGACACCATTGACCGCACTTTTGCGCCCTATCACAACCACCTCCGGCGCGCCGCCGCGAAGTTCGACACCGTCGTGTGTTGCAACCCGGATCTTGAGGCACGTTTGCGCCATGCGGGCATTCCCAATGTCACCATGATACCCCTCGGCATTGAAGCCGACCGATTTTCCCCGAGCCTGCGGTCTGCGGAATTGCGGGCGAAGATGCTCGCCAAATGTCACTTGCCCGAAGACGCCCGTTTGCTGTTGGCGATCTGTCGCCTGAGCCCTGACAAGCGCCTGCCCATGGTAATCGAAGCGGTGTCTGTCGCCAGTGCAAAACAGCCCGTGGGCCTTATCGTGATCGGCGTCGGTCGGGATCGGCCGATGGTCCTGAAGGCTATAGGGGGCAACCCGCACATTCGGCTGATCGACGGCGTTCGGGATCGGGCGTTGCTGGCACGCATGATGGCGAGCGCTGATGGCTTCGTCCACGGCTGCGAGTCGGAAACCTTCGGCATTGTCATCGCCGAAGCGGCCTCCTCAGGCGTGCCTTTGATCTTGCCCGATGAGGGCGGCGCCGTCACCTTTGCGGACCCATCCTGCAGCGTATCCTATCGCGCCGGCAATCCGGCCGCGTTGGTCCACGCGCTTGATCAGTTCCTTGATCGTGATCCAACAGAACTGCAGGCCGCTGCCGTGCGCCGTGCAGATCAGGTGTTTTGCATCAATGATCACTTTGACAACCTGATCGACACATATCAGCAGTGCACAATGACGATGCAGGCCGCCTAATCCCCCAGCCCGTTGTCGCTGCCCACAATATCCAGACGCCGCTGCACGTCCGGCGCGGCAAGGAGCGTGTCTAGCGGGGCCTCCAACCGTCTTTGCCAATTGGGATGTCCTGTCGTCGTGCCCGGCAAATTGGGCTGCTCGACTTCCCCAAGCAGATCTTCAATCGGGATGATCGCGAGCGCGGCGGGTGTTGCAGCGATATGGGCGATGGCGGCATCGACAACCGGACCCGTCTCCTCAGGGGCCGGTCGATCCCCCTCGCCGATGGTCGACCAGAGCAGGCCGCGGTCCCACGCCCGGATATCTTCGGCCTGCGGACGCGTCATGCCCTCGGGCAGGCGCCCCAGTTGCGCGGCCCAGTCCAGATCCCGGCCCGACCACCAGCCCGCGACGGTCTGCGTGTCATGGGTGCCCGTCATCGCGACGGCATTTGCGGGATAATCCTGTGCGCCGATAAAGCCATGGTCTTCCGCCCGCTCAAACCAGAGCACACGCATACCCAGCATCTGGCGCTCTGAAATGGCCTGCGTGAACCCATGCGGGCTCGTGCCGAGGTCTTCCGCAATGACGAGGCAATTGGCGCGGTGCGCCTCCAGCGTGGCCAGCCGGACCAGATCCTCAAATGGGAATTCCAGATAGGCCCCGTCCGCAGATGTGCCGCCATCGGGGATGACCCACAGCCGTGCCAGCCCAAAGGCATGGTCGATGCGCAATCCGCCGGACGCGCGCATCGCGGACCGGACCATCGCGATCCATGGGGCGTAACCTGTGGCGCGCAACCCTTCTGGTGAGAAGCTGGTGATCGACCAATTCTGCCCCTGCGGCCCAAGCGGATCAGGCGGCGCTCCAATGGTGAGGCCGCGCAACATTGCATCGGGCATCGCCCATGTATCGCTGCCCCCCGGCGTCACACCGACGGCCAAATCCCCAATCAGGCCGATGGACATGCCGCCTGCCTTCGCGCGCGCCTGAGCCGCCTCCAAGCCTCGCGCTGCGAGCCATTGGAGGAACAGGTGGAAGTCCACTTCTTCGGCCTGATCCTGCGCAAAGCGGGCGACCTCGAGCGATTGCGGATCGCGATAGGCGGCGGGCCAGTCCTGCCATCCCTTCGCACCTGTCGGCCGGAACTGCCGGTCAAGCGCATCAAAGGTGGCATGACGACGGAGCGCTGCGTCCTCCGCCGCAGTCTCTTGCGCAATGCGCGCGCGCCAAGACGCATCCAAGGCGTCGAACACCGCCCGCAACTGCGTGAGCCTTTGCGGAAGCGCAGTCGGCCAGTCGATCAGTGATGGGCCATCGCCAGCCTGCAATGGGGGTAGGCCCACCAAAGCGGGATCACCCATGGCTGTGTTCAGGAAGAGGCGGCTCGACGGCGAATAGGGGCTGAAATCCTCTCCCACGCCCGGGAACAATGCGTGGACCGGATTGATCGCAACCGCGCTGGCACCTGCGCGGGCAAGCTCGGCGACTGCATCGGCAAGGTCCCCAAAATGCCCGAATGTGCGCGGTTCTGGCCCCCGCAGAGACGGGATTTGAAGCGACGTCCCCCAAGGTCGCGGTCCCGTCGGTCGCGGACAATGCGGCGGCGCGATGGCCAGCCGCAATGTCTGGCCTTTCGCCTCCAGATCATAATAGCCGGGGTGCATGAGTGGCGGCAGCACGGCGCCGGAGATTTGCAACCCGAACGTCCGGCCATCTTCTCCGGTCAGCGCAACTCGCCCATCGGGCAGGTCCAGCGGGACTGCCCGCCCGACATCGGCAACGATCAGTGGCGGCAAGCCAGCATAGCCCGCGCGGACATCCTTCAGGCTGGCAGTGATTTTTCCGGCAGAGCCCACCTCATGCCCAAGCGCTGTCAGGATCGCGCCCAGCGCCTCATCTGCAACCGTCTGTGTTAGGCCATCTACATCCCGCCAAGTCCGGCTGATGCCGACAGCAGCGGCAAGATCATGCAAAGAGGAGGCCTGATGAACCATGGATTTGGCCAGCATCTGCGGTTGCGAAGGGCTTGGCAAGCGTCATGAATTCGTGTGCGCTCTGGATTACTTTGTTGCCATCTCCGGTCTGCGCGTCATAACCGACCGAAGGAGAGATGGCTGAAACGCATTGAAATGGCGGCGGAAGAGTGACCGTCGGCCAGCGTCATTCGATGGGGAGCAGTGATCGTGACAGCCGAGATAAAATCCAAAACCGCTGAATTGGAAGCGCGCATCGTGGATGTGCTGCGCCACCGCGTGGGCAAGAACGAACTCGCTGCCAAAGAGCATGACTGGTTCACCGCTGCTGTTCTGGCGCTGCGCGATGAGATCATCGACATTTGGATGGAATCGACCACGCGGACATATGCGTCGCAGGGCAAGCGGGTCTATTATCTCAGCCTTGAATTTCTCATCGGCCGCCTGCTGCGCGATGCCCTGTCCAACCTTGGACTGACGCGCGAGATGGAACAGGCGCTGCGCGACCATGGTCTGGATCTGGCCAATCTCGAAGAATTGGAGCCTGATGCCGCGCTTGGCAATGGCGGGCTTGGGCGGCTCGCGGCCTGCTTCATGGAAAGCCTCGCAAGCCTCGACATCCCGGCTTATGGCTATGGCATCCGCTATGTGAACGGCATGTTCCGGCAGCGCATCAAGGATGGCTGGCAGGTCGAGCTTCCCGAAACATGGCTGGCGCACGGCAACCCCTGGGAATTCGAACGCCGCGAAAGCGCCTACCGCATCGGCTTTGGCGGAGAGGTCGTCAGCGATGATGATCGCGCGCAATGGATTCCGGCTGAACATGTCGAAGCGACCGCTGTCGATACACCTGTCGTCGGCTGGCGCGGGAAGCGCGTCAATACGCTCCGGCTTTGGACGGCCACCGCGCTTGACCCGTTGCAGCTCGATGCCTTCAATGCGGGCGACCATATCGGGGCCTTGGCCAATCAGGTGCGGGCCGATGCACTGGTGCGCGTGCTCTATCCCGCCGACTCCAGCCCGGCGGGGCAGGAGCTTCGGCTGCGGCAGGAGTATTTCTTCACCGCCGCTTCCATTCAGGACATCATCCGGCGGCACGTCCAATATCAGGGCGACGTCCGCACTTTGCCCGACCATGCGGCGATCCAGCTCAACGACACGCATCCGGCAGTCGCCGTGGCAGAGATCATCCGTCTGCTCGTCGACGACCATGGTCTGGAATTTGGCGAGGCGCTGGAGGTCACCCGCAAAACGGTGGGCTATACCAACCACACGCTGCTGCCCGAGGCGTTGGAAAGCTGGCCGCTGCCCTTATTTGAACGCCTACTGCCCCGCCATATGCAGATCATCTATGCGATCAACAGCCGCGTGCTGCGAGAAGCTCGCCGCAACGGTCTGGATGATGCAGCCATCGCGTCCATCTCGCTCATCGATGAAGGTGGCGACCGGCGCGTGCGCATGGCGAACCTTGCCTTTGTCGGCGCGCACAGCGTCAACGGCGTGGCCGCGCTCCACACCGATCTCATGAAGACCACGGTCTTTTCAGACCTGCACAAACTCTACCCCAATAAGATCAACAACAAGACGAACGGCGTCACGCCACGCCGCTGGTTGCAGCAGTGCAACCCGGGCCTCACCAGCCTGTTGCGCGATGCGATTGGGGAAGGCTTCCTTGACGACACCAACAGACTGGAAGACCTCAACGCGCTGGCCGGCGATGCCGCACTTGGGGAGCGGATCGCTTTGGTGAAGCGCGCCAACAAGGTCGCGTTGGCCGCCCATCTGCGTGACCTGACCGGCATACGGCTGGACCCGGACGCGCTGTTCGACGTCCAGATCAAGCGCATCCATGAATATAAGCGCCAGTTACTCAACCTGATCGAGACGGTCGCGCTCTATGACCAGATCCGCAGCCATCCGGAAAAGGACTGGGTGCCGCGCGTCAAGATTTTCGGCGGCAAGGCGGCCGCCAGCTATCACAACGCAAAGCTCATCATCAAACTGGCGAATGACATTGCGCGGCGCGTCAATTCTGACCCCACGGTCGGCGGGCTGCTCAAGGTTGTGTTTGTGCCCAATTACAATGTGAGCTTGGCCGAACGGATCATTCCGGCCGCTGATCTGTCGGAACAGATTTCCACCGCAGGCATGGAAGCGTCAGGCACCGGCAATATGAAGTTCGCGCTCAACGGCGCGCTCACCATCGGCACGCTGGATGGCGCCAACATCGAAATCAAAGACCGAGTCGGCGATGACAACATCATCATCTTTGGCCTGACCGCAGATGAAGTCGCTGCGAAGCGGGCCAATGGTTATAACCCACGTGAGATCATTGAAGCGTCGCGCGAACTGCATCAGGCGATCGATGCCATTGCCTCAGGCGTGTTCTCCCCCGATGATCCGCACCGTTATGCCGGGCTGATGGGCGGCATCTACGATAGCGACTGGTTCATGCTGGCAGCGGACTTTGACGGCTATGCCGCCGCACAACGCGATGTTGACCGGCGCTGGACAGATCCCGTCGGATGGCGCACCTCTGCTATCAAGAACATTGCCAATGTCGGCTGGTTTTCATCCGACCGGACAATTGGTGAATATGCGCGCGACATTTGGAAGGTGCTGTGAACCCAACGGGAGAGGCCATTTCCGCACTGTTGAACGGAACCCACGCCGATCCCTTTTCGTTATTGGGGGTGCATGAGGGGCCGGACGGCAGCTTTGCGCGCGCCATCTTGCCCGGTGCGGATGAGGTCAGCGCGTTCACGCTTCGCGGGACATCGCTCGGCCGTCTGAACCGCGTCGATGACACGCCGATGTTTGAAGGCAAGATCCGGGGCAAGCCGAAACCTGTCAAATATCGCTGCCGCGCCAACCGGCATGAATGGTGGGTGACGGACCCCTATAGCTTTGGTCCTGTGCTTGGGCCCGTCGATGATTTCCTGATCAATCAGGGCACGCATCTGCGGCTGTTCGACAAGATTGGTGCGCATCTCATCCAGCATGAGGGCGCGGACGGCATTCACTTCGCTGTGTGGGCCCCCAATGCGCAGCTTGTCGCACTGGTGGGTGACTTTAATGATTGGGATGCGCGCCGCCACCCGATGCGCCGCCGGAATGATGTGGGCGTGTGGGAAATCTTCATCCCCGATATTGGCCTCGGTCGCGCGTATAAATTCCATATCGTGGCCGCCGACGGCACTGTTCTGCCACTCAAAGCCGACCCCTTTGCCTTTGCAGCTGAACTCCGTCCCAAGACCGCTTCCCTCACCGCGCGGACCGGAAAAACAGACTGGGGAGACGACGCGCACCGGGCGCATTGGGCACAGGTTGATCCGCGCCGCGTGCCGGTGTCGATCTACGAAGTCCACCCCGGCTCTTGGCAGCGCGATGCCAATGATTGGTTCTTGCCATGGGATGAGATGGCCGAACGGCTGATCCCTTACGCGGTGGACATGGGCTTTACCCATATCGAGTTCATGCCGGTGTCAGAACATCCCTATGACCCGTCCTGGGGCTATCAAACGACAGGCCTTTATGCGCCCTCCGCCCGCTTTGGCGATCCGGCAGGCTTTGCGCGTTTCGTGGATGGCGCGCACCGGGCCGGCCTTTCCGTCCTGATTGATTGGGTGCCCGCCCACTTCCCAACCGACGACCATGGTCTGGCTCATTTCGACGGCACAGCGCTGTACGAACATGCCGACCCAAAACTCGGTTTCCACCCGGATTGGAACACCGCGATCTATAATTTCGGGCGGCGGGAGGTCGCGTCCTTCCTCGTCAACAATGCGTTGTTCTGGGCCGAGCACTATCATGTCGACGGGCTGCGCGTGGATGCCGTCGCCTCGATGCTCTACCGCGATTACAGCCGCGAGGCAGGCGAATGGATACCCAATAGCGAAGGCGGGCGCGAGAATTGGGAGGCGGCCGAATTCCTCCGCGCGATGAACCGCGCCCTCTACGCCGCCGCCCCCGGGATCATGACAGTGGCCGAAGAAAGCACGGCCTGGCCGGGCGTCACTTTGCCCGCGCATGAGGGCGAAGCGCGGACCAATCTGGGCTTTGGCTTCAAATGGAACATGGGCTTCATGCACGACACGCTGAAGTATATGGCGCGCGACCCGGTCCACCGGATGCACCATCATGATGAGATTACCTTCGGGCTCATGTACGCGTTCACCGAAAATTTCGTCCTGCCGCTGAGCCATGACGAGGTCGTCCACGGCAAGGGCAGTCTGCTCAACAAAATGAGCGGGGATGACTGGCAGAAATTTGCCAATCTGCGCGCCTATTACGGCTTGATGTGGGGCTATCCGGGTAAGAAGCTGCTCTTCATGGGGCAGGAGTTTGCCCAGCGCCGCGAATGGAGCGAGGACCGCGCACTCGACTGGGATCTGCTTGAGGCACCGGCACATGAAGGTGTCCGCGCGCTCGTGCGCGATCTCAATCGGGCCTATGCAGCACACCCCGCGCTCCACGCCCGCGATTGCGAGGCGGACGGGTTTGAATGGCTTGTCGTCAATGATGCCGCTGCCTCTGTCTTTGCATGGCTGCGCAAAGCGCCCGGCGAGCCGCCCGTGGCCATCGTGGCGAATATGACGCCGCTGCCACACGGCCATTATCGCCTGCCTTTGCCGCATGACGGGCTGTGGCGTGAGATCATCAACACCGATGCCGCCGTCTATGGCGGGACGGGCCAGGGCAATATGGGTACGGTCGAAGCGCGGGAAGGCGGGGCGCATGTCATCCTGCCGCCGCTGGCCACGATTATGCTGGAATTCATGGGATAAAAGCGGGGTGGGAGAGCGCGGAATGGATGTAAAAAGACAGTCACCTCTGGCGCGTGATGCCATGGCCTATGTGCTGGCCGGCGGGCGCGGCAGCCGCCTGATGGAACTGACCGACCGGCGCGCCAAGCCTGCGGTCTATTTCGGCGGGATGAGCCGGATCATCGACTTTGCGCTGTCCAACGCGATCAATTCCGGCATCCGTCGCATCGGTGTCGCCACGCAGTACAAAGCGCATTCGCTGATCCGCCACATGCAGCGCGCCTGGAACTTCATGCGTCCGGAGCGTAACGAAAGCTTCGACATCCTGCCCGCCTCGCAGCGCATTGATGAGATGCACTGGTATGAAGGCACAGCGGATGCCGTCTTCCAGAACATCGACATCATCGAAAGCTACGCGCCCAAATATATGGTCATCCTTGCGGGCGACCACATCTACAAAATGGATTATGAATTGATGTTGCAGCAGCACGTCAATTCCGGCGCGGACGTGACGGTCGGCTGCATGGTTGTGCCCCGCAAGGAAGCCAGCGGCTTCGGCGTGATGGCGGTCGACGACAACAGCGTCATCACCGACTTTGCGGAAAAGCCGAAAGACCCGCCTGCCATGCCGGGCAATCCTTCCATGTCGCTCGCCTCCATGGGCATCTACGTCTTCGAAACGCAATTTCTGTTCGATGAGCTGCGACGCGATGCCGAGACGCCGGACTCGAAACGCGATTTCGGTGGCGACATCATTCCGTACATCGTCAAGCACGGCAAAGCCGTCGCCCATAAATTCACCGACAGCTGCATCCGTGCCGCCGAAGAAATTGAGGAATATTGGCGCGATGTCGGCACGCTTGATGCCTATTTTGAGGCCAATCTCGACCTCACTGATGTGGTCCCCAAGCTCAACATGTATGACCGCGACTGGCGCATCTGGACCGATCAGGTTGTCGCAGCGCCTGCCAAATTCGTCCATGATGAAGAAGGACGACGCGGCCATGCCATTTCGTCGCTGATCAGTCAGGACTGCATCGTCTCCGGCGCGATGGCGCATCGCAGCCTGTTGTTCACCGGCGTCAAAATGGGGTCTTTCTCCAGCGTGAGCGAAGGCGTGATCCTGCCTTATTCCAACATTGGCAGGGGGGCGCGCCTCTCCCGCGTGATCATCGATTCCGGCGTCCGCATTCCCGAAAACCTTGTCGTCGGTGAAGACCCGATCTTGGATGCCAAGCGGTTCCGCCGAACCGAGGGCGGCGTGTGCCTCATCACCAAACCGATGATTGATAAGCTGATCGCATGAGTCTGCACGTCCTGTCTGTGGCGTCAGAGGCGGTGCCGCTGGTCAAAACCGGTGGCCTTGCCGATGTCGTGGGGGCTTTGCCTGCAGCGCTGGACGCACAAGGCGTGCGCGTCACAACGCTGCTGCCCGGCTATCCGGCGGTGATCACTGCGGCCAAGCGCGCCAAGGTGGTGCACAGTTTTGAAGCCCTGCTGGGCGAACCGGCCCGCCTGCTGTCCGCCAAGGTCAACGGCCACCCGCTGCTTATCCTCGACGCCCCTGCCTATTTCGCGCGTGAGGGCGGGCCTTATGGCGATGCGTCCGGCAAGGACTGGCCCGATAACTGGCGGCGCTTTGCGGCCTTTGGGCGGGCCGCAGCAGACATCGCCTCGGGCCAAGTGAAGGGGCAGGCGTTTGACCTGATCCACGCGCATGACTGGCAGGCCGGCATGGCACTCGCCTATCTGCGCTTTGCTTCCTCCAAGGGCGCGGTGATCCCGCCCTCGGTCATGACGATCCACAATATGGCGTTTCAGGGCTATTTCCCCGCCAGCGTGTTTTCAAAGCTCGGCCTGCCGAAAAAGGCGTGGGCGCTCGACGGCGTGGAAAGCTATGGCGGCGTCGGCTTCCTGAAGGCAGGGATGGAGGCGGCCAGCGCCATCACAACCGTCAGCCCGACCTATGCGCGAGAGATCCGCGAGGCGGAGTTCGGCATGGGGTTGGAAGGCCTGATCCAAAGCCGCGAAGGACGCGTGCGCGGGATCGTCAACGGCATCGACACCGTCGACTGGAACCCGCAGGCGGACCCACATATCGCACAAACCTATACCCCCAAGACGCTATCCAAACGCACCGCCAATAAGCGCGCGCTCGAAGCGGAATTTGGCCTCGACAAGGACGACGGCCCGCTCTTCATCGTCATCAGCCGCCTGACCTGGCAAAAGGGTATGGACGTGCTCGTTGAGGTGATCGACCATCTGGTCGGTATCGGCGGACGCCTCGCGCTCCTCGGCAGCGGCGACGCGACCATTGCTGAGGCGTTGCACCATGCCGCCACACGCCACCCCGGAAAGGTCGGCATCCGCATCGGTTATGATGAGGCGCTGTCGCACCGGATGCAGGCCGGCGGCGATGCCATCCTCGTGCCCAGCCGCTTTGAACCCTGCGGCCTCACCCAGTTATACGGGCTGGCCTATGGCTGCGTGCCTATCGTCGCGCGGACCGGTGGGCTGGCCGACACGATCATCGACGCTAATCTCGCCGCCCTTGAGGCGGACGCCGCGACCGGCATCCACTTCACCGGCGTCACCTATGCCCCGCTCGCCGACGCCATTTCCCGCGCCGTTCACCTGTATCAGGACCGCAACCTCTGGACCGCGATGCAGCGCAACGGCATGACAGCAGACTTCAGCTGGGCCAGCAGTGGTGCTGCCTATGCCGATCTCTACAAGGACCTGACAGCGACGTGATGACGATCCAGACCCACGCGACCACACCGTTTGATGGACAAAAGCCCGGCACATCCGGCCTGCGCAAGAAGGTGCGTGTTTTCGCGCAACCGGGCTATGCGGAAAACTTTATCCAGTCGGTCTTTGATGTCGTCCCGCGTCCCGAAGGCGCGACGCTGGTGCTGGGCGGCGACGGGCGTTTTTACAACCGGACGGTCATTCAACAGGCGATGCGCATGGCGGCAGCCAATGGCTATGCCCGCGTGTTGGTGGGCCAAGGTGGCATCCTCTCCACGCCTGCGGCCAGCCATGTCATCCGCAAATATGGCGCGAGCGGCGGCCTGATCCTATCGGCCAGCCACAACCCCGGCGGGCCAGACGAAGACTTTGGCATCAAGTACAACATCGCCAATGGCGGGCCCGCGCCCGAGGGGGTGACCGAGGCGATCTATGCGCGCACGACCAGCATCGACCGCTGGCTGGATGTCGACGCGCCTGATGTTGATCTGGATGTTATCGGCGAAACGCAGATCGGTGGACTGACTGTGGCAGTGATCGACCCTGTCGCAGACTATGCCGCACTGATGGAAAGCCTGTTCGATTTCGACACGATCCGCGCCGCCGTTCAATCGGGCTACACCATGGCCTTTGACGCGATGCACGCTGTGACCGGACCCTATGCCGCCGAGATTCTCGAACGGCGTTTAGGCTTTGCCCCGGGCACCGTCCGCAACGGCGTGCCGCTGGAAGATTTTGGTGGGCATCACCCAGACCCCAATCTTGTCCACGCCAAAGCGCTGTACGACCTGATGATGTCAGCAGAGGCACCTGATTTCGGAGCGGCGTCCGACGGCGACGGGGACCGCAATCTCATCATCGGGCGGTCCTGTTTCGTGACGCCATCGGACTCGCTCGCCATGTTGGCGGCGAACGCGCATCTGGCACCCGGCTATGCGAGCGGCCTCAAGGGCATTGCGCGTTCCATGCCGACCAGTGCCGCCGCCGACCGGGTGGCCGAGGCGCTGGGCATTCCGGCTTATGAGACGCCAACCGGCTGGAAATTCTTCGGCAATTTGCTCGATGCCGGGATGGCGACCATCTGCGGCGAGGAAAGCGCGGGCACAGGCTCTGACCATGTCCGCGAGAAGGACGGTCTGTGGGCGGTGCTGCTGTGGCTCAACATTTTGGCCGTGCGCAAAATGCCGGTCGCCGTCCTCGCCGCTGAACATTGGGCGCGCTTTGGGCGGAACTATTATGCCCGGCATGATTATGAAGCGCTGCCAACCGACGCGGCCAATGCGCTGATTGACGAACTGACAGCGGCTTTGCCGAACCTGCCCGGTCGCGCCTTTGGTCCGTTGGTCGTCGAGATGGCCGACAGCTTTTCTTATGCCGATCCGGTCGACGGCTCGGTCAGCCGCAATCAGGGACTACGGATTTTGTTCGTCGGCGGCTCACGCGTCGTCTTCCGCCTCTCGGGCACGGGCACGGAAGGCGCGACATTGCGCGTCTATCTGGAACGCTATGAGCCTGTGGGCGGGCGTCTGGCCGAAGCCACGCCCGACATGCTGGCCGAGCTGATTGCGGCAGGGGATGCGATTGCGGGCATCACCCGTCACACAGGCCGCACCGCCCCTGATGTGGTGACGTGACGCAAGAGTACGGCGCGACGGTTTCCGGCGGACGGACCTTCTTTCGCGTCCGCGCGCCAAGGGCCGAGGCGTTATGGCTATGTGTGTTTGAAGGAAGCTCCGAGCAACGTCAGGCCATGGTCCGCGATGGCGAGGATTGGGTTTTTGAAACGGCAGACGATCTCACCGGGTCGCACTACGGCTATCGTGCTGACGGGGTCTGGTCGCCAGAACAGGGCCTTTGGTTTGACGTCTCCAAGCTGTTGGTGGACCCCTATGCCGTCACGCTCGACCGGCGCTTTGTGCAACATCCGGACCTTGCCCGCTTTGGCGTGGACACAGCGCCTATCGTGCCGCGTGCCATCGTTCCGGAACCGCTTCCCGCAGTCGAACTGGTGCCGCCCCTTTTTGCACCCGGCGACCTGATCTACGAAATCAATGTGCGCGGCTTCACGATGCTGCATCCCGAAGTGCCCGCGCAGCTGCGCGGGACGATTGCGGCCCTCGCCGAACCCGCGATCCTCGCACATCTGAAGAAGCTGGGCGTCGGCGCGGTGGAGCTGATGCCCATTGTCGCCTGGATCGATGAGCGACATTTGCCACCGCTCGGCCTATCGAACGCCTGGGGGTACAACCCCGTCGCGATGATGGCGCTCGACCCCGGCCCTTGCCCCGGTGGTGTTGAAGAACTCCGCCAGACGGTCGCCGCGCTCCATGCCGAGGGGATCGGCGTGATCCTCGATCTCGTCTTCAACCACACGGGCGAAAGCGACACCGAAGGCGGCGTCCTGTCGCTGCGCGGGCTCGACAATGCAGCCTATGCACATGCGCCCGACGGTTCCCTCATCAACGACACCGGCTGCGGCAACACGCTCGACTTCGCCAACCCTTATGTCCGCCGCCTGACGTGCGATGCGTTGCGGCATTTCGTGACAAGCTGCGGCATCGACGGCTTCCGCTTTGACTTGGCGACTATCCTTGCACGCGGCCCGGCCTTTGCCAGCGACGCGCCGATCTTTGGCGAGATAGCTGCCGACCGGATCCTCGCCGACCGCGTGATGATTGCTGAGCCTTGGGATTGCGGACCCGGTGGCTATCAGCTTGGGGCCTTTCCTAAGGACTGGCTCGAATGGAATGACCGGTTCCGCGATGACGTCCGCCGCTTCTGGCGGGGCGATGGCGGCATCGGAGACGTCGTCACGCGGATCGCCGGGTCGTCGGACATTTTCGGCGGCACCACCCGCACCGTCAATTTTCTTGCCGCGCATGATGGCTTCACGCTTGCCGATACGGTGTCTTATACCGCGCGTCACAATGAAGCGAATGGCGAAGGCAATCGCGACGGCCATTCTGAAAATTTCAGCTGGAATTGCGGTGTCGAAGGCCCGACCGATGATGCCGCTATCCGCGCCCGACGCGATGCCGATGTCCGTGCGATGCTGGCCACGCTCTTCGCCTCGACCGGAACACTACTGCTGACGGCAGGCGACGAATTCGGGCGCAGCCAGATGGGCAACAACAATGCCTATGCGCAGGACAACGCGATTGGGTGGGTCGACTGGGAACGACGCGACGTAGCACTTGAAGAATACGTGGCAGACCTTGCGGCGAAGCGGTCAGCCCAACAGGCGCGCTTCTTTGCCTTCCCGCAGGATGGCGACTGGCAGGACGCCGTGGGCCATCCGATGACTGCTGCCCAATGGGAAAACCCCGCAACCGGCACCGTGCACTATCGCGGTCCGGACTATGCCCTGTCACTGTCCCGCGACGACCATAGAATCGCCTGGGACGTCAAAAGCTAGGCGATCTGGACACCGCCGCTTTGCAGGCCAAGCCCTGCCACCAGCCGTTGCAGACGGCGGCGCAGCGTCGGTTCATCGAGTGCGGCATGGGCAGACTCCAGATGCAGCGTCAGCGCGCCGCCTGAAATTTCGGGTCGGCTTGACGCCAAAATCTCGGCAGACCCCCCGGCCAGACGATCCGCCACTCGGACAGCAAGGCCCCAATTGCGGCCTGTTTCAAGCTGCAAGCTATCGGCCAATGGCTTCAACCCGGAGGGCACATCCAGATCCCCGCCAAGCCCGACATGCAGCGCCATCGCCATCATCGCGCGTTCGGCCGCTGTAATGCCAATCCAATTGCCGTGCAGCGCCATTTCTTCACCGGTCAGTGCGCGGAAACCGGGCGTGCTGGACCAGCCAACGCCTGCAATCTGGCAGACGGCGCGGCGCAACCGGCGCAGCGACTCTGCCTCTTTGTCGAACAACTGGTCCAGCCAATGCGCCATGGCATCGCCAAAGCCCGGCGGTTGCTGATGGTCTGCCGTTGCAAAGGCAACGCCTTCGGTCAGTGGATCGAGCGCCTGTTCGGCCGGGGACAGCGCATCAAACATCAGCCCTTCGCGCAGGCCATAAGGGCAGATCACGAAGGTCGAGGGTTTCAGCAGCGTCGCAAGCACATTCAAAAGCTGCGCCGTCGCGTGCAGCATCGGCACGCGCGAACTCGGCATTTCACGAATCGACTTGAGCGCCGCCGTCGTCATCCCGCCGATCGCCTCTGCCAAGAGCGGTGCATCACTGGTGGCAATCCGGTATCGGGCCAGAACCGGCAAGGGGTAGCGATGCGTGTGCATATGCACGCGGGCGAGCGCACGCCAGGGGCCGCCAACGAGATAGAGAGGCCGGCCTTCACTTTGCGTCAGCCAATTGATTGGCTTCATGCCCTTGCGCAGTGCCGCTTCGAGCGCGCCATCCGCCTCCTCGGTCAAGGCTCTGGCCCGGATCGCCCCGATGGGGATCGACCCGGTCTGCGTCACATGACGATGCTCAAGGCGCGACAGATCGAGACTGCCGCCACCCAGATCCGCCATCACACCATCGGCATTGGGAATGGCCGAAAGCACGCCACAGCCGGAGATGCGCGCTTCTTCCTCGCCTGACAGGAGTTCGACCGGCAGGCCAAGCGCCTTGACGACTTCCAAGAACGCAGCGCCATTTTCCGCATCACGCACGGCCGCTGTTGCCACGACGCGGAGCCAGCTGACGTCCCAAGCCTTTGCGACAAGGGCGAAGCGGGCCAGCCCGCGCAGGGCCATGTCGCTGGCAACCTTGTCCAGCCGTCCGTCGCGGACGACGCCTCCGCCAAGGCCTGCTGCCAGCTTTTCGTTGTAGAGCACGATGGGCGCCCTTGGCGCACCACCAAAGACCACCAACCGAACCGAGTTGGAGCCTATATCAATGACAGCTTTGCGTTGAGTCCCATTCACCGCTTGCCGTTTAAGACCAGTTTTGGAACCGCGCCACTCCCAAGCGATGCCCCTCGGCCTGAAAGCGAGGGATTTGTCATAAAATAACGATGCAAGTTAAAGGGTTCATCGCCGGGGATGGCCCGTTCGTAGCTGCCGTCCGGCTTTAGATACCAGCTTTGCTCCGTGTCGATGAGATTGGCGACCATCACCTGATCGAGGATCTGATCATGAACGGTCGCGTTGCGGACGGGCAGCGCATATTCAACGCGGCGGTCAAAATTGCGCGGCATCCAGTCTGCCGAGGAGATGAAGACCTCCGCCTTATTGTTCGGCAGTGCACTGCCATTGCCGAAAGCCCAGATGCGGCTGTGTTCCAGAAAACGCCCAATGATCGACTTCACCTGAATGTTTTCCGAAAGACCGGGCACCCCCGGACGCAGGCAACACACGCCCCGGATGATGAGTTCAATGCGAACACCGGCGGCACTGGCTTCATATAGCTTATTGATCACGAACCGGTCGGCCAGAGAATTCATCTTTGCCCAGACAGCACCAGCCTTGCCCGCACGCACATTGGCGATTTCGCGGTCGATCAACGCCAACAGCTTTTCGCGCAAATGCCGGGGACTGATGGTGATGTACTTGAGCTCCGGCGGCTCAACATATCCGGTGATGTAGTTAAACACCTGTGCCGCATCCCGGCCGAGTGCGGGATCTGCGGTGAAGTAGCTGATGTCGGTGTAGATGCGCGCCGTCACCGGGTGGTAATTGCCCGTGCCGAAGTGGCAATAGGTGCGGAAATTCTTGCCTTCGCGGCGGACCACCATCGAAATCTTGGCGTGGGTTTTCCAGTCGATGAAGCCGTAGACGACCTGCACGCCCGAACGCTCCAGCTGCGACGCCCATTGCAGGTTCTGCTCTTCATCAAAGCGCGCCTTCAACTCGACAACGGCGGTCACGGATTTGCCCGCTTCGGCGGCGTCGCACAACGCGCGCACAATCGCCGACTGCTTGCCCGCTCGGTAGAGCGTCTGCTTGATCGCCACGACATTGGGGTCAGCGGCCGCCTGGCTCAAAAAGGCAAGAACGACGTCGAACGCCTCATAGGGGTGATGGACGACAATGTCCTTCTGCCGGATGGCGGCAAAGCAATCCCCGTCATGTTCGCGGATGCGTTCCGGAAAGCGCGGCGAATAGGGGGTGAATTTCAAATCAGGCCGATCCTCGTCGACCAACTGGCTCAAACCTACAATGCCAAGGATGCCGTCGGTTTCCGCGATGGTGACTTCATTGCCGCCCAGTTCTTTGCGGATCAGCGATTCAAGCGCTTCAGGCATGTCATGTTCGGCCTCAAGCCGGATGACACGCCCGCGCCGCCGCCGCTTAATGGCGCTGCGGAAGAAGCGGACGAGATCTTCGGCCTCTTCTTCCAGTTCGATGTCGCTGTCGCGGATGACGCGGAACAGGCCGGAGCCGATCAGATCAAATCCGGGGAAGAGCAACCCTGCATGAAGCCGGATCATCTCCTCAATCGTGACATAGGTCGCCGTTCTGCCGGGCACGCGCACGAAGCGCGGCAGCGTCGCTGGGATCATGATGAGTTCGCGGATTTCCTCTTCGTCGGAGCGGCGCTCCAGATCGAAGATCATCGACATGCCAAGGTTGGGGATGAACGGAAAAGGATGCGCCGGGTCCAGCGCCTGCAATGTCAGGATCGGGAAAATCTCTTCCCGGAAATAGGTTTCCAGCCCCGCCCGGTCGCCCTCTGCGACATCAGCGCCTGCGACCACACGAATGCCCTGCGATGCCATTTCGGTGCGCAACTGCCGCCACAGAACCTGCTGATCCGCCATCAGCTCGTCCGCTTCTTTGCCGATCAGTTCCAGCTGTTGGGCCGGAATAAGGCCGTCAATCGACACTTCTTCAATGCCGCGCATCTGCTGACCGCGCAGGCCCGCCACACGGACCATGAAGAATTCATCAAGGTTGCCGCCGGAAATCGACAGGAAGCGCAGTCGTTCCAGCAGCGGATGGTTGGGGTTCTGCGCTTCTTCCAGCACGCGCCGGTTGAACTTCAACCAGCTAACTTCCCGGTTGAAATAGCGGGACGTCGCGTCCGGCGTTTCAACGGCCTTGGGTGTCGATGTTTCTGTGCTCGCGGTCATAAAGTGCCAAACTGTTAAAGAAGCACGATAGCACTAATGACGCTTTATGAAAGTTTTCCGACACGAAACGGAATCTTCTGCCCGGCGGCGTGCCTGTCAAAGGCGGCGGCCACGTTGCGGGCATAAGGGCGGCCTTGATCGGTGATCGACAGCACATCGCCCGCCCGCTCCACAAGGCCAAGAGACACGAAATGCGTCAACATGTCCTCTAACTGCGGATCCACCAGATCGCTGTCGACCCGCGCCTTTAACTGGCAGAGCAACTGCTCAATCAAGGCGCCACGCCTTTGGTCTTCCAGTGCCAGTCGCACGCCCCGCGCCCCAGCCAGTCGGCCGTCGCTTATGCAATCCCGATAGGTGCCGGGGTTCTTCTCATTCTGGATGATCGCGCCCGGAAACAGGCTGATCGCACTGGCGCCAAGGCCAATGAGGACATCGGACTGATCTTCGGTGAAACCCTGAAAATTGCGCCGGACCTGACCCTTGCTAGCCGCCATCGCCAGAGGATCTCCCGGCAAGGCGAAGTGATCAAAGCCAATGGGCACATAACCGTCGGCCACAAGCCGATCATAACCATGCGCTGCCTGTGCAAAGCGCTGCTCTGCATGGGGCAGAGCTGACGTGTCGATCCGGCGCTGACGTGGAAACATCTGCGGCACATGGGCATAGCCGAACAGCGCAATGCGGCTGGGCCGCATCCGGACCACCTCGTCCAGCGTCGCATCCAGCTTTTCGATGGTCTGAAATGGCAGCCCGTACATGAGGTCAAAATTGACCGATGTGATGCCGCGCGCGCGCAGGGCCGCCATGCAGGTGTCAATCATATCAACCGGCTGGATGCGGCCAATCGCAGCCTGAATGTCAGGATCAAAACTCTGGACGCCAAAGCTGACGCGCGTGACCTGCGCGATGGACAGCGTCATGGCCCATTCGCGGGTGAAGGCGCGCGGATCGATCTCCACCGAGATATCGGGTGTTGCCCCGGCCCCGAAGATGGTCACCAGCCGATCAACGATGCGGACAAAGTCTATCGGGTCAATTGCATTGGGGCTGCCCCCGCCAAAGGCGATGCGGCGCAGCTTACCCCGGCCACCCAGCATCTTGGCGACCAGCGAGATTTCGGCCTCCAGCGCCGCCAGATAAGCGGTTAGGCGCTGATTCCTGCCGGCGGCACCTGTATTGCAGCCGCAATACCAGCAGATTTGCTGGCAATAGGGAATGTGGAGATAGAGCGAGAGCGGCGTCCCTGCCGCCACAGCGTTCAACGCCCGCTGCTGATCATCCACCCCGACATCGCCCCGAAACGCGGTTGCAGGTGGATAGCTCGTATAGCGCGGAACGGGCCGTTCAATCAGCTCGGGAAGGTAAGGCCACATGGCCGTGGGTCTAAGTTTACCGCCGGAAAGGGCTTTGACTTCGATCAATCAAATTCTTGTCCTCCGTCAATGACCCCGATTGGCCGGGCTGACAGTTAGAGAGGGTACCAACAACAACTATGAAGGCAGCAGACATGAAATCGGTCCTGCTCCACGTTTTCGAGGATGAAGAACTTGATAACCGCCTGTCGGTCGCGCTGGACGTGTGCCGCGCGCACGACGCGCATCTGACCTGCGCCTATGTGACACCCTATGCCTCTTATGTCGGGCTGGACCCGATGGGTGGCGTCTTCACGAGCGGCGCTTTGATCGACAGTCTGCGGGAAACCGAAGACCGGGTGTGCGCGAAGCTTGAAGAGCATCTCTCGCACGAAGATGTACGCTGGGACTGGCAGTCTTATGATGGCGATCCCGCACAGACATTGGTGTCGGTCTCGTCACTCATGGACCTTGTGGTCCTCAGCCAAGCCGGGCGTGATCGGGCAACGTCCGCGTCTCCTTTGTCGGTTGTCGATGATGTCGCGGTGAACGCCGGATGCGCCGTTCTGGTCGTGCCCAGGGGCGTCAAACAATTCGACGCCATGGCGCCGGTCGTCATCGGCTGGAACGCGTCTGAACAGGCCGCGCGTGCCATTCGCGAAACGCTGCCCGCGCTCAAACTGGCCGCATCCGTGACGCTCGTTTCGGTCAGCGAAGAAGGGGAGGAATTTCCGTCCACCGACGCCAGTGCCTATCTCTCGCGCCACGGCATCTCGTCTGATCTGCGGACCTTTACCGATGCCGACGGCGCACCCGACATACTCATCATGGAGGTCGCAAAAGAGGTTGGCGCAGGCGCTATCCTGATCGGTGCCTATGGCCATTCCCGCCTGCGTGAGACGCTGCTGGGCGGCGTAACGCGGCGGCTGTCCACCCAGTCCGACATTCCGGTGCTGCTGGGTCGCTGAACCGGACAATCCATTCACGGCTCATCAAAAGGAGAAAATCAATGAGCATCCAAAAGGGGAAACTTCTGCTGGCCACCGTCCTCGCCAGCGCACTTGCGACGCCGGCTTTGGCCGCGGCGGGAGACACTTATGTCCGCGTTCGCGGGATCATGGTGGCCCCCAATGAAAAGTCCGGCGGCATCCTGCCGGGGCTTCCAGCCGAAACCGTGTCGGTCAACAATTCCGTCATGCCCGAAATCGACATCACCCATATGGCGTCCGACAATATCGGGTTTGAGCTGATCGCGGCGACCACCAAGCACACCGCCAGCGGCGTGACGGGTGTGACCGGCGGCATCGGCAAGCTCGCCTCCACCTGGGTGCTGCCGCCGACGCTGACGGCGCAATATCACTTCGCGCCCGGAGCCAAAGTCCGGCCCTATGTCGGCGCGGGCGTCAACTACACGCTCTTCTATTCGGAAAAAGCCTCCAGCGCGTTTGTCGCTGCTGTCGGCCCGACCAATGTGAAGATGAAGAGCAGCTTTGGCTGGGCCGGACAGGTCGGCCTGGACATCGACCTGAACGACAGGATGTTCCTGAACTTCGACGTGAAATATCTCGACATTAAGACGACAGCGACGCTCGCGACGACAGCGCTCGGCACGCAGGCGGTCAAGATCAAGCTTAACCCGTTCGTCTTTGGCGTCGGCGTCGGCTTCCGCCTCTAACACACTCTTTCAAGAGCTCCTCCCCTGCGGGGCCGACCTCTGGTTGGCCCCGCCTTTTTATGTGTGAAGGCCTCAGCAGCAGCTGTCGTTCAGCTGGTTCGCTTTCTTGCGCCGGTCAGACCCCGCATGGCAGCCCTTGCGGCAGCACTCATGATCATCGGCGGGCATGGGACTGCCTGCGTTCTTGGACAGGGATATCTGCGTTGTCCCGCCAGTGCACATGGGCGCGATGATCACCCTGGCCTGCGCCATGGGCGCCGGCAACATGATCGCCAAGGCAAAGATGGGAGTGACGGCGCGCAACACGGTCATGGCTGCGGCCCTTCCTCATCCTCGTCGATGAGGATGCGCAGGCCCGCCCCGTCCAGATCCTCGAACTGACCGCTCTTCAACGACCAGAAGAAAGCGAAGAGCCCCAGCAGCCCAAGGCCCAAGGCAATAGGAATCAGAAGCAAGATGCCCGTCACTTGGCAGACCCTTTGAGCCGCAGGGCATTGGCAACGACAATAAGCGAGGAGCCAGACATGGCCGCTGCCGCAATCAGCGGCGTCACGAGCCCCGCAATCGCCAGCGGCACCGCAATGGCGTTGTAACCAATGGCCAGAATGAAATTCTGCCGGACGATCGCCTGCGTCGCGCGCGCGACCCGGATGCAGGTGATAACCGGCATCAGGCTGTCCCCCAGGAACACCGCGTCAGCGGCATTCTGCCCGGCGTCACTCGCCGATGCCGGCGCAAGCGAGGCATGTCCTGCAGCCAATGCTGGACCGTCATTCAAACCGTCACCGACCATCAGCACCTTGGCACCAGCCGCCGTATGACGGGCGATGGCCTCCAGCTTGTCTTCGGGCTGCATCCCCGTTTGCGCGGTCAGGCCAAGCATGCGGGCCACCGGGGCGACCGCTGCGGCACGATCCCCGGAGATGATTGCGCTCGGGATATGGGCGGCCCTTAACTGAGCGATGACGGTGGCCGCATCGGGGCGCAGTTTGTCTTCGAAAGTCAGAAGAACCGCCGCCCCGGCACCGGTCAGTTCGACGGCCATGGCGGCTGTAGCCGCGCCATCGGTTGGTCGACCAAGCGAAACACTGTGCCCCAGCCAGACGCCTTCAACGCCGAAACCGGCAAGTTCGCGGAGGCCGCTGACGTCGGCCGCTGTGGCATGCCGTTCCTCCAGCGCGCGACGCAGCGACTGGCTGAGTGGATGGCGGCTGGCGCGGGCAAGCGCGAGCGCAATGCCCGCATCATCAGCACCGAGCGCGTCAATATTGGTCGGGTCCGGCCGACCCAGCGTCAGCGTGCCTGTCTTGTCGAACAAAGCGACATCGACTTCGGCCAGACGCTCAAGCGCCGACCCGTCTTTCACAAGGACGCCCTTCTTCATCAGCGCGCCTGCCGCCACAATCTGCGCGGCGGGAACCGCCAAGCCCAGCGCACAGGGGCAGGTGATGATCAGCACTGCAACCGCGATCAGCAGCGAGCCGTGCCATCCCGCCCCCGCCATCATCCAGCCGGCAAAGCTGAGGAGGGCGAGCGTATGGACGGCAGGCGCATAAAGCCGCGCTGCCCGGTCTGCGATTCGGACATAACGCGACTTGGACTGCCCGGCCTCCTCCATCATGCGCGCGATATCGGCGATGGCCGTGTCTGCCCCGACCGCCGTGATCCGAACCTCCAAAGGCGCATCGACATTGAGCGTCCCTGCATGCACCATCTCATCCACGCCGAGCGTGACGGGCGCGGACTCACCCGTCATCAGCGAGAGATCGAACCGGGATTCGCCTTTCAGGATCACGCCGTCCGCGGCCAGCCGCTCTCCGGTTGCTAGGATCATCGTCATGCCCCGCGCCAAGTCCTTCGCGTCCACCCAAGAGGTGCGGCCGTCCTTGTCCAGAACCAAGGCGCCGGGGGCGGTATGCTTAAGGAGAGAAGCCACTCCCTCACGCGCGCGGTCGCGCATCATGCTGTCGAGGGTGCGACCGCCCAACAGGAAGAAGAGCAGCATGACCGCGCCGTCAAAATAGGCATGGGGCCCGTGCACAATCGTTTCAAACAGGCTGAGTGCACCGGTCAGGATCACCCCGATGGAAATGGGCACATCCATGTTTGTCCGGCCATGGCGCAAGGCCATCCATGCCGACCGAAAGAAGGGGCGGCCCGAATAAGCGATGGTCGGCAGCGCAATCATGGCGGACAGCCAGTGGAATAAATCCCGCGTGCCGCCCTCTGCCCCGGACCAGACCGAGACCGACAGCAGCATGATGTTCATCGCGGCAAAGCCCGCAACGGCGAGCGCCTTAAGCAAGCCCTTGCTTTCTTCGCCTTTCACTAAGGTCGTTGGGTCCAGAACCGGCTGCGCGTCAAAACCCAGCCGGCCGATGGCGGCCACCAGATCCGGCACCGTCAGGCCCTGATCATGGCTGATCGACACGCGCTTGGCCGTGAAATTGACACGCGCGCTATCAATGCCCGGGGTTGCTGTAAGCCCGCGTTCAATCTTCGCAATGCATCCCGCACAATGCATGCCCGGCACCGAAAACAAAGCTTCGGGCAGGTCCGCAGATGGGGCGTGCTCTTTGGTCATTGTCATAGCAGATCTTCCACCTGGCGATGCGCTTCGCCGCCACGACGGACCGTCAGATGCACGATCCAGCGGCCAGCGGGCAAAGCCTCACGGCTGGTCCAAATGCCTTCTTGGGTTTGATCAAAGCGCAGGCTGCGTTCGGGCACGCGGCCAAGTGGGTGACGGACAAGCGCTTCGACAGCCGCATTGCGCAGCGGCACCTGCCCCACGTCCGCCGTCAGTTCCACATGGCGGCTTCCATTCAGCCGGGCCGAAACCGTCCAGCCAAGCGCCTTTTGGGCTTCGGCCTTATCCAGCCAGCCGTTGAATTTCTGGCTGGCGACATAGCTGTTGTCGACAACGGTGCCGCCAAAGGTCGAGATGGCCGCCCGTGCCATGAAGACATTGACGGAGACGACCACGCCGAAAAAGGCGACGAGAATGCCGGTCATGTGCCAACCGGTGAACTTGCGCCCGCTCATTCTCTGTCTCCCTCATCATCGTCCAAACCTTCGGGGCGTTCAAACACGACCTCGTCGGTATCGCCCTTTTCATGGCCGCTCTTCGCTTTGACCGTGACTTTGAACTCACTGTGCTCTTCGCCCTTGGCAGGCGCCGCCACGAACAGCCTGACCTTGCGGATGCTGTCCGGCGCCACGCGCAGATCAACGCGGCTGCGTCCTTCAACGCGGTCCGTATCCGCGGTCCACACGACAGCGCCGGGCAGGCCGGTGACGACCAGCTCCACATCGCGCGGCCGCGTTTCCATATTGCGGACCTTGACCATGTAGTTGTTGCGGATCGACCCGTCCGACAATTGGACGAACACCGGATTGCGATCATGCTGGACGTTGAGATCCAGCCGGGTGCGTTGGCCAAGCGCAAAAAGCATGGCGACCCCGATTGATGTCCAGATGCCAAGATAGATGAGGGTCCGGGGCCGGAAGATTGTTTTGAGCAACGGCGCGCTCTGGCCGCCTGCCTTTTCAATGTCGGCATCGTCGAGCGTGCAATAATCGATGAGGCCGCGTGGCTTGCCGATCTGCGCCATGACGGTGTCGCAGGCGTCGATGCACAAGGCACAGGTAATGCAGCCGATCTGCGGCCCTTCCCGAATATCGATCCCCGTCGGGCAGACCGAGACGCATTGGAGACAATCAATGCAGTCACCCGTCTTGAGCGCCGCGCCTTCGTCTGCCGCCTTTTTCAAGCCATGCGTGCGGGGCTCCCCGCGCCAATCCTTATAGGTGACGAGCAGCGATTTCTCATCGAGCATCGCCGTCTGGATGCGCGGCCAAGGGCACATATAGATGCACACCTGTTCCCGCATGAAGCCGCCGAAGATGAAGGTCGTCGCGGTCAGCACGCCGACGGTGGAATAGGCAATGGCGGGCGCCTGCCCCGTCAAGAAATCGCGCGCAAGCGTCGGCGCATCAGCGAAGTAGAAAATCCACGCGCCGCCCGTCGACACAGCAATCACCAACCAAATCGCCCATTTGGAGAAACGCCGGAAGATCTTGGTTAGGCCCCATGGCGCCTTGTCGAGGCGGAGCTGGGCGTTGCGGTCTCCATCGATCCAGCGCTCGACATGCTGGAAGAGATCGGTCCACACCGTCTGCGGACAGGCATAGCCGCACCAGGCCCGCCCAACCGCAGAGGTGACAAGAAAAAGCCCGATACCCGCCATGACGAGCAGACCGGCCACATAGTAAAATTCATGCGGCCAAATCTCGATCGAGAACATGTAGAACCGCCGGTGCGCCATATCGACAAGGACCGCCTGATCCGGCGCATAGGGGCCGCGATCCCACCGCAGCCAAGGCGTGACGTAATAGATCGCCAAGGTGACGAGCATGATCGCCCATTTCAGGCGTCGGAAAGTGCCATCCACCGCTTTGGGGTAAACAGCCTTGCGCTTTTCGTAGAGGTACGGCGCGTCTTCTACCGGGCTATTTGATTGGGACATTGGACACTGCGACCTCCTGCGGTGCCGGGGTCGCCTCGCCTCCGCCCAGCGAATGGACATAGGCCGCGAGCATCTTGATCGTAGTCGCGTCGAGCTTTTGGCCCCAACGCGGCATGACGCCCTGTCGGCTCATTCTGATGGTCTGCGTCAGCGTGACGGCATCACCACCATAGAGCCAGATGCCGTCGGTCAGGTTCGGGGCGCCGACGCTACGCAGCCCCTTGCCCGCCGGTCCGTGACACAGGGCACAGTTGGTGGCGAACAACGCCGCCCCCTGCTGCGCCAACCCATCGGCTTTGCGCTGGCCGGAGATTGTGCGGACATGGGCCACCACTGCCGCAATCTCCGCCGGGGTCAGAACACCGTCAAAGGCCGGCATTTGCGAGACGCGGGTTGCAGGATGGTCCGGGTTCCGGATGCCGTGCGTCAGGGTATAGTCCAGCGCCTTCATATCGCCGCCCCACAGCCAGTCATCATCGTTGAGGTTGGGATACCCGATGGACCCGGCGGCACCCGAGCCATGGCATTGCACGCAATTGACCTTGAACGCTGCCTTGCCGCCTTCAACAGCCGCACTCATCAGGTTCG
>JBBATS010000005.1:0-33189 GCA_040398625.1 Chakrabartia sp. | reverse complement strand
CAATTGACCTTGAACGCTGCCTTGCCGCCTTCAACAGCCGCACTCATCAGGTTCGGCTTGGTCGGCAACGCTTCAATGGGTGTGGCCGCAATCGCCGCCAGCAACGGCGCGCGCTTGGCCGTTTGCGCTCTCACTTCTGCTTCAAACTGGCCCCTGCTGGTCCAGCCCGTCACCCCGGTCGTGGCCCTGCTGATCATCGGCCAGGCCGGGTACATGATCGTGTAGCCAATGGCCCAGATGATGCAGGCGTAAAAGGTCAGCAGCCACCAGCGCGGCAGCGGGGTGTTGAGCTCCTCAATGCCATCCCATTCATGGCCTACAAATTCTGTGCCGGTGGGCGTGTCGACGCGGGGGCCAATGTCTTTATCATTCTTAGCCATTGTCATCTTCCTTGAAGATCGAGTTGGCAGCGTCTGAGCTGAGATCCTTTGACCCCGGCCGGAAGGCCCAGCCAACGAAGGTCAGGAACGACACCGTCATGAGGACGAGGCCCCAACTGTCTGCAAAATGCCGAAGGGCGTCGTAGGTCACTTTGCCGTCTCCCGGGCCTGCTCCTGGGCTTCAGCAGCCTTGAAATCGACGAGCGTGCCGATCATCTGCAGATAGGCGATGAGCGCATCCAGCTCGGTCAGGCGCGCAGGGTTGCCGTCATAATCGCGGATCTGGACCTTGGGGTACCGCTTTGCGAGATCCCCAGCATCGGCATCCGGATCCGCTTGCGCGGCCAAATCGGCATTGGCCTGTGCGATGTCCTTCTTGGTGTAAGGCACGCCTACAGCGATGAGCGTCTTGAGATGCGCGGTCATGTCGCCGGCCTTCAAATCCTTTTCAGCCAAGAAGGGATATTGCGGCATCACCGATTCCGGCACGACCGATTGCGGGTTCTTCAGATGCTGGCGGTGCCATTCATCCGAGTAACGCCCGCCGACCCGCGCCAGATCCGGCCCGGTCCGTTTTGACCCCCATTGGAACGGATGGTCGTACATCGACTCGGCCGCCAGGCTGTAATGACCGTACCGTTCCACCTCATCGCGGAACGGGCGGATCATCTGGCTGTGACAGACATAGCAGCCTTCGCGGATATAGATGTTCCGACCGGCCAGCTCGAGCGGCGTGTACGGGCGGACGCCCTTCACCTTTTCAATGGTGGAGTCGATCCAGAAGAGCGGCGCGATTTCCACGATGCCGCCAATGGTGACGGTCAGCAGGGCGAGGAGACCGAGCAGGCCGACATTGCGTTCCAGCGTGCCGTGGTTGAGTGCCTTGAATGCCATGTTCTTGAACTCCTTATTCGGCGGGCACGGCGACCGCGGGACGGTCGGCAACCGGGTCGTGGAGGGTTTCGGTCATCGGCTTTTCAGCGCGGATCTTGCCGGCCAGCGTCATCCAGACATTGAAGACCATCACACAGGCTCCGGTCAGGTACAGGGCACCGCCTGCCGCACGGATGAGATACATCGGGAACTTGGCCGCGACGGTTTCGCTAAAGGCGTAAACGAGGTAGCCGTCCGCTCCATATTCGCGCCACATCAGGCCTTCCATGATGCCCGTGACCCACATGGACGAGGCATAGAAAACGATGCCAATCGTCGCGAGCCAGAAGTGCCAGTTGATCATCCGCAGCGAATACATGCGCGGCCGGTTCCACAGGCGCGGGAACATGTAATAGAGCGACGCAAAGGTAATCATCCCGTTCCAGCCGAGCGCGCCGGAATGCACATGACCGATCGTCCAGTCGGTATAGTGCGAGAGACTGTTGACGGCCTTGATCGACATCATCGGGCCTTCAAAGGTCGACATGCCGTAAAAGGCGAGCGCCATGACCATCATCCGGATAATCGGGTCGGTGCGGATCTTGTCCCATGCGCCATTGAGCGTCATCAGACCGTTGATCATGCCGCCCCAGCTGGGCATCCACAGCATGATTGAGAACACCATGCCCAAGGTCTGCGCCCAATCGGGCAGGGCTGTGTAGTGGAGATGGTGCGGCCCCGCCCAGATGTAGAGGAAGATCAACGACCAGAAATGGATGATCGACAGCCGGTAGGAATAAACCGGCCGTTCGGCCTGTTTGGGCACGAAATAATACATCATGCCGAGGAAGCCTGCCGTGAGGAAGAAACCGACCGCATTATGACCATACCACCACTGCGTCAGCGCATCTTGAACCCCGGCAAAGGCGGAATAGCTTTTGGACCCAACAAGGCTGACCGGCAGCGACAAGTTGTTGACCAGATGGAGCATCGCGATGGTGATGATGAAGGAAAGGAAGAACCAGTTGGCCACATAGATGTGCGGCTCCTTACGCTTCATGATCGTGCCGCCGAAGACGACGAGATAAGAAACCCAGACGACCGTCAGCCAAATGTCGACATACCATTCGGGCTCGGCATATTCTCGGCCCTCGGTCACGCCCATCAGATAGCCGGTTGCGGCCAGAACGATGAACAGCTGGTAGCCCCAGAAGACGAAGCGGGCGAGGCCGGGGAAGGCCAGCCGCGCGCGGCAGGTGCGCTGGACGATGTAAAAACTCGTTGCGATCAGGGCATTGCCACCAAAGGCAAAGATCACCGCCGAGGTGTGCAGCGGCCGGAGGCGCCCGAAGCTGGTATATTCAAACCCAAGATTGAGCACAGGGAAAGCGAGCTGCAAGGCGATGATCAGACCGACAAGGAAGCCCGCCATGCCCCAGAACAAGGTTGCAATCGCGCCCCAGCGGATCGGATCATCATCATAAGTCGACAGCGTCTGCGCAGAAGGTGTGGGAAACCGGCCGGTCGAATAATCAAAGCCGCGGTTCGAATAGAAGGCCGCGATCAATGCGGCCGCCATTACGATCCACATATGGACTGAAAAGCCGGTGTCGACACCGGTGACAGCCCCAAAAAAGGCTATGAAAGCAACAAGATAATAGACCCCGCCGCGCAGGATAACTTCTTCCATGGTCGTTCCCCGAGACACCGCGCCATGCGGCATATCCCTGCGGCCCTGCCTTGCAGGACGTCAGCAGCGGGGCATTGACCTAGGTCAAAAGCCTATGCTGCGAGCGCAATGTTCTCGAGCCGACGGCGGTCTTTGATCACGACACGGCGCCTGTCAGGCAATGCAATCATGTCAGCCTCTTTCAGCTTGGTAAGCTGACGGCTGACGGTTTCGATCGTGAGGCCAAGGACATCGCCCATTTGTTGACGGTCCATCGGCAGATCAAATTCATTGAGAAACGGCGTAATGGCAGAACAGCTTGTGCTGCCCAACCGGTTGGAGACTTCCAACAGCAGCGTCGCAATCCGCTCACTGGCGGTTTTGCGGCCAAGCAGCATCATCCATTGGCGCGCGCGATCAAGCTCGTCGAGCGTCCGCTCCAGCAGCTTGTGTTGCAAATCGGGATGTTCCTTAGCGAATCCGTCAAACGCGGCGCGCGTAAAGACGCACACTTCGGCATCCGTCAGCGCGGTGACCCCATAAGGGCTTTCCTTGCCAAAGGGCCGGCCAATAAAGTCCGACGGGAAGACGACGCCGACAATCTGTTCACGACCGTCTGCTGTCGAGACCGACAATTTGAGCACACCCTGAATAACATTGGCAACGACGAGGGCTTCATCCCCTTCCCAAACCAAGGTCTGGCCGCGGGTCACCATCTGTTTGCGACCGAGTTTGGCAAGCGCACCAAGCTCATCCGGCGCGAGGGCTGCACAAATGGCCCTGTTTCTGACCAAACATGTATCACAATTGGACATGGTCCTGAGCTACAGGAAAGCGCGCGCAACGCACAATTAAAAATGCCATAATTTGAGTAAACTAGCTTGGGTTACAGGCAGAGCGAAGTCAGGTTAACCCTCAATTGACCTCGACATGTCGTGCACAATGTCGCCAAAATGGCGGGAATCATTGAGGCAAACCATGACCCCTATTCATCGTTCCCTAGCGCTGGCGCTTGTTCTTGCGGCCCCTTTGTCGGCCCAGCCGTCCGGCGCGCCTTATACCGTTGAGGAAACGGGGCGGGGCTATGCGCGCCTGCAGGACGCAGTGACCGCCATCGGCAATGGCGACGGCACCATCCGCATCGCGCCGGGCACTTATCGGGACTGCGCCGTGCAAACAGGCGGACGCATCGCTTATGCGGCCATCACTGCCGGAACCGTCATTTTTGACGGCACCTCGTGCGAAGGGAAAGGCGGCCTTGTGCTGCGCGGGGCAGCCGCGCATGTCGAAGGCATGGTCTTCCAGAATTTTCAGGTGCCGGACCGCAACGGATCCGGCATCCGGCTGGAAAAGGGGAATTTGACCGTGGTCAACACGGTGTTCCGCAATTCGGAGCAGGGCATCCTCACCAATGATGATCGGGCAGCGACAATCAGCATCGACCGGTCCACCTTTTCCGGGCTTGGCGGATGCCCGGACGGGATGTGCTCGCACTCCATCTATGTGAACGACAATGCGCGGCTGATCGTCACCCGATCCCGCTTTGAACGCGGCACCGGCGGCCATTATGTGAAGAGCAGGGCTGCCCGCAACGACATTAGCGACAGCAGCTTTGACGACACCCGCGGATCAGAGACGAATTATATGATCGACCTGCCCGCCGGGTCCGTCGGCACGATTACGCACAATGAGTTCGTGCAGGGCCGCAGCAAGGAAAACTACTCCGCCTTTATCGCGGTCGGGGCGGAAACCATCAACAATCCGTCCGCAGGCCTCATCATCTCCGCAAACCGCGCGTCGATTGCGCCGGGCGTGCAGCGCACATCCACCTTTGTCGCGAACTGGACGCGTGAAGCCATCCGCCTGACCGGCAACCAGCTAGGCGCTGGCCTCAAACCCTATGACGAGCGCTAGGGCCGCAGCCCTATTTGCAGGTGCTGTTAGGCCCGGCGTCCAGATCGAGGCAACGTCCGTCTACTGAGTCCGCCGGAACCGGCACGCCGATCAGGCTGCCCAATGTGGGAAGGATGTCGACCGTCTCCACCGGAAGCGGCTGTTCAAACGGCGTCATGCCTTTGCGCCAGAACAGGATCGGCACACGGCGGTCATAGTCCCAAAGGCTGCCATGCGTTGCGACATAACCCCGGATACCGGCGGGCATCGGCTGCTGCCCATTTAGGAGCGCGATGTAAATGTCACCGGACCGGTCGGGCACAAAGGAGGCGCGCACACGCTGCGCCAACGTCCAAAGCGCAGGGTTTCCGGTCGGGACGGAGAGGTCGGCAATCTCGGCCTTGGTGAAGACCGCCGCGATCTTGTCTCCAAATTGCTTTTCAACTTCAGCCTTCAGCCAGGCCGCCGCCTCAATCCGACGATTGCCGGGCACTGCAGGCGTGAACCAATAATCCCCGCCAAGTGACCGGTTTTCAACCAGAGTGCCCTGCCAGCCGAACTGCTTGGCCAGCAGGCCTGACATCGCCTGCGCAGCAAGCGTCAATGGCGCACGATCGGCTGCGGGCCAGGCGTGAATGTCATGACGTTCAGGCGCGTCAAAGCCGCCATGATCCGCTGTGAGTGCCACGACATAATCAATCTTCTGCCGGTCCAGGGCTGCAAAGAAGCGGCCGAGCCGCGCGTCGAGCGACACCATCTGCCCGCACATTTCGGGCCCTTCGGTGCCATAGGCATGGCCGATATAATCGGTTCCAGAAAGGCTGATCGCCAACACATCTGTGCCGGGGCCACGCCCCAATCGGTTGGCTGCGACCATGCTGTCCGCCAGATCGAGCGTCACACTATCCATGGCGCGGGTATAACGGAAATCCTTGGCGGTGTTGTCCGGCTTATCGGTGCGGGGCATGTCTTCCGGCCCATCGCCCACCGTCAGCTGACCGACGGCCACGGGATTGATTTTATCCGTACAGACAGCAGGAAGCGTCGGAATAGCGGGTTTCACCAACCACTGGGCGATGCGCGCATTGACCGTTTTCAGCGCAGGTATGGCAGCGTCAGCTGTGCGAAGGTCCGCCTTAGCATAGGTCGTGAAACCCCTTGCCCGCCAGTCATACCACCAGACCTGATCCGCCTTGCGTCCCGCCATCAGCGTCGCACCGCGATCTTTGCCGGACACGGCAAAGACGCGTGTCTTGCTGCCGGGGAGGGATTTCAACCGGTCACCAAGCGGGCTCCAGTCTTCGCTCAGATGCTTGAGCGAGACAGTGTAATTGTCGTGCGTTGACCCAGCGACATCCTCGTCTTCGACACAGTAGATTTCATCAAACTTATCCCCGCGCATGCCAAACCAGTCATTGGCGGCAATGCCCGCACGGCCCGGGCGGATGCCGCTCAGGATCGTCGCATGGCCGGGGCAGGTTTCGGTCGCGGCATGGCTTTGGTAACCGCCGGGGAAGATCACACCCTGCGTCATCCGCTTCAGGCCGCCGGTAAATTTGCCGCGCCATTCGGAAAACAGGTCGCTTGAAAACTGGTCGACTGAAATCGCTACGACCAGCTTGGGTGGTGCGTCAGATGCCGCAATTGCGGGCGTGGCGGCCAACAGGGATGCAGCAGCGAGCCAACGTGCCAGTTTCATAGTGAAGTTCCTCCTGTTTTCCGCACCACAATCATGGCTATAGGGGCAGACATGACCCGGCAAGGCCTTTCCCTCCCAATGTTACGCGACATCCTTATGACGGTCGCCTTGTTCTGGGCGTTTGTCACGCCGGTGCAAGCGCAGAACAATATCACAGCCGCACTGGCCGCGGAGAGCCAGACGCCCAAAGCCGGGACCACCGTCCTGCTCGCCATCGACATGCAGCCAAAGCCCGGCTGGCATGGTTATTGGCGCAACCCCGGCGATGCCGGCGTCGGCATCTCGCTCAACTGGACCTTGCCTTCAGGCGCCACGCTGGGTGCGATGCGCTGGCCAGTGCCTGAAAAGCTGGTCGTGGCCGGGCTGATGAACCACGTGTTCAATGGCGATCATGCACTGCTGCTGCCCGTTGCGATCCCCAAGGGTCTGGCACCGGGCACCCGCCTCCCCATCCGCGCCGAGGCGCAATGGCTCGCTTGCACGGACAAGATTTGCGTGCCGGAACGCGGGACGCTGTCGCTTGATCTGACCGTCGGCGAGGGCGCCGTCAACCCGACTGATAGAGCCCGCTTCGATGCATGGCGGGCAAAGCTCGCGCTGCCCTTGGGCGGGCAAGCCACGTTCCAGCGCGACGGAGCACGGGTGCGGATTGCCGTTCCGCTCCCCGCCAGCGTGTCAGCAACTGACCCCTGGTTCTTTGCCGAAACCGAAGACGCGATTGCTTATGCCGCGCCCCAAAAGGCAGAACGGCTGGGCGATAAGCTGATTGTGGAGACAGAGGCAAAGGGCAGTGCAGCTGACCGGCTGACCGGCGTGCTGGCGACAGGCGAAGGCAGGGGCTTTGAGATCAGCGCTGTGCCGGGCGTCGTGCCTGCACTTCAGGACAATAGCGGTTTCACCACCATCCTCGCCGCGCTGGCAGGGGCAATCCTTGGCGGGTTGCTGCTCAACATCATGCCCTGCGTCTTCCCCGTCATCAGCCTGAAGGCGATGAGCCTTGCCCGCGCAGGCGGCGATGAGCGCGCCGCCAAGCGCGAGGCGCTCGCTTATACCGGCGGGGTCATGCTGACATGCCTAGCGCTGGGCGGGCTGCTGCTCGGTCTGCGCGCGGGCGGGGCGACCGTGGGCTGGGCGTTCCAGCTGCAGGAGCCGCGCGTCATCCTGTTGCTTCTCTTGCTGGTCACGGCCGTGGCACTGAACCTTGCCCATGTCTTTCATCTGCGTGGCTTTGGCGGGGGTGAGGCGCTGGCAGGCAAGGATGGGGCGGCAGGCTCCTTCTGGACCGGCGTGCTCGCAGCCTTTGTCGCGACCCCCTGCACCGGCCCGTTCATGGCAGCCGCCTTGGGGGCTGCGCTTGTCTTGCCTCTGCCCGCGGCACTGGCGATCTTTGCCGGTCTCGGCTTTGGGTTGGCGCTGCCTTTCCTGATGATCGGCTTTGTGCCCGCATTGCGCCGACGCATGCCAAAGCCGGGCGCTTGGATGGCCCGCTTTCAGCTTGTTCTGTCCATCCCGATGTTCTTGACGGCACTTGCCCTTGGCTGGCTGCTCTGGCGCCAGACGGGGACAAACGGATTGGCTTTGGGCGCCGCCGCTACTGCTATCTTAGCCGCTGCCCTTTGGGGGATTGGTCGGCGTCAGGCGACGGGCAAGAGTGCTGCGCTGTTCGGTGCGTCCCTTCTGGCCGTCAGCCTTGCCGTTGTTGCGCTGACTCCGGCCTCGCTGCTCGCAACGCAGAAAGCCGCGTCTGTTGCCGGAGAAGCGTTCAGCGAAACAAAGCTCGCCGCGCTGCGCGCCAAGGGCACGCCCGTTTTCCTCTACTTCACCGCCGACTGGTGTCTGACCTGCAAGGTCAATGAAAAAGCTGCCATCGAACGCGAAGAGGTGACCCGCGCCTTCGAAAAGGCCGGTGTGGTCGTCATGGTCGGGGATTGGACCAATGCCGATCCCGCCATCAGCCGCTTCCTTGAAGCGCGGGGACGGTCCGGGGTGCCACTATACCTCTTCTACCCCAAAGGGTCGGCTGACCCGACGGAACTGCCGCAGGTGTTGACGCCGTCCATGCTGACGGCGCTCGCCCGCTAACCCAAATCCGCCTTCACAAAGTCCGCGCACCGCTCCCCGATCATCACGGACGGTGCATTGGTGTTGCCGGAAACAAGACGCGGCATCACCGACGCGTCGGCAATGTAGAGCCCCTCCACCCCGCGCACGCGCAAACACGGATCGCACACCGCATCCGCGTCAGACCCCATGCGGGCCGTGCCGACGGGGTGGTAGACTGTGTCAGACCGGTTGCGGATCATCTGGTCGAGCGCCGCATCATCCTGAAGCGGTGTGTCGTGTCGGTCCCGCCCGCCATGTTTGGCAAGCGACGGCGCGGATGTGATCCGGTGGACCATTTTGACACCGGCGCGCAGCACCTCAAGATCACGATCATCATCCAGAAAGTTGGGATCGATCAAGGGTGCGGCCATAGGGTCGGCACTGGCGAGGCGGACGGTACCCCGGCTTTCGGGACGCAGCACGCAGACATGGATCGAATAGCCGACGCCGCTTACCGATTCGCGGCCATGGTCTTCAAGCATCGCGGGCACAAAGTGGAACTGGACATCGGGCACCGCGACATCGGGCCGCGTCTTCGCAAAGCCACCAGCTTCGGCATAAGGCGTGGTCAGCGTGCCGGTGCGCTTGGACCGCCACTGGAACACCGATTTCAGGAAGCGGATCGAAGCCGAGAGCGTCGTGCCGTTGAACACATCCCCGTCTGTCTGGAAGCTGGCGACATAGTCGATATGGTCCTGCAGGTCCGCGCCGACGGCAGGTCGATCAACGATCACATCGATGCCGTGCGCCTTCAGATGATCGGCGGGACCAATGCCCGAGAGCATCAGAATCTGCGGCGTGCCAAAGGCGCCACCCGAGAGGATGACAGCACGACGCGCGCGGAGGATGCGGGTCGACCGCCCCTGCCGGATGCGGACGCCGACCGCCCGGCCATTTTCGATCAGAATCTTTTCGACATGGGCGCCGGTTTCAACATGCAAACGCCCCGCCGCCTTTTGCGGTAGCACATAGGCCCGCGCTGCGGTCCAGCGTTCACCGGCCCGTTGCGTGACCTGATACAGCCCCATGCCTTCCAGCTGCTTGCCATTGAAATCGGGATTGCGCGGCATTTGCAGTTCAGCCGCCGCATCGACAAAATCAACGCTGCCCGCATTGGGCCAAAGCTGATCACTGACGCTGAGCGGCCCATCGGCGCCGTGAAGCTCATCAGCGCCCCGCACATTGCCTTCGGCACGGCGGAAATAAGGGAGCACATCCTTATATCCCCAGCCTGTCGCCCCCAGCGCGTTCCAATTGTCATAGTCCCAAGGCGCGCCCCGCAGATAGAGCATCGCGTTGACCGCAGATGATCCGCCAAGGCCCTTCCCGCGCGGCTGATATCCGGTGCGGCCATTGAGGCCCTTTTGCGCGACCGTATCGAACCGCCAGTTCGAATTCTTCGGCAGGAACGGCAGCATGCCCGGCGCAATGACGCGCCAGCTGTTGTTCGCACTGCCTGCCTCTATAACGCAGACGCTAAATTTGCCGTCTTCGCTCAGCCGGCCTGCGGCTGCGCTGCCACCGGATCCGCCGCCGATGACGACGATGTCGAACTCTTCCATGCCTGTTCTTCCTGCCATCTCTCTCTTATCGTATCGCTTGTTTCACGGCTGCCATCATGCGTCCAGCCGGGCTGACGCCAGATATAGCCCAGCTTATGCCGCCAAGGCGCCGTCCACACATCCTGTGCAATGCCGACCCATTCATGGAACACCGACCAGAGCAGGTTGAACGTGCCCAACTGCTTCACGATGCCGTAACGGATCGGCTCGTCCTTCACCTCTTGCGTGAAGGTGCCGAACATCCGATCCCAGATGATGAAGACGCCCGCATAGTTGCGGTCCAGATAGCGCGGGTTGGTCGCGTGGTGGACGCGGTGGTGGCTCGGCGTGTTCATCACGGCCTCAAACCAGCGCGGGAAGCGGTCAATCGCTTCGGTGTGGATCCAGAATTGGTAGATGAGGTTCACCGCGCCGATAAAGGCCACCATCGCCGGATGAAAGCCAAGGAACAGCAACGGCACCCGGAAGATGAAGCTGATCGCGAAAAAGCCGGTCCATGTCTGCCGCAGTGCAGTCGACAGATTATAATGCTGGCTGGAATGGTGGTTCACATGGCTCGCCCAGAACCAGCGGACGCGGTGGGCAGAGCGGTGGAAGGCGTAATAGGCCAGATCATCAATGAAAAAGCAGATGATCCACGCCCACCAGGCGAAGGGGATGGTCATCAACCGGAAGTCATACGCCCAAAGTGAAACGGCGATCACACCGCTTGCCACAAACAAACCGGCGACTGTGCTGCCCATCCCGAAAGCGAGCGAGGTCAGCGTATCTTTCGGTTCATATTTTTCCGGCGCGCGGCGCTTTGCCCAGATCATCTCGATGATGATCAGCAGGATGAACCCCGGGACAGCATAGTCGATGGGGTTGGGAAGATTTGGGATTGTCATGCGGGAACGTGCCTTAGCCCTGCGGCCCAATATTGGGCGGCGTCACCTAGGTTGAGCGTGATCGACCCAAAGGTCTTTTCACCCGTGCCAATGGTGAGAAAATTCTGATCCAGCCGCGCTTCCAGCCGCCGGTCCAGCAGGCGGCCGACAAAGGCAGCGCCGTGGCGGCGCAGCAGCATTTGGCGGCCCTGTGCATCCTTGAGGAGCGCGCCCATCCCCGCGCGGTCGATGACGATATCTGTAGCGACAAAGCCGTACACCGCCTCTTGGGCAAGCGCGCGGGCATGATCTTCATCACGGATGCGCAGATCACCACCCAAGTTCAATAATTTGGCAAGCCAGGCGAGCGCCAAGATCGACAGGAGCGAAACCCCAAGCTGGGCGATCACCGCGATCATCAGGCCTGTGCCTTCAGCATATCCATCAGGGGTCGCACGGGGGACACATCATAGCCCGCCTTAGCGGCCATATTGGTGAGCGAATCCGGATCGCCGCCCTGCGCGCTTTCGGCCAATGCCCAAAGCAAAGTCGAGCGCGTGCCGGAGCGACAATAGGCCAGAACCTTGCCCTGTGCTCCCTGCAAGGCCGCGACCATCGCCTCGACCTGCGGCTGGCTAAAACCCGAATGGGTGATGGGGATCGCGGCATATTCAAGGCCCGCAGCATGCGCCGCCGCCTCAATGTCCGCACCCGGAACTTGATCTTCCGATTCGCCTTCAGGGCGGTTGTTGATGATGAGCGTCACGCCCAGCGCCTTGGCTTCCGCTACGGCATCCAGACCGATTTGCGGGGAGAGCATCAGGTCATTTGTCACGGATCGAAACATGTCTGCGGTCCTCCTAAAATCCCTTTAGAACAGCCAGAAACGCATCGCCATAGGCTTCAAGCTTGCGATCCCCCACCCCTGTCACCAACGCCATATCGCGCAGGCTCTTCGGCCGGATCTGGGCCATCTCACGCAGTGTCGCGTCATGGAAGATGACGTAGGGCGGCACGCCTGCTTCGGCCGCAAGATCCCGCCGGCACGCGCGCAGCGCGTCAAAGATCGGATCGCCGACGGGATTGGCACTGTTTTCCCCACGGCGGCGGCGTTCACGCTTGGGCGGGATAACAATGGAGACATGGCCCTCCCCCTTCAAGATCGCCCGCGCCTCTGGCCCGAGCATGAGCCCGCCATGATCGGTCGTGCGCAATGCATCACGCAGCGTGAGCGAGCGGGCGACAGGCTTGAGCATCGGGGCTTCGTCCGCCGTGACAATGCCGAAGACCGAGAGCCGGTCATGCTGCTGTTTGAGGACGCGCTCATCGCTTTTGCCGGTCAGCACATTTTCGATATGGCCCAGCCCATAGCTCTGACCCGTGCGATAGACAGCGGAGAGGAGCTTGCGCGCCACCTCGGTCGCATCAACCGCAGCGGGCGGGCTTTGGCAATTGTCGCAATTCCCGCAGGTCTCGCCCGGCGTTTCCCCGAAATGCCGCAGCAGCACCGCCCGCCTGCACCCCCCGGTTTCCACAAGCGCCCCGAGCGAAGAAAGGCGGGCCCGTTCTCCGGCCAATCGGCTCGGTTCGACTTCAGACAGCCATTGGCGGGCACGGGCAAAGTCTTCTGCGCCCCAGAACATTTGGGCCAGCGCCGGATCGCCATCGCGGCCGGCACGTCCCGTTTCCTGATAATAGGCCTCGATCGATTTGGGCAGCCCGGCATGGATGACGAAGCGAACGTCGGGCTTGTCGATGCCCATCCCGAACGCGATGGTTGCGACCATGACCATGTCTTCAGACGCCACAAAGTCTGCCTGATTGCGCTTGCGCACATCCGCATCAAGCCCGGCATGATAAGCACGCACCGGTCGCCCCGATTTGGCGAGCGACGCCGCGAGCTTCTCGGTCGCATCGCGCGAACGGGCATAGACAATGCCTGCCCCCGGCGTTGTCGACACAAAGTCCGCAATCTGGCGCGGGCCATTGTCACGCGGCGAAATGGCATAGCGGATATTGGGCCGGTCAAAGCCCGAGACGATCATCCCGCCAACCGGAATACCCAGCTGCGCCAATATGTCCCCACGCGTATGGGCATCCGCCGTTGCCGTCAGCGCCAGACGCGGCACATCCGGAAACTCATCCATCAAAGGCGCGAGCAGGCGGTAATCCGGGCGGAAATCATGCCCCCATTCAGACACGCAATGTGCCTCATCGATGGCAAAGAGCGTGATCTTCCCCTGCCGCAGCAGGTTGCGGAATTCGCCCGAGGACGCGCGCTCAGGCGCCACATAAAGCAGATCGAGCCCACCAGCCCGGAATCGGTCCATCGTCGCGGCCCGGTCATCATCGGCAGACGTCAGCGTGGCCGCGCGGATGCCCACCGCATCGGCGGCGCGGACCTGATCATGCATCAGCGCGATCAGCGGGGAGATGACGACACAGGTCCCCTCAAAAACGACAGACGGTAACTGGTAGCACAGCGACTTGCCCGCGCCTGTCGGCATCACAGCGAGCGTCCGTTCCCCCGCCATAACGCGGTCAATGACCTGCGCCTGCACCCCGCGAAAAGCGGAAAAGCCGAAGGTGGCATGAAGCTGATCAAGGAGGGCCGTCACGCTTGCGGCTTTGGCGGCTCACTTGCCTTGTGTCGAGCATCGCCGCGCGGTTCAGAGTGGTTACAGTGGAAAAGGCAGGGCGCGGGGGGATGGCCCGCGCCCTGCAGGGATCACAGAACGGGAGATGGGGCCAGTTCTGTGGAAGCGGGTTTCGGTGCAGGGGCTGTGACGCGATCATAGGTCGCGACATAATCCGGGTGTTCGGTGCCCATCACCTTGTCCCAGAAGGTCAGGTAGAAACCGAAATTATGGTTGAAGCTGCCTGCATGGTGCAGGTCATGGTGCGTGGTCGTACTGATCCATTTGAGTACAGGGTGGCTGGCCCAGCCGCGCGCATGCAGTTCCAGCCCCGCATGGCCCATCGCGTTGCGCAGGATCATGACGGCGAGGAAAGTGAAGGTCACCCAGCCCGGCGTCGGCACAAGCGCCAGCCACATCGGCATGAAGACCGCCATCACAACCGCTTCGGGCACAGCAAAGCTGTAAGCCGCCCAAGGCGTTGGCGTGATTGTGCGGTGGTGAAAGCGGTGAAAGGTCTTGAACAGCTTTGGATGATGCATCGTGCGGTGCGCCCAGTAAAAATAGGCATCGTGGACCAGCAGCAGCGCGATGAGGATGCTCACATCAATGGCCAAGCCATAGGTCGGCTCCATGCCGCTCAAATAGCCTTGGCTCATCCCCCAGACGGTGAGCACGCTGAAAACGGTGTAGACCATGACGGTGCGGATGGAGGCCATGACCTCCCGCCTTATGTCCGCACCGGTCGCGTCGCGCTTCTGGATCTTGCGGGAGGCCCAACTTGTCCGGCGCAAACCCCAGACGGCGAGCGCGACAACGCCCGCGCCCATAAGATATCGTACCAGATCAAAGGTAAACATGCCGATCGCGCGGTGCTGCGCGACCTCCAAAATCGTGTGTGGTGTGAGGATCATCTGTCCGCTCCCATTTGTGGAATGGCAGCGGAGTGGCAGGCCGCGGCAAGCCGTGCGCTGCGGATTTCAAATCCGGCTAGCCGATTTTGGAATCAACCAGTTGGGCCGCGCGATAAGCGGACGGCGTCATCGCCTCAGCCTCACGGAAAGCGCGGTTAAAGGGTCCAAGCGACCCAAAGCCCGCATCCAGCGCGATGGTGAGGATCGGCACCTCGCGCTGGTCGGGGTCGGCCAACGCCTCGCGCACTTCGGCAAGGCGATAACTATTGAGGAAGGCTGTGAAATTCCGGAAGCCCAATTCCCCATTGATCAGGCGGCGCAGGCGGTATTCCTGCTCCCCCAATTGCGCAGCGAGCGCGGCAATGGTCAGTCCTTCTGTCCGATAGGGCCGCTCCGCCAACATGTGCGTCTGCAATCGCGCTCCCAGACGAGAGGGCTTGGCTGATGCGCCGTCCGGTTGAGATGCGGGAACAGGCGTGGCGAACAGTTCCGGGTTGGCAAAGCCATAGAGCGCCGCCGACACAACAAAGGTGGAGATCAGAATGGCAAGTTCAGTGACGGTGCGCAGCGTCGCGCCGCCGCCATTGCGGCCGACCAACATCTCAATCACGTTGACCCACATGACAAAGCCGCCGATCAACCAGATGACGCTTTTGCGGAATCTCCGGCGCGGCTCGACCAGATCATTGTCGCGGTCGGCCCAGGCGCGCCAGAGCCCGGCGACCGCAAAGGCGATCATCCCGATGCGCACGCCAATCCAGCAGGCCATGGAGAAATGACCCGTCAGCCGGATGTGAATGATCTGATAAATGGGCAGCGCCACAAAGGCTGCAACGAGCGCCCAACGCCGCCAGCCAATCTCTTTCGAATCCGAAAACCAGACATGGGCGAACAGCCAGAAGGCGGCAGGGGCCGTGACGGAGAAGCCATCGACAATCATGGCCTGAAGGCCAAAGGGATGTGCGTCCCACAACAGACTCGAGACAATGTAGCAGATGATCGTCGCGTTCATGACGATGGCCATGCGCGCGGCCAGCGCCTGCCGGTGATCACGCCAGAGCAGCCAACTCCACAACAGGAAAAGCGTCACAGAACCGCCGCGCACCATCAGGTCGAGGACGGCCAGACCGCTCATTCGGCTGCCACCGCGCTTTCCTCATCATCCTCGGCCTGCTGGCGCGCCCACATTTCGGCGTAAAGGCCGCCTTGTTTGAGCAGATCGGCATGGGTGCCACGTTCGGCAACCTGTCCGGCCTCCAGCACGATGATCTCATCCGCATCGACAATGGTCGATAGCCGGTGCGCGATGACGACGCTGGTGCGCTTTTCAGACACGCGCGCGAGCGTGGCCTGAATCTCAGACTCGGTCCGGCTGTCGAGCGCGCTGGTCGCTTCGTCGAGGATCAGGATCGGCGGGTCTTTCAAAAGCGTGCGGGCAATTGCCACGCGCTGCTTTTCGCCGCCGGAAAGCTTCAAGCCGCGTTCCCCCACAGGCGTTTCGTACTGCTGGGGTTGCGCCGCGATAAAGCTATGGATCTGTGCGCCGCGGGCAGCCGCCTCAATCTCCTCCTGCGAGGCACCCTCGCGGCCATAGCCGACATTATAACCAATGGTGTCGTTGAACAGCACGGTGTCCTGCGGCACGATGCCAATCGCGGCGCGCAAGGAGGATTGCGTCACGTCACGCAGATCCTGTCCGTCAATGGTGATCCGACCCGCTGTCACATCATAGAAACGATAGATGAGCCGCGCGAGGGTGGATTTGCCCGCCCCCGACGGCCCGACCACAGCCATGGAGCGTCCAGCGGGCACGGCAAAGCTGACACCTTTCAGGATCGGGCGGTCCGCCTCATAGGCAAAGCTGACATCCTCAAAAGTCAGTGCGCCGCCGGAGATGACAAGCGGTTTGGCATCGGGCCGGTCGCGCACTTCAGCCTCGGTATCAATGAGGTCGAACATCGCGGCCATATCGGTCAACCCCTGCCGCACGGTGCGGTAGACCATGCCGAGCAGATCCAGCGGGCGGAAGAGCTGGGCAAGCAGCGTGTTCACCAGCACAACATCGCCTGAGGTGAATTCTCCCTTGGACCAGCCCCACACGGTATAGCCCATGGCGCCTGCCATCATGAGGTTGGTGACAAAGGATTGCCCGACGTTGAGCCAGGCGAGCGAGTTTTCCGATTTGACCGCCGCATCGGCATAGCGCCGCGCGACGCGCGCGTAGATCTCGGATTCCCGCTTTTCCGCGTTGAAATATTTGACCGTCTCATAATTGAGCAGGCTGTCGACCGAGCGCGATACCGTGGCGGTATCCAGATCATTCATTTCGACGCGCAAGGCATTGCGCCAATCGGTCACGCGCTGCGTGAACACGATATAGGTGACAACCATCACGGCCGTCGCGATCACAAGCCCCATGGAGAATTTAGTGCCAAAGATCACCATGACGGCGATGAGTTCAATCACGGTCGGCGCGATGTTGAAGAGGAGGAAATAGAGCATCACATCGATGCTCTTCGTCCCACGCTCAATCACCTTCGTCACAGCCCCGGTGCGGCGCGACAGATGGAAGCGCAGGCTCAATTTATGGAGATGCGCAAAGACATGTTCGGCAAGCCTGCGGGTGGCATCCTGCCCGACGCGTTCGAACACGACGTTCCTGAGATTATCGAACAGCACGCCTGCAAAGCGCGCGCCCGCATAAGCCACGACCAGCGCAATCGCGAGCGACACGCCCGCCTCAAGCCCGGGCTTCATCCGGTCAATCGCGGCCCCATAGAGGAACCCCATGCTGATCTGGATGCCCTTGGACACCAGCACCAGCGTGAGCGCGATGACGATGCGCAGCCGCAGCCCCGGCATGTCCTTTGGCCAAAGATAGGGGATGAACCGCCGCATGACGGCGAAGTCGAGTCCGTCATTTCCGGAGGACGCTGGGGCTTGAGGTGGCATTGTTAACCCCTAGAACATATCTTGGCCGGATGAAATCGACACATTTGCCTTCTTTATGGACCTCGCTCGGCGAAGTCCGACTGCTCAACGACTTTGTGCGTGGCTGGTTGGCAGAGGACGACCTCGCCGCCGATCACGATGGCGAAGGGCGCCCCGTCATCGTGCTGCCCGGTCTCTTCACCAGTGACGCCCGCACGGCGATGGCGCGCCGTGTGCTGCGCAAAGCAAACTACCGCGCTTATGGCTGGGGCCTTGGCTTTGCGGCGCCCGTCAAAGAAGACACGCTTTTACGTTTCGGCCAGCGTGTGGACGAGATCGTCGCGCGCGAGGGGGCGCCTGTTGCCCTTATCGGCTGGAGCCTAGGCGGCCTGATCGCACGCGAATATGCGAAGGTCGCGCCGGAAAAGGTCGACAAAGTCGTGACGCTGGGCAGCCCGATTGCGGGAGACCCCCGCCACAACCGGGCCTGGCGCGCCTATGAATGGGCCGCCGGACATTCCGTTGACGACATGCCCCTGAACGTGGTCCGGGAACGCAAGCCCCCGGTTGAGACCATTGCGATCTGGTCGGCGGCGGACGGCATCATCCCGCCGCATGCCTCGCGTGGCGAACCGCACATGCATGACCGCGCCGTCGAAGTGAGCTGCGGACACCTGTCCATGATGAACGCACCCGAGGCGCTGTCGGCGATTCTGACGGCGCTGGCGCGTCCGTCAAAGCAACACCGCTTGCCCTGACGCTGATCACCCCAAAAAGGGGGCGGCAATCTCAGCGCGAACGCGGGCGATCCGGCCGGAGGCCTTGTCGATCAACGCCCAAGTCGTCTTGGCGCGCACTACAATTTTGCCGCCCGCATCCGAGAATTCAACATTGCGGTCAAAGCGTGCACCCTTGGGCGCATCGCTGATCCATGTCCGTGCGGTCACAGCCACACCGGGGCCGACATTGCCGAGATAGTCAATCTCATGCCGGACGACGACCCAGATATAGGCCGCCTTATCCTCGGCCAGTGCGACCGCATCCCAATGCGCGGTCGCCACATCCTGCAACCACCGCACCCACACCGCATTGTTGACATGGCCGAGTTCGTCGATGTCGGCGGGGGTTGAGGTGATGGAGAGGGAGAAGTCCTTCACGCCCCTACTTCACCATCCCCAACTGCCAGAGGAAGAACGCGAACTCTTCCGCATCTTCACGCAGGCTTTCGAAGCGCCCAGACTTGCCGCCATGGCCCGCCCCCATATTGGTTTTGAGCAAGAGGACATTCTGGTCGGTCTTGGTCGCGCGCAGCTTGGCGGCCCATTTGGCGGGCTCCCAATAGGTCACGCGCGGATCGTTCAGACCACCAGTGATAAACAGCGGCGGGTAAGCCTGAGGCTTCACATTGTCATAAGGCGAATAGCTGCGGATCAGCTCAAACGCGGCCTTATCGGTAATGGGGTTGCCCCATTCGGGCCATTCACCCGGCGTCAGCGGCAGGGTTTCATCCTGCATGGTGTTGAGCACATCGACGAACGGCACGTGCGCTGCGACCGCACCCCAAAGTTCGGGGTTGGTATTGACGACAACACCCATCAGCTCGCCACCCGCCGAACCGCCCGCGGCCACAATCCGGCCCGGCTTGGCAAAGCCCAGATCGATCAGGCCCTTGGCTGAATCCACAAAGTCATTGAACGTATTGGTCCGCTTGGTGAGCTTCCCATCGAGCTGCCATTGCTGGCCCAGATCATCGCCGCCGCGGATGTGCGCGATGGCATAGGCAAAGCCGCGATCCAGCAGCGAGAGCCGCGTTGTCGAGAAGCCCGGCGGGATCGCATAGCCATAAGCACCATAGGCATAGAGATAGAGCGGACCATTGCCGTCCTTCTTAAAGCCCTTTTTGTAGACGACCGAGACCGGCACTTTCGTTCCGTCCCGCGCCGTGATCTCAACGCGTTCGGTGGCATATTGGCTGGCATCATAGCCGCTTGGGATTTCCTGCACCTTGAGCGTCGTCATCTCGCCAGAGGACACGTCATATTCGGTGACGGTGTCGGGCGTGACCATCGATTCATAGGACAGCCGCAGTTTGGCGACCTTATATTCGGGGTTCTCATCAAGCCCCGCCGAATAGCTCGCTTCGGGGAAAGCAATCCGCTTGGGCTTGCCACCCGCATAGGGGTAGATTTCTACCTGATCGAGGCCATTGTCACGGCCTTCGACGATGAAGAAATCGGCAAAGGTCGACACCGCTGTCATGTAGAAATTGGGCGACGGCGCGATGCGCTCGGTCCATTCGCCGGGCTTGGCCAGCGGCGCCGTCACCAGCCGGAACTGGGTGCTCGTGTCATTGGTGTGGATGAAGAGTGTGCCGTCATGCTCCTCCACATCATATTCCACGCCCTTCTTGCGCGCGCGCACAAGGATCGGCTTGGCGAAGGGATCATTGACGGGCAGCAGCCGGACTTCGCTCGTTTCATTGTCGCCGGTTGCGACCACGATCCACTTGCGGCTGTGCGTCATGCCGACGCCGGTCTGGAAGCCCTGATCGGGTTCTAAATAGATCACCTTATCGTCCGCGACCGGCGTGCCGAGCGTATGGATCAGGATCTTTTCCACGCGCCAATTGTCGTTGACGAGGCCATAGAGCAGATGCTTGCCGTCTGCTGAAAAGACAAAGTCACCCAGCGTGCCGGGGATTTCATCGGACAGATATTCACCCGTCACCAGATCCTGAAAGCGGATGGTGTAGCGTTCCGACCCGTTGGTGTCGGTGGCATAGGCCATCATCCGGTCATCATCGGAAATCGTGATGCCCGACAGGCGGAAATATTCCTTGCCCTCAGCGAGCTTCGCCTCATCGAGCAGGACCGTCTCCGCGCCGCCTTTCACGGCTTTTCGAATCCACTGCTTATACTGGGCGCCGGGTTCGAAGCGGCGCCAGTAGAGATAGTCGCCATCTTTTTGGGGAACCGAGCTGTCGTCTTCCTTCAGCCGCCCCTTCATTTCCTGAAAGATCGTTTCAACCAGCGGCGCCAGCGGCTTCATCTGCGCTTCGAAATAAGTGTTTTCGGCCTTCAGATAGTCGAGCACCTCAACATCATCGACCTTGGGATAGCCCTCATCCTTCAGCCATGAATAGGGGTCGTCGATCTTAACGCCATGCCGTTCATAGCTGTGCGGCTTCAGGGCGGCGACGGGGGGCTTTGCAGGGTCTGTCATGGAAACTTTCTGGGTGGGGGCGGTCTTTGGTGTCGCGGATTTAGGCGGGGCAGAAAGGGCTGCCTGTCCGCACAGCAAAGCGGCGAGGGCCGCAATCATCGGGCGTTTTGTCATGAGCGGACAATGGCACATGCGCGCGCCCTGCCAAGGGGGAAAATGCAAAGCGGCCTAGCGCGCGGCCTTTGCAGCGCGCGCCTCGGCAATGGCGGCCTTCAATGCATCATAGCCAACCGCACCCACCAGCACCTTGTTGCCCACCACCCAAGCAGGTGTGCCGGAGAGGTCCAGTTCACGCTGGAGCTGGATGTTTTTGGTGAGTTCCTGATCCACCGCCGGATTGGCTACCGCTGCCTTGTCGAGGCCGATTGCGTTGCGCGCTGCAGACAGCACATCAGGTGTCGGGCGGCCCTTGGTATAGAGCGGCTTGTGCAGGGCGGTAAACTTGCCTGCCATGGCGGCCGCAACGCTCAGGCGCGCCGCCTCCACACTGTCTTGCCCCAGCACGGGCATGTCGCGGTAAACGACTTTCAGCTTCTTGTCCTCGGCCAACAGCTTGTCGATATCGGCGATCGAGGCGCGGCAATAGCCACAGGCATAGTCGTAAAATTCAACGAGCGTGACGTCTGCATCGGGCGCGCCTTCCCATGCATCGCCGACCGGCGTTTCAATGAGCTTGCGATTGGCCTCAACCACTTTGCCGAGTTCTTGCGACCGCAGATTTTCCATCGCCTGTGGCAGGATTTCCGGGTGGGTGAGAATGTATTCCCGCACGATCTTTTCGATCGCGGCACGATCCGTCGTGTTCACGGACGCGGCCTCTGGCGCCGCAGACGCCATGTAAAGCGCAGCGCCGCCTGCACCAATCAACCCTGCCAAAACCGGCACCACCATTGTCTTAAGTCCCCCGCTCATCGCCGCCTGCGCTTGCCATTTTCCATTTCAGCCCGTGACGCCATGGCAATATCTTGCGCGCGAATCCAGTCTGGAGATCCCTTGGCAATCCCGCCCATCGCAGCTTCGGCGCTGAGCAGGGCAAGATTGGCCCGGCCCTGCAGGCTATAGCGTTCCGCCGTTGCCAATTGGGCGCGTGGCAAATCCCCTTCGCGCTCATAGACCACGCCGAGCTGGTACCAGGCGAACGGGTTGTCATTATCCTTAGACACCGCCGATTTCAGCACGCGCGTGGCCTCGGGCAAGTTCGCTTTGTCTTCGGTCGCCAGCAGCGCATGCCCGAAAAGCGAGGCAATCAGGGGTTGGGAGCGGGTCAGATCTGTGGCTTCGCGCAGCACCGGCAGCGCCTCCTGCGGTCGCCCGGACTCGAGCAGGATCTGCCCTTTGAGCTCCAGAAAATAAGGATCGTGCGGCACAGACCGAAGGAGCGAGTCTGCCTCTTCCAGCGCCTTGTCCGGATAGGCGCTGCGATGCCAGGCATAAGCGCGCGCATAGCGAGCCGGGATGGACAAGTTGGTCGCTGGATAAGTGATGAGCGTCTGGCGCGGTTCGTTCACAAAGCCCGTCAGCTTGGCCTTCACACGCTGAAATCGCGCTTCGATCGCCGGATCAGACGGCTTGTTCCAAGCCGCGTCCTTTTCCACCACTTCCTGCAGCGCAGAGATACGCTCGCCTGTCAGCGGGTGGGTGCGGCCATAGCTGTCTTCCTGCGGGATGGCGTAACGAAACTCGACATTCTGCAGCGTCTTGAAAAAGCCGATCAAGCCCTTGCCGCTGATGCCCGCTTTGGCGAGGTAGCTGGCTGCGGCCGAATCTGCCGAAGATTCTTGCGTGCGCGTGAAGGCGAGAAACTTGCCCATCGCCGCTTGCTGTCCCGCCGCCATGATGCCGGCGCCCGCTTCCCCGGCGCCCGCCGCAATGGCCGCAGCACCAAGCAGCAGGCTCAACAATGTGATGCCCGTTGCGGTCTTGATGCCCTCGCTGCTGCGGATGATATGGCCGCCTGCGACATGGCCCATTTCGTGCGCGATAACGCCCTGAACTTCATTGGCGTTCTTGGCCGCCGTGATCAGCCCGGAATGAATGTAGACGATCTGGCCACCGGCCACGAACGCGTTGATTTCCTTGTCCTGCAAAAGGACAATCTGAACGTTCTTTGGCTGAAGGCCTGACGCTTGGATGATGCCGGCAGACATGTCCGCAAGCAAAGCCTCAGTTTCGGCATCGCGCAGCATCGACTGGGCCATGGCCGGTTGAACCGACAAGGTGACCGCCAAAAGCAGAGCCAAAAAACGACCAATAAGGGATCGACCAAGGAAGGAGGGAAATTGCATAGTCCTGCTTCTCCCCTCCCCTTGCTGAACGCGGGCTGAAAGCCCGGAGATCAGACGCCGTCGCCGAAGGTGCGCTGCCACCAGCCGCGACGCGGCGAGTCCGTTGACCCTTCCGCATCAGATGCCGATGCATCGTCAGATGCAGGAGCCTCAGCCGCCGCTTCCGGGGCCGCTTCTGCGTCCACCTTCTTCTTGCGGGTGCGCTTCGGCTTTTCAGCAACCGGTTCTTCGACAGCGGGGACAGCCGCCGGCTCAGGTGCCGGTGCTGCTTCGACCGCGGCCTCTGCACCATCAGCGTCGACCTTCTTCTTGCGGGTCCGCTTCGGCTTTTCAGCCACAGCTTCTTCCGCTGCGACCTCTACCGGTGCTTCGACCACTTCGGCGACGTCAGCAGCCTTGGCGCGGCTTGTCCGGCGACGTGGCTTTTTGGGAGCCTCGTCTTCAGCCACCGCTTCAACGGGTTCTGCGGTCGCTTCGGCAGCGTCAGTTGCTGCGTCCGCCGTGTCGTCTTGCGACTCTTCGGTGCCAACTGCGCCTTCTTCAGGCCGACGACGCCCACCGCGACGTCCGCGACGGCGACGGCGACGCGCGCCATCCTTATCTTCGCGAGGTTCAGCGGCATTGGCAGGTGCTTCTTCACCCGATTCATCATCGCCAGAGGCTTCGGCATCGGCCTCACCGTCTGCAGACGGTTCACCGCGCTCGGCTTCGTCACGACGGCCGCCACGGCGACCCCGACGGCGACGGCTACGGCCACGACGACGCGCATCGCCATCGCCCCGTTCTTCGCGGTCCTCGCGCTCTTCGCGGGCTTCCGCCTCTTCGCCTTCTTCTTCTTCGTCGTCGAAATCTTCGACGTCCAGATCGGGCTCGTCATCGATGATTGGTGCATAGGTCGGGCGGAAGGCAGGCGGCGGGCCACCGGCTTCCACCGTCATCCGTGCGCCTTCCAGCTGACCGTCGGACTGGACTTCAATCAAGACGCCATAGCGTTCTTCGATTTCACCCAGTTCATGCCGCTTGCGGTTGAGCACATAGAAGGCCGCTTCCTGGCTGGCGCGCAGCGTGAGCTGGCTGCCTCGACCACGGGCTGCTTCTTCTTCCAACATGCGCAGCGCGGAAAGACCTGCCGACGACGCCGTGCGGACAAGGCCTGTGCCTTCGCAATGCGGACATTCGCGGGTGGAGGCTTCCAGCACGCCGGTGCGTAGTCGCTGGCGGCTCATTTCGAGCAAGCCGAACTGGCTGATCCGGCCGACCTGGATGCGCGCGCGATCATTGGCGAGCGCGGCCTTCATCGCCTTTTCGACCTTACGGACGTTGGAGTTGGACTCCATGTCGATAAAGTCGATCACGACCAGACCCGCCATGTCGCGCAGACGCAGCTGGCGAGCGATTTCCTGTGCCGCTTCAAGGTTGGTGGCAACAGCGGTTTGTTCGATGCCATGTTCGCGCGTCGACCGGCCCGAGTTGATGTCGATCGACACCAAAGCTTCGGTCGGGTTGATGACCAGATAGCCGCCTGACTTCAACTGGACGACGGGATGGTACATTGCCTCGAGCTGATCTTCGGCGCCATAGCGCTGATAGAGCGGAACGGCGTCGGCATAGGCCTTCACCTTCTTCACATGACTCGGCATCAGCAGCTTCATGAAGTCGCGCGCCTGCTTATAGCCGCGTTCGCCCTCCACGATCACTTCGTCGATGTCACGGTTGTAGATGTCGCGGATCGCGCGCTTAATAAGGTCGCTGTCCTCATTGACGAGGGCCGGCGCCTGGCTCTTCAGCGTGGTTTCACGAATGTCGTCCCACAGTCGGGCGAGATAATCGAAGTCACGCTTGATTTCAGTCTTGGTCCGCTGGAGCCCGGCTGTCCGCACGATGCAGCCCATGGAGGCCGGCAAAGCGAGGTCCGTCATGATCGTCTTCAGGCGCTTGCGGTCGGCCGCGTTCGAGATCTTCCGGCTGATGCCGCCACCATGGGTGGTGTTGGGCATAAGCACGCAATAGCGGCCTGCGAGCGAGAGATATGTCGTAAGGGCCGCGCCCTTATTTCCACGCTCTTCCTTGACGACCTGCACGAGCAGGACCTGACGCCGGTGGATGACGTCTTGAATCTTGTAGCGGCGGCGCAGCGCCATCCGGCGGCGGCGCAGATCTTCTGCGGCATGGTCATCATGGCCATTGCCACCCGCTGATTCCGGTGCGGGCGCATCGCCCTCACCATCATCTTCTAGGTCAGAATCGGGGCGATCATGATCCTGCCCGTCATCGTCATGATGGCCGTCGATGATATCATCATCGCCATCGGCCGCGCGAAGGGCCGCTTCTTCAGCGGCATGTTCTGCCTCTTCACGGAGCAGCGCTTCGCGATCTTCCTTCGGGATCTGGTAGTAATCGGGGTGGATTTCCGAAAAGGCGAGGAAACCGTGACGGTTCCCGCCGTAATCGACAAACGCCGCCTGAAGCGATGGCTCGACCCGTGTTACTTTTGCGAGGTAGATGTTTCCTTTGAGCTGGCGACGTTCCGCCGATTCAAAATCAAATTCCTCAATCTTGTTTCCCTTGACCACCGCAACCCGAGTTTCCTCCGGGTGGCGGGCGTCGATCAACATCCGCATTGTCATTATCGTATCTCCGTGCGCGACCTGAGCAACCGATGAGGGCAACTGGCGCGACAAAATTCCGGCGGAGCAAACGCTCCAAGCCGTATGGTTCTGGTGTAAGTGCCTCTGCCGCAGATGCAGGACCGGCAGTCATCGCCGAATCAAAGGCTCCTGTCCGCGCGTCGCCGAGAAGGGCGGAATGGCGCGAAACGGGAGAAACATGCATCATGCAACGTCAACCTGGAACGACCGGATCCCGAACAAGGGCCGGCCTGTGAATGCCGAAAAGAGTCTCGGCGACCTGTTGCTGCTAGCACTGCATTGCCAAAGCGGCAACATCTTTGCAGGGCGCGCCGAGAGCCTCTGGACTAGGCATGGCTAACATATTGTTAAAGCAAGGTGATATCATCTGGCAGGACCCGATCTGCGCGGGGACGACCATCAGGGCTAGACCAGAAGCCGGATTTCGGGGCATGAGAGGCCATGGCGCCGGTTTTCCTTGCCCTCGCAGCGTTGGGTTCAGCAACGGGCACCCCTTATCCAGCCAATCGGTTGGCGGCGGCGGACCCTGCCTTTGAGCGTGTGGCGGAGATCCGCGAACGTCCAATAGCCGCGCAGGCCAAACCAACGCGCAGCCGGTATAGCGTCACCATTCCGCTCGATCCAGTCGTTCGCGGCACACCGCAGCCCCGCATTCTTGGGCCAAAGGGTCGCCCATTGGTCGTCATCGATGCAGGACATGGCGGCCATGATCCCGGCACCATTTCCCCTCACGGCGGCACCAAGGAGAAGAATGTCGTCCTCGCGGTCGCAAAGCGCATCCGGGATGAACTGCTCGCGTCCGGCAGGGTGCGTGTCGCCCTAACGCGGGAGGACGACACCTTTCTCATCCTCAGAGAGCGAACCGCCATTGCCCGCAATCTGGGCGCCAAGCTGTTCATTTCCGTCCATGCGGACTCTGCGGGTGAACAGGCCACTGGCTCAACGATTTACACCCTGTCCGAAGTGGCCTCCGACCGTGAGGCGCATGCGCTGGCCCAGCGCGAGAACCGGGCGGATATCTTGAACGGCGTCAACCTATCGGGCGAGAGCAATGACGTGACCTCGATTCTCGTCGACCTTGCCCAGCGCGAAACGATGGCGGCGTCGCTGGAATTTGCAAAGCTGGTGCGCCGGGAAAGCGCTCCCATCGTCCCGTTCCGGTCAGGCGGGTTGCGCATGGCCGGGCTCGCCGTGCTGAAGTCGCCTGACATGCCCGCCATCCTTCTGGAACTCGGCTATCTTTCGAATCGCGAGGATGCGGACCGCATCCGCTCTGTCGAGGGGCAGAAGAATATCGCGATAGGGCTGCGCCGTGCGGTTGAAATCCACTTTGCCAAACAAATGGCCACACGGTGAGGCGCTGCATGGAAAAGCGGTTTCCTGCCCCCCCGTTTCAGGCTAGATGCGCCCGCCATGGCCGATGAACTGCCCGCCGAACAACCCCGTCTGACGTTGCGCCTAAGGCGCGACGCAAGCGGTGCGCTTGCCTGGTTCCGGACCAACTATGCCCAGCCCCGCTTCCGTCTAGCGGTGCGTCTTTTGGCGGGCCTGCTGATCCTTTTCGGTCTGTTCTGGCTCATTTTCGCACGCAATCTTCCGTCTGCGGAAAAGCTGCTGACCTATCAGCCGCCTTTGCCCACTTATGTGCGCAGCATCGATGGCGAGCCTGTCCACAGCTATGCGCGCGAACGGCGGGTTGAGCTGCGCTATGATGAATATCCGCCGCTGCTCGTTCGCGCCTTTCTGGCCGCCGAAGACAAAACCTTTTTTGAACATGGCGGGATCGACATTCCCGGGCTGGCCGGGGCGGTCTTCGATTATGTGAGCAAGATTGGGTCTGGCGAACGCGCGCGTGGCGGCTCCACCATCACCCAGCAAGTCGCCAAGAACCTGCTGCTCGGCAATGAATATTCAGTCACCCGCAAGGTCAAGGAAGCGATCCTCGCCCGACGCATCGAAGCGGTGCTGACCAAGCAGCAGATCCTAGAGCTGTACCTCAACCAGATCCCGCTCGGCCGGAACAGCTTTGGCGTGCAGGCGGCATCGCGCGCCTATTTCAACAAGGACGTGAGCGACCTTTCGCTCAACGAAATGGCGTTTCTGGCCATATTGCCCAAGGCGCCGGAAACCTATGGCCGCGCCAAGAACGAAGCCAAGGCGCTGGAGCGGCGCGACTATGTCCTGCGCGAGATGCTGGACAATGAGTATATCGATCAGGCCCAATATCAGGCTGCCCGCGCGGCGCCATTGGGCATCCTGCCGCGCGGCGCGACGGCCAACACGCTGAACATGGGCGGCTATTTTCTGGAAGAAGTCCGCCGGGAACTGATCGGCCAATTTGGCGAAACGTCCAAGGCCGGTCCTTATTCGGTTTATGATGGTGGCCTGTGGGTCCGCACGTCGCTGAAGCCCGATTATCAGCTTTATGCCGAACAGGCCCTGCGCGATGGCCTTGTCCGCTATGACAGCGGCAAGGGATGGCGTGGGCCGATTGCCACGATTGACCCCGGCCCCGGCTGGGGCGGGCGTCTTTCTGCTCAAAATCTTGGCGCAGGCTATCCCGAATGGCGCATCGCCGTTGTCCTCGGCAAGGCAGGTGCCGCCGCGCAGATCGGCTTTGCCGACGGAACGACCGGCGTGTTGCCCGCGTCCGGCGCTATGGCGCCCAAGCGCGGCACCGCCACTGCGGCATTCAATGTGATGAAAGCCGGCGACATCATCGCCGTGAAGCAAGAGGGCAATGCCTATGTCTTGCGCAACATCCCCGAAGTTTCCGGCGGCATGGTGGTGCAAGACCCGCACACCGGCCGTGTGATGGCCATGCAGGGCGGCTTCGATGTTCGGTTGGCATCCTATAACCGCGCGACGCAGGCGCTGCGCCAGCCGGGCTCTTCGATCAAACCGTTCGTCTATGCCGCGGCCCTTGATGGCGGGATGACGCCTGCTGAAATCATCATCGACGGTCCGTTCTGCGTGTATCAGTCTGCCAAGCTGGGCCGCAAATGCTTCCGCAACTTCTCAGGCGGAGGCTCTGGCCCGCACACCATGCGCTGGGGCCTAGAACAGTCACGCAACCTCATGACCGTTCGGGCGGCTTCCCAAACCGGCATGGAACGGGTGGTCAAATTGACGTCCGCCGTCGGCATCAGCGCACCGGGGCAGGTCTATCCGCCGCTCTTGTCGATTGCGCTGGGCGCAGGCGAAACCACGGTGCTGCGCATGGTGAACGCCTATTCGATCCTCGCCTCCAACGGACGGGAACGTAAACCCACGCTGATCGACCTGGTGCAGGACCGGGACGGCAAGGTCCGTTACCGTGCGGACACGCGGCGGTGCGAAGGCTGCAATGCCCCCGATTGGGACGGCAAGGCCATGCCGCGTCCGCCTGCGCGCACCAAATTGGTCATGGATCCGCTGACCGCCTATCAGGTCGTCCACATGCTGGAAGGCGTCGTCCAACGCGGGACTGCGGTTGGCTTGCGCGACATGGGCCGGCCTCTGTTTGGCAAAACCGGCACGACCAGCGGGCCGACCAACGTCTGGTTCGTCGGTGGTTCGGCGGATGTGATCGCAGGCGTTTATATGGGCTTTGACCAGCCCCGCTCGATGGGTGGCTATGCGCAGGGTGGCACGCTGGCCGTCCCGATCTTCAAGGCGTTTGCGACCAAGGCGATGGCCGACATGCCGGTTATGCCGTTCCGCGCGCCACAGGGCATCCGGATGATCCGCATTGACCGCGCGTCCGGCAAGCGCGTCTATGGCGCCTGGCCCTCCAGCGACCCCAAGGCGGCTGTCATCTGGGAAGCATTCAAGCCTGAAAGCGAACCGCGCCGCACCATCCGCCGCGACGAAATTGAAAAGACGGAAAAGAAGGTCCAAAAAGCGACCACCAATTCCGGAGCGCGCGGCGCACAGCGCGGCGATAGTGATTTTCTGCAGCGCGAAGGCGGGATTTACTAGCCCCGCTTTTTCCGCAATCCTTGCACCGTTAAAATTGGAGAATTGAAATGCGCGCTGAAGCGCAGTCCCACGTCGATCAGATCAATCAGGCCGTCGCCTTGCTGCGCCGTTTTCTTGATTGGGATCGTGCCGTGAAGCGGCTTGAAGACCTGAATGCCAAGGTTGAGGATCAGGCCCTTTGGAATAACCCCAAGGCCGCGCAGGAAGTCATGCGCGAACGCCGTCGTTTGGAAGAGGCGATCAACGCCACCAAATCCATTGAGCGGGAACGCGACGACACGGTTGAGCTGCTTGAAATGGCGGAGGAAGAAGGCGACACCGCATTGGCCGACGAAGCCGTCACCAGCTTGGGTGAACTCGCCGCGCGTGCCGAAACCGATAAGGTCGCGGCACTCCTGGCGGGCGAAGCCGACGCCAATGACACCTATATCGAAATCAACGCCGGTGCCGGCGGCACCGAAAGTCAGGATTGGGCTGAAATGCTCCAGCGTATGTACACGCGCTGGGCCGAACGGCACAAAATGAAGGTTGAGCTGGTTGATTATCATGGCGGCGAACAGGCGGGTATCAAATCCGCCACGCTGATGATCAAAGGTGAGAATGCCTATGGCTATGCCAAGACCGAAAGCGGTGTCCACCGGCTGGTGCGCATCAGCCCCTATGATTCCAACGCACGCCGTCACACCAGCTTTTCGAGCGTTTGGGTCTATCCGGTCGTCGATGATGATATCGATATCGAAGTGAACGAAAGCGAACTGCGTATCGATACCTATCGCGCCTCGGGCGCGGGTGGGCAGCACGTCAACACAACCGATTCGGCGGTGCGCATCACGCATATCCCGACCGGCATTGTCGTTGCCTGCCAGAACCAACGGTCTCAGCATAAGAACCGCGCGGAAGCGATGAAGCAGCTCAAAGCGCGCATGTATGAAGCGGAACTGCAAAAGCGCGAAGCCGAAGCCAGCGCCGTCAACGCCTCCAAGACCGATATCGGTTGGGGCCACCAGATCCGGTCCTATGTTCTCCAGCCCTATCAGCTGGTGAAGGATCTGCGCACGGGCGTGACCTCAACCGCGCCCGGCGACGTGCTGGACGGGGACCTTGATCGCTTCATGGCCGCCGCTTTGTCGCAGCGCGTTTCGGGTGAGAAGGTTGTCGTGGAGGATATTGACTGATCATGCGCCGCGCGTTCCTCCTTGCCGCTCTCGCCCTTGCAGGATGCGATGGCGCGGCAAAGGAGGCGCCCGCATTTCCGCCGGCAGACCGCCCGGTTGCCTCGATTATCTCTGCCCGCTGGTCAAACGAAGAAGCCCGCGACCGGGTGAACGAAGCCGACAAGATCATGGATCTGGCGGGCATCGACCCCGGCACGACGGTCGCAGATATTGGCGCCGGGGAGGGCTATTACACCATCCGCCTGTCACAGCGTGTGGGCGAAAAGGGCCGCGTGCTGGCGCAGGATATTCTGCCCGAAGTGCGCGATAAACTCGCCGAGCGCGTGAACCGCGAACGGCTCGACAATGTCAGCGTGAAGCTTGGGCTACCGGGCAATCCGATGCTGCCCGCCAAGAGTTTCGACCGGGTGCTGATGGTCCATATGTACCATGAGATTACAGCACCTTACGAATTCCTCTGGCATCTCCATCCGGCTCTGCGGAAGGGCGGGCGCGTCATCATTGTCGATGCCAACCGGCCCACGCAAGACCATGGCACGCCGCCCTTGCTGCTGCAGTGTGAGATGGAAGCCGTTGGTTACCGGCTTGTGGAGTTCCAGCAAACGGCGTTCGCAGGCGGCTATTTGGCGGCCTATGACGCCGGCGGCAAACGACCGGAGCCAAACGCCATCAAACCCTGCGCGCTCCAAAAACCCGCCCGCTGATCACAACAGGCCAAGCGCGCGGAAGCCCGCGACATCGTCACCTGCAAAGATGAGGTGGTCGAGCAACCTTATATCCAACGGGCGCAGCGCCGCCGCCAGCTTTCGCGTCATTTCCCGGTCGGCTAGGCTGGGGCGGGTGTCGCCACTCGGGTGATTATGCGCAAGCATGACGGCGGCGGCATCCGCCGCGAGGGCGGATTGGACAATCCGGCGGAGCGGAAAGGATATGGAGGCCCGCTGGCCTTCAGAAAGGTGGAGATCAATCAAGCCGCCCGCCCCGTCAAAATAGGCGATGACGAGGCGTTCTTCCGCGACGGATTTAAAGCAGGACAGGAACAAGGCGCCATAGCTATGGCCTATTGCTTGGAGCGGCATATCGATGGCGACATCCATTAGACCCCGCTATCAACTATGTCGTATTTATACAATTCAAATCATATCCGTTTAGGAGACGATCTCATCGAAATCGGAAGCGTCGGACGATTTTCAATTGCGCCTGAGCGCCGCCTCGCCATAAGCGTTAGCTGATGCGCGCCTATCTTGACCTCATGCAACGCATTCTCGACCACGGGGTCGAGCAAAAGGACCGGACAGGCACGGGGACGCTGAGCGTTTTCGCGCATCAGATGCGCTTTGATCTGTCCGAAGGCTTCCCGCTCGTCACGACGAAGAAGCTGCATCTGCGCTCCATCATTTATGAACTTTTGTGGTTCCTCAAGGGCGATACCAACGTCCGCTGGCTCAACGAAAACAAGGTCAGCATCTGGGACGAATGGGCCGACGCCAATGGCGACCTTGGTCCTGTTTACGGCAAGCAATGGCGCAATTGGGAAACCGCCGATGGCCAAAGCGTCGACCAGATTGCCGATCTCGTCCAGCAGTTGAAAACCAACCCTGCCTCCCGGCGGCAGATCATCACGGCATGGAACCCCGGCGAAATCGGCCAGATGGCGCTCGCGCCCTGCCACTGTCTGTTCCAGACATGGGTGGGCAATGGCAAGCTGTCGCTCCAACTCTATCAGCGCAGCGCCGACGTGTTTCTGGGCGTGCCGTTCAACATCGCGTCCTATGCGCTCCTCACCCATATGCTCGCCGATCAGGCCGGGCTGGAGCCGGGCGAGTTCATCTGGACGGGCGGTGATTGCCACCTTTATTCCAACCATCTGGATCAGGCGCGGCTACAATTGTCGCGCGAGCCCAAGCCGCTGCCCAAGCTTGTCATCAAGCGCACGCCCGACAGTATTGACGGCTATACCTATGAGGATTTCGCCATCGAAGGTTATGACGCGCACCCGCACATTTCAGCGCCGGTGGCGGTATGAACCACCCCGAAATCGTCCTGATCGTCGCCCGGGCAGACAATGGCGTGATCGGCGTGGACGGGAAGCTCCCCTGGCATTTGCCCGCTGATTTGCGCCACTTCAAACAGCTGACGCTGGGCGTGCCGATGATCATGGGCCGCAAGACATTTGACAGCCTGCCGGGTCTCCTGCCCGACCGGCGGCACATTGTCCTCACGCGCAATGAAGATTGGGCGGAAGAAGGCGCAGAGGTCGTACACAGTGTGGAAGACGCGATGCGGGCAGCCAATGCCCCGCACGTCTCCATCATCGGCGGTGCTGAAATCTACCGCCTGTTTCTGCCCCATGCCGACCGGATCGAGCTGACC
>JBBATS010000004.1:0-99913 GCA_040398625.1 Chakrabartia sp. | reverse complement strand
CAGAACGACATCCTCAAAGAGTTCATGGTGCGCAACACCTATATCTATCCGCCCGAACCCTCGATGCGCATCATCTCAGACATTTTCGCCTTCACCAGCCAGAAGATGCCGAAGTTCAACAGCATTTCCATCTCCGGCTATCACATGCAGGAAGCCGGCGCGACGCAGGTGCAGGAGCTTGCCTTCACCATCGCCGACGGCATGGAATATGTGAAATATGGCGTCGCTTCAGGGCTCGACATCGATAAGTTCGCAGGCCGTCTGAGCTTCTTCTTCGCGATTGGCATGAACTTCTTCATGGAAGTCGCCAAGCTCCGCGCGGCCCGCGTGCTGTGGCACCGCGTCATGACCAATCTCGGCGCGCAGGACGAACGCTCCAAGATGCTGCGCACACACTGCCAGACATCGGGCGTCTCGCTGACCGAGCAGGACCCCTATAACAACGTCATCCGCACGACGATTGAAGCCATGGCAGCGATGCTGGGCGGCACCCAGTCGCTCCACACCAATGCGCTCGACGAAGCGATTGCGTTGCCTACGGACTTTTCCGCTCGCATCGCCCGCAACACGCAGATCGTCATCCAGGAAGAGACCGGCATGTGCAATGTCGTCGATCCGCTTGGGGGCAGCTATTACATCGAAAGCCTGACGCAGGAACTGGTCGACAAGGCTTGGGAGATCATTGAGCGCGTGGAGGCCGAGGGCGGCATGGCGAAGGCCGTGGCGGCGGGCTGGCCCAAAGCGATGATCGAAGAAGCCGCCGCTGGCCGTCAGGCACGAGTTGATCGGGCCGAAGATGTGGTGGTCGGCGTCAATAAATACCGCCTGCCTAGCGAAGACCATCTCGACACGCTTGATGTGGACAACGCCAAGGTTCGCGAAGGCCAGATCGCCCGCATCAAGGCCGTGAAGGCCTCGCGTGATGAGGCAGCGTGTCAGGCCGCGTTGAAGGCGTTGACGGAAGGCGCAAAGGCGGGTGGCAATCTGCTGGAACTCGCCGTCGTCGCTGCCCGCGCGCGCGCTACGCTCGGCGAAATCTCGTCCGCGATGGAAGAGGTGTTCGGCCGCTATGGCACCACGCCGACCCCGGTGACGGGCGTCTATTCAGCACCCTATGCGGGTGACCCGCGCTGGGCGCAGGTGGTGGACGGTGTGGACGCCGTCACCCGCCGTCTTGGCCGCAAACCGAAGCTACTCGTCGCGAAGATGGGGCAGGACGGGCATGACCGCGGCGCCAACGTCATCGCCTCGGCCTTTGCCGATATGGGTTTTGACGTGGTCTCAGGGCCGCTGTTTCAGACGCCTGACGAAACCGTTGTCCTCGCGCTGCAATCGGACGTGGACGTGGTTGGCGCCTCGAGCCTTGCGGCAGGTCACAAGACGCTCATCCCGGAACTCATCAGCCTGCTGAAGAAGGAAGGACGCGGCGATATCAAGGTCATCGCCGGGGGCGTCATCCCGCCGCAGGATTATGACTTCCTGCGCGATGCAGGCGTGCAGGGCATTTACGGACCGGGCAGCAACGTCGTGGAGTGCGCGGCGGATGTGCTCCGCTTGCTGGGGCACAATATGCCGCCGGTGGGGGAGTGAGGCGTGAGCCTATCCTTCTCTAAATTCTGCGAAGAATTGCAAGCTCCGCTCTACAACAAGAACTGGTCTTGGTGTGCCATTTCCAGAGAGAACAGATTTGCGCTGTTCACTGTCTGGGAAGATCAGATTTACGAGGGGAAATACGTCTTTACAACCAAACCCAGAGAAAGTGATATCCGAATTAAGCCCGGGCGAACTGAGCTCATCTCTGTTCTGAACGAAGCGACGGACAATGGATACGCAGCATACGGTATCCAATGCATCGCAGAGGATTTGTACGCTAATCCACGAGCCAGGAAGTCATTCAATCGAGCAACTCTACTAGACATGCGAATCATACGCGCTGGCGACGGCTTCGTTGGTCAGATTGTGGGTCATATCCCGCCCAATGTTGTCCAAGACCGAGGCAAAAATGCTGCTTGGGTCGCCAGCACAGCAATTAATGACATCGGTCTGGACGACGTGGGCAATGACGATCCGGAATACCGTAAACGGATGGCCGGCAGTTATGTCAGGGATGCGCGAGTTCGTGACTTAGTACTAAAGCGTGCAGCTGGAATTTGCGAAGAATGCAGTCAGCCCGGCTGTCTAAAGCCTGACGGTAAACGCTATTTAGAAACACACCACGTCATCAGCCTCAGCGAACAGGGGCCGGACAAGCCCCACAACGTGATTGCCCTTTGTCCGAACGATCACCGTCGGGCGCATTTTGGGACGGATTGGGAAGACTTGCAAAGCAAATTTCTAGCGAAGCTCAGCAAATTCAAAACGGAAAAGTAACATGTTCAAAAAAATCCTGATCGCAAACCGGGGCGAAATCGCCCGTCGTGTCATCAAGACCGCCCGTCGCATGGGCATCCAGACGGTCGCCGTCTATTCGGATGCCGATGCGCGTGCGCCGTTCGTTCTGGATGCGGATGAGGCGGTACATATCGGCCCGTCGCCTGCTGCCCAGTCTTATCTGATCGCGGACAAGATCATCGCGGCGTGCAAGGCGACGGGCGCGGAAGCTGTCCATCCCGGCTATGGCTTCCTGTCCGAACGCACCAGCTTTGCCGAGCAGCTTAAGGCCGAAGGCATCGCCTTTATCGGCCCGCCGGTGAACGCGATTGCGGCGATGGGCGACAAGATTGAGTCCAAGAAGCTCGCCATGGCTGCCGGCGTCAACGTCGTGCCCGGCTTTGTCGGTGAGATTGACGATACAGAACACGCCGTCCGGATCTCGGAAGAGATCGGCTATCCGGTGATGATGAAGGCCTCGGCTGGCGGCGGCGGGAAGGGCATGCGCCTTGCCTATTCCGAACAGGATGTGCGCGAAGGCTTTGAAGCGACCAAGCGCGAAGGGCTGAACAGCTTTGGCGATGACCGTGTGTTCATCGAGAAGTTCATCCTGAACCCGCGCCACATCGAAATCCAGATCCTCGGCGATCAGCACGGCAACATCCTCTATTTGAACGAGCGTGAATGCTCGATCCAGCGCCGCCACCAGAAGGTGGTCGAAGAAGCGCCGTCGCCCTTCGTGACGCCCAAGATGCGCAAGGCGATGGGCGAACAGTGCGTCGCGCTCGCCCGCGCGGTGGGCTATTATTCAGCGGGCACCGTTGAACTCATCGTCTCGGGCGCGGACCCGAGCGGGGAGAGCTTCTACTTCCTCGAAATGAACACGCGCTTGCAGGTGGAACACCCTGTGACGGAAGCCATCACCGGCATAGATCTGGTCGAACAGATGATCCGCGTCGCCTATGGCGAAAAACTCACCATGACGCAGGACGACATCAAGATTGACGGCTGGGCGATCGAGAACCGCGTCTATGCCGAAGACCCGTATCGCGGCTTCCTGCCGTCTACGGGCCGTATCTCGCGCTACAAGCCGCCGGTACCCGGCTGGGCAGGCGACATCCGTGGCGTCGATGGCGTCCGCGTCGATGATGGCGTCGCCGATGGCGGCGAAGTCTCCATGTTCTATGACCCGATGATCGCTAAGCTGATCACTTGGGGCAAAACGCGCGACGAAGCGGCTGACAAGCAGATCGCAGCGCTTGATAAGTTCGAACTGGAAGGCCTTGGCCACAATATCGATTTTGTCTCTGCCATCATGCAGCACCCGCGCTTCCGCTCGGGCGACCTGACGACGGGCTTTATCGCCGAGGAATATCCTGACGGATTCTCAGGCGCAGCGACGTCTGACGATCTCTTGCGGACATTGGCGGGCATTGCGGGCTTCATGGCCTGTGCGCAGGCAGACCGTGCACGTCAGGTTGATGGGCAGCTTGGTGATGACCTTGATCCGCCCGCTGAATGGCACGTCCGTATCGGCGGCGCCACGCATCTGGTTGATGTGAGCGAGGAAGACCTGCTCGTCGATGGCGACCATCTCAACATCGGGCTGGAATATACGCCGGGCGACCGACTGGTCGTAGCGGATATCGACGGCAAGGAATTGGCGGTGAAGGTCTCTAAGACCCGCACAGGCTTTAAGCTGACGACACGCGGCGCCTCACATACCGCAATCTGCCTGCCTGCCCATGTCGCGCCGCTCGCCGCGTACATGATAGAGAAGGTCCCGCCGGATCTGTCGCGCTTCCTGCTCTGCCCGATGCCGGGCCTCGTGACCGCGATCCACGTCGCTGCGGGCGACAAGGTCGAGGCAGGGCAACCGCTTGCCGTTGTCGAGGCGATGAAGATGGAAAACATCCTCCGCGCCGAAAAGGCAGGCGTAGTGAAGTGCGTGAACGCGGCGGCCGGTGAGAGCCTTGCGGTGGACGCTGTCATTCTGGAGATGGAATAGGCTGGGCCATCACGCCCAGCCAACCCATTAAAATTGCAGCGCAACCTCCGCATGGTCGAGCACCATGTGAGCGGAGCGTTCGGCCATAGCGAGGAACATGGAGTCACCGCGATCCGTCTGCACCACCACCATCGACGCGGTGACACCCATCATCATCCCGGCGAAAGAGGCCGCGCGATAGGCGTCCCATTGATCCGCCAAATCTGAGGCCGGCACGCCATAGCGATCCAAACCAACACTGTAGCGCGCCAGAAGACCGCGTTCTTCTGCCATCCGCGTCGCTGGGTCCATCGCGGTGCCGAGGTAATAGGCAATGTCACCAGCGCCACTGCCGACGCCCACGGTCTGCCAATCCACAATGATGATCGGCTTTTCCGCGTCATCGGGGCAGTAGAGCATATTGTCAGGCCGAAAATCATTGTGCGTCAGGCAACGTGGCCCAGCGCGACTGTCTGACCAGCGCTGGATATTGCCGTAATAGGCCTCACCAACAGTCTTCATGGCGTCGCTCACGCGGTCCCCATAGCGGTCACAGAAAGCAGGCCAGAAGGCTGTATAAAGCGCTTCGCCGTCAATCTGCGGGGGCACAGCCTTGGTCCCGTTCAACCAGTCGAACGTGTCGAGCACGGGGTCACCCCACCAGCCGGCATGGATGCTGGCGGCGGCGTCCATGGCCAGTTCCGCCTCGCCACGGGTAGGCACGAGCAACTGGTTGCCCTGCACATGGCGCGGCAGATCATGCATGAGCAGCGCGAAATCATGGCTCTCGTCATCAAAGGCGATGAACAGGTGGTTGGGCACAGCCATCGGGCGTTTACCCGCGAACAGCTGGTAAAAGCGGCTTTCGCGAATGTACGTCATGTGCGACTTGCCGGTCGCTTTGCTCAAGGGGTCGTTGGACGGCAGCTTGGCTACCAATGTTGGCGGCGCACCTTTCGGGTCGCCCGCATAAGTCAGCTTCAGGCGATAGGTCGCGCCCACCTGACCAGTGCCGATGGGGCCGGTTTCTACCGCCGAAACAGTCGCGCCAAAGCCGTTCTCATGCAGCCGCTGCGTCAGCCAGTCGGGCGTCATCTCAGCGAGGGTAGGGACGGCCTCAGTCATTGAAAATGCTCTTCAGCCCGAGCGGTTCATAAGCGCCGAGGATGAGCTGTTCGAGGATGCCGGTGCCGCGACGTTCCTCATTGCCGAGCGTCATGGTGACGCGTGAGATCGCCTGAATGTGGAGATGATCGGCGCGTCCCGCTTCAATCGCTGTCAGGTCAATATCCTCGCGGGCAACGGCGAGTTCACCCTTCCAGCCGCCATGCGTCCACTCTGGATGGCCATAGCCAATACCGCGCATCAGGAAGGGAGTGCCCGGTTCGAATGTCGCCAGTATCTTGCGGCCATCGGGCAGTTCCGCTGTCATCTCGGCCGACGCTGCATGTCGCCAACCGGGCTTCAGCACAGTGGTCATCTTGCAGGCTTCGCTCTCAACCATCTCATGAGCGCCCGCACCATCGGGGCACCAGACGGCGCGCGTATTCCAGGGGCGGCCATGGGCATCATCATTCACGTGGAAATAGAGTGCCCCATCGTCAAAATTGACCGGGCTCCACAGCCAATAGAATTGGGGGATGACCTGCGGCACCGTGGGCTGCGGGTCGCTAGCCCCGACGGGGCGGATGCCCCAACTGCGGTCTCGCGTGCCGACAGCACCGCTGACGTCATGACGGACGCCGTCGACTTCGATCCAGCCCTGCCAATGGCCGTTCTGGGTGAGGCGGGTATAGTCCATGAAGGTGCGGGGCCCGACGCGGCGGATAAAGCGCGGTTCCTCCAACGGGAAGGCGCGGCCTGTGAAGGTCAGGTCCGCTGAAATCCCCTCATGATTGTCTACGATGACACGCAGCGACTTCAACGGCTCCACGATCTCAATCGTGATCGGGCCGACGTTCAGGTCCATCCGCTCCATGTTGAGAAGTCGGGAGGCGTGAACGCAATGCTGGGTATCGCCACGGATGCAGGAGAAGTGCGCGTCCGCGACGTTCAGGTGCGGATAGACACCGAAGGCGATCGCGAAAAAGTCGCTGCCATCGGGTTTGTAGCCGTTGAAGAAATAGCGGTCGTAAAAATTCCGGTCGGTGCCTGAATAGGCAATCGGCTCCGGGGTCTGGTGGATCGGATATTCGTCGCCCTTGGTCAGCATCAGCCTTGAACCTCTCTCTTGATCTCGTCTGTGTGTTGGCCAAGCGTTGGTGCAAAGCCGATGGGCCGATCTTTGTCGGCTGAATAACGCACGGGGGGCGACATCTGGCGGATCGTGCCTTCAGTCGGGTGCTCTGCCAACTGGAAGAAGCCTGTGGCCACCAGATGTTCATTGTGAATGACATCGCCCAAATCAGCGACGGGCATGACGGGAAAATCATTGGCTGTGAGGAGTTCGACCCACTCTGCCGTCGTTCTTTGCGGGGTAAGTTCCCCGATCCGTCCATAAATGGGTGTCATGTTCTGGAACCGGCCCATGGGTGTGTTGAACGGTTCGTTCGCGAGGAAATCGGAATCACCCATTAGCTCAAACAGCTTGATGATCTTCGCATCTGTGTACGGCACGATGACGAGATGCCCGTCTTTAGTAGGGAAGGGCTGCCGGTTGGGATCCAACTGGCGCGGATAGCCGGGTGGGCCGAGCGGCGGCTCAAACACCTGATCCTGCAAATGCTCGGTCAGCATGAAGTTGGCGAAGCAATCGAGCATCGGCACTTCGACATGCTGGCCTTCGCCCGTCCGCAATTTGTGGACGAGCGCGACGAGCAAGGCCTGCGCACCATATGTGCCGGAGACCTTATCGGCGATGAGCGAGGGGAAATAGCGGGGGGAGGGGTTGCCATCGACCTTCGGCAAAAGCGACGCCGTGCCCGTCGCTGCCTGAATAACATCGTCATAGGCTGGCCAGTCGGCCCAGGGGCCATCCTGACTGAAGCCTGCGAAATGGGCGTAGATGATGTCAGCCTTCATCGCCTTCACATCCGCATAGCCAAAGCCCAGCCGACCAATCGCCTTGGCCCGGACATTGTGGACGAAGACGTCCGCCGAGGAGATCAGCTTGCGCAAAACCTCTGCATCCTCTGGCTTTTTGAGGTCCAAGACGACGGACTTCTTGCCCCGGTTCACCGTCATATGCGTGCCGCCCATATAGGGCGTCTTCTTGAACCCGCCCATGTAGCGCGGCGTATCACCCGTCGGGCTTTCAATCTTGATGACTTCGGCCCCAAGGTCCGCGAGCATCTGCGTCGCATAAGGACCGAAGATCACTGTGGTCAGATCAATGATGCGAATGCCTTCAAGCATCTTCATGAAGTTAGCCGTCCCGTTATCTTATTGAATTGAAGTTACGCTGCCTGAGCGCCACGAACGAGCGCGCCGGGGCGGGCACCCGTCGAATGGTCATGCCGCCGGATGATGGCACCGGAAACGATGGTCGCGTCATAGCCTGTGGCCTTCTGGTCCAGTCGCCTTCCACCGGCGGGCAGATCATGGACAATTTCTGGCAGATGCAGGGTGAGGGCATCTAGATTGATGACGTTCACGTCCGCCTTCGCTCCGACGCGCAGCACACCCCGGTCATTGAGCCCAACCGCGCGCGCCGCCTTTGCGGAGAGCATGTGGACTGCGTCGGCAAGGCCAATCTTATTCTCCACGCCGTCCCGAACCCAATGGGTCAGGAGGAAGGTTGAATAGCTGGCATCGCAAATCGCGCCATAATGGGCACCGCCATCGCCCAGCGCTGGAACGCAATCGGGATGAACGAGCATCTCATGCGCCGAATCCAGCTTTCCGTTCTCATAGTTGCCAAGCGCGGCCAGGAAAAAGCCTTTGCCGTCCGTGTCCAGAAAGCGGTCATAAATGACCTCTTCGGGGGAAACGCCGCGGGCTTCTGCAATTGCCGCGAAACTCGCTTCCGGCGGCGGCGCATAGTTGGGCGGATTGTCCAGCGCGTACATCCACTTCCAATTGCGGGCGAGCGCATTGAAGGGATGGCCGGGCTCGGGCGTTTCAGACAGGAGCGCGCGGCGAAGTTCAGGATCGCGCATCGCGGCAACCTTTTGGTCGAGCGGAAGCGCGGCGATCTTCTGCCAGCTCGGGCACATGATGAACGGATGGACCGACAGCTCAAGGCCGCCGATCAAACCGATTGGGCGCGGCATGATCTGCGCTGTCACCTTGCCGCCATGCGCCTTGGACTGCTCCATCATATCGAGCACGCCTCGCCAGCGTGGAGGCCCTTCGTTACCCGAGGCGAGCGTAAAGGTTGCTGGACGGCCAGAGGACCGCATCAGATCGTCAATGATGGGATATTCCTTATCCCACCCCACAAAGGCGTCGAGCACGATCTGCAGAGTGCCTGTGCCTGCATCGGCCATGCCGGCGCAGATCTCGCGCAGTTCATCGACATCCGCCTGAAACGTGGGGATACTGCCACCATCGGCGGTCTTGTGGATCGACAGGCGCGACGTCGCAAAGCCCAGAGCACCCGCCTGCATCGCCTCGCGCGACAACTGCCGCATCCGCGCCAGATCTTCACTGGTCGCAGGCTCCCGCCGCGCGCCGCGTTCGCCCATGGCATAGACCCGCAATGGGGAGTGGGGGAGGTAAGCCGCCACATCAATGTCGCGTTTGCCAGCGGCCACAACGTCCAGATATTCGGGGAATGTCTCCCAGTTCCAAGGTAGCCCTTCGGCCATAACGACGCCCGGAATATCCTCGACACCTTCCATCACATTGATGAGCATGTCGTGGTCTTCCCGGCGACAAGGCGCGAAGCCGACGCCGCAATTCCCCATGACGGCTGTCGTCACCCCGTGGGAGGAGGAGGGAGACATTTCTTCAGACCAAATGGCCTGACCGTCATAATGGGTGTGCACATCAACAAAGCCGGGGGTGACAATGCGGCCGCGCGCATCGATTTCTTCCACGCCAGATCCCGAAAATTGGCCAATAGCCGCTATTTTGCCGCCGGAAATAGCGATGTCTGCCTCCTGCAGAGCTCCTCCCGTCCCATCGACGACAGTACCATCGCGGATAACAAGATCAAATTCGGCCGCCATATCCACTCCAGTTTCATTGTGCGTGCGTTTGCATCTGCTCTTTATCCTTGCACTTTGACCCGGGTGACGTTCACGTCAAGCCGAAACGGCCATGATTCTTCAGGAGGGACACCAGTGAAAGCCATTCAAATCAAACAGCCCACATCACTCGATTCCTTGGCATTGGTAGACATGCCGGATGCGCCCGCGCCCGGGCTGGGGGAAATCAAGGTTCGCCTCCGCGCCAGCTCCCTGAATTATCATGATTTTGCCGTTGTTGTTGGCATGCTTCCAACGGCAGACGGTCGTATTCCGATGTCCGACGGCGCGGGTGAAGTTGTCGCCATTGGCGAAGGCGTGACCGAATATGCCGTGGGCGACATGGTCGTCTCCACCTTCTTTCCGGATTGGCTCGATGGCACGCCGCCTGCCACGGCCTTCACGCGCGTCCCGGGGGACGGAATTGACGGCTATGCCCGTGAATTCGTGACCGCGCCGACCAGCTGGTTCACCCATGTGCCCAAAGGGTATTCTGCAGCAGAAGCCGCAACGCTCACCTGTGCGGGCCTGACGGCATGGCGGGCGCTGGTCGTAGACGGACAAATCAAGGCCGGCGCCACTGTCCTCGTTCAGGGCACGGGCGGGGTTTCGGTCTTTGCCCTCCAATTTGCCAAAGCGATGGGCGCGACCGTGATTGCAACGTCCTCATCCAATGAAAAAATGCAACGGATGAAGGCTTTGGGGGCCGATCATCTCATCAACTATAAGGAAACACCGGAATGGGGCGCCGCGGTTCTCGGCCTAACCGGCGGGCGCGGTGTGGATCATGTTGTCGAAGTCGGGGGTTCCGGGACGCTTGACCAGTCAATGATCGCCGCCAAACCCATGGGTCACGTCGCGCTGATCGGCGTTCTCGCTGGCTTTGCGGGTCCAGTCATGACAGCCACACTCATGGCAAAGCAGTTGCGCGTCATCGGCCTGACGGTCGGCAGCCGCCAGCAGCAACTGGATATGATCGCCGCCATCGATGCGACCGGCATCAAGCCTGTGCTCGACAAGCACTTCCCGCTGGCCCAACTGGGGGATGCCTTCCGCCATCAGGCGGCAAACGCGCACTTCGGCAAGATCGTCGTCGACATTTAAGGCAAAGGAACGGGCCTGAGCAGTGGCAGATATTCAGCTTTCCAGCCTCAGGCCCGGCTACCGCGCGCTCATCTTTGGGAGCAGCGGCGGGATAGGGGCGGCGATTGTGCGAGCTTTGGCGGGAGACGCCAATTGCAGCGCGATCTATGCCGCTGCACGCACCATAAGTCCGTCAGCGGGAAAGGTAAGGGGCCTTCGGTTTGACCTCACGGATGAAGCGTCCATCGCAGAGTGCGTCACTGAGGCGTCAGCCGATGGCCCGCTCGATCTTGCCTTCGTTGCGACCGGCCTTCTCCACGATGCGGAAATCCGACCAGAAAAGAGCCTGCGCGCGCTTGATGCGGAAGCCATGGCCCGCGCGTTTCAGATCAACACCATTGGTCCGGCGATGATCGCCAAACACGCTCTGCCGAAACTCCGCAAGGACGATAAAGCCGTCTTTGCAGCGCTCTCTGCCCGCGTCGGGTCTATTTCTGACAACCGGCTGGGCGGATGGCATGCCTATCGCGCCTCCAAATCGGCCCTGAACATGTTGGTCAAAACCTGTTCGGTGGAACTCTCTTGGTCGCACAAGCTGGCGCTCTGTGTGACATTGCATCCGGGCACCGTGGATACGCCGCTTTCGCAACCTTTTCAGGGCAAAGTGCCAGAGGCGAAGCTGTTCACTCCGGACCGGAGTGCCGCGGCGCTCTTAGCTGTGCTGGATCAACTAGACGCATCCCAAACCGGCGGACTGTTCGCGTGGGACGGACAACACATTCCGTTTTAAGGGATCGGCGACTGGGCCAAAACAGATTGCGGAAGATTAATCCTTACGGCCTTCGCCTTCTCGCTCGCCCTCACCCTCGGCGCTGCGATGGCAGCGCGCGCACTTCTCGATGTTGATCATGCCTTCTTCACGGTGCGCGGCAATGATGGCGGCCTGTTGATGTTCATGGCAACCGTAACAGGTGTAGCGCTTGTAATCACCGCCCAAATGGCATGTTGTGCAGGCGGTATTGTGAGCTTTATCAAGCGTGAAGAAGCGGTTGTGATCAAACGTCGAAGGCGTCCATCCAGAAGGCTGATGACAGGTTGAGCAAGCCATCTTTTGTGACTTGTGCAAGGCATCGCGCGGCGGAATGTGGCAAGATTGACAGTTGGCGCGTGCCTCTGCCTTCAAAAGCGTATGATCAAACTTAAGCGTACGCGATTTAACCAGTTTGGGCTGGGCGTGGTCGCTATGGCAGGCCATGCAGTTTGGCTCCACCAGAGCCTGATGAAATGGGGGACGGCCCTGACCAGACGCGATCTTCACCCCCTTGGTCGTACGCAGACCTATGTCTGCGACAACATGGCAACTGATGCACCGGTCGACCGAAACCCCATGAAGCGGAGCATGGCAGGCAAAGCAGTCCGTCTGCAGCGGGGAATGGGCAGGGATGAGATTGCCGGGGCTCAACATTTCGTGCGGGCGCACGAAGCTCAGGTAAATGATCACCCCCAGCACCAGCGCCAGCCCAATCCAGACGGGGTGCTTCATCTCCACCCCCAGAACAGAAACGTTGAAAGGATGTGCGCAGTGGCGAGAAGGCCAAAGGCCGCGGCAATGGGCAGATGGATCGTCCGCCATTTTTTAACCCATCGGGCGGCGAGACTATCCCAGAAGAGCTGATGTTCTATGGCCGCGTCTTCTATCCCTTGATCCCGAAGAGTCGCCCGCGATTTCGTCATCCAGCGCTGCGCCCGTTGGACGAGAAACTTTCCCGTCAGCCCGCTTGCGATATTCACGCCCATGGCCGCCACGGCAAGCCAAGCGAGGACGGCATTGAAATGAATGCCTGCGTGGATGAGAATGAATGTCGACCCTGCCCAGGCCAGCCACTCATGCAGCAACAAAAGGCGCATCGGGTTCGAACTTTTGATGTAGCCGCGTTTACGAAGCGAATGACCAAAGGAAAGCAGGATCAGGATCACACCGATGATCCCTAAATAGCGCCCAACCCACACTGTGTCGGTCAGGTGCAGGACAAGGTCGACAAAGAGCGTCACCGCCGCGAGCACAATCAACCGGACATAAAAGGGCAAAATTTCCCGGAGGACGAGGCTGACGCTCATCTTAAATAACACTGGACGCCGTTATCGGGAGAGCGCGAGCCGATCATAGCTCTTGAAGTATGAGCGCGCGGCTGCGGTTCACATGACGTAGATCAAAAACATGGAACATGCAGGTCGGCGAGCGGCGAGGACCATCCTCAAGCCGCTATTAGTGTTATCTGCTTTATGCTGTTGCGCGTCCCGCTAAGTTGGCAGGGAGTTCGGTCACCCAAAACTCCCTGCCTCTGCTGTTCAGAGCTTTAAAGCCTTGGCTAGACTTTCATTCTCCTTGGCTCCGTTTTCGACACTTTCGATAAAGGCCTTTAGCCCCTGTTCAACAGCAGGCCGAAACAGCTTTTCGGGTTCGAGTAAAGGCTCGACATCCGGACTTGCATCGATGCGGAAGGACTTGCGCGTCTCGTCATCAAGCTCACCTTTCATCGCCAGCGCTGGCAAGAGGGTCGCCTCGACCATATTGCCCAGAACCATAACCTCAAAATCATCCGCCACAAATTCACGATCAGCTAACTTCTTGCGCATGTCGAACAAGCGCGTGATGGGGATAATCTCGAGTTCATAGACGAGGCGCCAGATAATCTCAGTGACCCAGCACGGTCCGTAATGCCAACTCAAGTGGTTCTTCAGCGCAAGTCCAAGCTCTTGTGTCGACGCGCCGAGGCGATACTCCTGGAAGCCAGGATATTGCAGGTGACTGGCCACGACCGACAGGTAGAAGCAATTGGTCGAATAGCCCGGCGGATTTAGCCACACTGCGAGGTTGATGAAATATCGGCTGATCTTCTTCCAATCGTCGGTATCAGCAGCTTTGATGGTGTCGATGTTGACGTCCATCCAATGGTGCCAGGTCGAATCCGTCGCAACCCTCCCAACACCGGCGCGATGCCCATCATAGACCGAGATCATCGGGTTACGTGACCGCGCGGGCTGCAACCCCTTTTCAAAATTGTAGGGCGGATGTCCTAGATTGCTGCCGAAGGCGATGACGACCGGCTCGGGCTTCGGGCCGCCGTCAATCGCGTCGGGATATTCGGGATCGCCGTTAAACTTATTGGGTGCCGCTAGATTGGGCGACTCGACGATCCACCCTTCGTGCGCATGGTCGGGCATGACGTTGATTGGCCCAAGTGTCGGGTGACATAAAACAGGATGAGGCCGCTTGCGCTTAAAGACCGGCGAATAGACCGTCTGCCAGGGCACCCACTGAATTGGCTGGACAACGAGATCGCCCTGATGGAAAAAATTGCCGAGTTCGAGTGGTCCGCCAGGTGCGCCCGGTTCGTACGCCGCCGACGGGGGCCTTAGCGTGTCGATCCGCTCGTTTGAGAATTGCGGCGGCACGCCATCCGCATTGGTCCAGCGGCGCATCGTCCCCAGTCGCGGGATTCTGCGGCACATCGAAGCACCCAGAAAATGGTGGTCTCCAGTGCCGAACAAACCGCCCTTGCGCAACTTCATCCAACTGTCGAGCTTGACGAGTTCGTCGTCGGAAGCCGGCATCGCGAAAGTTTGATCGATGATCGCATCGTTCGTGCTGCCGGAATTGTTGGGTTTGAACCCGAAGCACCAAATCTGCTCATACTTGTCGATCACGTGGTTGCCGCCATCGGTCATGTCAAAACGGAACCCAACATATTTGGGCTGGGTTAGCCCCGGGTTTGGCATGACGGCAGGGGTGCTCATGTTGCGCAGCGCGATATCGACGTTGAATGTCATGCAGCCGACTTGGGCATTTCGCAGCAGATCGATGACCGTCGCAATGCCAAATGAGTCAGAAGGGCTCGTCGAAATCTCCTCATCGACGACGATCAATATGTCTGGCGTCGACTTGAGACGCCATGGCCGCAGCCAGTCGATCAGGCGATCCTGATAAAACTGATGGACATGAACATTTTCCAAGAAAAACTTCGGTTCCAACATAAATTATCTCCTCGAAATGCGGGTGAAGCGTCGGCCGACGTGCCTCTCGAAAAGGAGCACTCAGTGCGCGCAGGCCGTTGCCCGCCGGTTAAACCGATCCGCCCAGTGACGTGCCGGTATTGAAAAAGGCATGCACGTCTTCACCAATGGCGAGCCCCAAAGGGACCCCACCAATGTTCTCAGCAGCGTTCCGGGGAATACCGTCGAAACGCCAGTGGACGCCGAGGTAAATTCGGCTGACTGAGTTCTCCCAAACGGGGCGGGCAAAGTTGGTATATGTGACCGGAACACGCTGGCGAACCGAGCCATTGGAATCTGTGGCGATGCCGTCCAACTCGTCGGACATGAAGGTGAAAGTCTCATTTGCATTGGCAGGATTGCCGGCGCCATCCTCAGCCAAAACCTCTGCCAAAGTCATCGGTCCTGCCCCGGTGTCCAGCGCCAGTCGCAGCGATTGGAAAAGGGCCGCGCCAAAGGTTGCGTGACCTGAAGGATAAGCAGGAAATGGCGGGGTAAAGGTTGATCGACCGACTACATTTGTCTGCGGCGCGCCCAAGGGTGACCAGAACGGATCGCCGTGGGGGGACTTCTCTGCGCGGATGCCAACGACCGGACGCCAAAGATCGTAAATGTATTTATAGTGCCAGGCATCGATCCCGGCATCTGCCATGGCAACGTTGAGCTGTGCGAACAACTCAGCAGTGCGTGCAACACTGAGGGACCTGCCTTCGACCACCTTGCGCGCGATTTGATTGTAGAGCCGAGGCGGAACGCCAAGGTTCATCACACCGTCATAGGCCCAGTAGACACCAATCCGTTCCTGGTCTGCGGAACGGCTTCGGCGATCTTCCGCGCCATAGACCACAACCTCGTCATAGTCTGTCTTGAAGGCGGCATCCGCCAATAGATCGGGCGTCCCATGACCAGGGTAGGGGGCCAGCGGCTTATGCGTAGCGCCAGAAAAGCGAGTTACATTGCCCCAAGCAAGGCCGAGCCGAGGCTGACCTGGCGCAAAAGGATCGGCCCTGTGCTGACCGTACACCGGAGACGCAGCTTGCGGAGGTGCCACCATCACGTCCGAGCCATCATTTACACGCGCAGCAAGCAACGCATTGGCGATTTCCTCGCCGTAGTTGAAGCGAGCATTGTTGCCGCCATCGTAGTTGTCATCAATGAATGCGGCATAGCGCGGATACATAGCCTTCAACGTGGTGACGGCCGCTCCCGCAACGATTTCATCTACAGTGCCCGATGGAGGCGCTCCGACTGTGTGGGGGATCCCCTTTTTGTTGAGATAAGCCGCTGCTGGCAGGCCGTTCTTGAATGCAACTGCATCGTGCATCGCAAGGTGAACAATTGCCATGGCACGCGAGGTGCGTATTGGGCCGGGCTGCTGACTGTTTGGATAGCCCCGCGTAAAATCACGGCGAGAGCATTCAAGCAAAACGTTGTTCCAGAATAATATAATGTTCATAGTAACCTCCGGAATGGGGTTGGCGAAATAGCCATTTCCCATAAATCACGAAGCGACCCGTGACCCTCGCTACTACGTTTTATATAAAACGCTCAAAATGAGCGGCAAAGTTGAGCAAATATGTCGCATTAAACGGAATGATTTCCGTTTGTTAAATAATGGTATTTTGTGTTTGCATATTTTGATAGCATAAAATCGTCATTTAATCAGATTATAGATTTTTTGACCGCGAATACGATACTGTTCGTCGCAATCCCGATTTTGTTTTCGAGCCTATCATAAAGTTGATGCACGCCGACCTGAAGCCTGCCCACGCTCGAATATGAAGCTAAGTCGCATTGGATATCCTCGGCTCGTCCGAGGCATTCAAAGCCCCCGGGGTCTTTCGCGGCAGAAATGGGGTGTGCTCAAACGCCCCAGAACGAGCCGCAAGAAGATGTCCCCGCCAAGTGGACTTCAGGCCACAATCTTGGCGGCACCTGACCGGATTCGAGAATGATAGATAACAATCTTGGAGAGGTGGCGGACAGGGTGGGATTCGAACCCACGGTAGGCTTCCACCTACGGCGGTTTTCAAGACCGCTGCCTTAAACCACTCGGCCACCTGTCCGCGCTGGGGGGGCCTTTAGCGTCAGGTCGGCCTGACGTGCAAGGGGCACGACGGGGCGGGTTGGCAGGAGGGTTCAATTCTGCCAATTTGACGGAATGTGGGGCGTGACTTCTCGTGTGTTTGGATTTGCCGCTGTGCTGGCGGTATCAGCCTCGGTGCCGGATACCGGCGCAGATAGTCTTTCCTTTGCTCAGATGCCATCAACGAGCGCGGCAACCGCGCAATCTGGTTTTCGTTCTTTCACGGAACAACTGCGCGCGCGCGCGGCTGGCGAGGGCGTTTCTGCCCGGACGCTCGATCAGGTTATCCCGGATTTGACCTTCCTGCCACGTGTGGTGGAGCTGGACCGTGCCCAACCGGGTGGCGCACCGGGAACAGCCATCCCGCGATTTGCTCCTTATCGGGCGCGACATGTGGATGCCTCGCGGATTGAGCGGGGTCGCTCCCGATATCTGGCGCTTCGGCCCTTGCTGGCGCGGGTGGAGACTGAAACGGGCGTCCCTGAAGAGATCATGATGGCCATTTACGGGCATGAGACCAACTATGGTTCCTTCACAGGCAATTTTGATCTGCTTAATTCGCTCGCAACTCTGGCCTATGAAGGACGTCGTCGGGAGCTGTTCACCGCGGAGTTCATCGCGACGCTTAAGATGATGGACCGTGGCTATCCGCGTGCCAAGCTGAAGGGGAGCTGGGCCGGCGCAACAGGCTATCCTCAATTTCTGCCGTCCATGTATTTGCGCGTGGCCCGCGATGGGGATGGGGATGGCCGCGCCGATATCTGGTCGAGTGAGCCGGATGCGCTGGCCTCCATTGCCAATTATTTCGTCAATGCCGGATGGCGACGCGGCGTGCCGTGGGGTGTGCCCGCGTCGATTTCGGGCAGCATTGATACATCCCGCTTTGCCGCGCGGACAGTTTCTCCCCGTTGTGAGCGCGTTTTTTCGCGCCATAGCCAGTGGCGAACAGTGGCGGAATGGCGTGCACTCGGCGTGCAACCACAACGCGGCACCTTGCGGGATACGGAGATGGTCACCCTGTTCCAACCAGACGGGCCAAACACGCCTGCTTGGCTGTTAACCGGAAATTACAGGGTCATCCTCGATTATAACTGCTCAAACTTTTACGCTCTTTCTGTGGGGTTGTTGGCCGATGCGGTTGCGACTGGGGTTCCGGACTAAAACATTTACGGCAGCGGCATCGCTGTTGGCGGGCTGTGCCCTATGGGGTGTCGCGCAAGCTCGGCCGGAATGGCCAGATGTCAGCGGCGAACGCGCTTTTCCGCAACAGCCCATCGCGCAAGACCCCGAAGTCCTCTCCCAAGAAGCCAAAATGTATGATGAGGTCGGGCAAGTGGTCTGGCCGGGCGCCGATAGCGCAGTCGGGGAAGGGGCAGCGCTTGGCCCATCTGGCGTCTGGATCGCCCATCCTTCTCTTCCCGTTCCCAGCTATGTCGAAATCACGCGGCTAGATACGGGCCGCACCATCGTGGCCCGCGTCTCGGCACGACCCGCGCTTGGCCGGGCGGGCGCGCTGGCTGAATTATCGGCAGGGGCTGCGCGCCAGCTTCTGCTCGATCCCGTCGGACAAGCGCCGCTGCGTGTGCGGGCGGCCAATCCGACCGATCAGGAAAAGGCGGCGCTTCGCATGGGGCAAGTCGCTGGTGACCGGATGGACACGCCAGAAGCGCTGCTGGTTGTTCTGCGCAAAAAGGCAGGTGCGCTGGCGGCTGTTAAAACGGCTAGTCGTGCTGCAACTGAAGTACAGCCCGCGCCAAAGCCGCGTCCAAAAGCTCCGGTAGCGCAAGCCCCCAACGGCGCAGGGCCGCGCACAGACACAGGAACACATTGGGCCGTCACCGGTGATGATGATGCCAGTGGGCCGCAAGCCGAGCCTTTCGATGATGGGTTTGTGGTGGAGCAGGCCCGTCAACGGCGCGCTACTCCTGCGCCGCGCTGGCAGCGACCTGCACCCACACCACAGCCCAATTATGTCTCAGAAGGCTATTATGTGCAGGTGGCTGCATTATCTTCCCGATGGAAGGCACAGCAGGTGGCCAAGCAGATCGGCGGCGGCGTTCAGCCCGCCGGAAATCTGTTCCGTGTCCGCAAGGGCCCCTATCCAAGCGAAGCCGCTGCGCGCGCCGCGCTTGGACCTCTGGTTGCAAAAGGGTATCGAGACGCTCGAATCACGCGCTGAGTCGCAATTTCGGGATTAGTTCATGAAACCAGCCATTTACGCCGTTGCCCTCCTGTCGGCGACGGCGTTGCCGGTCTTTGCGGCCGCACCTCCTTTTGAGACGACCGCACCAGTAGCCTATTTGATCGATCTCTCATCCGGCGCCGTTCTTTATGCCAAGGATGCAGATCGAAAGATGCCGCCCGCCTCTATGGCGAAGATGATGACGACGCACATTGTCTTCGACATGATCAAAAAGGGTGAGCTCAAGCTCGATCAGAAGTTTACCGTAAAGCCCGAAACCTGGGCCAAATGGCACGGACCCGCTGCTGGTTCGACCATGTTCCTCTCTCCGGGTGAGCAAGTGAGCGTTGAGAACCTCCTTCATGGCGTCGTGACGTTGTCAGGCAATGACGCCTGTGTGGTGCTAGCTGAAGGCATTTCCGGTACTGAAGAAGCCTTCGTTGCCCGCATGAATGCCGAAGCGAAAAAGCTGGGCATGACAAACAGCAGCTTCGGGACCTCAAATGGCTGGCCCGATGAAGGCCGGACGCAGGTGACCGCGAGGGACCTCGCCAAACTCGCCGTCTCGACACTCCGTGATTATCCGGACCTTTATCGCAAATTCTACCAGCAGAAGGAATTCAGCTGGGGCAAAACGATGGGCAAGGGCGAAAACATCGTCCAGGCCAACCGAAACCCGATTCTCGGGCGAATCCCCGGTGCCGATGGCCTGAAGACAGGTCACACCGCAGAGGCAGGCTATGGCTTTACGGGTTCTGCGGAACAAAATGGTCGTCGTCTTGTGATGGTTGTAGCCGGTCTGGATAGCTTCAACGGCCGCATCGCTGAATCAGTCAAGCTCATGGATTGGGGCTATAAGGCATGGTCGACGCAGCCGCTCTTTGCCAAGGGCGCCACGGTCGACAAGGCCGAAGTCTCCAACGGCAGTGAGTCTGAAGTCACTCTTGTCGCCCCTCAGAATATCACCATCTCAGTTCCTGCTGGCAGCGGTAAGCCGGCGATGACGATGAAGGTGCGCTATGCAGGGCCAATCCCGGCCCCGATCAAGGCCGGGGACCATATTGCCGACCTCGTCGTCACCACTGCCGACACACCGCCGGCCATTGTTCCGCTCGTCGCAGGGGCGGATGTGGAGGAAGCAGGCTTCTTCCGCCGGATCTGGCTCGGCATCCTGTCCTTCTTCGGGCTCTGATCTTGGCGGGGCGCTTCATCACGCTGGAAGGCGGGGAAGGGGTGGGCAAATCCACCCAAATCCGCCGTCTGGCCGAAGCGCTGATGCAGCGTGGTATTGACGTTGTCACCACCCGCGAGCCGGGTGGGACAGAGGGCGCTGAGGCTATTCGCGGCCTCCTGATGTCGGGTGGGCAAGACAGATGGAATGATGCCACAGAGGCGTTGCTCTTTGCTGCCGCTCGGGCAGACCACGTCGACAAGCTGATCCGCCCGTCAGTGACCGCAGGCAAATGGATCCTCTGTGATCGCTTTGTTGATTCCACGCGAGCCTATCAGGGCGGCGCCGGTGGCATTTCAGACGCCGACATTCTCGATCTGCACCGCGTCGGTTCCGGCGGCCTCTTGCCGGACCGGACCATCGTTCTTGATCTGCCGGTGGAAGAAGGCGCACGTCGCGCCGCTGCCCGCTCTGCTGAAACCGACCGGATGGGGGCAAAGGGTGCCGACTATTATAATCGCGTCGCCGCCCGTTTTCGCGATCTGGCCGCCAAGGAGCCGGAACGCTTCCGTATCATAGACGCCAGTGGCACGCCGGACGACGTGACGACGCGTATCCTTGACGCATTGGCGGACCTGCTTTGACGGTGATCCTCGGCCATGACGCCACCATCGCGGCCTTTCGTGCGGCATTGCATGGGGAACGTCTGCACCATGCTTGGCTGCTGACCGGGCCTCAAGGTGTCGGCAAATTTTCGACGGCCATGCAGTTCGCAAGGCGGATGTTGGCCGAAGGTATGGGCCTCGATCCGGCCACACCCGGCATTGATGTGCCATTTCAACATCCCGCAGCCAAGCTGCTCGATGCCTGGAGCCATCCGGATTTTGCCCTGATCGACCGCCTGCCTAAGGACGAAAAGGTCGCTGCAAAACCAAGGCTGGACTGGCCCGAAGGTGAAGAGCGCGCGCGCAGCATCAAGGTGGGGCAGGTCCGCGCCCTCAATCCCCTGTTCGCAACGGTCCCGTCCATGTCATCGCGTCGCGTGATCTTGATTGATGAGGCCGAAACCTTTGAAGTCTCTTCCGCCAACGCCTTGCTTAAACGGCTCGAAGAACCGCCACAGGGCACAATCTTCCTGCTCGTATCGCATAGCCCCGGGCGCTTGCTGCCCACCATCCGGTCCCGGTGCCGCGTGCTGCGCTTTGCCCCGCTGGACAGTGCCACCATGACTTCAGTTTTGCGCGCACAGCTGCCCGACGCGGATCCAACGGAGGTCGCTGCACTTGTTGCAGCCGGAGACGGCTCTCCGGGCCGGGCGATGCACTATGCGGGACTGGATATCGCGGCCATCGATGCGGCTCTGAAAGACCTCATCACCTATGGCGATCCCGATAACGCACGGCGTCTCTCGCTCAGCCAGCAATTGTCGGGGAAGGCAGCGCAGGCCCGCTACGAAGTCTTCCTTCAACGGACGCCTGCCTTTCTAGCAGCTGCCGCCCGCCAGCGCTCGGGCGACGCCTTGGGCCTTGCCCTAAAGCAGTGGGAAGCGACCCGCAGCCTTGCGGCACATGCGGTTGCAGGGTCGCTTGACGTGCAACAGGTTGTTTTCTCAATGGCCGGGCATGTCGCAGCGCTTGCCCCGGCGGGATCATCCGCTAAAGCCTGAGGCATGTCAGGCACACCCTTTTATATCACCACCGCCATTGCTTACCCCAATGGGCGTCCACACATTGGCCACGCTTATGAGGCCATCGCAACCGACGCGATCGCCCGTTTCCAGCGCCTTATGGGCCGCGATGTTCGTTTGATCACCGGCACAGACGAACATGGACTGAAGATGGTGCAAACGGCCCGTGCGCTCGGGCGTGATACGCTCGAGTTTGCAGATGAAATGTCATCTTATTTCAAGGAGATGTGTAACACTCTACACATTTCCTATGATCGTTTTTGCCGAACGACCGAGCCCGATCATAAGCGTGCCAGCCAAGCCCTTTGGGAAGCAATGGCCGCCAATGATGACCTCTACCTTGACCGGTATGAAGGCTGGTACTCCGTCCGCGATGAAGCTTTCTACGATGAGAGTGAACTGATCGAAGGGGAAGGGGGCGAAAAGCTCTCCCCACAAGGGACGCCGGTTGAATGGACGAAAGAGGAAACCTGGTTCTTCCGCCTGTCCAAATATCAGGACGATTTGCTCGCGCTCTACCGCGACAATCCTGACTTCATCCGCCCGGACAGCCGCCGGAATGAGGTGCTGCGCTTTGTTGAAGGTGGCCTGAAAGATCTCAGCGTCTCGCGCACCAGCTTTGATTGGGGTGTGCAGGTTCCCGGCTCTCCCGGCCATGTCATGTATGTCTGGGTCGATGCGCTGACGACTTATATGACCGGTGTCGGCTATCCCGACAAAGAAGGCGATTTTGCCCGCTTCTGGCCTGCGGACTTGCACATTATCGGTAAGGACATTGTCCGTTTTCATACCGTCTATTGGCCGGCCTTCCTCATGTCCGCCAAATTGCCTTTGCCCAAGCAGGTATTCGGTCATGGATTTCTGCTGAGCCGCGGCGAGAAAATGTCGAAATCGCTCGGCAATGTGGTCGATCCGATGGATTTGGCGAAGCTGTTCGGCGTCGATGCGCTGCGTTATTTCCTGATGCGCGAAGTGAGTTTCGGGCAGGATGGCAGCTACAGCGCAGACGCGATTGTCACGCGGGTCAATGCCGAATTGGCGAACAGCTATGGCAACCTCGCGCAGCGGACATTATCGTTTATTTTCAAGAACCTTGATGGCGTATTGCCAAATGAGGGAGAAGATACCGCGGATGACACGGCACTCCTGTCGTTGGTGCAGGAAGCGTGCGCTAATGATGTGCCGCGTGAATTCGCAGCCCTTGCTTTCTCGCAGGGGCTCGACGCCTGGATGCGCGCTGTCTTTGCCTGCAACCAATATATCGATGCGCAGGCACCCTGGACGCTGCGCAAGACCGATCCAGCGCGAATGGGTGTTGTCCTTCGTACCCTCGTAAAGGCCATTCGCGACCTGACATTGGCCGTGCAGCCGATCATCCCTTCGTCCACGGGCAAGATGCTCGATCAGTTGGGCATTCCAGCCGGTGACCGCGACTATGCGGCCTTTGCCGATACAGACTGGTATGACCGTCTGTGTGCATCTGGCTTTGCCCTGCCAGCCCCTGCGCCGCTTTTCCCGCGGCTGGAATTGCCTGCAGAAGACGCCTGATGTTCATCGATAGCCACTGCCACCTGAACTATAAGGGTCTGGTCGAAAATCAGGACGCTGTTCTGGCGCGTGCAGCGGAAGCCGGCGTTTCTGCCATACTCAACATCTCAACGCGTAAGCGTGAATGGGCGGATATCATCGCAACGGCTGAAAAAGCGCCGAATATCTGGGCTTCCGTGGGCATTCACCCGCATGAGGCGGACAGCCACGCCGATGTCGATACAGCCCAGTTGGTGGCAGCGTCCGACCATCCGAAGGTCATCGCGATCGGCGAGACGGGCCTCGACTATTTTTATGATCACAGCGACCGTGAGCAGCAGCAGGAAAGCTTCCGCGCGCATCTGGTCGCGTCGCGGGAAACCGGTCTACCTGTCATCGTCCATACCCGCGATGCAGAGGAAGACACAGCCCGTATCTTGCGCGAGGAAATGGGGAAGGGGCCCTTCCCCGGTGTGATCCATTGCTTCACCGCAAGTGGAGAATTCGCCGATATTGCATTGGAATTAGGACTTTTTATATCAATTTCAGGCATTGTTACTTTCAAGAATGCGCAAGACCTGCGGGAGACCGCCGCACGCATCCCGGAGGAGCGCCTGTTGATCGAAACAGATTCACCATTTCTGGCCCCCGTTCCGCATCGGGGAAAAAGCTGTGAGCCGGCTTTCGTGGCAGATACGGGCCGGTTTTTGGCGGATTTACGCGGCGTGAGCGTGGAGCATCTGGCCCAGACAACCGCCGATAACTTCTACACTCTCTTTTCAAAGGCCAAGGCCAGATGACCGACGATACGGGTAGCCTCATCTATGCGGTGTTGTTGCTCGTTCTGGTCGCATCCAGCCTGTTTGCGCGGCGTCTGCCCTTGGGCGAAACGCTGAAAATGGCGCTGACGTGGGTGCTCATCTTCGCCGCGTTATTCGTCGTATTTACATTCAGATCTGACCTGAAGATCGTGTGGGATCGCGTTGCGACCGAGTTGGGATTGAACGACGGCCTTCAGGAAGACGGGACACTACGACTGCCTCGCGATCCCAACGGTCATTTCAGCTTTGTGGCAACGGTCAACGGCAAAGACGTGCGCTTCATGGTTGATAGTGGTGCGACCACAACGTCGATGTCTCTGGCCGCAGCCAAGGCCGCAAATGTGGATATCGATGCGTCTGGCTTTCCAGTTGTGGTCGAGACGGCCAACGGCACTGCTGAAATGCAACGGGCGCGGCTGGAGCGTCTGAACGTTGGCCCAATCAAGCGGCAGGACTTTCCTGTGCTCGTGTCCGACACCCTGGGTGACACCAACTTGTTGGGCATGAATTTTCTCAACACGCTCAAGGGATGGCGTGTCGAAGGCGACACGCTTGTACTCAACCCCTAAGAGCCAAAAACGTCAGAATACCTTGTGAGGGGGCCTTCTGCATATATCCATATTTTACATAATATATATTATCAACTTAAATGAAGCGACGTATGAGGGGCGCCCTTCGGCCAACCCCTCACGCAAATTCAGGCCGCAAACGCCTCAACGGGCAACGCCATCACGCTCTCGGCGCCGGCTTCCAGCTTCCGGCGCAGCGAGATTGTTTCCGGCAGGCTGCGCTCCGCATAGAAACGCGCCGTAATCAGCTTGGCGTTCATAAAGGCGCTGTCTTCTGTTCCAGCTTCAAGCGCCGCCTGCGCCGCTGTCGCCATGCGCAGCCACATCAGGCCAATGGCGACGACACCTGTCAGATGCATATACGCAACCGAGCCTGCACCCGCATTGTCCGGATTGGTCATGGCATTGGCCATCAACCACATTGTTGAGGCCTGAAGGTCGCCCAATGCTGCCTCAAGAGCAGACGCGATCTTCTCAAGCTCTGGCTTACCCTGTGCAGCGTCGCATTCTGTGGCCACGAGTGCAAAAAAGGCCTGAATGGCACGCCCACCATTGGCCGGCAGCTTTCGGCCGACAAGATCAAGCGCCTGGATGCCGTTGGCACCTTCATAAATCTGGGCAATGCGCGCATCGCGGACGCGCTGGCTCATGCCCCATTCCTCAACATAGCCGTGGCCGCCAAAGACCTGCTGCATGTTGGTGCAGACCTCATAGCCCTTATCGGTGCCATAGCCCTTGATCACGGGCATAAGCAGCGAGAGCAGATCGTCCGCGGTCTGGCGCTCCTCAACTGTCGGCGCATTGTGCGCCAGATCAGACTGGAAACCGCCCCAAAGCGCGAAAGCACGCATGCCTTCGGTAAAGGCCTTCGCCTCCATCAACATGCGGCGGATGTCCGGATGCACGAACAAGGTATCCGCCTTTTCGTTCGGATCTTTAACACCCGTCAGTGACCTGCCCTGACGACGGTCCTTCGCGTACTGGACCGCATTTTGATACGCACCCTCGGCCTGCGCGAGGCCCTGAACGCCGACGCCCAGACGAGCAATGTTCATCATCACGAACATGCCCGCCAGGCCCTTATTCTCCTCGCCAACCAGATATCCGGTCGCGCCGTCATAGTTCATGACGCAGGTGGCACTCGCCCGGATGCCCATCTTATGCTCGATCGAGCCGCAACTGACGGCATTCTTGTCCCCCAAAGAGCCGTCTTTGTTCACGAGAAACTTCGGCACGATGAAGAGCGAAATGCCCTTGGTGCTGTCGGGCGCACCCGGTGTCTTGGCGAGCACCAGATGCACGATATTCTCCGTAAGATCCTGATCTCCGCCGGAAATAAAGATCTTCGTGCCCGAAATTTTGTAGCTGCCATCCGCCTGTGGCTCAGCGCGCGTGCGGATCATGCCAAGGTCGGTGCCGCAATGCGGCTCCGTCAGGTTCATCGTGCCTGCCCATTTGCCGGAAACGATATTGGGAACGTAGGTCTGCTTCTGCTCTTCCGAGCCTGCGACGAGTATAGCGGAGACCGCCGCTCCTGCGAGCCCCGGATACATGGCAAACGCCTGATTGGCCGTTGCTTGGAATTCTTCCATCGCAATATTGATGACATGGGGAAGCCCCTGCCCGCCGAACTCCGCGGGTGCTCCGAGCGTCGTCCACCCTGCTTCGGCATAGGCCTTATAGGCTTCCTTGAAGCCATCCGGGGTCGTTACAGTGCCATCGGGATGCCGCGTGCAGCCCTGCTCATCCCCAGATTTGTTAAGCGGGAAAAGGACTTCGGCCATGAACTTACCACCCTCTTCAAGGATGGCATCGACCATGTCGGGTGTCGCATTTTCGAACCCGGGAAGGTTGGAATAGCGTTCCAGCCCGATCACATGATCCAGCACGAAACGAACATCGCGGACGGGCGCGGTATATTGGGGCATTATCTGGTCTCCGAAAACGGACTACAGTCAACGAACATAGTTCAATCAGCCGAGCGCGGGATCGGCCTTCTTCACGACGTCGATGAAGCGCGAGAGTTCATCAATGTGCGCATCGATATCAACCCGCTGCCGCTTTAGCAGATCAATCCGCGCCTGACACTTTTCAAGTGTCACTTGACGCTGTTGATGACGGCCATCTCCAATGTCGTAGAGATCGATCATCTCGCGGATTTCGGAGAGGCTGAAGCCAACCCGCTTCGCCCGCAAAATCCAAGCCAAGCGCGCCCGATCCCGCTTCGTATACACGCGGGTCAGGCCCCGACGGATCGGAGAAATCAGCCCCTCATCTTCGTAGAAGCGCAACGCCCGCGGCGTCACGTCAAACTCATCAGACAGGTCTGAGATAGAATATTGATGACGGTCGCGCGGATCGGCGATATCAACGGTGGCACTCGACATGCGGGATTTCTACTTTACGTATACGTAAAGGTCAACAGGCCTGTTTCAACGCTGTGACAGGCTCTCACGGCGCTCATTTCAGTCGGTCGAGCGAAGACTTCCGTCCTCAATAACCCGGTAAAAGCAACTCCGCGCGCCTGTATGGCAAGCGGGGCCTTCCGCACGGCATTTAAGCCAAATCGCATCCTGATCGCAATCAACGCGCGCTTCAACAACATGCAGAACATTGCCGCTGGTTTCGCCCTTGGTCCACAGTGCTTGACGACTCCGCGACCAGAATGTTGCCTTCTTGGTTTCCAGTGTGTGCGTTAGAGCCTCAGCGTTCATGTGCGCGAGCATCAGAATCTCGCCACTGACCGCATCGGTGCAGACCGCGGTCAACAGGCCCTTCTCATCAAAGCGGGGGGCAAAGTTTCTCTCATCCGTCATAATCTTGCGCCATAACGGATGTCTGCGCGCTTGTCTTGTGGATTGCCTCCCATTGCGCCTTCCATTTCTAAGAGCGAAGCCTATATGCCGCCCTTGTCGGGCGCAATTTCGGGCGATTCATAATGCTCTCCACCAATCCATTTGATGATGACAAGCTGCGCGAAGAGTGCGGTATTTTCGGGGTGTGGGGCGCGGATCCGGCCTCGGCCATTGTCGCCCTAGGGCTCCATGCGCTGCAGCATCGCGGTCAGGAAGCGGCGGGAATCACAAGCTGGGATGGAACGCATTTCCATTCGCATCGTGCGATGGGCCATGTTGCCGGCAATTTTGACCGTGATGAAATCATCCGCGGCTTGCCCGGCCATGTCGCCTGCGGCCATGTCCGCTATTCGACCACCGGCGAAACCTCCATGCGCAATGTGCAGCCCCTGTTCGCCGATCTGGCATCGGGCGGCTTTGCCGTGGCGCACAATGGCAATATTTCCAATGCGATGACGGTGAAGAAGGAATTGGTCCGCAAAGGCGCCATATTCCAGTCCACCAGCGATACGGAAGTCATCATCCATCTCGTTGCGACGAGCACGTTCCGCACCCTGCTGGACAAGTTCATCGATGCGCTCAAGCAGGTCGAAGGTGCTTACGCCCTGATCTGCATGACACCTGAAGGTATGATTGCCTGCCGCGACCCCCTCGGCATTCGCCCTCTCGTTATTGGCAAGCTGGCTGATGGCTATGTCTTCGCGTCAGAAACCGTCGCTCTCGACATCGTTGGCGCAGACTATGTGCGTGATGTGGAGCCAGGCGAAATTGTCATCGTCACCGAAGAAGGCCTCCGCTCGATAAGCCCCTTCCCCGCTACCTACCCGCGCCCGTGCATTTTTGAGCACATCTATTTCGCGCGACCGGATTCGATCACCGGTGGATCAAGCATCTATTCCGTCCGCAAAGCGATTGGCGCTCAATTGGCCGAGGAAGATCCGGTCGACGTGGATCTGGTTGTTCCCGTGCCAGATAGCGGCACCCCTGCGGCCATCGGCTACGCCCAGCAATCGGGCATTCCATTTGAGCTCGGCATCATCCGTTCCCATTATGTGGGGCGGACGTTCATTCAGCCGTCGGACAATATCCGCCATCTGGGCGTGAAGCTGAAGCATAATGCCAATCGTGCCCTTATCGAAGGTAAGCGGATCGTCTTGATTGACGACAGCATCGTGCGCGGCACGACCAGCCTCAAAATTGTTCAGATGATGCGAGATGCAGGGGCAAAGGAAGTGCATATGCGCATCGCCAGCCCACCCACGCGCCACAGCTGCTTTTATGGGGTCGACACGCCTGAACGGGCCAAGCTGCTTGCGGCCAACCATGACGTGGAAGGCATGCGCAATTTCATTCAGGCGGACAGCCTGTCCTTCATTTCAATCGACGGTCTCTACAAGGCCGTCGGGGAAGAGCGCCGCAACGAAATTCGTCCGCAATATTGCGACGCCTGTTTCACCGGCCATTATCCAACCCGCCTGACGGATCAGGATGAGATGGAGCCACTCAACCAACTCAGCCTGCTGGCCGAGCGGGTGGTATGAGCGACAAGCCGCTGCAGGGCCGGATCGCCCTTATTACTGGAGCAAGTCGGGGCATTGGGGCCGCAACTGCCGAGGCACTGGCAGCCGCCGGCGCGCATGTCATTCTGACGGCCCGGACCGTTGAGAGCCTAGAAGCGGTCGAAGATCGCATCCACAATGCCGGTGGCAGCGCGACCATCGCTCCGCTGGACCTCAAGGATGCGGAGGCCATCGGGCGACTGGCAGAAGCCGTGCAGGCCCGCTGGGGCAAGCTCGATATACTTGTGCTGAATGCCGCAATGCTCGGCACCCTCTCCCCGCTGCAACATGCGGATGCCCGGGAGTTTGCGGAGGTCTTCACGTTGAACGTCAGCGCGCAGCAGGCGATGCTCGCGGCATTCGATGCCCTGTTGCGCAAGAGCGATGCGGCCCAGTTGATCGGCGTCACATCCAGCGTGGCCGCCCGTCCCCGCGCGTTCTGGGGCGTCTATGGCGCGTCAAAAGCAGCGTTTGAAGTGATGCTGTCGGCCTATGCCGAAGAGAACCGTAATGTCGGACGCATCAAGGTCGCCATCATTGATCCGGGTGCCACCGCCACCAAGATGCGGGAAAAGGCCTATCCGGGTGAAGACCCCGCCACGATCCAGCCACCGGCGGCTGTCGGGCAGGCCATAGCGCGCCTCGTCGCGAGCGGCTTTGACTCGGTCCATCGCGAACGCGTTAACCAATCAGTTTAACCAGATCAAAACCAAAATAACGCAAATTATCGTTGTTCTGAAACGTTCAAGAAAGGACTTGAGCGATGACTGCGACGTATCTTGGTGCCCTTCATGATCCCTATGCGCGCGCGGCGCAGGAAGACCGGTGTGCGCCTCGCATTGCGCTGAAACTACCTGCAACGCTGCGCCCTTCCGGTGCGCAGGGATTTCAGGTGGTCGTCACTGACCTGTCGATTGCCGGCTTTTCTTGCGATGCCGTTACCGGCATGCGTCCGGGGGCCTTATGCTGGATCACCCTGCCGGGCCTATCGGGCCTTCAAGCCGAGGTGGCTTGGAACGACGGTGCCCGCGTCGGCTGCGCCTTTGCGAACCTCTTGAGCCAAGCCGTTCTCGACAACCTCTTGGCCCGTTACGGCTGAGCCTCGGCATCCACAGCCGCCTGAGCTGCACGATAAAGCTTGTCGCGTTCCGCCTCTAACGAGTCGTCCGTCGCCTTGGGCCAATTGCCATTGCTGGCGATCACAAGACGACGCTTGGGATCGATAAAGATCCCCTGCCCAAAGATGCCCTGCGCTGCAAAACTGCCATCGTCATAGGTCCACCATTGGAACCCATAGCCACGACCGGGCGCGCCAATGTCCGCCTGCTTGACGGCCGCCTGCGCGAGCCATCCCTCTGGCAGGACGGTTTTTCCACCGGCACGCCCGCCATCCAGAATGAACATGCCAAACCGGGCCATGTCTCGCGTGGCCGCCTGGAAACAGCAGCCTGAGATTTCATGGCCAGTTGATCCCAGCAGCCATGTTGCATCGCGCTCCATGCCGTAGGGCTTCCAAACTTTTTCACTCAGATATTGGGCCAAGGGCTTTTTGGTCGCACTGGAGACCAGAACGCCGATCAAATTGGTTTCGCCCGTCTTATAAACCCATTTGCTGCCGGCAGGCGCTTCGCGCGGCAAGGTGCGCATATAGCTGACGGTTGCATCCATGCCGGGCGTTGGCTTGTGTTCGTTGAACAATGCGACGTCTGACTTCGGGTCCTGATAATCCTCATTCCACCGGACGCCGGACGTCATGGTAAGGAGCTGGCGTACCATCACATCCTCGTAAGCGGACCCCTTCAGATCCGGGATATATACAGTCACCTTGTCTTCTAGACTTTTGATGGAGCCATCCTTAAGCGCAGCTCCGACCAGAGTGGATGTCAGCGATTTAGCGACGGAAAAGCTCGTCCACTTGCCATCTTTGGTGAAATCGAGACCATAATATTCGCCGCGAAGTTGTCCGTCTTGGATGATCACCAGGGCCGCCGTGCGCTGGTCCTTCATATAGCGCGCAAGGTCAAAATTGATGTTCAGCTTTTTCCCCTGTGGCAGGGCTTTAACAGGACCGCCTGCGGACACCGTTGACGCCTTGGCCAATATGGGGAGTGCATCTAGCGCGCGGAAAGCAGCATCACGTTGCGGCTCTGACCAGAACAGCACGTCGCGGTTGGTCGGCAAATGGGCAATCAAGTTACGCGTGTCGCGGTCTGCTGTGGCCCAAAGGGCACCACCGGCCACCACAAGCGCGGCAACGCCGCCCAAGACCCATTTCCGCATAGCACTCTCCCCTGCTTCATTTTCTGGCGTTGAGACGCCTTAGATACCGATGTTACGACAAAGTGCGCCATCGCCAAGCCAAATTTTATTCTTGGTCGTGGGATCGTGCGCCCTCTGCCCGCGTTACCTGCATCGCCTCCAAAGCGCGCTCCCGCGCAGCGCGGTGGCCGATGATCTTCGCCGGATAGACCCGCGGCCTGACGCCAAATTCATCTGGATCATGAATATAGGGATCGCGCAGATCAGCGAGTTCGGGCACCCATTTGCGGACATACGCCCCAGCGTCGAATTTTTCTGATTGAGAAAGTGGGGCCATGATGCGGGAGAACATCGGCGCATCAACGCCCGTTCCTGCTACCCACTGCCAGTTGGAGCCATTAGCGCCGTAGTCTGCATCGAGCAGCGTGTCCCAAAACCAGCGCTCGCCTCGTCGCCAATCAATCAAGAGATGCTTGATGAGGAAAGACGCTGCGATCATGCGCACACGGTTGTGCATAAAGCCTGTCGCCCAAAGTTCCCGCATACCCGCATCGACAATGGGGTAGCCGGTCCGCCCCTTTGTCCAAGCCACAAAATCGCGGTCGGCGTCAGGCCCTCTGCGCCAAGGGAAGCTGTCATAGGCAGGCTTGCCATTTTGCTGAGGATAATCGGGGAACTGGTCGATCAAATTGGTCGCATAGTCCCGCCAGCCGATCTCGCGGAGGAAAGGCTCTGCCTCTTTGCCAGCGTCCCGCGCGGCAAAGTGCCAGACGGTCGCGGGGCTGATCTCCCCAAAATGCAGATGGGGAGAAAGGCGCGACACGCCTAAAGTCGATGGCAGATTTCGGTCGGTATCATAGCCACGCAGTTTCGGCAGAAATGCTTTCAGCGCCGCGCGTGCGCCCTCTTCCCCCGGCGTCCAATCGTTGAAGCCAGTTGACCAATCCGGCTTGCTCGGCAGCAATTGCCAATCCTCGAGAGTGTCTGACGCAATTCCCGAAACCGCCCCCGACAAATCGGGCGCGGGCAGCGGTTTTGCGGGCGGCATCTTTTCCAACAGAGCCCGCCACCATGGGGTGAACACCTTATAGCGCGTTCCACTTCCGGTCAGGATTGTCTCGGGCAGAGCAAGGTGATTGCCACCGTGCAGGACAAGGTCAAATTCTGAAGCGATCTCGCTCTCCACCGCACGCCACCAAGGCTCATAATGTCGGACGGCATGAATACGGGTTGTGCCAAGTTCCGCCGCGAGCTTTGCAAGTTCGGCCATGGAATTGCCTCGTCGCAACACCAGCCCTGGCAATGCCGTTTTTAGTCTTTCGAGTGAATGATTTAGCCACCAGCGTTGTGCCCCGCCCATGCAACGGTCGCCCGGTGTGTCATCATCAAGAATATAAACGGGAACAAAGGCCCCCTCACCCGCAGCCGCGAATAGAGCGGCTTGATCTTGCAAACGAAGTTCCTGACGGAACCAGACAATGGAGGGACTATTCATAAGAAAAGTCCCCTAGATCAATCGATCGCGACGGTGAACCTGTCCCTTGTGACCGGATTGTCGAAGCGCTGATCACTGATGCGCAAAACGCCATCCTCTTTGACCAAGAAGGGCATCCGGGACCAAAACAGGAAGGCGGCGACGTCAGCACGCTCGGCTCCGGCCTTAGCGATGCGCGGATCATCCATACCGAGCTTGGTCCGATTGGGTGCCATCTTCAGTCCGCTGAAAAGGTCATAGTGTCCGCCGCCCATCACCCGTGCGTCGCGCCAAAAGATATCCCGCTTCCAGAACATGACCGGCGGCGGGCTGGCGACGACCAGCGTCTTGGTAACACCAGCGTCGGCCAGTTCTTTGGATGCCTTCGCCTCCACGTGCCAAGTCAGCCCGATGTTGAACGCTAAATAGGCTCCCACAACCGCAATCGCCGCCCGTGCCGGACGCATCCATGAAGACTGCTTCGCCTTCTCCCGCTTTCTCGACAGCCAGACAGCCGTTCCAAGGCCGAGCCACATCCACAGATCGATGATGAAGATGCTGTCGCCATAGAACCACTGATGCGAGAAGGGCTCGAGAAGGCGGATGCCGTAATTGTTAAGCCAATCAAACGCCGGATGGCTGAGCGTGCCGATCAACGCGAGAAGGAATAGCGCTAGGGGTTTAACCTCGGGCCGATCGACGGGACGCGTGCCGCGCCGCACCTGCCAGCGATCCCAAGCGACCATCGCACCGGTCAGCAAAACCGGTAGGAGCAGCATCGCAATTGGCCCATGGGTGAGACCGCGCCGCATTGCGAGCGATTCAATTCCGTAAACCGAACAGCCGGCATCAATATCCGGAATGTTCGCCGCAATAATGAGCGTCGGCAGACCAAGGCCTGACAAGCGCTTCAATCCGGCCTGCCCAAGGACAGCGCCGACGAGGCTGTGCGTCAGATTATCCACGCAAAACCCCGTCCTCTCTTTTCAATCAGGCGTCCACTGTCCAAGTTTGGCCCGTCGAGATTAACTTCTGAAGGTTGGGCAACTTGCCCTTCGTCACCGCTGCATTCTGCTCAAAAACGGCAGAATCGAAGGTCGGACGCGGATCATCATAAAGAACGCCAAGCGCCATCGGGAATTCACCGAACGGCATTTCAACGAGCATGTGCGCCACTGTACGGTTGGTCACGTCGTGAACGAGGACGCCTGCAGCTTCCCAATTGCCATCGACCACATCGACAACCTTCAGGCTGAGTGATGCGACATCAAGGGCGATGCCCTTCGTGTCGCCAGCGAACAGCATCGGCTTGCCATTTTCCAGCCAGAGCTGATGGTCCCGGTTCGCCTTTTCGGTGAAGCCTGCGAAAACGTCAGCGTTGTAGACGATGCAGTTCTGGAAAATCTCAACAAAGGCCGTGCCCTTATGGGCATGGGCGGACTTCAGAACATCCACCAGCTGCTTCGACACGTCGATCGCGCGGGCAACAAAACGGGCCCCGGCCCCCAGCGCAAAGGCGCAGGGCTTGGTGGGGTGATCGACCGAGCCAAAGGGCGTCGAGGGCGAGCGCGTCCCTTCCCGGCTGGTCGGTGAGTATTGGCCCTTGGTCAGGCCATAAATCTCATTGTTGAACAGCAGGAACTGGCAATCGAGATTACGGCGCAACATGTGCATCGTGTGGTTGCCGCCGATGGAAAGTGCATCACCGTCGCCGCTGATCACCCAGACGTCGAGGTCCGGATTGGCCAGCTTCACGCCCGTCGCCACTGCCGGTGCACGGCCGTGGATCGTGTGGAAGCCATAGGTTTCCATATAATACGGGAAGCGCGATGAGCAGCCGATGCCGGAGACGAACACCGTGTTTTCGGGCGTCCCACCGATTTCTGGCATAGTGCGCTGCACGGCCTTCAGGATCGCATAGTCCCCGCAGCCGGGGCACCAGCGAACTTCTTGATCGGTTTCCCAGTCCTTCGGGGTCGTCTTGATGGGGGTCATGTCGTTCATGGCGTATCCTTTGCAGGGCAACAACGCTTCCGCGTCAGCCCAGTGCCTCCTCGATGGCAGCTTCAATTTCAGCGATGCGGAACGGCTGTCCCGACACCTTGTTCAGTGGCTTGGCGTCAACGAGATACTGATCCCGCAGTACGGTCTTCAACTGGCCCGTGTTCATTTCAGGCACGATGACGGTGTCATAGCTCTTGAGCAACTCGCCCAAGTTCTTCGGCATCGGCCAGATGTGGCGCAGATGGATATGGCTTACATCCATCCCCTTGGCACGCGCGCGGCGCACAGCCTGATGGATCGGACCAAAGGTTGATCCCCAGCCAACTATCGCCAGCTTGCCGGACGTGGTCCCCAGGCAAACATCCTGATAAGGGATGTGGTCCGCAACGCCGTCCACCTTGTTCTTACGAAGGTCGGTCATCGCCTGATGGTTTTCCGGCGAGTAATTGATGTGGCCTGTATCGACCTGCTTTTCGATGCCGCCGATGCGGTGACGCAGGCCGGGCGTGCCGGGCTTTACCCATGGACGCGCCAGCTTGTTGTCGCGCCCATAAGGCTTGAACCCGCCTTCGGGCACATGATCAAGGAACGTGACCGGAAACGGCTGGTAGGTGCTCATGTCCGGCACCTTCCAAGGCTCAGCCGCGTTTGCGATATAGCCGTCGGTCAACAGGATGACGGGCGTCATGAACTGCGTCGCAATGCGGACAGCTTCAATCGCACAGTCAAACGCGTCGCTCGGGGATCGCGCCGCGATGACGGGAAGTGGCGTGTCACCATTGCGGCCATACACGGCCTGATAGAGATCGGACTGCTCAGTCTTGGTCGGAAGACCCGTTGACGGACCGCCGCGCTGCGAATTGACGATCACGAGCGGAAGCTCGGTCATCACAGCAAGGCCAATGGCTTCCGTCTTGAGCGCGATGCCCGGGCCAGACGACGACGTGACACCGAGCTGGCCAGCATAAGAGGCCCCAATGGCCGAGGCGATGGCCGCAATCTCATCTTCCGCCTGAAAGGTCATCACGCCATATTCTTTGAGGCGCGACAAGGCATGGAGAATGGAGGACGCTGGCGTAATCGGATAGCCGCCGAAGAACATCTTCACGTCCGCCAGTTGGCAACCCGCAACAAGTCCGTAAGCGACAGCATCTGCACCGGTGATGGTGCGATAGAGGCCGGGCTCCACAGGCGCCGCACTCACATGCCGCTGTGGAATGGCGACCATACCCGGCTGACCAATTTCCGCTGTTTCGCCGTAAGCATGGCCTGCGTTGAGCGCGGCAATGTTCGCATCCGCTAGAACGGGGTTCTTGGCGAACTTATCCTTCAACCAGTCGATGATCGGCTGACGGTCGCGGTCAAACATCCAAAGCGAAAGGCCGAGCGTCCACATGTTCTTGCAGCGCAGCGCCTCTTTATTACCAAGCCCGAACGGCTTCACGGCATCCAAGGTCAGCTGAGAGATGTTGAACTGGATGAGCTGCCACTTGCCGAGGCTGTCATCCTCAAGCGGGTTCGCATCATATTCAGCCTTGGCGAGGTTACGCGCGGTAAACTCGCCGCTATCCGCGATGATGAGCCCGCCGGGCTTCAAATCCTTGACGTTGGTCTTCAGCGCCGCTGGGTTCATTGCAACGAGCACATCTGGCGCGTCGCCGGCGGTTTCAATCTCAGTCGAACCAAAGTTGATCTGGAAGGCGGAAACCCCGAACAACGTCCCCAAAGGCGCGCGGATTTCTGCCGGAAAATCCGGGAATGTCGCAAAATCATTGCCAGCCAGCGCGGATGACAATGTGAATTGCCCACCGGTCAGCTGCATCCCGTCACCAGAGTCGCCCGCAAAGCGGACAACAACGGCTTCAGAGCTCTGAAGGGGAGATGCGTTATCGGGTGCGTCAATGCGCGCGGCGGTGGCCATGTACTCAGGATCCTGCAAGGTTCTGTTTGGTTGCCTCTATGCAGCTATTACGCAGAAACCAAAATAGGAAAACTGTCACGACGGGCAGTTGTGCTTTGCGGATAGACGCGGCCGTGATCGACCGATAAGCATCCAAAAAATCAACATTCGCCGGAGAGATCATGTCTGACCATTTTGTTCGCCCCGACACAGCTGCCTTTCTGACCTTCTTGAACGGCCAAGAAGGTCCCGCAATGCATGAACTGCCGATCTCCGATGCGCGGAACATGATGCAGGCGATGCGCCATGTCGCAGATGCTGATGTGGGAGAGATCGCCGTCAAGCGTGACCTTTCCATTCCCGGCCCAGCTGGCACCATTCCCGCCCGGCTCTATGACACACGCACTGACCGTGAGGCGGGGCCCGTAATGGTTTTCTATCACGGCGGCGGCTTTGTCATCGGTGACATCGACACGCATGAACCTTATTGCGCCGAAGCTGCGCGGCAGCTCGACATGCCGGTCATCTCAATCGACTATCGCCTTGCGCCGGAGCATCCCTTCCCCGCGGCTCCCGATGACTGTGAAGCGGCAACCCGCTGGATCGCAGACAACATCCCTTGCACAGGCCTCATCTTGTCCGGCGACAGCGCGGGCGGCAATCTGGCTATCGTCACAGCCATGGCGCTGCGCGACAAGCCGGCATCTAAGCCAGTTATCGCGCAATACCCCATCTATCCCACTGTCGACGATCACGCCCGTTGGCCCAGCTATGATGCCTTTAAAAAAGGATATCTGCTCACCGAAGAGTCGATGAACTTTTTCATGTCATCCTATGCAGGCGATGGGAGCTGGCGGATCGAACCGTTGAAGCACGACCAAAAAGGCATGCCGCCAACGGTCATCATCACCGCCGGACTTGACCCGCTAAGGGATCAGGGGCGCGCTTATGCTGCAAAGTTGATCGAGACCGGCATTCGCACAACCTATCTCGAAGCCTCCGGCAACATCCACGGCTTCATCTGCCTGCGTAGAGGCATCCCCTCTTCCCATCAGGACATTACCAATGGCCTCAACGCCCTGAAGGCATTGCTTGGGGAATGCGCCGCGTGAGCAATCCTTTTGCCGACCTGCCTTACCGCCCCTGCGCCGGCATCATGCTGCGCAACGCCGAAGGGTACATCTTTGTCGGCCAAAGGCTCGATAGCACGAGCGAAGCCTGGCAAATGCCGCAGGGAGGCATCGACCCCGGCGAAGACCCACTGACGGCAGCTCTTCGGGAACTGGGCGAAGAGGCAGGCATTGCGCCGCATTTGGTTGAGATGGTCGCCCAATCGGAAGAGCAGCACCTCTACGATCTTCCGGCGGAGATGATCGGAAAGATTTGGCGCGGCAAGTATCGGGGGCAGAGCCAACACTGGTTCCTGTTCCATTTCTTGGGCACCGATGCCGATATCGACATCACGACCGAACATCAGGAGTTTCGGGCTTGGCGCTGGGCGCGTCCCGACGAGTTGGTTGATCTCATTGTGCCGTTCAAGCGGGAGCTTTACGAAAATGTCCTTAGAGAATTCTCACCCCATCTATGAGGCCCAACCCGCCGGTTGGTGGGACCGCAATATGGTGCCCAAGATCATCGGCTTCTGCTGTGCACAACCGCAGATCATGAAAGCGCGCAGCCGCATCGTCCCGCAGGCCGATGGCGATGTGCTGGAGCTGGGCTGCGGCGGCGGCATCAATATGGAATTCTATGACCCCGCCCGGATCAAGAGCTTCGCAGGGCTGGACCCCTCCCCGGCGCTGCTCGACCGATCACGGGAAGCCGCACAAGCCAAAGGCATGGCGGCTGATATCCGCGCAGGCATCGGGGAAGCCATGCCCTTTGCCGATGTAAGCTTCGACACAGTGCTCGTCACTTTCACGTTGTGTTCGGTGCACAACCAGCAGCAGGTTCTCTCAGAAATGCGGCGTGTCCTGCGCCCGGGCGGCAAGGCGCTGTTTTTGGAACATGGCGCTGCCCCCGATGCCGGAACGGCAAAATGGCAGCGTCGGATTGAACCTGTCTGGAAGCGGATCGGCGGCAATTGTCACCTGACGCGGCCCATCACCGGTGCCTATGAAAAAGCGGGCTTCAAAATCGCCCAGTCCGAGAAAGGCTATATGCCCAAAACACCCAAGCCATTTGGCTGGGTGGAGTGGGGGGAAGCCCGCGTCTGACCCCTAGTTCGGTCGCATCACCACTGGCATCTTTGTAAAGCCGTGGAGGAAGCAACTGGGCAGGCGATCCGGCGTGCCTTGCATATCAATGGTCACGTTGCGGGAGATGATCTCGTTCAGCAAGCTGCTCAATTGCAGTTCTGCGAGCCGCGCGCCGACACAGCGGTGGACGCCATAGCCAAAGGCGACATGACGCCGCGCATTCTCGCGGGTCACGTCAAAGACGTCTGCATTGGCGAACACGCTCTCATCCCTGTTCGCTGAAATATACCATAGGATGACCATGTCGCCTTTGGACAGCTTCTGGCCGTTAAGTTCCGTATCCTCCGTGCAGGTCCGCCGCATATGCGTGACAGGCGACTGCCAGCGGATGATTTCCTGAACGGCGGTAGGTATGAGCGACGGGTCTGCCTGCAATTGAGCAAGCGTGCCTGGGAAGAGCCGCAGCGCGTCAATCAACCCGCTCATAGAATTACGGGTGGTGTCATTGCCGCCCACAATGAGCAGCGCAATGTTCGCGATCCGCTCCATTGGGTCCAAACTGCCCATCGCCTCGCTGTGGATGATACGTGACATGAGGTTGTCCGACGGCGGAAGCTGCCGCTTTTCCTCCAGCAGCCGGTCAAAGCGCGCCAGCATCTGGCCCATTTGTTCGAGGAACTTGGCATAGCGCTCCGGGCTGTTGTCGGGCGTCACTTCGCTCGCCCAGTCGGACCAGCGCTTCAGGTCATGTCGTTCCTCAAACGGGAAGTCGAACAGGATGCACAACATGCCCATGGTCAGCGGGATGGAAACGCGCTCCACCCAGTCAAACTCCTCACCAACTGGCAGCGCATCGAACAGCGCCTTAGTCCGCTCCCGGATTTCAACATCGCGGCGTGTCATTTCGCTCGGATTGAAGGAAGGCTGCACAACCTTACGCTGGGCGGCGTGGCGTTCTCCATCCATGGCGATGAAGTTGGGGAAATCCCGGTCATCAAAATCACGAGGCGCCGTAATCGTTATACCGCCGAGTTTATGGGAAGACGAAAACACAGCCGGATTTCCCTCAACCTGCTGAATGAGATCAAGCGTGCAGACCGACCAATAAGGCCCATAGGCGCTGTCTGGCAGATAGCTGACAGGCGCTTCCCGCCGCTGCCGTGCAAACAGATCCCGCCAGTTATCGTCGGTATAGATCTTCGTGTCGCTCGGATCGAACGAGGTGATCGGCGCTTCAGTCATCTGTCTCTCCCATTTCCCCCTATCCTTGGGAAAAACGCGAACATGTCAACTGACACTCAGGAGAGGACGAGGACGAGGACGTTATCCCTCCGCGCCATCCGACGGATAGGAGCAAGAGAAAAGGCAGTTTCACCGCCGATGGTCCTTAGCAATTGGGCAAAGCGTTCAGCCGCTGCGGCATCCATCGCACCTGCCTGATCCAGAACGCCACTGAACATCCATACCGCGTGCGGCGCACTGCCACGTTTCATTTCGACGCCGTGAAAGGGGTATGACACTGGCCCGATGTTCGGATGCACCTGACGCTGCCCCTCCCGTGAGACAATGTCCCCGGCTGACTTGTCCGCAGCCCATGCATTGAAGCAGTCCACATCAGCGATCAGCCCCGGTGTCCAGTCGCGGAACACCAAGGCGAGAACGGCGATCAATGTGTCTGGAATAGAGTCCTCTGGCGCATAGTCTTCGCCATAGACCGCAAACTCCCCATCGCTGAAGCCCGCCATGTTCATCCGTTCGGTCCAACGGAACAGGTTCGGCGCTTTGCGTTTCATCAAGCCTGCCGGAACAGGATCTCGGCCAAGATGTGCAAACAGCGATGCCATCATCCCAAAATCACCGCGACACGGCCTGCCGCCCAGCAGATAGGGGTGATATTGGAAATGCTCATCAAGCGCGTCGAGCCAATCGGCATAGGCCCCTTCCAGCGCATCGACTGTCTCTGGAAAGACACCCAGATTGGGTAGGAAGCCCGCGAAGAAATCCATCATCCCGGCGGCCATAGTTCGCCGCTCTTCCCGGCTGTGGCCCGCGACCATCGTCCGCCCGAATTCAGCCTGAAGAAATGCGTCTTGATCCGCGCGGTAGGTCCAGCGGTAATGCATCGCGAGCGGCAGCAGATATTCCGAACCCACTGCATCAAAAAGAGTCGATACCAAGCGCTGGACAGGCGTGGAGGGGTCTAGAACTGGCTCCGCATGCAGAGCTTCCAAATGGTCAATGATGTCCCCGGTGTCTTGAAGGATGTCGCCTGAAGGGGTTTCAAGAACCGGGACGACCATATGGCCAACTGTCGGCAGAACGCGCGTCCCAAAGTCTGGATGGGCAGGCACACGCTCCTGAAAGGGCAGCTCCTTCTTGATCAGATACGACCGCAGTTTGCCCGTGTAGAGTGAATGGGGAGAACCCCATAGAATATAGGTCATGCAGCGACCCTCCCCTTATTCTCTAGAAATTAGGCCGCCTTCTTGGCCTGCCGGAATTTGTGAAGCAGGGGCTCGGTATAGCCGTTTGGTTGGCTGATCCCTTCGAACACGAGCGCCCGCGCCGCCGTGAAGGCGATGCTATCCGGCGCCAGTTTTTCATAGCGCGGGTCAGATGCATTTTGGGCGTCCACCTTAGCGGCCATCTTAGCAAAGGCCGCGTCTACCTGATCTGCCGTGCACACGCCGTGCAGCAACCAGTTGGCGATGTGCTGCGACGAGATGCGCAGCGTCGCCCGATCTTCCATCAGGCCGACATCATTGATGTCGGGCACCTTGGAACAGCCGATCCCCTGATCAATCCAACGCACCACATAGCCAAGAATGCCCTGCGCGTTGTTCTCCAGCTCCTCGCAAACCTCTACGTCTGACCAGTTGTGGCCGACGGGTGCGACGGGGATGGTGAGCAGAGGCTCCAGCCCCGGCGTCGCCTCGTTCGCAAGTTCACGCTGACGTGCGAAGACATCGACGCGGTGATAATGCGTTGCATGAAGCGTGGCTGCGGTGGGTGACGGCACCCATGCGGTGTTTGCGCCCGACTTCGGGTGACCGATCTTCTGGTCCATCATATCGCGCATCATGTCGGGTGCTGCCCACATACCTTTGCCGATCTGCGCCTTACCGGACAGGCCGCAGGCAAGACCAATCTGGACGTTGCGCGCTTCATACGCCTGTATCCAAGAACTCGCCTTCATCGCCGCCTTGCGGATCATCGGCCCGGCACGCATCGCGGTGTGCATTTCATCCCCGGTCCGGTCGAGGAAGCCGGTGTTTATGAAGACGATCCGGTCTTTCACGGCATGTATGCAGGCCGCAAGGTTGGCCGACGTCCGGCGTTCCTCATCCATCACGCCGACTTTGACCGTATGGCGCGCAAGGCCGAGTAGGTCTTCAACGGCATCGAACAGATCATTGGTGAAGGCGCACTCTTCCGGACCATGCTGCTTGGGCTTCACGATGTAGACGCTGCCCGTGCGGCTGTTGCGCAGCGACCCCAACCCCAACACATCATGCATCGCACAAAGCGAGGTGAACACAGCGTCGAGAATACCCTCAGGCGCCTCACTACCATCCGGCAGGAGGATTGCAGGGTTGGTCATCAGATGCCCGACATTGCGGACGAAAAGCAGGCTGCGACCGTGTAGCACTTCATCGCCCCATGCGCGGTCTTCTTCCATCCGACGGGTGAGCGTTTTGCCGCCCTTTTCAAAGCTGGCGACAAGATCACCGCGCATCAGGCCAAGCCAGTTGGAATAGGCCGCCACCTTATCCTCGGCATCCACCGCTGCAACGGAATCCTCAAGATCGACAATCGCCGTCAACGCGGATTCAAGCACAACATCCTTAATGCCAGCAGGATCATCGCGACCGATAGGGTGATTGCGGTCAATCAATATCTCAATACCGAGCCCGTTGTGACGCAGGAGAATGTCATCGCCGCGCCGGACAATCGGAACGGAGCTGTCTGATAGATTTAGACCACCGCCGTTCCAGTCCGCCCATTTGCCGTCGGCAAGCGGAACCACGTCATCAAGGAATGCCTTAGCAGCGTTAACGACGGCGGCACCCCGCACAGGATCATAACCGCCGGGCTTTGCAGGATCAGCCTCCAAGGCATCCGTGCCATAAAATGCGTCATACAAGCTGCCCCAGCGCGCATTGGCGGCGTTGAGAACAAAACGGTCATTGAGCGAGGGCACAACAAGCTGCGGCCCGGCCATCACGGCGATCTCGTCGTCGACATTGCGCGTGCCAATGCTGAACGGGGCCGGTTCTGGCACGAGATAGCCAATTTCTGTCAGGAACGTTTGATAAGATGCCATATCTGAAATCGGGCCGGGGTTGGCGCGGTGCCAATCATCAAGCTTGGCCTGAATGTCGTCACGTTTGGCGAGCAGCGCCTGATTGCGTGGCCCAAACTGGGCGAGAATGTCAGCAAGCCCCTGCCAAAGCCGGTCAGCCGCCACACCTGTCCCTGCGATAGCGCGATTTTCTATAAATTCGGCAAGGACCGGCGAAACCTGAAGGCCGGCGCGCGAGACATAGGCAGTCATGAAGAACCCTTTGTTGGAACGGTTGCGAACAGCATAGTCCCGGGGAGGAAAAGGGCCAAACCTCTTTGCTGTAACAGCCGCGATTTGGCAAGAGACTGGGGGCTTACCCAGATGACGATCCTCATCCAGATTGTATGTGTTGCATATCAGTTCACGCTGCGCCATATTTGTTAGAAATGATAACGTTGTCGGAGAGACTCATGCTCAAACTCTACAGCTTCGGCCCCGGGGCCAATTCGTTGAAGCCCATGCTCGCTCTGTATGAGAAGGGCGTCGACTTCACGATCCACCGGCTCGATCCTAAGAAGTTTGAACATCACGAAGACTGGTTCAAGGCCATTAATCCGCGCGGTCAGGTGCCTGCGCTGGAACATGACGGCAAGATCATCACCGAATCAACCGTGATCTGCGAGTATCTTGAAGATGTGTTCCCGGATGCAAATCCGCTTCGCCCAAAGGATCCGTTCGACGTTGCGCAAATGCGGGTCTGGACAAAATGGGTCGATGAATATTTCTGCTGGTGCGTGTCCACCATCGGCTGGGAGCGGCATATTGGCCCGATGGCGCGCGCCTATTCCGATGAGGATTTCGAGGACTATGTCGCACGCATTCCAGTGCCGGAGCAGCAGACCAAGTGGCGCAATGCCCGCAAGGGTTTTCCCAAGGACTTGTTGGAAGAGGAGCTGCGTAAGATCGGCGTTTCGGTAAAACGGCTTGAAGATCAACTCTCTAAGACGGAATGGCTTATCGGCGATCAGTACACGCTGGCTGATGTGTGCAACTATGCCATTGCCGGCGGCATGCAGTTCGGGTTCCCGGAATTTGTGAACGCGAAGGACACTCCGCATCTGCTCGCCTGGATTGAAAAGATCGCAGCACGACCGGCGGCCCGCAAAATGTATGCCGAGGTGCCATCTGAATTCGCGCGGCCTCAGGCGGACGCTGCCAAAGCCTAAGTCTGGCTGCCCTCTCCCCCTCGCCTTCCGGTCTGCCGACCGCTATGAAGCGATATGACCGGACTGAAGGGTGAAGAACTGAACGCGCTGGAGCATGCAGGACATGCTCCCATGTTGGCGCAGGTCGAACGTTGGGCCGCCGTCAACAGTGGCACGACCAATCTTGCTGGTCTGAAAACAATGGCCGGGCTGCTGGCGGACGCGTTCTCGGGCCTCCCAGGTGACGTCACATTAATCGCGCCAGACCCTGTCGAAAGTGTCGATAGCAAGGGCACCGTCACTGAGGTTCAACGGGGAGATCATCTGCAGGTGTCCGTTCGCCCGGAGGCGCCCGTCCGGGTTCTGCTCACAGGGCATATGGATACTGTCTTTGCAGCAGACCATCCGTTCCAATCTTTGCGCTGGCGGGAAGATGGCGTTCTGAATGGCCCCGGCACCGCTGACATGAAGGGCGGCATCGCCGTCATCCTTGCGGCATTGTCTGCTTTGGAAACCACGCCGCAAGCGACGGCCATTGGCTATGATGTTTTAATCAATTCAGATGAGGAAACGGGAAGTCACGCCTCCGCGCGCCTGATTGCCGAACTGGCACAGGGCAAGGTCGCCGCCCTTACATATGAGCCCGCTTTGCCCGACGGCACTCTCGCAGGCGCCCGACCGGGCAGTGGCAATTTCTCGATCATCATTCACGGCAAGGCCGCCCATGCTGGCCGCAATCCTGAAGACGGCCGCAATGCGCTGGTCGCAGCAGCCGATCTGGCCGTCCGTCTCGCCGCCGCCAAAGCGCCCGGACTGAAGGTCAACCCGGCGCGCATTGATGGTGGCGGCCCAAACAATGTTGTGCCCGACCTCGCGATCCTGCGGGTCAACCTGCGGCCAATGACGCGCGACGACATGACACTGGCAACGGATGTCATCCGCAACGCCGTTGCTGCGATCAAGCGGGACCATGACGTCTGCTGCCACGTCCATGGCGGCTTCAACCGACCGCCCAAACCAATCGACGCGTCCGCCGAAAAGCTCTTTAACCTCGTTCGAGATTGCGGAAGCGAACTGGGTCTGGCAATCAACTGGCGTCCGACGGGGGGCGTGTGTGACGGCAACAACATCGCCGCATGTGGCATCCCTGTCGTCGACACTATGGGGCCGCGCGGCGGTGCCATCCATTCCGATGAGGAGTTTCTGATCGTGGACAGCCTGTCCGAACGTGCCCGCCTTTCTGCTCTCACTTTGTTGCGCATCGCGCAAAGGGGCGGCCTGTGAGCATCATCATTCGCGCCGCGCAGACCGACGACGTCCAGCACCTTTATGAAATGGCTAAGCGCACGGGCGGTGGCTTCACCAACCTGCCGCCAGACCGCAAAGCACTGAGCACCAAGCTCGAACGCGCCGCCGCTGCCTTTGCGCGGACCGAAGATGTCGTTGATGATGACCTGTTCGTGTTCGTCATGGAGAATACGGCAACCGGCGAAGTGCGTGGTACCTGCCAAATCTTCTCTCGCGTCGGGCAGAAGTGGCCGTTTTACTCCTATCGGCTTGGCATGCTGACCCAACACAGCGTGGAACTCGACAAGACATTCCGCGCGGAAATGCTGACGCTTTCCACTGATCTGGAAGGCTGCACCGAAGTCGGCGGCCTGTTCCTTCATCCAGGGGAGCGCTCCGGCGGCCTTGGCATGTTAATTGCCCGCAGCCGTTATTTGTTTATCCGCAATCACCGCGCCCGCTTTGGTGACAAGACGCTCGCCGAACTCCGCGGTGTGATCGACGAAGCCGGCGGATCGCCCTTTTGGGATGGCGTGGCAGGTCGCTTCTTCGGCATGAATTTCCAGCAGGCAGACCAATTCAACGCGGTGCACGGCAACCAGTTCATCGCTGATTTGATGCCCAAGCACCCCGTCTACACAGCGATGCTCCCCGAAAGCGCCCGCGCCGTCATCGGCCTGCCGCACCCCTCCGGACGCGCTGCGATGCGGATGCTGGAGAATGAAGGGTTTCATTGGGAAAACTATATCGACATTTTCGATGGCGGCCCGACCATGACCGTGCGGACCGATCAGATCCGCAGCATCAAGGAAGCGGTGGAGTCTAAGATCGTCGCGATTGATGCGGCCTTGGGCGAACATAAGGCGGGCGAAAAGGACTTGGTCGCCTTCGGCAAACTGGGCGCGTTTCGCGCGGCTTATGGCTGGCTGGAGCCTCGTGAGGGAGGCATCGCCATCGACCCAGAGGCAGCACAACTTCTGGGCGTCGGTGAAGGCGATCTCATCACCCATATCTCGCGGTTCTAACCTATGCTGACGGAGATCAATTTCGACGGCATTATTGGCCCGAGCCACAATTATGCGGGCCTAAGCCTCGGCAATTTGGCGTCGGCAAAGAATGCGGGCGGAACCTCCCAGCCACGCGCGGCGGCTCTTCAGGGCGTAGAGAAAATGCGCGCCAACCTGCGGCTTGGCCTCCACCAGGGCTTTTTCATGCCTCAGGACCGCCCCGACACGGCTTGGCTCGCCCAGCTTGGCACGCGGGAAGAGGACGCCGACGAACGCCTATTGGCTAATGCCCTGTCAGCCTCATCGATGTGGGCAGCGAATGCGGCGACCGTGTCCCCGGCGCCCGACACCCGAGACGGGAAGTGCCATTTGAGCGTCGCCAATCTCGTGACGATGCCGCACCGCAGCCATGAATGGCAAGGCACTCTTGCCCAGCTGAAACTGGCCTTCGCGCATCCCGCCTTTGCCGTGCATGGCCCGGTCCCAGCTCCTTTTGGAGATGAGGGCGCAGCCAACCACATGCGCCTCTGCGCGACACACGGCACGGCGGGTTTGGAAGTCTTTGTCTATGGCATTACCGGAGGCCCCTTCCCCGCACGCCAGCATGTCGAGGCGTCACGTGCCGTCGCGCGCCTCCATGGCGTCAACAGCGCGTTGTTCGTCCAGCAGTCAGAAGAAGCGATCGCCGCCGGCGCCTTCCACAATGACGTTGTCGCCGTCGCGAATGAGCGGGTCCTGTTCACGCATGAACACGCCTTTGCCGACAAAGACGCGTTCTATTCGGATTTGCGCGCCGCTTTGCCTGAGGTTGAGATTGTCGAAGTCCCGGCCAACCACGTGTCACTCGCCGATGCGATCCAGAGCTATCTCTTCAACGCGCAACTCGTGACGCTGCCCGATGGGGGCATGGCGCTGATCCTGCCTACCGAAGCGCGGGACAATGCTGCTGTTTGGACTTGGTTGCAGGAGATGATCGTCGGCAACGGGCCCATCCGGCAACTTGTCCCCGTCGATGTTCGCCAATCCATGGCAAATGGTGGCGGACCCGCTTGTCTTCGCTTGCGGGTTGTGTGTGATACGGCGGATGTTGATCAACGCTTTCTGGCAGACGAGGCTAAACTCGATGCCATCTCGGCCGTCATAACCAAATATTGGCCCGAAGCGATCGATGCGACCGAACTCGGTTCGCCAACTTTATGGGCAGACATCCGGCGCGCGCGCGCGGGCCTTCTCTCAACATTGTCGCTCGACGCGCTGTTGTCGGATTAACTTACACTTTACCAAATTTGTTCATCTCAAATGACGCAAATCCGGGATTGGCCCGGCAATTGCACAGCTTTCGTCATGTTGAGTCTGATCAAACGACCGTTCATTATCCGCACTCGTTTCGAAGCGTTATTCATCATCTACGCCCTAGCGCTGGGCGCTGCCGAACGGGGCAAAGAATATGTCCATGAGTTCCCCGGCAGGATCGGATGGATCATGTTTGGGGCGTGCCTTCTGGCCGTCCTGATGGCGGGTGCCAAAATCTTTGACGCGATCAACACCCAACGGGATTGACCCAAAGAGCCCAATACGTCACCCGACAGGCTTCCCCATGAGGAGGCCGCCTAAGTGTCCGCATCACATCCGCGATCCATCGACCAGCTTTTGGAGATTATGGCGCAGCTGCGACATCCCGAAAAGGGCTGTCCATGGGATGTGGAACAGAGTTTTGCGACCATTGCACCCTATACCATTGAAGAGGCGTATGAGGTAGCGGACGCAATTGAGCGCAATGATCTGCCCGCGCTGAAGGATGAACTGGGCGATCTTCTATTTCAGGTCGTTTTCCATGCCCGAATGGCAGAGGAAGCTGGGCATTTCGGCTTTGACGACGTCGCCACGGCCATCTCCGATAAGATGCTGCGACGCCACCCGCACGTGTTTGGAGATGCGGAGAAACCCGACTGGGAAGGCATCAAGGCGCTGGAACGCGAAGGTAATGCCGATGCCAGTGCGCTTGGCGGAGTTGCCCTTGGCCTGCCCGCCTTGCTGCGCGCGGAAAAAATTCAGAAGCGCGCGGCACGAACCGGCTTTGACTGGCCGGATGCCGAAGGTGCCAAAGCCAAGATTTTCGAGGAGATTGCTGAAGTTGAGGCGGCAGCGGATCAGGACGCGCGCGAAGATGAAATTGGCGACTTGCTTTTCGCCGTCGTCAACTGGGCGCGCAAGATCGACATCGACCCCGAAGCCGCGCTGCGTCGTGCCACCGCAAAATTTGATCGCCGCTTTCGCGCAATGGAATCCATGGCGGGCGATGCTTTTTCCGACCTAGACCTCGATGCGATGGAAGCCCTGTGGCAAGAGGCAAAGCGAGCCGACTAAGCGCGGCGGGATTCAAACCGACCAAAATCCTCGTCAGACATGCGCACGCTGACCGTCACCTGATCCCCGTTGATCTGCTGGCCGAGAACACGTCCATGCGCGTGAACCCATGCCAGTCGTGCACCGTCGCTCGTCCCGAGGACAATATCCCGCAGGCGATGCGACGTGGTCAGATGGCGAGAACACAATTCTTCCAGCTCAGACAAGCCATCTCCCGTCAGCGCTGACGCCAACACGACATTCTCACGGCGGGCGGCCTCCTGCCTATGGAAAGCAAGGCCGTCTGCGTCCAACCGATCAATCTTGTTCCAAACCTCAATCAAGGGGAAGACCCCTTCCCCCAACACACCAATGTCGGTCAGCACGGATTCCACATCCGCTGATTGCGCATCGCTATCCGGATGCGAAATGTCGCGGACATGGACGATCAGGTCGGCGGCGTTGACCTCTTCCAGTGTCGCCCGGAACGCTGCCACCAACTGGGTTGGCAGATCAGACACAAAACCCACCGTATCCGAAAGAATGGCCTTGTCGATGCCGGGCAAGGATATCTGCCGCATTGTGGGGTCTAGAGTGGCGAACAGCAGGTCTTCCGCCATCACAGTCGCACCGGTCATCCGGTTGAACAGCGTCGATTTTCCAGCATTGGTATAACCAACCAAAGCGATGACGGGCCAAGGTGCCTTTTTCCGGCGATCGCGGTGCAGACCGCGCGTGCGGCGCACTTGCTCCAACTCACGACGCAGCTTTGCCATCCGATCGCGGATGAGCCTGCGGTCCGCCTCGATCTGCGTTTCGCCGGGGCCACCCAAAAAGCCAAAGCCGCCGCGCTGACGCTCAAGGTGGGTCCAACTGCGGACGAGGCGACCGGCCTGATAATCAAGATGCGCCAGTTCAACCTGCAAACGGCCTTCCGCCGTGGCCGCCCGTTCCCCGAAAATTTCGAGGATAAGGCCCGTGCGATCAATGACCTTGACCTTGAGCTCACGTTCAAGATTGCGCTGCTGGACTGGGGTCAGCGCGCCGTCGATGATGACAAGATCCGCCTCAACGGCCGCCGCACGGGCGGCAATGTCCTGAACTTGCCCAGCCCCAAAGAGAGTCGCAGGCCGCGCTGCGCGAATTTTGAAACTCGCCCAGCCAGCAATGTTGAGGCCAATCGCCTCGGCCAAGCCAGACGCTTCATCCAACCGCGATTCCGGATCGCGGCTGCTCAGGCCTATTTCGGGATAGACAACGATGGCCTTGGCACCGCGCGCAAAGCCATCGTCTTCCTGTCGATTAAAAACGCTCAATCGCTGGCTTCTTCTTCCTCGGCGAGGTTCAGCGGATGGGCCGGCTGCACCGTCGAGATGGCGTGCTTATAGACCAGCTGCGCCATGGAATCGCGCTGCAACAAAAGGCAGAAAAGGTCGAACGTCGCGACTTCCCCCTGCAACATGACCCCGTTGACGAGGAACATAGTGACAGGCGTCTGCGTCCGCTCGGTCGCGCCAAGGAACACGTCTTGCAAAGACTTCTGACGCTTTCCATCACCAATGGCTTCACGCATCGCCGGGATATCGATCGGCTGACCGGGCATGATTGTGGAAATGGCGTGCTTGTAGATCAGCTGCGACTGACCATCGCGCCGCAACAGGACCGAAAAATTGTCGAACCAGGTGATGATGCCCTGAAGCTTGACGCCTTTGACGAGAAACATCGTCACGGGCACCTTTGCCTTCCGCACGGTATTCAGGAAAATATCTTGGAGGTTGTTGGTCTTGTCAGCCACTGTTCATTCCTTTTCTATAATTGGCGGGTCATTATTCCCGCGATTGCGCCTGTTTCAGGCGTCTGTCGCTATTCCCTAAAAAATCCGGGAACATCGTCTTTATACAGTCAGCAGGCCGTAGGGTCCACCGCGCTGTTTAGTCTTCGGAAGATTCCCGATCATCCACCATGCCCAGTATCTTAAGTTTACGGTGCAAGGCGGAACGCTCCATCCCGATAAAGTGGGCAGTGCGGGAAATGTTCCCTGAAAACCGTCTTATCTGGACCCGCAGATATTCCCGTTCAAAGGCTTCACGCGCTTCCCGCAAGGGGGCCCCCATAATCGCCGATGTCGGGCCGCTCCCTTGGGTGCTGGCGGGGTCGTTGATAATCTCAGACGGCAGCATATCCACATCAATGCGCGACATACGATCACCGGGCGCCAGAATGATCGTCCGTTCCATGATGTTGCGCAACTGGCGGACATTACCCGGCCAATCATAGGTTTGGAGCGCGGCCATCGCATCTGCCGCCACATCGGGCGTCGGCACCCGTCGGTCGGCTGAATATCGGGCGATGAAATGCTCGACCAGCGAAGGAATGTCCTCCCGCCGCTCCGACAGCGAAGGGATGAAGACAGGCACAACATTCAGGCGGTAATAGAAATCCTCCCGGAAGCGCCCGGCATCAATTTCATCGGTCAACGTCCGCGCGCTGGAAGAAAGAACGCGCACGTCGACCTTTACCAGCCGCTGGCCGCCCACACGCGTAAAGCTCTGGTCGGTCAAGACGCGCAGGATCTTGCCCTGCGTCGTCATCGGCATATCGGCGATTTCATCGAGAAAGAGCGTCCCGCCATGCGCCCGTTCAAGCAATCCCGGAGTGCTTGAGCCGTCCGGACGTTCAGACCCGAAGAGTTCTTCTTCTACACGCTCCGGCGTCATCCGGGCGGCGCTGACCACGACGAACGGCGCATTGACCCGTGGGCTCCAGCTGTGGAGCATACGCGCGGCAACCTCTTTCCCGACGCCTGCGGGGCCGCTGATGAGCACACGGCTGCCTGTCGGCGCCACCCGCTTCAACGTCGCGCGGACATGGTTGATCGCGCTGGACGTGCCGCTGAGCTGCTCATCAAGACCATATTGCGCCTTCAGCGTCTCATTCTCGGCGCGCAGCAGTTCTGTTTCAGTGGCACGTGTCACGAGTAGGAGCAGACGCTGCGCCTCAAATGGCTTTTCGATAAAATCAGACGCGCCGCGCCGAATGGCGGTGACGGCGGTATCAAGATTGCCATGGCCGGAGATCACAAGAACCGGCTGGCTCGGATCGCGGCGTTTGATTTCATCAAGCAGATCCAACCCGTCGAGGCGCGACCCCTTCAGGAACACATCAAGGAGCACGAGGGAGGGGCGGCGATCGGCAATAGCAGCAAGCGCCGCGTCGCTATCCGCCGCGGTTCGCGCCGTATAGCCTTCATCCTCCAGCACGCCGGCGACCAGATCACGGATGTCTGCCTCATCATCGACGACCAAAATGTCGAGTGCCATGGCCTAGTTCTCCTTGTGACGCGTCAGAGCAGAGGGAAGCTGGTCGGCCGCAGGCGACGCAGCATTTGCTTGCCGGGCAATGGCCGCAGCTAGAATGGCGGGATCAATCCGGATGGTCACGACAGTCCCCCCACCCTCGCGGTCGGCAAAACTGATGGTGCCCATATGTTCTTCTATAATCTTTTTGACGATCGCGAGGCCAAGGCCCGTGCCGCCCGGTCGCGTCGTCATATAGGGTTCAATAATCCGGTCCCGCTCCAGCGGTAAACCGATACCCGCGTCCGCGACACTGATGATCACGGCGCCATCGGCCTCGGCAGTCAGCGTCATCGCGATATCCGGATCAACGGCGTCCACGCGCTGGACGATCGCCTCCACACCATTTTTGACGATGTTTGACAGGGCTTGGGCCAATTGTCGGCGGTCGCAAATGAGAATCGGCGACGGTGATGGCGCAGTGATCGAAAAGCGGATCCCGGGGTTTGCAACCTCGTGCAGGAACATCGCCTCGCGCGCGAGATCGACAATCGGCTCTTCAGCGAATTCGGGCTTTGGCATCCGCGCAAAGGAGGAGAATTCATCAACCATCCGCCGCAAATCACCCACCTGACGCACGATAGTTTCGGTCAGGCGGTCAAATGCGGCCTGATCCGTCACGATTTCCTTGGAGAACCGGCGCTTCAATCGCTCCGCTGCCAACTGAATGGGGGTCAGAGGATTCTTGATCTCATGCGCGACCCGCCGCGCAACGTCTGACCAAGCGGCACGCCGCTGATCAATCAGCTGCTGGGTGATATTGTCGAACGTCAAGATATGGCCAAACTCGCTCTCCACAACCTTGACCGCAAGCGTCCGGGTCTCTCCGGCCCCGCCAAGCTGAAGCACAGTTTCCGACCGGCCCTCTTCAAGCAGCGCGGCGAAATCAGGCACAAGCTCTTTCAAAGAAGCGCCCACCACATCGCCCGGCGCAATCTTCAATATCTCACATGCAGACCGGTTAATGACGCGGACATGCCCATCTGGTGTTGCTGAAATGACACCTGCCGTCACCCCGGAAAGGACGGCTTCGATCAAAACACGACGCCGGTCGAGCAAATCGTTTGACGCAATCAAGTCCATATTCTGTTCGCCTAACCTTTCGGTCATGCGATTGAATGCGCGCGACAAGACCCCGACTTCATCGCGACTGCGCGACGTGGAGACGCGCACGGACAAGTCACCCGCTGCAACCTTGCGCGCGGCATCGACCAATTCCCCAACGGGCCGCACCAGCCTGTCCGCGACCCGAAGAGCGATCCACACGGCCAAGCCAATGATCATGAGGGACAACAAGTAAAGCGCTGCATTCAGCTGAAATTGAAGCGTCGCTGACCGTTTCAAAAGGGCATTATAATCTTTCAAAACAAGCGACGCGCGCTTCGCCTGCGCTAGCGTTTCTGTATCGGCCACGCGTGAGGCGTAAAGGAACAAGTCCGGCGTCCCTACCATGGGCGTTACCGACTCCATCCGGCTTCCAGTGTCGCGGAACACAGCCTGGCGTTTGGCAAGCAACTCACGCGCCACCTCGGGCGGAACCCAATTCTGGGTTGCCCGTTCATAGGGGTTCACAATCGCCAGCGTCTGGACGCCATTCTTCGTCGAAATGGCAAGGACGGCCGCCTCAGAGAGCTCACGCTGATACACCTGAAAAGCGAACTGATTGGCGAAGGGCTGGCTATCAATCGGGGCGACCTGCAGGGCCTGGACAAGGTCTCCTGCCATCACTGCTGTCTCATCCATCACGCGCTTCTGCTTTTCAGCGTAGAGCTGCTGGGCGAGCGCAGTGGTGTTCTCAAACATCCCCTGGGCGCGTTTTGAATACCAGATGTCGACGCCATATTGGAACAGCAACGAGGCCACGAGGACCATCAGGACTACCGGAACCGTGGCGATGAGAGAAAACAGGGCCACCAATCGCACGTGCAATCGGCCATTGGCGCCGACCAGAGACTTTTCTGCGCGACGCATCGCAAGGCGACGCCCGCCAAGAACGAGAAGCACGACCGCTGGTACGAGATTGGCGAAAAGCAGGAGCACACCGGATAGAGCACTCAAGACATCATCATCACTCAGAATCTTCCAAGTGGCGAACGCCATCACGAGGGCAGCGATCCCAGCCCCCCAACTCATGACGGTGATCCATTCCTGCCGACGCGCAAAGACGGATAGTTTGCGCTGCCAAGCGAGTAGGAAAGACGTGTTCAGATCGACCATTCGTGGCAATACTACAACACCGGCGTTGCAGATCAAGCACAGTTAGCAGCAAGCCGACGAAGCGAGCCGCTATCTGCGACCAACCGCCAGATCAATACCTAGATCGGTCAATTTCTTGCGCAAAGTGTTTCGGTTTATGCCCAGCAATTTGGCGGCACGAAGCTGGTTTCCACGAACGGCTGACATTGTTGCCACAAGGAGTGGTCGTTCTACCTCTTCCAAAATACGGTCATACAGCCCGTCAGGTGGCAGATCAGTTCCAAACTCTGCAAAATAGGCCGCAAGATGATGCTCAACCGCATTTGCGAGGCCAGACCGCGCCACCATAACCGGCGCCTCGGTCTTGGCGGGCCGCCCGACGAGTTGCTGCTCAACCATCTCGGCGCTGATCAGGTCATCGCGGGCCAGCACCGCTAGGCGACGCATCAGATTCTCAAGTTCGCGGACATTGCCGGGCCAATCATGCTGCCCCAGCTGCGTGATGGCCTCCACCGAGATGCCTTTGCGTGGCAATCCTTCTGCGGCTGCCCGATCAAGAAAATGCTGCGACAACAAGCCGATGTCCGCCACGCGCTGACGGAGCGCAGGCAACGACATGGGCACGACGTTCAGACGAAAGTACAGATCTTCTCGGAACTGGCCTGCCGCAATCAACGCGGTGAGATCTTTATGCGTTGCAGCGATGATACGGACATCCGCCTGAATGGATCGGCTGCCACCCACGGTCGTGAACTCACCGGACTGGAGCACGCGCAGCAGGCGGGTCTGGGCATCCATTGGCATGTCGCCAATCTCATCAAGGAACAACGTCCCGCCCGCTGCCTGCTCAAACCGCCCGGCGGTGCGTTGCTGTGCCCCAGTGAAGGCGCCCCGTTCATGCCCGAACAATTCGGCCTCGATCAATTCGCGCGGAATGGCCGCCATGTTGATTGCGATAAACGGCGCGGCCTTGCGGGCACCTAGATCGTGAATTGCACGGGCAACGAGCTCCTTGCCGGTCCCGCTCTCGCCGAGGATCAGCACCGTCAGGTCATTCGGTACGACACGCGCAATCGTCCGATAGACTTCCTGCATCGCGGGAGACCGCCCGATGAGTGGCAATGCGGCGTCCGCCTCTGTGAGCGCCGGGCTGGCCACGACAATACCGCGCCGCCCCATGCCATCACGGACGGCTTGGCAAAGCTCATCCAGATCAAAGGGCTTGGGCAGATATTCAAACGCCCCCTGCTCCGTCGCACGGACGGCGGTCGCCAGCGTGTTTTGGGCGGACAGCACAATGACAGGCAGACCCGGTCGTTTGGCCAATATAGCGGGGAGCACGTCTAGCCCGTTTCCGTCCGGCAGAATGACGTCCGTCACGAGCACGTCTGGATCAAAGTCCTCCAGCACGCGCGCTTGATCCGCGACACTAGCCGCACACATGACGTCATGACCTTCACGGGTCAGCGCTTCGCTGATCACCAACCGGATGGCGTCGTCATCGTCGACAACCAGAACCTTGCCTTGCCCCATTAACTCCGCCCGTCCGCTCTCGGCAGAAGCAGACGGAAAACCGTATGCTCCGGCATGCCTTCACGCGCATATTGGACGATCCCGCCCATATCACGCGTCAATTTATCAACCAGCGCGAGGCCAAGGCCCTGCCCTTTCGGCTTGCTGCTCACAAAGGGGTCGAAAAGGTTCTCGACGATTTCCGGAGGCGCGCCCGGACCGTCGTCGATGATGCACAATTCGATGGGAAGCGAAACGCGCCGCCCGCCCGGATCAACGGCCACCGAAACACCATGGCGGAACGATGTCGTAATCTTGACCTTCCGCTTTGAGCCGGGCTCGGCGGTTTCAGCGGCGTTCTTCAACAGATTGAGAACCACCTGAACCATAGTGTCGCGATGGACCAACACCTCTGGAAGCGAAGGATCGTAGAGTTCGCGGATGATCAGCCGGTCCCCAAAGCCAGACACCGCCACTTCGCGGGCATGGTCAACAATGGCGTGGATGTTCTCAGCCTGCCGTTCCAGCTTGCGGGTATCCGTAAAGCCTTCCATCCGGTCGATCAGACTGGCCACCCGATCAACCTCATCTTGGATCAGCTTGGTCATCCGCTGCGCGCGTGCATCAACACTGCGACCGAGAAGCTGGGCTGCCCCCTTGATACCCGCAAGCGGATTTTTAATCTCATGCGCCAGCATAGCCGCAATGCGGACGGCCGCGCGTGTGCCGCCGCCATGCGCCCGGTTACCGACGCGATGGCTCGCGGCCCCGGAATACATGGAAACGAGCTTCCATCCTGCATATTCGGCAAAGGGCGTCACGAAGACGTCTGCGCGCAACACAGCGCCTTTGCGCAGGCGCAGGCTCGCATCATATGCGGCAAAAGGTGCGTCATCGCCCACATAGCCGTCGGGCATCGCCAGCACGTCCTGCAGGGACCGTCCGACGAGATTCTGCGCGCTGAGATTCAGGAGCATTTCAGCCGCTGCGTTGGCATGCTGCACTACAGCACCGTCATCGATGACCAACATGGAGATCGGAGAGGCTGCAACCACGTCTTCCGCGGTCAAAGGCCCCACCGGCGTCTCAATGGCCTTTAGGCGGCCGCGCGGCTGAGCCATGGTTCATAAAAACGTTCGAGCATGGCCAGCACCGTGCGGGGATCATTGATCTGATTGACGGCGTTGCGGAAATCAGCAGAGCCATGCAAGCCTTTGGTATACCAGCCAATATGCTTGCGCGCCATGTTCACGCCGGTCGTCTCACCATAATGCGTCAGCATGTCTTCATAATGCCGGACGATGAGATGATACTGCTCTTCGATCGTCGGATCGGCGATCTTGGCACCATCGGTCAAAGCCGCCATAACTTGAGAGATCAACCAGGGCCGCCCATAAGCGCCGCGCCCGATCATCAGGCCATCGGCACCAGATAGATCGAGCGCCGTTTTCGCGTCGTCAATGGAACAGATGTCGCCATTCACGATGACGGGGACCTTGACCGCATCCTTCACGCGCCGAACGAAGGCCCAGTCTGCAGACCCTTTATACATCTGGTTGCGGGTCCGTCCGTGGACGGTGATCATCTGCGCGCCAAGGTCTTCGGCAATCTTTGCAAGTTCCGGCGCGTTGAGACGTGTTTCATCCCAGCCCATACGCATCTTGACGGTTACAGGCACCTTCACGGCCTTGACCGTCGCCTCAATCAGGCTGGCGGCCAGCGGCAGATCCTTCATCAACGCAGAGCCCGCGTCGCCATTGACGACCTTTTTGACTGGGCAGCCCATGTTGATGTCGATGATAGACGCGCCGCGGTCTTCATTCAGCTTGGCCGCTTCAGCCATTTCCTTGGGCGTGCAACCGGCAAGCTGCATGGAAACCGGCTCTTCAATCGGGTCCCACGCCGCCTTTTGCAGGCTTTGCCGCGTTTCCCGGATCATGGCCTGACTGGCGATCATTTCCGTGACATTGAGGCCGCAGCCATATTGCCGCACGACCTTGCGGAACGGCATGTCTGTCACGCCCGTCATCGGCGCGAGAATGACAGGAACGTCGATGCGGACACCGCCGACAGAGATAGGGTTCAACTGCTGCATGGATTTGCCTAAATTTTCAGCAAAAGCTCTACGCATTTTTGTGTTGCGGCGCAACAGTCTTGAGTGTCTAAGCCCAGCGCCATGACAATTGCTGCCATCATTGTCGCCGCCGGAAAGGGTGAGCGCGCAGGCACCAGCCTGCCGAAGCAGTTCGTCACAGTTGGCGGAAAAGCCCTTTTGGTGCATGCCGTCACCGCACTGGCTCTCCATCCCCGCATTGACCGCCTCGTTGTCGTTGTCGCCGATGGCCAAGTGGAAATGGCGCAACAGGTGCTCAAGGATCAAACAGTCGATGCCATCGTCATTGGCGGCGCAGATCGTCAGCAGTCTGTCGCAGCCGGCATGGCGGCCATTGGCGACGCCCAGATTGTTCTCATTCATGATGCCGCTCGGCCCTTTCTGCCTGCGGCCGTTATTGATCGCCTGATTGCAGCGCTCGATACCGCGGATGTCGCCATCCCCGCTCTGCCGGTGGTTGATACATTGGCCAAGGCTGGAAGCGATCTCGGCGACGTGGTTGATCGGGCCGGGCTGGTCCGCGTTCAGACCCCGCAAGCCTTCCGGACCGCCGCTATCCGAGACGCGCACCAGCGGTGGTCAGGCAATGCAGCCACTGATGATGCCCAAATGGCCCGCGCTGCCGGATATCGAGTTGCTGTCGTGGAGGGTCATGCCATGCTGGAAAAAATCACTCAGCCCGCTGACTTTGCAGAGGCTGAACGCAAATGGAGCCAGCGCCTCGTCAGCCGGACCGGCCTGGGTTATGACGTGCACCGGCTGGCAACGGGCGAAGACTTGTGGCTCTGCGGCGTAAAGATTGATCATGAAAAGGGTCTATCCGGGCATAGCGATGCAGACGTTGCCCTCCACGCCCTGACGGACGCACTGCTCGGCGCGTTGGCTGACGGAGATATTGGTGCGCATTTTCCGCCCAGCGACCCGCAATGGCGTGGGGCGGCGTCCCACCGCTTTGTTGAACATGCTGCAAACCTCATCAGACAAGCAGGCGGGGTGATTGATCATGTGGATGTCACCATCATCTGCGAAGCACCTAAAATCGGGCCGCACAGGGATGCTATGCGCTCAGCCGTCGCGAGGATGCTTGCCGTCCCCATCAAGAAAGTCAGCATCAAGGCGACGACAACCGAACGATTGGGTTTTACAGGTCGCGGAGAAGGCATAGCGGCTCAAGCCGCCGCCACCATCCGATTGCCCGAGGAGGAGTGAACATGGCTTCAAGACTGATCCAATGCATTGCCGCCGGCGTCCTATCGGTCGCGCTGCCCACTATGGCCACGGCCCAGACGGCCAAGCAGTGCCTGACGCCCAAGGAAGCGCAGGGGCTCGTGTCCTTTGCGCTCCCGGACGTCATCACATCCATCAGCACCAAATGTGCACCATCGCTGGGGCCGGACAGCTATCTCAGCCGGTCGGGCACAGATTTGGCGGGCCGGTATCGCGTGGTTGCGGAGACAAGCTGGCCCTCGGCCAAACTCGCTGTGCGCAAATTTATGGATACCGATGTCACCTTTTTGGACAACCTGCCGGATGATGTCTTGAAGGGCATTCTCACTGCGGGCATTTCGACCGCAATCGTCAAAGAGGTCAAGACGACGCAATGCGGGGATATAAACCGCATCGTGCAGGTTCTGGCGCCGCTTCCAGCCGAGAATATGTCGCAGTTGGTTGGAATTGTCCTTGAACTCTCCTCCCGTCCTCCGGCACAGGCCGCCGTCGCAAAGACGAAGGCCCCGTTTTCCATCTGCCCCCCGGCAGGCGGAACCGGTAAGCCCGTCACAACAAAGTAGTTTCATATGGACGATGCACTTCCGGTAGAATTGGTCGAAGCGGCCCGCCGCGTTATTGATGAAAACCGCGCAAAAGGGCGGCGCGTGGCGGTCGCTGAGAGTTGCACAGGCGGTCTTGTGTCCGCAGCGCTCACGTCCATCGCAGGGTCCTCGGATGTCTTTGAAGTTGGCTTCATCACCTATTCAAACGAAGCGAAGTTAAGTGCGCTTGGCGTTGATTCGAACATTCTTGAGACTTTCGGTGCCGTTTCGATTGCGACGGCGTGGGCGATGGCACAGGGTACGCTCGATCATTCGACGGCGGATGTGTCGGTATCCATCACCGGCATTGCGGGCCCCGATGGCGGAACTATTAAAAAGCCTGTCGGAACGGTTGTTTTCGCTCGCGCGCGACGCGGATCTGATCCCGACGACATTATTGCGGACATCAAGTATTTCGGCGATCTCGGCCGTGGCCCGATCCGCGTTCAGGCGGCGTTGGTTGCTCTCGAACTGCTGCTGCCGGGCGCCGAACTGTAAAGAACGTCCGCCCGCGTTTCGAACGCGTCGGTCATTTTGCGCAAAGCGCGTTCGAACACCTGACCCGCAAGCGCTTCGAAAATCTTGGATTTGAACTGGAAGTCGACCATGAAGTCGACAGCGCACCCGCCTTCGGGCAGGTCGCGGAACGTCCATTCATTGTGCAGGTATTTCATCGGCCCATCGAGGTAATCGACCGTAATCAATGACGGTCGAACCTTCCGCACGCGGGACGTGAACGTCTCTTTCAGCGCTTTAAACCCCACCAAAAGGTCTGCGATCATTTCAGACTCGTTGTTAGATTTAATCCGTACACCACTGACCCAAGGCAGAAATTCACCATAGCGACCAACATCAGCCACCAACGTGAACATCTGCTCTGCGCTCCAGGGGAGCGTCCGCGTTTCGCTATGCTTTGGCATGGGCCAATTGCGCAGCCCGTGCATCACGCATCAGCGAGAAGTCCCTGTCAGCATGGTAGCTGGACCGTGTCAGCGGCGATGAGGCGACCAGGAGGAAACCTTTAGCCCGCGCGATAGCGGCATACGCCTCAAACGTTTTGGGCGTCACATACTCCATCACCGTCGTGTGCTTCGGCGTGGGTTGCAGATATTGGCCAATCGTCAGGAAATCGATGTCGGCAGAACGCATATCGTCCATCACCTGATGAACCTCCAGCCGCTCTTCCCCCAGCCCGACCATGATGCCTGACTTTGTGAAGATGGAAGGATCATGCTGCTTGACCGTCTCCAGCAAGCGCAGCGACGCATAATAACGCGCACCTGGCCGGATGGTCGGATAAAGCCGGGGGACCGTTTCAAGGTTATGGTTGTACACGTCCGGACGCGCCGCCACGATAGATTCGACCGCCGCCCGCATCTTGTTCCGGAAATCCGGCGTCAGAATTTCGATGGTCGTCTCCGGCGTCGTCCGGCGGAGCGCCTCAATGACCTTCACGAATTGCGATGCGCCGCCATCAGGAAGATCGTCACGGTCCACCGAGGTGATAACGATATGCTTCAACCCCATTTCAGCGGCGGCATCGGCGAGATTCTGCGGTTCGTTCTTATCGACTGCGCGGGGCATCCCTGTTTTGACATTGCAGAACGCACAGGCCCGCGTGCAAACATCTCCCAAGATCATCACCGTGGCGTGCTTCTTGGTCCAGCACTCCCCAATATTGGGGCAGGCCGCTTCTTCACACACCGTGTTAAGAGATTTGGCGCGCATCAACGCCTTTGTTTCGGCATATCCAACCGATGTCGGCGCCTTAACACGGATCCAGTCCGGCTTACGGACCCTTTGCAGGTTTGTTGGAGCATTCATGAGCCGGTCTTTACCCGCCCGCTCAAGGCTTGCCAACCATGCCGGTCTTGCTAAGCAATTTTTCCTTCAGGAGAATCCGATGCCAGAATTCAAGGCTCTTTTAGAAGGCTATCACCGTTTCCGCGCCGACGCCTATCGGCAACAAAAGGCGCGGTATGATGCGCTAGAACAGGGCCAGTCCCCGCCCGTGATGGTCATTTCCTGCTGTGACAGCCGCGTTGACCCGGCAACGATTTTTGACACGGTCCCGGGGCAAGTATTCGCGCTGCGCAATGTCGCCAATCTTGTGCCACCATTTGAAACGGGGGGCGGTCTACACGGCGCGTCGGCCGCCATTGAATTTGGTGTTCTGGGCTTGGAAGTAAAGCACATTGTCGTCGTTGGTCACGGCCAGTGCGGCGGCATCAAAGCGGCCTTGGAGCAATCAAACCCGGCATCGGGCCAAAACATCTTCATCGACGACTGGATGGGAATTGTCAGCGAAGCGCGCGATGCCGTTTTGGCGAAGGCCCCCGCTGACCCACAGCGAACTTTGGAGATGGAAGCCGTCAAAGTCAGCCTTCATAATCTCCGCACCTTTCCGTTCATTGCGGAACGGGAGGCAACGGGCGAACTAAAGCTGCACGGCGCATGGTTCGCGATTGCAGAAGGAAGCCTTTACGTCCTTGACGAAGTCAGTGGTGAGTTCACCGTTCCCCAATGACCGACTCGATGACAGACCACTTAGACGGCGTCCTTGATCACATGATCGGCATGTGGAGCGGCGCAGTCCGCAACCGTCATAGTCCGCTCCATACTCCGACGGTTTGTTCGGTATCCGGCGACGCCCCTGCGCCACGGATCATGGTTTTGCGCGCGGTGGAAGGTCAATGCGCGACCTTTCGGTTCCACACCGATGTCCGGTCTTCCAAAGCATTACAAATTGACGCCGCCGGACGCGTTGCCATCCTTGGCTACGACCCGGACGCCCGCGTTCAATTGATCGTACGCGGCGTCGGCCGGATTGAGCGGTCAGGCGATGTATTTGATCGCGCATGGGAGACCTCGGCTCTGTCCAGCAGGCGCTGCTATCTCGCGGCCCATCCTCCGGGCACGCAGACCCCAGAAGCGACAAGCGGCTTGCCCGAAGCGCTGTTAAACCGTTCTCCCACGGCACCGGAGAGCGAAGCGGGACGCGAAAACTTCTGCGTCCTCTTGGTGGATGCGGTTGAGCTTGAGTGGCTGAAATTGACAAGCTGCGGCAACCAGCGGGCCTTGTTCCAGCGATCCGGGAACGGTTGGACCGGCAACTGGATTACGCCGTGACCGCGCGGCTGACGGTCTGGTATGACGGCGCCTGCCCCCTCTGCATTCGGGAAATCGCGCTGATGCGCCGACTGGACAAGCGTCAACGCATTGCCTTCGCAGATGTAACGGAGGCCTCCACCACCTGCCCGCTCGACCGCAGCCTGATGCTGGCACGGTTCCATGCAACGACCGATCAGGGTGAAACGCTGTCCGGTGCCGCAGCGTTTGCTGCCATGTGGCGCGAAATTCCGCCGCTTCGCCCGCTTGGACTGATGGCCCAAAACCGGGTCGTGCTCGCCTTGCTGGAGCGGACCTACACCCTCTTTCTGAAAGTGCGGCCCCTGCTCCAGCGTTTGGCGCGTTAGCGGGTCAGTTTCTTATAGGCGAGACGGGTCGGCCGGTCGGCGGCATCGCCCAGACGACGACGCTTGTCCTCTTCGTAAGCCGCGAAGTTACCTTCGAACCATTCAACGTGGCTATTGCCTTCGAACGCAAGGATATGCGTCGCCAGTCGGTCAAGGAAGAAGCGGTCATGGCTGATGACCACGGCGCAACCGGCGAAGTTCTCAATGGCGTCTTCCAAAGCCCCGAGCGTTTCAACATCGAGATCGTTGGTCGGTTCGTCGAGGAGCAGGACGTTGCCGCCGCGCTTCAGCATCTTGGCCATATGAACACGGTTGCGTTCACCGCCGGAGAGCTTGCCGACGTTCTTCTGCTGGTCCTGCCCCTTAAAGTTGAAGGCGCCAACATAAGCGCGCGTCGACATGTCGTGGCCGTTGACCTTCACATAATCGAGGCCGTCTGAGACTTCTTCCCAGACATTCTTGGAGGCATCGAGATGATCGCGGCTCTGATCAACATAACCCAGACGAACGGTTTCACCCATGTCGATGGACCCGGTATCGGGCGTTTCCTGGCCTGTGATCAGTTTGAACAGCGTTGATTTACCCGCACCGTTCGGGCCGATGACACCAACAATACCACCGGGAGGCAGCATGAAGGAAAGGTCTTCAAACAAGAGCTTGTCGCCATAAGCCTTGGAAATGCACTTGGCTTCGATGACCTTCCCACCCAGACGCTCCGGCACCTGAATGACGATCTGCGCCTTGCCGGGTGACCGGTTTTCCTGCGCGGAAACGAGCTGTTCAAACTTGGAGATACGCGCCTTGGATTTGGTCTGGCGGCCCTTGGGGCCCTGCCGGATCCACTCAAGTTCTTCCTTGATTGCCTTCTGGCGTCCGGAATCTTCGCGGTCTTCCTGCTCAAGGCGCTTGGCCTTCTTTTCCAGATAGGTCGAATAATTGCCTTCGTACGGGAAGTACTTCCCGCGATCGAGCTCAAGGATCCAGTCGACGACCGTATCGAGGAAGTAGCGATCGTGGGTGATCATCAGCACCGCGCCCGCATATTCCTTCAGATGGTTTTCCAGCCATTCGACACTTTCAGCGTCTAAGTGGTTGGTCGGTTCGTCGAGCAGAAGGATGGACGGCTTCTGGAGGAGAAGGCGGGTCAGCGCCACGCGGCGCTTTTCACCACCGGACAGATTTTCAACCGACCAGTCGGACGGCGGGCAGCGCAGCGCTTCCATCGCGATTTCGAGCTGGTTGTCGAGCGTCCAGCCGTCCACAGCGTCAATGCGCTCCTGCAGCGTGCCCATTTCTTCCATCAGCGTATCAAAGTCCGCATCAGGCTCCCCCATCAGCGCGGAAATCTCATTGTAACGATCCACCATGTCCGCGGTTTCGCGCGCGCCGTCCTTGACGTTTTCAAGAACGTTCTTGGTGGGGTCCAGCTGAGGCTCCTGCTCCAAATAGCCAATGGTGATGTTCTCACCGGGCCAGGCTTCACCGGAATAGTCGGTGTCGATGCCGGCCATGATCTTGATCAGCGTCGATTTACCGGCGCCGTTCGGGCCGACGATGCCGATCTTCGCACCCTGATAAAATTGCAGGTTAATGTTGCTCAGAACCGGCTTTTGGGCACCGGGGAAAGACTTGGTCATGTCTTTCATGACATAGGCGTATTGCGCGGCCATGGGTCGTTTCTCTCATCTGTAAGCTGGCGGATTTGACGCGGCACTAGCCCAGCAAATCCGCATTGGCAAACCCGCATCGACAGGTTAGCCATGGCAAATGAAAAAGCTCCTGATCCTCGCCGCCCTCCTCCCCGCCGCTTCGCATGCCGAGGACAGGAACCTCGCTTATGAGATTACTGCCGGGCTCACGACCGAGGTGGGGCAGCGTCTTGCGGGCACGCAGCAGGAAGCGAACGCGAGGGCCTGGGCCACCCAAAAGCTCAAAGCTTTGGGCTTCCAGAATATCCGTATCGAGCCTTTTGAAATGAAGGGCTGGGTCCGCGGTGAGGAAAAGGCAGAGATTACAGCTCCCTACCCGCACAAGCTGGCCATCACAGCGCTTGGTCATAGCGGCGCTACTGCGGCCAACGGCCTGACCGGAACGGTGGTCGTCTATCCAACATATGCGGAATTTCTTGCCGCGCCCGATGCGGCCATCAAGGGGAAGATTGTCTATGTTGGCCACGCCATGGGACGTACGCAGGATGGATCTTCTTATGGCGTCTTTGGGCGTGTGCGTCGTGAAGGGCCTGCCCTTGCCGCAAAGCGCGGGGCGTCCGCCTTCCTGATCCGATCCATCGGGACCGATGATCACCGGACACCGCATACCGGCGTCACATCTTGGCCGGACGGCGTGACACCCATCGCGGCGGCTGCCCTATCCAACCCCGATGCAGATAATCTGGAGCGGATTGCGCGAGTAAGCAGCAGCCCGATCAAGATATCCCTAACGCTCACCCCAAAATTCACGGGGCCACAACAGTCAGGAAATGTCCTTGCTGAACTGCCGGGGACTGATCCAGCCGCAGGCATCGTTCTGATCGCCTGCCACCTTGACAGCTGGGACCTCGGCACCGGCGCAATCGATGATGCTGCGGGCTGCGGGATCGTGACGGACGCCGCGTTGGCCGTCGCGGCAAAGGGCAAACACCGCCGCACGATCCGTGTGCTTTGGGCTGGGTCGGAAGAGGTCGGCGTTTTTGGCGGTGATGCCTACTTCAAAGCCCATAAGGACGAACCCCACGCACTTGCCGCTGAATCTGATTTCGGCGCAGACAGGATTTGGCAGGTTAATTTCCGCTTGCCGGAAACGGCTGCACCCTTGCGTGCGCGTATATCAGAAGCGCTGGCTGCACAGGGCATCGGGACTGGACGGGGCATAGCGTCAGGTGGCGCCGATGTTGGCCAGATGATTGGCGCTGGGACACCGGCCATCGATCTCAATCAAGATGGCACGCGCTATTTTGATTTGCATCACACAGCAGACGATACGCTCGACAAGATTGACCCCGCCGCATTGCGCCAGAATGTCGCCGCTTGGACAACCATGCTCGATCTCGTTGCCAATGCGCCTGAAGACCTGTTGTCTCGGGGTGGCAAATGAGATTTCCCTTATCTTTGTTGCTTGTGACACTCTCCGCTTGCAGCACTGAAAAGGAGAGCGCGCCCGGCGATGTGGGTTCGGAGTCCGCCATTTCCGAGCGCGCAGACGATATTCGCAACGCGGCGGAAGCCGAACTTATCCGTCAGATTTCTGAAATCGACGAGGCTGCAAATGCAGAACAGCCGGCGATACCGGCTAATAGCACAGCCGCCCCTTAGCTGCGGGCACCACAAGCTCTTACCCAACACCCTAAATCTTTCCGCGTTCTGGCCGTTTTAGCCTTGAGGCCGTCCGCATGAACTGCGGCGTCGCAAGTTTATGTTCGGGTTAAGGAGCAAACCGGAAATGAAAATCCAGCGTATCAGCCAGATCGGTGCGGCAGGCATGGGCGTATTGTTCACGCTTGCGATCGGCATCGGAGCTTATGATGTCAACAAGATCCGCGTCGGCGGAACGTTGCATGCCAAGGAACAGGCGGCTGCGACACTTCTAGCGGACTCGGTCCCGCCCTCTCTGACGGTTGCTGTCCCCTTTCAAATTGCCACGAGAGTTATGCTCGGCACCCTCTCCCCATCCGAAGCGGAACAAAGCATTCGCGAAGATCGCAAGGCGTTTGAACAGCGCCAAGTCGACCTGAAAAACATTGATATCCTCTCGGAAGAAGTCCGCGATACCTTCGCCAATGACGTTATGCCATCCGGGGATAAATTCTGGGATGAAATACAGAATAACTTCCTGCCGGCAATGAAATCTGGAAATGCCGATGGTGCTAAGGCCAGCTACAACCGGCTCACCAAGTTGCAGGAAGAAAACGCAGCGATCATCGACCGCGCCGTGACCCTCCTCGAAAACGAAGACAAGACGATCGAAGCAGAAGCTAGCTCCGGTGTTGTCAGCGCTTCAATCCAGCTGGGCTTGATCATGCTTCTACTCGCGGGCGCAGTGGGGGCGGCTGTGTGGTTCCTGATGCGTAAGGTCCTGCAACCAACCAACGCAATGATCGGCTACATGGATGCCATGACCCGCGCAAATTACGACATCGTTATCGATGGAAAAGAGCGCGAAGACGAGATTGGCGAGATGGCCCGAGCACTTGAGGTGTTCCGCGTCAGGGCCGTTGAACGGGTGGCGGATGTTGCCGCACAGCAGATCGTTGTTTCTGAATTGGGAACCGGCCTGAAGGCAATTGCGGAGGGCAACCTCACCCATCGCATCACAGTGACGTTCGCTGAAAAATATGATGCGCTTCGGGTCGACTTTAATGACGCTCTTGAAGAGCTAAACGGCGTTGTCAGCCGCGTTGCCGACACAGCCACAAGCGTTAACACGGGCTCAACCGAAATCAGCACCGCTGCTGAAGACCTGGCCCGCCGCACGGAGCAGCAGGCCGCCTCGCTTGAGGAAACGGCCGCCGCCATGAACGAAGTGACCCAGTCGGTCCGCAGCGCATCAGAAAGCGCGCGCACCGCCAATCACGCTGTGGGCGAAGCGATGAATGAAGCCACCAATGGCGGCAAAGTTGTCGGTGAAGCTGTGACCGCCATGGGTGACATCGAAAAGTCTGCGCAAGAGATTTCCCAGATCATCAACGTGATCGACGGGATCGCCTTCCAGACCAACTTGCTCGCCCTTAACGCTGGCGTTGAAGCCGCCCGGGCCGGCGATGCCGGTAAGGGGTTTGCGGTCGTCGCCAATGAAGTCCGCGCGCTTGCCCAGCGCTCGGCCGATGCGGCCAAGGACATCAAGCAACTGATCACGCAGTCCAACGTTCAAGTCGACAAGGGCGTCTCGCTCGTTGGCAAAACAGGTGAAATGCTTGGCCGCATCGGAGAGCAGGTTGAACAAATCAGCAGCCTTGTATCTGGCATTTCGGCCGCAGCCGAGAGCCAGTCTGCCAGCCTACAGCAGATCAACACCGCCGTTGGCGACATGGACCGAATGACGCAACAGAACGCGGCCATGGTTGAGGAAAGCACAGCCGCCTCGCGGAGCCTTGCAAACGAGGCATCCGAGCTTGCGGAACTGGTGGCCCGCTTCCGTACGTCGATGACGAGTGTCGCAGCGCGACCGGTCGCACGATCGGTTGCGTCAGCCCCGGTGACCCGCCTGAAACCTGCCGTGCGTAAGCCCGCCAAGGTCTTGGGCAACCTCGCAGTGAAGCAGGATCTTTCCGAAGAAGACTGGTCAGAATTCTAAGCACCACTGGACCGAGGGACCGTCAACATGACCATCAGCCTGCCCGCGGTGATTGATCGCCGCGCAGTCTCCGGCCTTGCCGTCGAAATATCTGACGCCATGGCCAAAGGTAGTCACCTTCAGCTGGACGGCAGTGCCGTCCAGCAGGTTGGCCAGATCGGCCTGCAACTGCTGCTGAGTGCGTTCAAGACGGCCACCAGCCGCGATGCGCGCATCTCAATCACGCAGCCCAGTGCCGCCATCATGAATGCGGCGAAGATTTCTGGAACGCTCGATCTCCTCGGATTGGAAACCGCACATGCAGCATGACGAAATCCAGCAGATCTTCCTGCTTGAGTGTGACGAAGGGCTAGATTTAGCCGAGCGAGCGCTACTGGCCTGCAAGGACGGGAACGAGGATGCGGAGGCGATCAACTCGATCTTCCGCGCGGTCCATTCCATCAAAGGTGGCGCCGGCGCGTTCGGCTTTACACCACTCCAATCCTTCACCCATAAGTTTGAAACGGTGCTGCAACAGGTGCGCGACGGCGACAAGCCACTGACGCCGGCCTTGCTCACCACACTCATCCGCGCCTTCGACGTGCTGACGGATCATGTGTCGGCCATCAAAGGCCAGGCAGAAGCTCCAGCTGACGGCCCCATTTCTGCAGAATTGGAAGCCATTGCTGACAGCGATGGGGAAGAAGAGGTCGAACCCACTCGCCCCGACCCGGTGATCAATGAAACCCCTTCACCCGCCGTCGCAGACAATGCAGCCAATGATGACCTCGAAATCGATTTCGATGATCTTCTGGCGGATCTCAATGCGCCAGAACCCGCGGCCGGCGGCCACGTTATTCATCTTCGCCCGACATTGCGTGCGCTGGACAATGGCAGTGATCCGTTGCTTCTCATCCGCGAATTATGTGGCCTGGGGGCGATTGTCCGTACGGTCGATTTGGTGGCCCTGCCCGACCTCGACAATTTCGAGCCTGAAGGCGCTTATATCTCCTGGGAAATTGACGTTCCCGCCTCTGTGCCCCGGACGATGATTGAAGAGATCTTCGACTTCGTTGGGGAAGCGTGCGGCCTCTCCATTCATGTATATGGAGAAGAACCCCGCTTTACTGATTTTCCTCCAAGACCAGTGACGCCAGCGGCACCAGCAGTTGAGCAAACAGCTAACGCGGTTCCGGACAAGGCGGAAGTATCCGTTCCTGCACCCGCAGCTGCTTCAACTGGTAAATCAGTGACGCCCCCCAAAACTGATGCAGGATCGCCTGCGCCTGTGCCGGCCGAAGCGCCGGCTGCTGGACCGACCCCGAACGCGCAAGTGAACGCCGGGCCAATTCCAACCATCCGCGTCGATCTGGATCGACTGGACCGGCTCGTCGATACAGTCGGAGAACTGGTCATTACCCAGTCGATGCTGGCCCAACGCTTGAGCGGCGCAGGTGTTGCCGCTGAAGACGAGCTTTCGCAGCTCGAATATCTGACGCGTGAGTTGCAGGATTGCGCCATGGCGCTGCGCGCACAGCCCATCCGGTCCGTGTTCAGCCGCGTGCCACGCATCGTTCGCGAACTTGAGGCCGAAACCGGCAAGCGGGTCACGTTGACGGTTGAAGGCGAGGCAACCGAACTCGATAAGACGGTGATTGAGCGGATCGGCGAACCGCTGACCCACCTTATCCGCAACGCCATCGACCACGGCCTTGAGAAAATCGAGGACCGCATCGCGGCTGGCAAAGCAGCCGAAGGCAATGTCCGGCTGGCGGCGGAGCAACGCGGTGGCCACATCCTCATTAGCGTGTCAGACGATGGTCGCGGGATTGACCGCGCTCGCGTGTTCCAAAAGGCTGTTGATCGAAAGATTGTGGCCGCAGATGCGCGCCTGACGGATGACGAGATCGACAACCTAATTTTCGCACCGGGCTTTTCAACCGCTGAACAGGTCTCGAACATTTCTGGCCGCGGTGTCGGTCTCGATGTCGTGAAGCAGGCCATTCAGGGCCTTGGCGGCCGCGTCAGCATCTCGTCAGAACCCGGAAAGGGCACCGCCTTCTCGCTCTCCCTCCCCCTCACCCTCGCCATTGCGGACGGGATGATTGTGAGTTGCGGCGGCGAGACATTGATCTTGCCGCTCAACAATGTGGTGGAAAGCCTGCAAGCAAAACCGGGAGAGCTGAAGCGCCTTTCACCAACACAGCACGTCATCAACGTCCGCGGCAGTTTCTTGCCTGTTATCCCGCTGATCACAAGTCTGGGTATCGGAGAGACGGAGACTGTATCAGAACAAAGCGTCCTTATCGTCGTTGAAACGGAATCCTTCGGACAAATCGCCATTCAAGTCGATGCGATCCAGGATCAGCGTCAGGTTGTGATCAAGAGCCTGGAGACCAACTTCCGCCCCATCACCGGTATTGGCGGCGCCACGATTCTGGGCGACGGTCGGATCGCGTTGATCGTGGATGTCGAGGCCCTGGCGGCTGCCGCGCACAGTCCACGAGATTTGGATCTTGCCGCGTGAACATGCCAACTTTGAACATTGGCAGCCCCTTTGAGGGCGAGAATGCACGTATCTTTTCCCGAAGAGACTTCGATACAATTTCGAAGCTCATCTATCGCGAGTCCGGCAACGTCCTGCCGCTGGGCAAGGCTACGCTTGTTTACTCCCGGCTCGCCCGGCGCCTGCGGGATCGTAATGTTGAGACCTTTTCGGAATATATCTCACTGATCCAGCAGGATCATCTGGAACGCCGCACGGCCGTGGCCCTGCTCACCACCAATCACACCTACTTCTATCGCGAAGATCATCATTTCGATCACTTCCGTGACCATTTGCGAGATGATTTGATCCGACGGGCAAAAGGCGGGGAAACGATCCGGTTCTGGTCAGCTGGCTGTTCCAGCGGGGAAGAGGTTTATTCCCTCGCTTTTACGCTGCTCGGTCCTGAACGCAGCACGGGATTGCAGCTTGCACAAGGCAAATTTGCGTTTCTCGCCAGTGACCTGACCGACAGCGTTCTCGAAACAGGGCGGGCCGCAATTTATCCCAAAGTTGGGCTTGCACCAGTACCTGCACCGCTTCGCAACAACTGGACCAAAGATACAGGCGACACGCTGCAGATCGCCGATCCGATCCGAAAACTTGTGCGGTTCCGCAGGCTCAATCTCCTTGGAGACTGGCCCTTCACCAAGGCCTTTAATGTCATCTTTTGCCGCAACGTCATGATCTATTTTGACGAGCCGACGAAGGAACAGCTGGTCGAGCGTCTTGCCGATTGTCTGGAGCCGGGGGGCTATCTTTACATTGGGCACAGCGAACGCCTTCCGGGCGCAAGCGGACGACATTTCGAAATGGTCGGGAAGACAATTTACAGAAAGCGAGAGGCATGAGCACCCGCGTACTGATCGTCGATGATTCCGCCACGATGCGGGCCATCCTGAAGACCATGCTCAGCAAGGAAGGCGATATCCAAGTCGTCGGCACAGCGGCAAACGCGGCGGAAGCGCGTGAGCGGATCAAGGAACTCAACCCCGATGTGATAACCCTCGACATTGAAATGCCCGGCATGAACGGGTTGGAGTTTCTCGCCAAAATCATGGCGCTGCGCCCGACGCCGGTCATCATTGTGTCAGGGCGTATCGGGCGCGGTGCTGAAGTGACTATGGAAGCCCTCCAGATCGGCGCGTTTGACTGTTACGAAAAGCCCTCCGGACATGATGGCAATCTGCTCGCTGGAGATGGAGGGGTGCTGGCCCATAGCATTCGCCTTGCCGCCCGCCATGGTGCCCGCCAGCCAACAACAATCGTGCAGCGTGCAGCAGTGGGCGCCACCGCGGCGTCGAATGCCGCCGGACAAGGTCATGCGAAACGGTTGATTGCTATTGGCGCCTCCACCGGCGGCGTTGAGGCGCTGACCAAATTACTGGCGCAGTGGCCGGCTAACTGTCCGCCGACGCTGATCGTTCAACACATCTCCGGTGCACTGGCCAAAGCCTTGGCACGCCGGTTGAACACGATCTCCCCAGCGCAAGTCGCGCTGGCGGAAAGCGATTGCTTCCTTAAGCCCGGCCATGTCTACATCGCGCCGGGCAATGAACGCCATCTGGTGGTCAGAGGTCGCTCCAGATTGATATCACAGTTGACTGTGGCCGACCCCGTCTCCGGACATCGCCCGAGCGTTGATGTGCTTTTTGAATCGGTCGCGTCTGTCGTCCAAGGCGACGCCACCGGCATCCTGCTAACAGGCATGGGCGAAGACGGCGCCCGGGGCCTTCTGGCGATGCGACAGGCGGGTGCTGAAACCATTGCCCAAGATGAAGCCACATCCATCGTCTACGGCATGCCGCGCGCCGCCTGTGAACTGGGGGCAGCCAACAAAATTTTGCCAATCAACCGCGTCGCTGAGGCCGTATTCGCATGAACACAAATGCCATCCTTTCGGCCAAGAACCGCATCAACGTCATCCAAGGCGACTTTTATGTCAGCGATGATCCGCAACTTGTGCTCTCAACCGTTTTGGGCAGTTGCATTGCGATCTGCCTTTTCGATCCGGCTATCGAAGCGGGTGGCATGAACCACTTCCTGCTCGCCGAGCCGGGCGCCGGCAGCGAAAGAGATCCCCTAAAGCAACGGCTTTATGGCGCTTTCGCGATGGAACAGCTGATCAACGAAATGATCAAGCGCGGCGCAAACCGGTCCACAATGAAAGCGCACATTTATGGTGGTTCAAACATTCACCGGGCCATGGCGCATATCGGGACATCGAACGCGAATTTTGCGCGCGATTTTCTGCGTCAAGACGGCATTCCCATCAGCCTGGAAGATACAGGCGGCTCTGCCGCCAGAAGATTGGACCTGAAACCGGCCACCGGACAGATCCGTTGTAAACATATTCCCACCGAGGACGTTCCAAGTAGTGCGATGCCGCCATTGCGGCCCGCAGCGCCCGCCCGCGTGGGTGATGTCGAACTTTTTTAACTGGAAAGGACCACCCTTTATGGGTCCCATTACGATCCTCACAGTCGACGACAGCCCCAGCATGCGGGCCTTGTTGAAGCACGCGCTGGTTGGCCAAGGTCATGTCGTTCACGACGCAGAGGACGGGCTGATCGCGCTCGACTGGCTCAACCGGCATATTCCTGATCTCGTCATTACCGATATCAATATGCCGAACATGGACGGGTTCGGCCTCATCGAGGCGCTGCGCAAGCAAGACCGCTATCGCGACATGCCGATCCTCGTCCTGAGCACAGAAAGCTCAGACGAGAAGAAAGTCCGTGCCCGCGATGCAGGCGCGACGGGCTGGATCGTGAAGCCCTTTGACCCAGACAAGCTTGCCGCAGCAGTCCGCCGCGTCACGCATTGAGATTGAAGGATTTCGTCATGCAGCAGTTCATCACCTTCCAGATTGGCGAGCAGGTTCTCGGCATCGACATCATGGCCGTGCGCGAGATTAGAGCATGGTCTCCGACCACAGCCTTGCCGCACGTCGCCAACCATGTGCGCGGCGTCGTCAATCTGCGCGGCACCGTGCTGCCCGTCATGGACCTGCGCGCGCGCCTTGGCTGGGGTGAGACAGACCCGTCTGCCCGCCATGTCATCATGGTGGTTCGCGTGAATGAACAGCTTCAAGGTCTCATCGTGGATGCCGTCAACGACATCGTCACGATTGATGAAGAAAACCTGCAGGCGCCGCCGGACGTGTCTGGCAACCGCCTGGGCGAAATCATCCGCGGCCTTGCTTCAATTGAAGACCGCATGGTCATGATTTTGGCCCTCGACGCGTTGGCCATTGAACCCGAAATCAGCGTTGCCGAAGCAGCCTGATCTCATCCATTTGTTTCGTTGTGGGGATAAAAAATGTCGGTCGCAAAAGTTCTGGTCGTTGATGACTCGATCACCATGAGGGCGCTGTTCAGCGATGTGCTGGAACGGACCAAGGGGATTGAGGTTGTGGGCGCTGCACGCGATGCCAATGAAGCCCGCGACATGATCGAGGACTTGAGCCCCAACGTTGTCACGCTTGACGTGGAAATGCCCGGCATGAACGGTCTCGATTTCCTCGCCGAGATCATGAGCACCAATCCCCTGCCCGTTGTCATGCTGTCGACCCGCACAGGAAAGGGCGCAGAAACCTCTCTGCGTGCCTTTGAGCTTGGCGCCGTTGAGTGCTTCCCGAAGCCACAACAGGCAACGCCAGATGAATTTGACAAGATCGCCAATACGCTGGGCAAGCTGGTTCTCTCCGTCGCAAACCACAAAGTCACAGCGCCGGGAAGCGGCGCAGTTGCAGGCTTTACCGGAACATTTGTCTGGGATGGGACCCTTGTTGCCCTGAGCGCCTCCACTGGCGGCATTGAGGCCATTACTGAGGTACTGCGCGGATTTCCTGAAAACTGCCCTCCAACAATCGCTCTGCTCCGAATTGATGGCGGATTCGTCGCCCCCTTTGCCGCCAAGCTTGCCGACGCAATTAAGCCACAGGTCAAGATCGCCGCTGAAGGCATGCCGTTGGAACAGGGCACCGTCTATCTCGCGGCAGACCCCGTTGCCCATGTTGTTGTTGACCAATGGCCCAATGGACGCATCCGCTTTTTAGATCGGGAACCGGTGCAAGGCTTCAAACCTTCTGCCAGCCTTCTCTATGCCTCCATGGCAAAGGCCGGTGGCAAAATGCTCGGCGCCGTGCTCACCGGCATGGGCAATGATGGCGCACAGGGCATCAAGGCATTGAAGGCAGCGGGCGGAAAAACCTTCGCGCAGGACAAGGAAACGTCCATTGTGTCAGAAGCACCTGCCAGCGCCATTGAGACAGGCAGCGTAGACCAGGTACTCCCGCTGCCGACGATTGCCGGTGCCATTTTGAAGGCATGCCAGGACGACGCCTGATGCCCATAACCCATCAACTTGCCTCTCAGCTTGATGAACTTGGCAAGAGCCTTGAACGGCTCGGCGAGACATTGTGCGCGGATCCGGCGATCATCAGCTCGCACATTGGCGCACTGCAGGAAATTGACCGAATCGCGCAGATGCAATTCGCTATTGCAACCATCATTACGGCCGACGACCCTTACGAAGCGTGCCTCAATTCGCCGCTCGAACGGGTCCGAAAACTCGCGCTAATTGAGGCTTTAGCGGCCTAAATCTCTCATGAAATGGTCGGGGAGACAGGATTCGAACCTGCGACCCCCTGGTCCCAAACCAGGTGCGCTACCAGCCTGCGCCACTCCCCGACCCGGGTGCCATAGACGGGTCATCCCCGAACGGCAAATACGTTTTGGTGGGCCCGGCAGGATTCGAACCCGCAACCTAGCCGTTATGAGCGGCCGGCTCTACCATTGAGCTACAGGCCCACGCGCCACGCCTCCGCCCGATAGCGGACCCGCGACCCGCCGCGCAAGTAGATTACAGGTCACAGTAATAGCCTGCCATGCTTTAGCGCACAGCCAATCAAGCGCCGCGTTCGGCCGCTCCATTGGTGGCGCCGGTCGGAAGACGGAGCAAGAACGCGTCTTCCAGAATCTCAAATGTCGCACCAACCGCCGTCGCCATGCTGTCAACCAACCGCAGGGCAAAGCCAAGGCCGAGTGGCGGTCCCTCGCCATTATCCTCCCCATTGTCCAATGACGTGTCAAACAACTGCCCGACGGACATTCCGGCAAGCCTTGCGGGACGGTCGACGCGGAATTGCAGGGCGGAACCGGTCCGATGCAGGGCCAAAGCCATCGTGTCCCCTTCCTGCGACGCGGACAGAACCACAGAGACAATACGCGAGAACAGCCGATCGAGTGTCACCATATCCAGAAGAACGTTCGGCACGTCAGGTTCCAGATCAAAGCGCAAACGGGTGCGATAGACGCTGCCCGCAGGCGCAATGTCCTGCACAACGGCCTGCAAAGTTGAAATAGGCTCCACGCCGGCAACGCTTCGCCCTTCAAAGGCGCCCCGCTCAATCTTCGCGGCAACGTCCAGATCGTCAAACATTGCCAGCAGCTTGCGCGCATCGGAAATGATGGCTTCTGCACGGTCGCGATAGGGGGACGAGACAGGGCCGAGCAATTGCGCGGAAATCATCTCTGCAAAGCCACGAATGGCATTGAGCGGGGTGCGGAGTTCATGAACGAGTTGGCGCAGGGAGTCTGGCGGCAAACCTTGCGACACCAGACCATTTGCCCGCGGAAAAGGCTGTTCATCCCTCAATGGGCGGCGGGCAGTGCACCGGTAGCCTTCAAAGCGACCGGAGGCAGTGTCAAACAGCGGCAAGCCCGAAATTAGCCAATCCCCCGAAGCCAGTCCCTGCCCAGGCACGCGCATGCGGGCATTGCGGAATGGCGTCCGACGGCGAAAAGCGCCGGCGGCATGGCCATCGACACCATGCTCCCCAATCTCTGCCATCGCGCCCAATTCGATCCCGATCACAGGGCCGCGTGGCGCGCCCTCCACCCAGTTGATCAGGCCATCAATACCCGCTTCAAACCTGAAGGTGTCAACGGGTGCCTCGTCGCCTCCCGGAAGGAAAAACTCATCACCATCATCGACGCGGTCTTTGCGATAGGCCTCGATCCGCGCCACAAGATCTTTGATCTGTGCGACCGTGTCGGTGTGCGCCGGGAATTGGACGTCTTGCCGTTCCTCTATTGGCAGCTCTTCGCTCACCAATGCATCGCTGGGCAATGCAAAGTCACTCGGCCCAAAAGCCGCAAGCATACGCTGAACATTGGGCGAAAAGTCCTTGCGCTGCCGCAACAAGGCGCGCGATGGCGATGGTAAGCCGGGCAGAACCTCTTCCCATTCTTCATCACGAAGTCTCGCCGACGCCATAACCGGCGCAGCGATCAATGGTTGATCACAACCAAAGAGTGAAACCAGCTCTTTCGACTCGCACTGAAAAGCGACAGCGACCGCCGCGTTGCTGCGGTGTTCCGCCGAAACGGCATCACGCAATTCAACGACGCGCACCAGCGCCTTTTCCCGCATGTCAGGGCTGATGGTGCCTCTGCCCTGCGCAAGAATATCAACGATTTGTATCCACACAGCGGCCTTCGCGCCAGGATCATTCACTGGTTGTGCAAAAACCGTTGTTAGGGTGTCGTCAAAACGCAACTTATACTCTCTTTTCGGCCAAAACGGGCACGCGCAATTGGCCTTGCGGGATAGCCCCCCAAGCGGGTCTCGGCTACCCTTGAATCTGAACCGTCGCAATCTGGCACAATTGCAATCGCCTGAAACTTTATTATACCGATGGGCAACTTCCTGAACGGATAATATGCATATGCCGCACAATGCGTTCGATCTGATTGACCAAAAAATTCTATCCGAACTGCAGAAGGACGGCCGCATTACCAATGTTGAATTGGCGAGCCGTGTCGGCCTGACTGCGCCGCCCTGCCTGCGTCGCGTGCGCACGCTTGAGGAAGATGGTGTTATCGAAGGCTATCACGCGCAACTCAACTCTATGCGCATGGGCTATACCATCACCGTCTTCGCTATGGTCAGTCTGAAAAGCCAAGCCGAATCTGACCTACGTGAATTTGAAGAGCATGTCGCCAAACTCGCACCGGTCCGCGAATGCCACATGCTCAACGGAGAGATCGACTTCATTTTGAAGATTGTCGCACGAGACCTGCAGGAATTTCAGGAGTTCCTGACAACATCGCTGACGACGGCGCCGCATGTGGCTGGCGTCAAAACGTCGCTGACGATCCGCACCTCAAAGAACAAGCCTGGCGTCCCTGTCGGCGGCGAATAAGAAAAGGGGCCCAGCAAAGCTGGAGCCCCCTTCCCAAAACTCAATTACTTCAGAGAATTTACGCTGCTGGCGTCTGGTCAAGCCAGAGGAGCCAGAACTGCGCAACGTCCTTGCGGGCCGCGCCAGTGACAGCCTGAAAAGCTGCGCGTGCGTCATCTTTTTGGCCCGAGCGTGCCAAAGCGATGCCAAGACGCGTATTCACAACGTCGGCATCAATGCCGCCCTTCTTCTGAGCAAGACGGAACAGGTCAATGGCCTTGGTATAATCGCCATAAGCGAGATAGGCGCTGCCCGTGTTCGCGGCGAGACGTCCATCAGCAGCCGACGGAGCACGCTTTTCATCGTTCACCACTGAAGCCTTGTCTGACGGGATCTTTGCATTCGCATCGGTCAGACGTTCAGCAACAGCGCGGCTAGATTTGCTAACGGCGCCCGACGCAAAACCTTCTTCGATAACGGTCTTAGCTTCACCGGGCAGTGCGCCGGTGATGGCAAGCGATGCATATTCGAAGAAGTCGCGTTCACCCGCCAATGCCTTGGTGTCGTGCATCAGACGGAACAGATCGATCAGTGTCTGATTGTCGAGGTTGGCGCTGTCACGATAGATGACGAGCGCGCTGCGCCAGTTTTCTGGTGTCGGATAAGCGCGAACCTGTTCACGGGTCCACTTGGCCGTTTCACTTGTCATCTTAGCTTTGTAGGCCATGGCTGCTGCGCGGCCATACCATTCCGCCGGTGCCTTGCGGCCTGCGGCCTGCTCCGCCTTCACAGCCCCATCAAGCGCCGTCAGGCCTTCAAGCGTTGTGCCCAACTTGAAGTTGGCTTCGGCCAGAAGCAGGTTTGCATCCACGCCCGGATTGCCGAGGCGGATGGCTTCCGCCAGATACTTCTTCGCATCAGTATAATTGCCTGCCTGATAAGCCAACTGGCCCGCAGCCATATTCAGCTTGGGCGCATCAACCGGGGCGGCGCTGCCACTTGCGATCATCGCAACGATACCATCCAGTTGCAGCTTCGGGTTCTTGGTCGTCTGACCAAGCGTGAGGCGCAATGTGCCGGCGATATACTTTTCGTCGCCATTCTTGACGAGAGCTTCAGCGGCTTCAATCTTTGCAACAGCGTCAGGCGCGTTTGCCTTTACGGCGGCGTCAGCGGGAATATAGGCTGCGCGAAATTCCTTGCTCAGCTGCCAAGCTTTCGCCGGCGCTGGCTTTTCCTTCTTTTCCTTCGCTGCCATGGCAGGTGAAACTGCCAGTGGAACGGCCACACCCATTGCCAATGCGAGCCCAATTGCGGCGCGAGAAACGGTCTTCATATCCCTTATCCTCCTGCGCGCCTGCGACAAAACAGGCGCTTAATGATGCGGCGTCCCCGCTAATGCTTTCGATCCCTGTGCACAAGCGGAACCATACGCAATGGTCTGACGACCTTCGGCTGAACGGCGTTTGAACCAGTCCACAGATACTGTCCTACCTAAGCCGTTGTTGCTGGCCTTTTGTGACGTGGCAGACTAGGCAAATTGCAGCATAATTACACATCTCGAAAGTCAGTTTTTTGAGCACCGACGCACCGATTATCACAGACCCGTCCGACATCACCCCCGTCAGCATCGTTGACGAGATGAAGTCGAGTTATCTCGACTATGCCATGTCCGTTATCGTGTCGCGCGCGCTGCCTGACGTGCGGGATGGTCTGAAGCCGGTGCATCGCCGCATTTTGTTCGCAGCACAGGAAGGTGGCTTCGTTCCGGGCCGTCCATACCGCAAGTCGGCCAAGATCGTCGGCGACGTGATGGGTAACTATCACCCGCATGGCGACTCCTCCATCTATGACGCATTGGCGCGCCTTGCCCAGGATTGGTCGATGCGGCTGATGCTGATGGATGGTCAGGGCAACTTCGGCTCGATGGACCCCGATCCGCCAGCCTCCATGCGTTACACCGAAGCGCGCCTCGCCAAGCCGGCGATGGCTCTGCTGGAGGATCTCGACAAGGATACCGTCGATTTCCAGCCAAACTATGATGGCTCGCGCGAAGAGCCGCGCGTTCTGCCTGCCCGCTTCCCCAACCTGCTCGTCAACGGTGCCGGCGGCATCGCAGTCGGCATGGCGACGAACATTCCGCCGCACAATCTGGGTGAAGTCATCAACGCCTGCCTTGCACTGATGGAAAACGGCGCCATCACCAATGAAGAGCTGATGGACATCGTGCCTGCGCCCGATTTCCCAACAGGCGGTCTCATTCTCGGCCTGTCCGGCGCACGCTCTGCCTACACCACCGGCAAGGGCTCGATCATCGTCCGGTCACGGCATATCATTGAGGAAGGGCGCGGCGATCGCCAATCGATCGTGCTGACCGAAATCCCCTATCAGCAGGGTAAGAACGCGCTGGTCGAGAAGATCGCAGAAGCGGCCAAGGACAAGCGGATTGAGGGCATTTCAGACATCCGCGACGAGTCCAACCGTGAAGGCGTCCGCGTCGTTGTGGAACTCAAGCGGGATGCGACGGCAGAAGTCGTGCTCAACCAACTATGGCGTCACACCCCTGCGCAGTCGAGCTTCCCGGCGAATATGCTCGCCATCCGTGGTGGTCGTCCGGAAACACTGACGCTGCGCGACATCATCGACGCATTTGTGAAGTTCCGTGAAGAGGTCATCACGCGCCGCTCCAAGTTTGAGCTTAACAAGGCGCGGGAACGTGCGCACATCTTGCTCGGCCTCGTCATTGCCGTCACCAATCTTGACGAAGTCGTGCGTATTATTCGCAGCTCGTCCAGCCCTGCGGAAGCCCGCGAAAAGCTGGGCGCACGCGATTGGCCGGTGGCCGAGATCGCGAGCTACATTAAGCTCGTTGAAGCCGTCGAAACCGAAATCACTGGCGAAACATACCGGCTTTCAGAAACGCAGATCCGCGCCATCCTCGAGTTGCGCCTGCATCGCCTGACCGCCCTTGGCCGCGATGAAATCGGCTCCGAACTGAAGGGGCTCGCCGCCTCGATTGAAGAGTTGCTGGCGATCCTGGCCGACCGTGTGAAGCTCTACGCGGTTATGCGAGACGAGTTGGTCGCGGTGCGCGACGAATTCGCGACCCCGCGCCGTTCCGAGATTGCACCGGCGGGCGACAGCATTGACGATGAAGACCTGATCGAACGCGAAGACATGGTCGTTACCGTCACGGTCGATGGCTATATCAAACGCACCACGCTCGACACCTTCCGCGCGCAGAAGCGCGGCGGCAAGGGCCGTTCGGCGATGTCGACCAAGGACGAAGACGTCGTCACCGAGTTGTTCGTGACAAGCACGCACACGCCAGTGCTGTTCTTCTCCACGCTGGGCAAGGTCTACCGCATGAAGGTCTGGCGCTTGCCCGAAGGCGGGCCAAACACGCGCGGCCGCCCGATGATCAATCTTTTGCCGCTGGCTAAGGACGAGACGATCTCGACCGTGCTGCCGTTGCCGGAAGACGAGAATGAATGGGGCAAACTCCACGTCATGTTCGCAACGGCCAAGGGCTCTGTCCGCCGCAACAGCATGGATGCGTTCACCAACGTGCCGTCCAACGGCAAGATCGCGATGAAATTTGAAGGCGAAGATGCCGATGATCGCCTGATTGGTGTTGCCCTGCTGACGGAAGACGACGACGTCCTTCTCGCCTCACGCAATGGCCGCGCGATCCGCTTCATGGGCACCGACATCCGGGAGTTCCAGAGCCGCAACTCGACGGGCGTTCGTGGGATGACGCTGAAGGATGGCGACGAAGTGATGTCGTTGACAATCCTGCGGCGCTCGGGCGCGACACCAGAAGAGCGTGAAGCGTATATGCGCGCCGCCGCTTGGAAGGATAATGACAATGAACCGACATTGTCAGCCGAGCGCATGGCCGAAATGGCAGAGCGGGAGCAGTTCATCCTCACCGTCTGCGCCAATGGCTACGGCAAACGCTCCAGCTCATATGAATATCGCCGGACGAACCGAGGCGGTCAGGGCATTACCAATATCGACAACATCGCCCGCAACGGCCCCGTTGTTGCCAGCTTCCCTGCCCGTGATGGCGAACAGATTATGCTCGTCACCGATCAGGCCAAGATGATCCGCATGGAAGTTTCCGGAATGCGCGTCATCGGCCGCAACACAGCTGGTGTCCGCCTGTTCGATGTTGCCAATGCTGAACATGTCGTCAGCGCGGCACTGATCGGAGATACCGGCGATGAAGCTGAAGAGGCGGACATCGATCCAGCCACGGAAGCGACCGACACCACTTCTGACGCATCGGAGTGACACAAAAAAGCCCCGGCCAAAAAGGTCGGGGCTTTTTCGTATCGGTATATACCGGAAGCGATTTAGCGCTTGAGCGAGAGACCGCCGAAACGCTTGTTGAACTTCGCAACCTGACCCGCAGAGTCCATCAGACGCGCCGAGCCACCGGTCCATGCCGGGTGGGCAAGCGGATCAATGTCGAGAACCATCGTGTCGCCTTCCTTGCCCCAGGTGGAGCGGGTTTCGAACACAGTACCGTCGGTCATCTGGACCTTGATCATGTGGTAATCGGGATGGCCTTCTTTTTTCATTGTCTTGCTCCAAATGTGACTGGTTCCGACCAGTCCGGAATGCGGGAAAGCGCGGCCTTTAACCGCTGATCATGCTCTTGGCAAGGATCAGCGTGTCAGGCCGGTGGATCAGCGATCATGGCAGTGAAGTTGGCTTCTGCTGCAAGCTTGCCATCGAGCAAAGCCCGCCCGGCAAATTTGCAGACGCTCGCCCGCTTCTGGATGAACTCGGCTTCCAAGGTCAGGAGGCAGCCCGGTTCCACAGGCGTGCGGAACTTGGCCCCATCAATGGCCATGAAATAAACGAGCTTGCCGGAGCCAGCGAGGCCAAGCGACTGAATCGCGAGAACGCCTGCGGCCTGCGCCAGCGCCTCAATGATTAAAACGCCCGGCATGATGGGCCGACCGGGAAAATGTCCCTGAAAAAACGGCTCGTTGATCGTCACGGCCTTGATTGCACGGATCGACTGATCCGGAACAATCTCCTCCACACGATCAACAAGCAACATAGGGTAACGGTGCGGCAGCGCCGCCAATATTGCGCGAATGTCCAGCGACCCTGCCATCACCTTACCCCTATCGTTCGCTTAGCGGCCCTGAGGCTGCGGCGCGGCAGGAGCTGTCTGCGCACCCGGACGGTTCTGACCGGGCTGCCAGTTGGCTGGCGGCGTGATCGACACGTTGGGAACGAGAACGTTGAGTTCGTTCACAATGTCCTGTGTCAGGTCTGTACCGGGCGTGTTCTTGATGACGGCGCCACGCTGCAACAGCAGGGCGACCTTCTTCTTCGCCATGGCCGCCGTCACAGCCGCATCCAGCTTCGTATCGATCTGTTCAAGAACATAGGCGTTCACACGCTCGATCGGATCGCTCAGACGGCCGAGTTCTTCCTGAGCTGCACGCTGCTTGTCCTGAATGGCCTTCGCCTGCGTCTGCAACGTCGGGTTGTTCGGGTTGGTCTTCTGGTCGGCCTGGAACTTGACGATCATGGCGTTAAGTTCTGCCTGAAGAACGCGCGAACGCGATTCCACTTGGTCATAGGTCGCCTTGTACGTCACGCGCATCTGCTCATCAGCGAGCTTGGCTGCAGCCGACGTACCAAGCACCTGCTGCACGTCTGTATAGGCAACTGTCTGCGCCATGGCTGGTGCTGCCGGAGCAAGTGCGAGCGCGGAGGCCGCAACGATAAATTTGGTCATTGTCTTCATTAGAATTGAGTTCCTACGTTGAATGTAAACAGTTTTGGATCATCCCCGTCATGCTTGATAAGCGCCTTGGCTATATCAATCCTGAACGGACCGAACGGAGAGCGCCAATTGACGCCGAAGCCCACCGAAAGGCGAGGCTTCCATGTATCACCCAAAAAGCGTTCTTCGAACGCCGGGACGGAGAAGATTGCTGTCGAACCTGACGCACAGGCGGCCGAGTTTGCAAACTCGGTGACCACGCCCGACGTATCGTTGCGGCAACGCGTCAAACCATTGCGAAGGCTGTTAAGGACAGGCGTCGTAATGCCAAACACGGAACCAGCCACCGCAAAGATTGAGGGACGCAGACCCATTTCCCGCGCGCCAGAACCCAGCGGAATTTCAAGCTCCATGCGGCCAAGATAATAGGCGCGACCACCGAGTGAGTCGTCCACGATCTGGTCACGTGCGGTGATCAACTGGCCGTTAGTATCATAAAAAAGACGCTGCACACGCGGGCCAATGCCGCGAATGTCAAAGCCCGGGAACTGCGGCTCACCCAGATAGAAGCGATCGGTCAGGCGGACCTTGTCCAGCCCTGCGCCGCGGCTCTTTTCAAACGAGTGGACATAACCACCTTCCGCCTGCAGCGAGAAAACGAAGTTGCTGAACGGCTTCCAATATTTACGCGCATCGACCGTTGTGCGTAGATATTTCACACTGCCGCCAAGGCCTGCAAAATCCTGGCTGAACAGCAGCCGGTTGCCCTTGGTCGGGCGGATCCGGTTGTCCAAGTTGTCGAACACAAGACTATAGCCAACCGACGATGTCGTCCGCTTGCCAATTGCGTCGCAGAGGTAGCGGCCCGCGAGGAACGGATCGCACTGCCCGTTGAAATAATAGGTCCCTGTGTCCAACGACACGTCGTCATAGTTCAGGCCATAACGTGCCGCGAACGACAAGAATTCGGTGATCGGCACGCCCATGCGCAACTGCATCCCGGTCGTGACCTGCTGGTAGGTCGTCTGACGGGCCTGATTGATGAAGTTGAACGAGTTCAAATCGCGGCGGAAAATGTCACCGCCAACTGCAATGTTGCGCTCCATGAAATAGGGCTCGGTAAAGCCCAACTCGATCGACTTGGAATACTGCGAGTAGTTGACGCTCGCCCGCAATTCCTGACCCTTGCCGCGGAAATTGCGCTGACGGATCGAGAAGTTGATGATGAAGCGTTCCAATGACGAGAAACCGGCAGACAGCTGGAGTTCGCCCGTCGCCTTTTCTTCTACATTCGCTTCAAGAACGATACGGTCTGGTGCCGAGCCAGGCTTCTGCTCAATCTCAAGCTTTTCCTGGAAGTAGCCAAGGCTCTGGATACGATCAGATGAACGCTTGACCTGGAAGCTGTTGAAGGGATCGCCCTCGGCCAAACGGAATTCGCGGCGGACGACCTTGTCCTGGGTTACGGTGTTGCCGTTGATGTCGATACGCTCAACATAAACACGCGGAGCGTCGCCAATTTTATAGGCGATCGACATGGTCAGCGTGTCCTTGTCACGCTGGAACTCCGGGTTCACTTCGGCAAAGGCATAGCCGAACAAACCGGCAGCTTCGTTCAGGCCTTCAACGGTGTCTTCAACCTGCTTAGCGTTGTACCAAGCACCCTTTTTGGTAACAAGCGCTTCTGCCTTAGGCTTGTAATCGCGCAGTTCGCTTTCAACGGTCACGTCGCCAAATTTGTAGCGCTGCCCTTCTTCGACGACGTAAGTGACGATGAAGTCGCGCTTATCCGGTGTCAGTTCGGCCGTCGCCGATGTCACACGGAAATCGGCATAGCCTTGCGTCAGATAAAACTGGCGCATTTTCGACTGGTCATAGGCCAGTTTATCGGGATCGTAGCTGTCCTTGGAAGAGAAAATGCCGAACGTGCTTGAGGGCCGTGTGGCCATTTCGCTGATGATCTTCTTGTCGGAGAACTTTTCATTACCGAGAATGTTGATCTGACGGACCTTGGATTTCGGGCCTTCGCTGATTTCAAAGATGATATCGACGCGGTTCTGGTCAAGCGTGACCATCTTCGGTTCGACGGTTGCAGCATAGCGGCCCTGCCGTTGGTAGAGATCAATGATGCGCGCAACGTCGGCACGGACCTTGGAACGCGTGAAGATCTGGCGCGGCGCAGCCTTGATCTCGGGGCGGATCTTCTCTTCCTTCAGGCGCTTATTGCCTTCGAGAATGATACGGTTGATGACCGGATTTTCCTGAATTTCGATGGTCAGGTCACCCGCATTGTCCCGGATCTGAACGTCGGAGAACAACTCCGTGTCCAGCAATTCACGCAACGCATCATCAAGCGCTTCAACCGTGTAATTCTGGCCGGGACGCAACCGGATGTAAGACCGGACGGTATCCGGCTCAATGCGCTGTGACCCCACAACGTTGATCGTCTTGATGACCTTCGCCGCTACCACAGGCGCGACGGTTGGAGGCGCAACGGGCGCAGGACGCGCCGCAGGCACCGCCGCCCGACGGGTCTGCGCGAGCGCAGGCGTCACAAGCGCGGGGAGCGCCGTCCCCAACAGCAAGGCTGTCAGGCAACGATTGCGAAAAACGGTCTTTTCAATTGCTACCACGCGCTCTCTCTCACCAAAAATTCGAAGCAGTAAACCTGCAATTTCATCCGTCCAAACCGGCCAGTCGCCAGAGCCCAAGCGACCCAAGATCGTTAAGCGTCACAAAAACCATCAGCGCCAGCAAAACGTACATACCCGACCGGAAAGCGAGTTCCATCGTTTTCGGACTGACAGGCCGCCGCTGAATGGCTTCGACCGCATAGAAGCTGAGATGTCCTCCATCAAGCATTGGCACTGGCAACAGGTTGATGAACCCCAAATTAATTGAGATCAAAGCGACCAGATAAACATACTCTTGCCAGCCCAATGTTGCGGCTTGTCCCGAAATTTGAGCAATCTTGATGGGCCCACCAAGTTCCTCAACGGACCGCCGCCCCGTGATGAGCTGCCAAATGCCGTTGACCATGCGTTCCAAAATCGACGCGGTCTGCTGCACCGCGACAATAGGCGCCTTATACAGTGGGACAGGCTCAATCACGCGTTTCGACGTGGATCCGATACCGATCCGCCCGATCCGATAGACATTACCGAACCGATCCCGCTCAACAACAGTGCTGGGCGTGACCGCGAGATCGAACGTGCGCCCTGCGCGTTCCAGCGTCAGGGCGAGTTTTTCGCCGGGACGATCCTGAATGATCGGGTAAATCTCGTCAAAGCTCTCCACCGACCGGCTGTTGATCTGGACGATGCGGTCTCCGACGCGAAGGCCAGCCTTATCCGCTGGCGATCCGGGCTGCAGAATTTCGATAACAGGCGGCGTCTTGCCCTCACCATAAGCGACGGCAAAGGTCCCCAAAATGGCAATGGCCGCCACAAAATTTGCGAGGGGTCCGGCAAAAACGATGAAGGCCCGCTGCCAAAGCGGCTTGGCATGGAATACGCGCTCCCGCTCATCGGGTGGCAGTTGCCGCCAACGGCTGTCTTCCATGCTCGCGCCATTCATGTCACCGGCAAAGCGGACATAGCCACCAAGCGGCATCCAGGCGATTTTCCAGCGCGTACCGTGGCGGTCTGTCCAGCCAACGATCTCACGCCCGAAGCCGATGGAAAACGCTTCAACCTGCACGCCACACCAGCGCGCCGCAAGGAAGTGCCCCATCTCATGAATGAAGACGAGCGGCCCGATGACGAGAATGAAGCACGCAATCGTCCAGAGAAGTCCGGGCGATTCCATCATGCGGGTAAGGCCTCCATGCTACGCGCGGCCAAGCGCCGAGCCTCACCGTCAATCTCCAGAACATCGGATATGGTTGACGGCGCCGCTGCGTCATAGGCGTGCAGGACAGATTCCACAATCACTGCGATGTCCGTAAATGCGATCCGCCGTTCCAGAAAGGCTGCGACGGCTATCTCATTTGCCGCGTTGAGAATGGCGGGCTTTGCGCCGCCTTCAACCATGGCCTCGCGCGCCAAACGCAGGGCTGGAAAACGGTCTTCATCAGGGGCTTCAAACTCAAGCCGCGCGACCTCAGCAAGGTTCAGGCGCGCCACCGGCGTGTCGATGCGCTCCGGCCAGGCGAGGCAATGCGCGATGGGAATACGCATGTCCGGTGCGCCCATCTGTGCGAGCACGGACCCATCAACATATTCGACCATGGAATGGATCACCGATTGCGGATGAAAGATCACTTCCAGACGGTCCGCAGGCATATCGAAAAGATAATGTGCCTCGATCAGTTCCAGCCCTTTATTGAACATGGTGGCGCTATCGATGGTGATCTTGGCGCCCATGGCCCAATTGGGGTGCTTCAGCGCCTGTTCCGGCTGCGCTGCCTGCATCTGCGCCTTCGTCCAAGTGCGGAACGGCCCGCCGCTGGCCGTCAGGATGATCTTGGCAACGCCCTTCGGCGCGGATTGGTCAAGGCACTGGAAAACCGCATTGTGTTCACTGTCGGTTGGCAGCAGCGTGGCCCCCGACGCGCGTGCCACAGCCAGCATCAGGTCCCCGGCAGAAACCAGCGCTTCCTTATTGGCGAGCGCCACGGTCTTGCCGCGTTCGAGGGCGGCCAGCGTCGGCGCGAGACCCGCACAGCCGACAATCGCTGCCATTGTCCAGTCTGCATCGAGATGTGCGGCATCTATCAAGGCCTGTGGGCCAGCGGACACATTGGTGTCGGTGCCGGAAAGTGCGGCCTTTAGCGGCTCGTAGAGCGTTTCGTCAGCGATCACCGCAAGCTTGGCATTGGTCGCCCGAGCAGCGGCCGCGAGCCCTGCAACGTCCTGCGCCGCTGTCAGCGCCAGCACCTGATAGGCGTCAGGCGCGCGTTGAACGAGATCGAGCGTGGACTGGCCGATAGAGCCTGTCGCGCCGAGGATGGAGACGGTCTTCACGGCAGCCGCCTAACCAAGGTGCCAGATGAGGAGAGCGGCCACCGGCAATGACGTCACGACGCCATCCAGCCGATCTAACACACCACCATGACCGGGAAGGATCGTACCGCTGTCCTTCACCCCTGCCCTGCGCTTCATCCAGCTTTCGAAGAAATCGCCAACCTGCGCGAGCAGGGCCAGACCGGGGCTGGCCATCGCCAATTGGAAAGGCAGATCATAATAGCTCGCCAACGCCCAGCCGAGCAGCAACGCCGCAACCATGCCACCGATGAGGCCCGACCATGTTTTATTTGGGCTGATGGCCGGTGCCACTTTTGGACCACCAAAGTTCCGGCCCGCAAAGAAGGCCCCGATGTCTGTGGCCCAAACGAGCGAGAGCGCCCAAAAGGCCAGCAGCAAACCGTTGTCCTGCATCCGGATCCAGAGCAGCGCCATGATAGGCAAAGCCACATAGGGCACACCCGCCGCCAGCCAGCGATTGCGCGTGACAATCAGGGTGAAAATTGTCGCACCTGCAATGGCGGCCAAAGCCAATAGGCTGGGACCGGCGGCCAGCGGAGACATGAGCGCGAGAGGGATGCACAGGGCATATTGCATGAACCGGCGCTTGTCTTCCGCACGCGTGAGGCCAGCCCACTCTCCCCCCATGATCAGCGCGGCAACCGTGGCCAATACCCACAGCGCGCTTCCACCGAGCCAGAGCTCCAGCACAGCCACAATGATGAGGAGGATGCCAACAGTGACACGCTGGACGAGTTCAGGCGTCAAAGACCACCAAAGCGCCGTTCGCGCTCCCCAAATCCGGAAATGGCAGCGGCAAGTTCAGCTTTTCCGAAGTCGGGCCACAATGTGTCGACGAACATGAGTTCGGCATAAGCCGCCTGCCAGAGAAGAAAGTTGGAAAGCCGCTGCTCCCCCGATGTCCGGATCACCAGATCGGGTGCGGGAATATCCGCGGTATAAAGTTCGGCCTCAATAGCCTCCGGCGTAATGGCATCAAGGGACATGCCGGAACCGGAAACCTTGGCCGCCAACTGACGGGCGGCGCGCGCAATTTCTGCCTGTGAGCCATAGTTGAGCGCGATCACGAGCGTTGTCCGGCTGTTTGAAGCGGTCCGCGCCATCGCGTCGTCGATCAGCTTCACAAGATCGGGCTTCAGCGCCTGATAATCCCCGATGATCCGCAACCGCACGCCATTGGCGGCCAGTTCATCGATATCATCGACGATGAACTTACGAAGCAGGCCCATGAGATCGCTGACTTCATCAGCCGGGCGGCGCCAATTCTCAGTCGAAAAGGCATAGAGTGTGAGAACCTCGATGCCGAGATCCCCTGCCGCGCGAACGACGGCCTTTGCCGCCTCAATGCCCTTACGATGGCCTGCAATGCGCGGCAGAAGCCGACGCTTGGCCCATCGACCATTGCCGTCCATAATGATCGCGACATGCCGGGGGACACTGCCGCCCTGCCCTGCCGCGGCCGCAGGGGCCGAAGCACCACTCACTTGGTGAGGATTTCCTTTTCCTTCGAGCCAAGTGCCGAATCAATTTCCGAAATGGTCGCATCCGTCAGCTTCTGGACTTCCGTTTCCAAACGCTTGCGATCATCTTCGCTGATCTCTTTCTTCTTTTCGTCCGCCTTCAGCGCGTCGTTACCGTCGCGGCGCACGTTACGGACGGCGATTTTCGCCTTTTCCGCATATTGATGTGCAAGCTTGGCCAGTTCCTTGCGGCGATCCTCAGTCATGTCGGGGATCGGCAGGCGGATGTTCTGACCGTCTGTAATCGGGTTGATCCCAAGCCCAGCGTTCCGGATCGCCTTTTCAACGGGCGTGACGTTCGACTTGTCCCAGACCTGAACCGACAACATGCGGGGCTCCGGCGCAGACACAGTGGCAACCTGATTGAGCGGCATGTTGGCACCATAAACTTCAACCTGAATGGGGTCGAGCAGCGTCGTGTTGGCGCGGCCCGTGCGCAGGCCACCCAGATCGCTCTTCAGCGACTCCAGCGCCCCGTGCATGCGACGTTCGATATCGGCCTTGTCATAGGATGGCATAGTCCTGCTCCCTCAATTTTTGTTTGTAACGATCGTCGCTGTGCCCTCTCCGGCAAGGACGCGGGCAAGATTGCCATCCTCGCGGATCGAAAACACAACGATCGGAATATTGTTGTCACGACAAAGCGCAACGGCGCTGGCGTCCATAACCTTCAAATTGTCCGACAACACAGTGTCGAAGCTCAGGCTTTCGTAACGGGTCGCGGTCGGAACCAGCTTGGGGTCCGCGTTATAAACGCCGTCTACGCTCGTCCCCTTGAACAGCGCATCGCACTTCATTTCAGCAGCGCGCAATGCAGCGCCAGAATCAGTCGTGAAATACGGACTGCCAACACCGGCTGCGAATATGACAACGCGGCCTTTTTCAATGTGGCGCTCTGCGCGACGGCGGATAACGGGTTCACAGACCTGATCCATCTGGATCGCGGACTGGACGCGGGTGTCGACGCCGATTTGTTCCAGAGCATTCTGCATCGCCAGCGCGTTCATGATCGTCGCCAGCATGCCCATATAGTCGGCCTGCGCGCGGTCCATGCCCTTGGCAGCGCCTGCCATACCGCGGAAAATATTGCCGCCGCCAATGACGAGGCAGATTTCAAAGCCGGCGTCCTTGGCCGCCTTCACTTCCTGCGCCATGCGGGCAACGGTCTCTGGCTGGATGCCAAAGCCCTGATCCCCCATCAACACTTCACCGGACAGCTTCAGGAGAATGCGTTTGAAGCCGGGACGCGTCATGGGCGGAAGAATCTTTCTAAAATCAGGCGGACTAAAAGCGTGGCGCGCACCCTAATGCGGGTGCGCGCCCTTGCCAAGCGTCGGGCTTAAAGGCCCGCAGCCGCGGCAACTTCTGCTGCGAAGTCGCTTTCAACCTTTTCGATGCCTTCGCCGAGCTGGAAGCGGACATAGTCCGTCAGCGTGATCGGCGCACCGGCATCCTTGCCTGCAGCGGCAACAACGTCCGAAATCTTGGTCTTGCCGTCCATCACGAACAGCTGGTTGAGCAGTGCGTTTTCCTTGACGAACTTGGCAACGCCACCATCGACCATCTTGGCGATCACTTCGGCAGGCTTGCCACTTTCGGCTGCCTTCTCCTGGGCGATCTTACGTTCACGATCGATCACATCGGCAGGAATGCCGCTTTCGTCGAGCGCGAGCGGGAAAGCTGCTGCCACATGCATGGCGAGCTGCTTACCAAGAGCTTCGAGCTTATCAGCAGGTGCCGCACTTTCGAGCGCCACGAGAACGCCGATCTTGCCAAGGCCGTTCGACACAGCATTGTGCACATAGGCAACGATAGCGCCCTGTTCGACCTTGAGCACCTTAGCGCGGCGCAGTGTCTGGTTTTCACCAATCGTTGCGATGTTGCTCGTCAGCTTTTCAGCGACTGTGCCGCCAGCTGGGTAAGCCGCACCGGCAAGTGCTTCGACATCATCGCCGTTCGCAAGCGCGATTTCTGTGACATTGCGGACAAATTCCTGGAACTGATCGTTCTTTGCGACAAAGTCGGTTTCGGAGTTCACTTCAACTGCCGCACCAACCGTGCCGTTGACAGCAACGCCAACCAGACCTTCGGCCGCCGTGCGGCTCGACTTCTTGGAGGCGGTTGCAAGACCCTTGGCACGCAGCCAATCAACGGCAGCTTCCATGTCACCATTGGCTTCTGAAAGCGCCTTTTTGCAGTCCATCATGCCTGCGCCGGATTTGTCGCGCAGGTCCTTGACCATCGAAGCAGTAATGTCTGCCATGTCTTTTATCCCTTCGGTTTTAGATGGCGTCACCCCCGCCGTAGCGGGGGCCCTTCAGGCGCCACAATGGGCGCGTTACGGATTCCCGCTTTCACGGGAATGACAAAACAGATCAGGCGTCGGCGAGGACGGCTTCGGCCGGCGGCTCATCCATCGCGCCAAGATCAACGCCACGCGACGCAGCGCCCTGCTGACCACCACGAGTCGCTGCCGTTGCGATGGCATCGCAATAGAGGCGGATCGCACGGCTGGCGTCGTCATTGCCCGGAACCGGGAAAGCGATGCCGTCAGGCGATACGTTCGAATCGAGAATGGCAACAACAGGAATACCAAGAACGTTGGCTTCCTTGATCGCCAGCTCTTCCTTGTTGGCATCGATCACAAACATGACGTCGGGAACGCCGCCCATGTCGCGGATACCGCCAAGCGAAAGTTCCAGCTTGTCGCGCTCACGCGTCATCTGAAGAACTTCCTTCTTGGTGAAACCTGAGGTGTCACCCGAAAGCGTTTCTTCCATGGTCTTGAGGCGCTTGATCGAACCGGAAATGGTCTTCCAGTTGGTCAGCATGCCGCCGAGCCAGCGGTGGTTCACGAAGTGCTGCCCCGAAGCGCGGGCTGCATCAGCAATCGGACCCTGCGCCTGGCGCTTGGTGCCGACGAACAGAACCTTACCGCCACGAGCTGCCGTCTGCGACACGAAGTCGAGGGCGCGCGCGAACAGCGGAACGGACTGCGAGAGATCTAGAATGTGCACGCCGTTGCGATCACCAAAGATGTAAGGCTTCATCTTCGGGTTCCAGCGGTGTGTCTGGTGGCCAAAATGTGCACCTGCTTCAAGCAATTGGTGCATAGTGACAGTAGGAGCTGCCATAGGGATATATCCTTCCGGTTGGTCCACTGAGAGGCGAGAACGGAGCATCGCTCCGCACCGGTTTATGTGCCTCCCATGCGGGATTGAGGCGGCGCGCTTACCTCGGGATTGCCTACAATGCAAGCCTTTCGGGCAAGCCTTGCGGCTGAATTACGGGAGCCCAAGTGCCTTGTGTGTCTGGAGCGACAGGCGCCAGCGCGGATGATCCATCACAAAGTCGATGGACGCCTTCAGGTTCGCGTCACGCGACGTGCTATCCATCGGCTGAATAAGCAAATGGTCGAACGCCCAGCCTTCCATAACGGCCCAGTCGCTCCCCGGCTGCGGCCAAACCAGCTTCAGCTCATTGCCGCTGCGCTGAACCACGTCACTGCCCGCCTTGGGGCTGATGCACAGCCAATCGATGCCGGGCGTTGCCGGGAGCGTGCCATTGCTTTCCACGCCGATCTCGAAGCCATGCGCGTGCAACGCATCGATCAACGCTTCGTCCAACTGGAGCATCGGCTCCCCGCCGGTGATAACAACATAGGGCGTGCCGCTGACACCTGCGCCCCAAGCGGCCGCCACTGCATCAGCAAGCGCCTCTGGCGTTGCAAACTTGCCGCCGCCCTCTCCGTCGGTACCGACAAAGTCAGTGTCGCAGAACTGGCAGATCGCGGTTGCCCGGTCCTGTTCCCGCCCAGTCCATAAATTACACCCGGAAAAACGCAGAAACACGGCTCTTCGGCCCGCTTGCGCGCCCTCCCCCTGCAATGTCAGGAAAATCTCTTTGACCGAATAGGTCACGGGCGCGCCGCGTAGTCGGTTGGGTCAGCAATGCCTGCATCCTCGAAGCCCTTTTGGCGCAGACGGCAGCTGTCACAATGGCCGCAATGCCGCTGATCGTCGGTCGGATCGTAACAAGACCAGCTCATTCCAAGGTTGATGCCAAGCTCCGTTCCCGCCGTCACAATATCGGCCTTCGACATGTGCACCAGCGGCGTGTGGACGTGGAACGGATCGCCCTCGACGCCCGCCTTGGTCGCCAAATTGGCCATCGCCTCAAAGGCTTCAATGAATTCCGCCCGACAGTCCGGATAGCCGGAATAATCGAGCGCATTGACCCCAATCGCAATGTCGCGCGCGCCAACCGCTTCCGCCCAGCCAAGACAAAGGGAGAGGAAGATGGTGTTGCGGGCGGGCACGTAGGTGATCGGAATGCCCGGCTCCACGCCGCCCTTTGGCACGGAGATGCCGCCGTCTGTCAGCGCCGAGCCACCGAACTGCGTCAAATCGAGCGGCAGCACAACGTGCCGCTCCGCACCCAAGGCTTCCGCAACGCGTGCAGCCGCCTGAAGCTCAATCCGGTGGCGCTGATTATAATCAATCGTCAGCGCGAACAGGCGCCAACCGGCGGCCTTCGCCATCGCCGCGACGACAAGCGAATCGAGTCCGCCAGATATCAGCGCGACCAGCGCGCCGCCTTCAGGTGCCTTAGGAAACGTCATCCCGCGCAGCTAGGCCGACGCGTCCCGTCTTTCAAGCGCAAGCCTAATCCAGCCGCACAAAAGAAGAGGGCCACCCGAAGGCGGCCCTGTGAGTTTCACTTCACATTAGGGAGAGGAAGTTCACCATGAGAACTTCGAAAACCGGCCTACCCGATTAAGGTTAACGGATGCCTAACCGCGGCTTGCGGACTTTCCGCGATGCCACACCCGGCGAACTGGACGCACAATTCCCGACACGTCGGGCCTCGGCTGAAAACGCGAAGGGCGACTGGTCCGCGATACCCTGCGTATCAATTTGAACCAGACGCGGCGTTTCAACGCGAACGGTCGTCCGCCCGTTGCCGCTGGCAGCGCAGGAATATTGGACAGTCGCCTCATCCGCCTCATCTGAAATGACAAAGCGTGTACACACATTGTTCGGATGGCGAAGCTGGAGCAGGATTTTGGCGTCCGCCATGCAGAAGCTGCGGTTCGCGTCGGGATTATCGCGGGAACGGATATCCCAAAGGCCGGGCTGAACGGTCGACAGCGCTTTAATCGGCACAGACGGCGTGCTGGGCGCTGCAACCACGACACTAGGTATCGAGCCGACAAATGCCCCCGACGTGACGAGAGCGGCGACAACGTACTTCGCTTTCATATCCGTGCCCCCTGCCCAAAAAATGCATCTAGACGTGGATTACGCCACAAATATGGCCCTGTATTGGAAAAATACTACGAGAGTGTGGCCATGCTCAAGCAAACAGCCTCACCACCCCGCTCAGATGCTGACAGCAAAAATCTTGGAGCAAAATGCGCAATCAACATTCACCAGACCGGCGGCGTCGGCCATCTCCGCCCGCTGATCTTCGGGAAACTGCATGATCACAGAACGGACATGCTCACCGTCACACCGACAGCCCTTGCTCAGCGGCGTTGATGGGAGGATGCGGATTTCAGGCTCTTCGTTGAAAAGGCGCCAGACAATGTCTTCAAACGGCAGGTCCACATCTGTCAGCTCTTCACCGGTAATGGTATGGGCGAGTGCCAGAACATGTTCCCATTCGGGGTGATCGGTCCGGACGTGCAACCGTTCACGCCCGACTTCACCTTCCGGCAAATGCTGCACGATCAAACCACCCGCAATTTCCCCTGATAGCGCCGTGCGGACGAGGCTTGGGATCTGTTCGGACTGGGCGAAATAGGTCTCGATCGAATCCGAAAGGCTCTTTCCCTCAATAGGAACGATCCCCTGATAGCGCTCACCTGTCACCGCCTGATCAAACGTGACGGCAAGATAGCCTTCCCCGAAAAGCGTCTGCATGTCGGGTTCGTGCGGCAGATCAGGGATTTTCGCCGGGTCATGCTTCACATAACCCCGCAATTCGCCATTGCGATAATCACACACCAGCAGATCGACCGCGCCGCCCTTGGTTTGCGCCTGCATCGTCATTTGCCCATCCCCTTCATGCAGGGTGGTGCCAAGCAATGCAGTCAAAACCAGCGCATCGGAGAGCAGCCGCTCAATCGCGGGAGGATAGCCATGTGCGGCAAGAATGGACTCGAGCACCGGCCCCAAACGCACAACACGACCGCGCGCATTACGTCCGGGAATTGTAAATCCAAGAACAGTGTCGATATTGCTCATGCCAGAAGCCCGAACGACCACAGCAGGATCGACTTTTGGGCATGGATGCGGTTTTCCGCCTCATCCCAGATCACAGACTGCGGGCCGTCGAGAACGCTATCTGTCGCTTCCTCCCCGCGATGGGCAGGAAGGCAGTGCAAAAACTTCGCATCGGCCTTCGCTTTCCCCATCAACGCGTCGTTGACTTGGAACGGGAACATAGCCGCAATCTTGTTGTGCGCGTGATCCTGCCCCATCGAAACCCATGTGTCGGTAATGACGACGTCTGCGCCCGCCACCGCCTCTGCCGCATCATGAACGATATCGATCCGCGCCCCAGACGCGCGTGCCTGCTCCACAAAGGCCGCATCGGGCTCATAGCCTTTTGGGCATCCGATCCGGACATTGAACTTCAGCAAGCCTGCTGCTTCGATAATCGAGGCAAGAACGTTGTTCCCATCCCCCAGCCAAGCAACTTCCAGACCGGGAAGCGCCTTTCCATGCTCCAAAAGGGTCAGCAAATCGGCCACGATTTGGCAGGGGTGCGAAAGATCCGTCAGCCCGTTAATCACCGGCACATCGGCGTGCGCGGCCAGGTCTTCGATCTTGGCATGGTCGTCCGTGCGGATAACAATGGCGTCGACCATGCGGGAAAGGACGCGTGAGGTATCTGCAACCGTTTCTCCGCGGCCAAGCTGCATCTGACCTGCGGCCATGAACATGGCATCACCGCCAAGCTGCCGCATCGCCATTTCAAAGCTTACCCGGGTGCGCGTCGAATTCTTCTCAAAGATCATGCCCAATGTATGATCTTTCAACGGCGCATCCGCATCCGGACGCCCTTTCGGCCAGCCTTTGCGCGCGGCCTTCCGGTCCAGCGCATCGTTCAGGATCGCCGCAATGGCATCCCCGCCTGCATCAGAGAGGTTGAGGAAGTGCCGCGTCACGCTGCATTCGGCAGCGCAAAGCTGGCCGCCCCGGCAGATAGCTTTTCGATGCACTCCGCAATATGGCTTTCATCAATGTTAAGCGGCGGCAAAATACGGACGACATTGTCGCCGGCAGCCACAGCCAGAAGCCCATGATTGTCCCGCAGGTGCGCCACAAAAGCGCGGCTATCATGCTTGAGCTTCAGGCCGAGCATCAAACCCATGCCCCGAACGCTGTCAAACAGTTGGTCATGGTTGGGGATCAACTGTTCAAGGCTTGCACGCAGGCGATCGCCGGTTGCCCGCACCTGTTCCAAAAAGCCCGGTTCCAAGATGACGTCGAGCACAGCCATCCCAGCGGCACAGGCCAGCGGGTTGCCGCCATAGGTGCTGCCATGCGTGCCCGCGACCATTCCGGCGGCGGCCTTTTCCGTCGCGAGACAAGCACCAACGGGGAAACCACCACCAATGCCCTTGGCTGACGCCAAGATGTCGGGGATGACGCCATATTGTTCATATGCATAGAGCGTTCCGGTCCGCGCGACGCCGCACTGGACTTCGTCGAACACCAACATCAGGTCCTTCTCATCGCAAACATCGCGAAGGCCCTGGAGGAAGGCAGGGCTTGCTGGGCGGATACCGCCCTCGCCCTGGATCGGCTCCACGAGGAAACCTGCCGTATTCTCGTCAACGGCAGCAAGCGCCGCCTCAAGATCATCAAAAGGCACGACGACAAAGCCTTCGAGCAACGGGGCAAAGCCGTCACGCAGCTTTTCCTGATCCGTTGCCGAAATCGTCGCCATGGTGCGGCCGTGGAATGCGTTCTTGAACGTGATGAGCACGTTCTTGTGCGGATTGCCCTTGGCATGGTGATAGCGACGCGCCGTCTTAATCGCGCATTCGACCGCTTCAGCGCCGGAGTTGGTCATGAACAGCGTATCGGCGAACGTATTGTCGACTAGACGCTGCGCAAAGGCTTCACCCTGCGGGCTGCCATAAAGGTTCGACACGTGCATCAGCGTCGCGGCCTGATCCGCGATAGCCTTGGTCAAGTGCGGGTGGCCGTGGCCGAGCAGATTGACGGCGATGCCGCTGGCGAAATCTAGCGCGCGACGACCATCTTCACTGATGAGATAGGCCCCTTCCCCTTTTACAGGGCGGAAACCGCACCGGGGATAGACCGGCATCAAGGGCGTGATCGTCATGGCTGCTGCCTCCTGTTCAACCGCAATACAAAAAGGCGGCCTATTGGGGCCGCCTTCAAGCGAAACAGGCTTATATAGAGGGAGAAATGCGCGGACAACCCCCGCCGTCACCTCTCAGCTTTTGATTTTCCAGCCGGTTTTGAGCAACACGTAGCAAAGAAGTGCCAAGGCAACGTTGATCGCAAGCAGGAGGACAACCCCAAACCCAAGAGGTATGTCCGCCTGACCGATGAAACCGTAACGGAACCCGGAAATCGCATAGTGGAAGGGATTGGCATGGCTGATCGCCGCGAATGTCGGCGCCAGCTTGTCCACAGAATAGAACGTGCCTGACAGCAACGCGAGGGGCGCCACAACAAAGTTGGTCACGGCCGCAGCATGATCAAACTTTTCCGCCCATATCGACGTCAGAACACCCAAAAATGCCAGCATTGATGATCCGAGCAGGCCAAACAATGCGATGGCCCAAATGTGCTTTGGCCCGACATGAACGCCCGGCCACACCAGCATGGCAAGCCAGATCGCAAAGCCAACAAACACGGCGCGCGTGACGGCAGCCCCTGCCAAACCGAAGAGAACTTCGGCTGTCGAGAGCGGCGGCATCAGATAATCGACAATCGTTCCCTGAATTTTACCGACCAGCAATGAGAAGCTGGAATTGGCAAAAGCATTCTGCATCATCCCCATGATGATGAGGCCCGGCGCTAGGAAATCCGCGAATGGTGCGCCCAACACTTCACGCTTAACGCCACCAAGTGCGACGGTGAAGATGACCAGATAAAGCA
>JBBATS010000003.1:100632-101976 GCA_040398625.1 Chakrabartia sp. | reverse complement strand
TCTCAATTTGGCTTATAAATTCGAAAATACCATCCATATTGGCTCCTTTGGCTGCTATTCAATATGGTTAATGCTTTTCGAATAGAAATTTCCTAGTTATTTTCAATAGTTTCTTCTGCTATTTTTCTCAGAAGTATCAAGCGTTGTGGCAGAACCTGTAAGTGCGCCCAGTTATTATTGACTGGGAGACCCCAACATGAAAATGAATTCTATCTCGACGCTCGCACTCGCAATGTCGCTCGCTGCGGCCCCGGCCGCTGTTCAGGCCCAAGTTGCTGGCTCGCTTGATGGCGCCTACGCCACGCTCGGCGATGACATCACCGCACAGGCGACGGATCGCAATACCGCCGCTACAGCAGCTACAACGACAGCGGCTGCTGCTGACGCAGTGGGCGCCGCCCTTGCTTCGGTTCAGGCTGCATTCTCGGATGATAATGCTGCGGCGCAGGCTGCCCTGCAAAATGCGAACCAGGCGGTTGCGGCTGCGGTTGTTTTTGATGCTGCAGCTCAGGATGCAGAGACAGATGCAATCAACGCTTTGACTGCAGCGCAGGCCGCTCTCGCAACGGCGAACACGGCGCGCACAGGGGCTTTGGCAGACGAAGCGTTGGCTGAGGCTGATGTCACGTCGGCGGAAGCTGACCTCGTTACCGCGCAGACAGCCCTCGCTACGGCAATTGCCACAGGCACGGCTGGAGACATCGCTACGGCTCAAGCTGATGTGGCTCTGGCAACGACCGCCCTATCCACTGCAGAGGCAGCTTTGGCGACTGAGACTGCAGCTGTTGCGGCAGCAACGTCCACCGTGAACACCGCCTCGGCTCTCGTCGTCACGCGGAGCACGGCAGCAACTGGGGCTGCAACCGCGGCTGTAGACGCAGCAGCCGACCTTACAGCAGCAAACACTGCAGCCACCGCTGCGGAAGCCGCCCTGCAAGCAAGCTTGGCCGCAAATACGGACCTTCAGGCTGCGTTGACGGCTGCTGACCCGACGCTGGGTCTGACGCCAGGAGATGAACTGCTCGACCTCGCCAATCTTGAGGGTCAGGTTGTGGCTGCCGCCGCAGCTGCGACCACAGCAGCGGGCGATCTTGCCATCGAACAGGCTGAGCTTGCCGTTCTTACGACACAGGACACGATCCTCGACAACGCCGTTGCCAGTGGCTCAGACCACATCGCCAACGCTGCAAATGCGCTTCTGGGTGATCCGGCTGCTGCAGACCTCAACTACGAAACCGAAGTTGTTGCCGCTCTGACCGACAACGCCGACGCAATCGCAGCTGAAGTAATCGCTCGTAGTTCGGCAGATCTGACGCTTCAGGCGGGCATCACGGGAGAAGCCGC
>JBBATS010000003.1:72833-100532 GCA_040398625.1 Chakrabartia sp. | reverse complement strand
AACATCACGGCTGAAACAACGGCACGTACCACAGCCATCACGGCTGAATCGGCCGCTCGTGTTGCTGGTGACAGCCAGTTGCTGACGCGTCTGACGGCTGAAGAAAATGCCCGTCTGGCTGCTGACACGGCCCTTGGTGGTCGTGTTGACGTCCTCGGCACACGCATTGGTGCGCTCGAAACGCGCGTCGACAAGCTGAACGACAAGGTCTCCAGCGCGACGGCCACGGCCATCGCTCTCGGCGGCAACGGCTTCCTGCCAGACATGAAGTTCAACCTGTCCGGCAACATCGCGACGTTTGATGGCGCTCAGGCGATCGCAATGTCGCTCGGCTATCGCATCAACGATAACTTCGCCTTCACAGCAGCCGCTGGTGGTGGTCTGAACAAGGGCGGCAAAGTCGGCGGTCGCGTCGGCTTCATTTACGGCTGGTAACAGTTCTGGATGCCTATCGGGTCAACCGATAGGGTTTGAAGACATAGAGGGGGGGGCGTTCGCGCTCCCCCCTTTTTGTTGAAATCGACAGCACTTGCCGTCCCGAACGGTGCGGGATAGGGCGAGTACCCAAGGCCCATCTCTGCGCGGCCTGGTTTGATAAGAGGCCCGCATGACCCACAGTTTCGATAAGTCCAAGCTTCCCAGCCGCCATGTGTCTGTCGGGCCGGAGCGCGCACCACACCGCAGCTATTATTATGCAATGGGGCTGACCGAGGAAGAAATTGCGCGGCCGTTCGTCGGCGTGGTGTCTGCCGGTAACGATTCGGCGCCGTGCAACACGACGCTGGACCATCAGGCGGACATCGCCCGCGTGGGCGTGGAAGTCGGCGGCGGCATGCCGCGCCGCTTCAACACGATCACCGTGACTGACGGCATCGCCATGGGCCATCAGGGGATGAAGTCCTCGCTCGTCAGCCGTGAAGTCATTGCGGATTCGGTCGAACTGTCCGTGCGCGGCCATTGCTACGATGCGCTGGTGACTTTTGCGGGCTGCGACAAGTCACTCCCCGGCATGATGATGGCGATGCTGCGGCTCAATGTGCCGTCGATCTTCGTCTATGGCGGCTCGATCCTTCCGGGCCGCTATCAGGACCGTGACGTGACGGTTGTCGATGTGTTCGAAGTCGTCGGCAAATATGCCGCCGGCACCTGCCCCATTGAAGAAGTCCATGCGCTTGAGAAGGTGGCCTGCCCCGGCCACGGCGCGTGCGGTGGCCAGTATACGGCGAACACCATGGCGTGTGTCGCCGAAGCGATTGGCCTGTCGCTCCCCAATTCCAACATGGCGCCCGCGCCCTACACCACGCGCGACCAGATTGCCCATGCGGCGGGCGTACAGGTCATGGAGCTTTTGGCGAAGAACATCCGCCCGCGTGACATCTGCACGATGGACGCGTTTGAAAATGCCGCCCGCATTGTGGCGGCCACCGGCGGGTCGACCAATGCCGCGCTGCATCTGCCCGCCATGGCGCATGAGGCAGGGCTGGAATTCGATCTGTTCGACGTCGCCGAGATCTTCAAGACGACGCCGTACATGGCGGACCTGAAGCCCGGCGGAAACTATGTCGCCAAGGACATGTACGAAGCCGGTGGCGTCTACATGCTCATGAAGTCGCTCCTGTCTGAAGGGCTGCTTCACGGCAATTGCCTGACGGTGACAGGCAAGACGCTCGGCGAGAATATCGACGAGATCACCTGGAACCCCGACCAGAAGGTCATTCATGCCGCGACCAAGCCATTGTCTCCCACCGGCGGTGTAGTCGGCCTGAAGGGGTCGCTGGCCCCCAATGGCGCGATTGTGAAGGTGGCGGGCATGCATCGTCTCCAGTTCAAGGGACCTGCGCTCGTCTTTGATTGCGAAGAAGACGCCTTTGCCGCGGTTGAAAAGCGCGAGATCACCGAAGGCTCGGTTGTCGTCATCCGCTACGAAGGCCCCAAGGGTGGCCCCGGCATGCGCGAGATGCTGTCGACGACCGCCGCGCTCTATGGCCTTGGCATGGGCGAGAAGGTCGCCCTCATCACCGACGGCCGATTCTCAGGCGCGACTCGTGGCTTCTGCATCGGCCATGTTGGCCCCGAAGCCGCTGAATGTGGCCCGATTGCGCTTGTTGAAAATGGCGATCTTATTGAAATCGACGCGGAAAAAGGCACCATCGATCTCCTCGTGGACGACCAAGTCCTTGAAGAAAGGCGAAAAGCATGGGCGCCGCGTGTGTCCGATTATGGGTCAGGTGCTTTGTGGCGCTATGCCCAGAATGTCGGCCCTGCCTATAAGGGTGCGGTAACGCATCCCGGGGGCAAGGCCGAAACACATGTATACGCGGATATCTAGCGCGCTTCTGATCGGCCTGACGCTCACCGCCTGTGGCGGCGCGTCTCCCAAAGATGAGGCGATGTTGCCAGCGGCAAGTTCGTTGGCAGAGGCAGAGGCCAGCGCCACCAAGGCGGCGGCCGATAATGGCCTCATCTCTTGCGCTGTCTCCGGCGCCAGCGTCTTTGCTGCGCGCTGTGAGGTGGAAACGGCGCAGACCAAAGAGGGTCTGATCCTGACGCTCCGCCACCCCGATGGCGGGTTCCGCCGTTTGCTCGTCGTGAAAGATGGGCGCGGCGTTGTTGCAGCGGACGGGGCCGATGTTGCTCTTGTGAAGCCGATTGCCAACAACATGATCGAAGTGGCGTTGGCGGGCGATACCTATCGCTTGCCTGCCACGGTGAAGGGTTCAGCGCCTACGCAGACGCCTTAGCCGCTGCATCGACGGCCCGGTCATATCCAGATCGCTGGCAATAAATGTCCACGGCTTTCCAGATGGCATACATGGCAACCGCCGCGATGATCCCGTCCACGGCATAGTGCCAGCCAAGGTGAACGGAGCCGACAAAGATGATCGCGGCATAAAGCGACATGAAAATGCCAATGGCTTTGCCAATGCGGAACGCAATCAGCGCGTAGAGCACGGCAATGGCGTTGTGGAGCGAGGGCATGGCCGAAATGCCCATACCAACGTCGAAGGTCTTTGTGGCATAGGCATTCCATAGGACCTGCTGCCAACTATGGGCATCTACAAGGCCCTGAGATTCGATGCTGTAACCGGCCATGATCTTGATAAGGCCGTCAAATTCATGCGCGGAGGCAATGCCGATCTGTGCTGCATAGCAGGGCCCCGCAGCGGACCCGAGCCAGGCGCCCACAAAGCCGAGCAGAATCCAGGCGCCGGCAAAACTCAGGAAGAAGCGGGCCCGCAATTTGCGCGTGGCAAAGAACGCAAAACCAACGGTCGCGATGGACAGCAGGATTACCCAAAGGGAATAGAGGAAGTCGATGATATAGGTCGGCGTGGCGCCGAGAACGCTGTGCGTGAGTTCCCATGGCTGTTGGCCAAAAAACAGCACCCTGTCCCAATCCGCGAACGTCTCATCCAACCAGAAGGGAATATAGAGCGGGATCATCATCTTCAGCACGCTGAACGATGTGAACAGGAAGGGCATGCACATCATCGGCACCACCCGGCTTTGGGTGCGATAGCCCTGCGTCCAGAACTGAACAAAAACCTGCTGGAGCAGCAGCAGCGGCCGCTGGTGGCCCTGCCGCAGCCCCAAGACCATATGGTAGGCCATCATCAGGCAGATCACGAGCGGGACCGCCTTCAGCGCTTTCCAAGCGTAGAATCCCGCCATCTCGACCGCGGAGAAGCCATTCAGCCATGCCATGACTTCGGCAAGGACCGTCAGGATAACCGTCCCGATGACGAGCGGGATGATCCATAGCCGTTCTTCCCGGCCATAGGATTCCGCATCGGCACGCGGCAGGTTGAGAAAGGGGCTCTGGGTATAGGTCGCTACTGCCATGCTCGGTGAACTAGCACATCGTGGTTAACACTCTCCTTCCGCTGTCGCATTTCTACATAAGTCACGAGTTCGCTTTGCGAAAATGGCGTCTGGGCCTAAGCCAGTGCCATGAAACCCCTTATCGGCCCGGTCCTGACTGCTGCTGAGACGCGCGCTGCCGAACAGGCGGTGATGGCGGCGGGGGTGAGTGTCGATACGCTGATGGAGCGGGCGGGGCTTGCCCTAGCCCGGGCTGTCTGGCGCTTTGGCGGTGGGCGCAGCACGCTTATATTGTGTGGCCCCGGCAATAATGGCGGCGATGGCTATGTCGCGGCCCGGCTGCTTCAATCCTGGGGTGTGACCGTCCGGCTGGCGGCGCTTCTGCCGCCTGCAACTGATGTCGCCAAGCGGGCGGCGGCGCAATGGAGCGGCAAGGTTGATGACATCGCCGGTGCTGATTCAGCCCCCATCCTTGTTGATGCGATCTTCGGCACAGGCCTTTCCCGTCCGCTTGATCTTGACCTGACAACAGACCTGCAGCGTTTGCGGGCAGCGGCGCGTATGGTGATTGCCGCCGACGTCCCAAGCGGTGTGGAGACGGACAGCGGCGCGGATCTGGGGGCCATCCCCGCCGATGTCACTGTCGCGCTTGGTGCGCTGAAGCCTGCGCATCTGCTCCAACCGTCTGCGTCTTTGTGCGGGCATATTGTCTCCGCCGATATTGGCCTTTTAGCGGAGAGCAGGCGGCAGGTGATTGCCCGCCCAGTGCTGAAGGTGCCGTCGTCTGCTGACCATAAATATACGCGTGGTCTCGTCACGATCCTGTCCGGAGAGATGAAGGGGGCCGCAAGGCTTGTCGCGTCGGCGGCGGTGCGCAGTGGGGCGGGGTATGTGGTTTTGGCGGGAGATCCGGAGGCAACGGGCATTCCGCTCTCCATCGTCCACCGGTCGCCCGATACGGCGCTGGCCGATGCGCGGGTATCAGCCATCATTGTCGGGCCCGGCCTTGGACGGACCGGCACCGCCGAGGCGTCTGTCATGCAGGCGCTGCAGACGGGAAAGCCTGTCGTGCTGGATGCCGATGCCCTGCACCTCATCCGCCCCGGCCAGATCGCCCGCCACACAGCGCCTGTGATCCTGACGCCGCACAAGGGCGAGTTTGAGGCCATGTTTGGCAAGCTGCCCGGCAGCAAGATAGATCAGGCATTGGCTGCCGCTGCTGCAAGTGGCGCGACGGTCATCTTCAAGGGCGCGGACACTGTTGTGGCGTCCCCTGATGGTCGGGTTGGATTGTCTGCCCAAAGCTCCCCCTGGCTGTCGAGTGCGGGCACAGGGGATGTTCTGGCAGGCATTGCGGGCACCATGCTGGCACGTGGCCTTGATGCGCATGAGGCGGCCTGTGCCGCTGTCTGGCTCCACAACCGCGCCGCGCACCTTGCTGGGCCCGCGCTCATCGCCGATGATCTTTGCCAGCGGCTGCCGGAGGCGCTAGCGGCATCGTCATGACCGACGAACCCATTGTCCGCATCGCTGCCCGCGGTGACGGTATCACAGCCTCAGGCCGATATTCTCCGCTGGCCGCCCCCGGTGATCTGCTGGCGCTGGATGGATCGGTGACGCATGGCCCCCACCACGCCACGCCCGCCTGCCGCCATTTTCCGGCCTGTGGCGGCTGTCAGCTCCAGCATATTGATGACACCGCCTTTTCCGATTTTGTCGTCGACCGTGTGGCGAGCGCTTTGTTGGCACAGCGCTTTGCTGATACCGATATTCGCGCGCCCCATATTTCCCCGGCCCATACACGCCGCCGGGCGAGCCTGACTGCCGAACGTCGCGGGCGGCAGGTGCAATTGGGTTTCAACGGCGCGCATACCAACCGCATCGTCGATATGGTCGAATGCCCCGTCCTGCATCCGGCGATTGAAGCGTTGGTGAAGCCGTTGCGCGGGCTGCTCCCCTCCTTGTTGGCCGACAGGAAAGTCGCGACGATCCAGATGACGCTGGCCGATCAGGGTGTTGATCTCCTCATTTCCAATGTGGAGGCCGATGGCTTGGACGCCGTGATGGCGCTGTCCGATTTCGCGCAGGAACATAAGTTGGCCCGCCTGTCGATTGATGAAGGCTTTGGCCCAACCGCACGGTGGGAACCGGAGCCTCTCACGATCACGCTTGGCGGCCTTGCCGTTGCGATGCCTGAAGGCGCGTTTTTGCAGGCAACCGCAGATGGCGAGGCCAAACTGGTCGAGTCCGTTCTGGAAGCGGTGGGGCCAGTTGAGACGTCGGCAGATCTCTTTGCGGGCCTTGGCACTTTTGCGCTGGCGCTGCCCGGCCAAGTGGTTGCGGTAGAAGCGGCACGCGATGCGATTATGGCGCTGCAGACGGCGGCCAACCGGTCCGGGCGCCTGATCCGCTGTGAGCATCGGGATTTGTTTCGCAGGCCGCTTACGGCCAAGGAATTGGCAGTGTTTGAAGCTGTGGTGCTGGATCCGCCCCGCGCCGGTGCGCGCGATCAGGTGGCGGAGCTTGCGGCCTCACCTGTGCCGCGCATCGCCTATGTCAGCTGCAATCCGGCAACGTTCGCGCGGGATGCCAGCATATTGGCCAATGGCGGCTATCGGCTGGATTGGGTTCAGCCGGTCGGCCAGTTCCGCTGGTCAACCCATGTGGAACTGGCCGCCGCTTTCTCAAGACCTTAAGGTGCGACCCAAGGCCTTCGACTTAGTGTGCAAACGCGGTCATCACCGTGTGCGCGACAAGCATGATCAAGACGAGGCTCGACAGCGAGAACAGCAGGAAGCGGATCATCACCTTGTTGACGGTCGCCTGCACCAGTGAATGCACGATGCGAAGCGCGACATAGGCCCAAGCCAACTGCGCGTTGAAGCCGTCACCGGCACCCATGAAGGCGAGCGCCAGCGCGACCGCATAAAACACCGTCGGTGCTTCATGCAGATGGTTATAGTTATGCGCCTTCCACTGGATATTGTCCGGAATGACGCCGTCCAGATCTTTGCCGGTGCCACCGGTCAATGACCCGGTATCAACGCCGGCCTTGGACATGGCCGGAATGCGCGTGACGTACATCCACAGCCACATGAACATCGTCCAGGCGGCCAAGACCGCCATTGGTTTTAGAATTTCGCTATGCATTTCCATGTTTAATTCCCCTCCTCGGTACTTTTATTCGAGACGGGGAGGCTGCCCGACACCGAGTCGCGGGTCAAGAAAAAGCGGGTGGCGATGCAAGGGGTTGGGCGGAAGTGGAGGAAGTTGAGGGCGTGGGCTGTTCAGCCGTTTTCTCTGTTTCTGGTGCAGGTAGAGCGACAGGCGTATCATCATCAGCCTGCATGGCTGCTACGGCATCAGCGATCTCAGCCTTTGTCAGCTTCTTCTGCTTTTTCCATCCTGCAACTTGATACCCATATTCGCCAAGGCACGCTTCGAGCGCGGCCCGATACTTCTTCTCGCGACCGGTACGGATCATCCGCGACACGCCAAAGCCGATCAATGGACCCGCCACGGTCATGGCGGCTGCTCCAGCGCCCATCGCGCCGAACGCACCGCTCAGGGTTGTGGCATTTGCGGCTGCAGCGCTCGCCACCGCACCCCCGATAGCGATGCCCCCGCCTGTTCCCAAAGCAACTTGTGCGGCAGTCCGCTTGAAATCCTTTTTGACGCCCTGACGAACCATGACCTGACATTGACGCATGTCGGCTTCAAAGTTGCGCGCCTCTGGGGGTGATGCCGCAATGTCGGCCCGAAATTCGCGCGGCCGGGTGGAGCACCCCCCGACCAGCGCGAAGATTGCGATGACTGTGACAGCGCGAGATAGCATGCAAACATCCTCCACCTGTTCGATTGGGAGGATGCGCGCAAATCAAGGCAGCTTTTCGACCGCTTTGTGGCAATCGCTTAAGCGAACAGTTTCGCCCAAGCGCGCTTGTCGCGGGTTTTCCAGTGGCCGCGGTGATAGGCGTCGGACGCGAGCAGCGGCATGACGCTGCCGGCTTCGGCGAAGACCATCTGTTCAATTCCCGTGTTGACCTTGCCCCAGCTCGCCGCTTCCTGCAGCGTCGAGGACGAGCAGGCACCGTCGCGGACGTCGGCAACGGTGATCTGCACGGCATACTTGTGGACGGCAACGTCCTCATGGCCAAGGATTTCAGCGCAGACGACGGTGTCCTGAATGAAGTTCTTCGGAACACCACCGCCGATCATCAGCAGGCCGGTTTCGCCCGCCTTGATCTTGATGTCGGTCAGTTCACGGAAGTCCGCAATCGCGTCGATCATCATGTAGGGCTTGCCTTCCTTGGCACGGTCCACCTGATGTTTCACGAGGCCGAAGCCTGCTGAGCTGTCAACAAAGGCCGGGCAGAAGATCGGCACGTCATGCTCATAAGCGAGCTTGACGAGGCTGTTGTCCTTCTTGCCATGTTCGGCGAGGTACTTGCCCATTTCGCGGATGAAAGCCCGGCTCGAATAGGCCTTGGGCTCCAGCTCATTCGCGATCTTGTTGATCGTGAAATCGCAATCCTGAAGCTGCTCTTCGTCGATGTACGTATCGTAGATGCGGTCGATGTAGAGCGAACGCAGCGTGTCATCATCGGGAATTTCGAGCGCCTGATAATGCTTGTGGCCAAGGCCTTCGAAGAAATCCATGTCGACGATGGTCGCACCTGTCGCGACAATGCCGTCGACCATGTTGTTGCGCACGAGCTCGGCATAAAGATCCATGCAACCGCCCGCCGAAGTGGAGCCGGCGATCACGAGGAAGATGGTGCAGTCCTTGTCGGCCAGCATCTGGTTGTAGATGCCGGTAGCGCGCGCGAGATCACGGCTGGTGAAGCTCATCTTGCCCATCTGGTCGATGATCGGACGGGCATCAAAGCTGGTGATGTCGATATGTTCAACGGTGGTCGAAAGCAGTTCGGCCTTGCGCTGGGCATTGCTCTGGGGGCTGGTCATCATTCTTCTCCGAAAAATATCCCGGTGTCATTCCCGCGAAGGCGGGAATCCATCAACACCGGACAGTGAAGGTTATGGATCCCCGCTTGCGCGGGGATGACAAAGGGGCGTTACAGCTTCACGACGCGGGCGGAAAGCGCCTCGTCGGCATCTTCACCGTACAGCGTCGCCATCGGCGCATCGGTCACTTCGTGCGTCGACCCGTTGGTGAAGCCATTAAAGCCGGTCCGCATCGCGCAGCCATAGGCCCCGAGCATTCCGATTTCGATATAGTCCCCTGCCTGCACATCGGCGGGCAACAGGAATGGCCCTGCCATATGGTCCATATCGTCACAGGTCGGCCCGTAGAAGCTGAACGCCATGTTGCGGCTGTCCGATTCTTCTTCGCGCAGCAGAGCGACGGGGAAGCGCCAGCCGACGTGCGCCGCATCAAACAGGGCGCCATAAGCGCCGTCGTTGATGTACAGTTCATCCCCGCGCCGCTTTTCAACACGCACGATCAGCGACGAATATTCAGCGCACAGCGCCCGGCCGGGCTCGCACCACAGTTCCGACGAATAGCTGACTGGCAGGCTTTCATAGGCACGCGCGATCGCATCGAAATACGCCTCGAGCGCGGGCGGCTCCATGCCGGGATAGACGCTTGGGAAGCCGCCGCCGACGTCGATGACGTCCACGGTGACGCCCGACGACACGATGGCCGCGCGCACGCGCTCCATGGCTTCGGTATAAGCAGACGGGGTCATCGCCTGCGATCCAACGTGGAAGCAGATGCCGAGTGCATCGGCCACCTGACGGGTTGCGATGAGCAGCTCACGCACTTCGCTCGGGTCTGCGCCAAATTTGGAGGCGAGGCTGAGCTTAGAATGTTCAGATGAAACACGCAGGCGGACGCACAGGGTCAGGTCCGTCGCACCGTCTGTGGCGCGGACGATCTTGTCCAGTTCATCCATGCTGTCGAGCGAGAAGGTGCGGACACCATGATCGACATAGGCTTCGCGGATCGCTTCTTCGGCTTTGACCGGGTGCATGAAGCACAGGGTCGCGTCCGGCGCGTTTTCCCGCACCAGCTTCACCTCAGCAAGGCTGGCGACGTCAAAGTGCGTGATGCCGCTGTCCCACAGGAGCGCAATCAGCTCCGGAGAGGGATTGGCCTTCACCGCATAGAGAGACTTACCCGGAAACTTCTCGACAAAGAAGCGGGCAGCACGCTGGGCGGCATGCGGACGAATGAGCGTGACCGGCTGGACCGGTCGAAGGGCAGTAGCTAGCCCCAGCGCGCTATGGTGCGTGTGCAACTCAAGGGACCTCCAAAAGGTAGTTTAAACGTCAACTGCTGCCTTGCGGTTATTGGAAGTCCCCATGGGGCAGCGGAGGGCGCGTATATGAATTGCTTTTCCTGATGTAAAGTAAATCCGGACCAGATTTTTGTGACAGAAAGGGACGACGTGACAGAGGCCAGAAAACCGTCATTTCCGGGGGTTGAGCGCGCGTTGCGCAAAGTGGCCGACGTGGTCCCACCGACCCCGCTTAAGCCCCTGAGATTCGGCGAATCAGTGCTGTTCTGCAAATGCGAATCGGAACAGCCAATGCGCGCCTTCAAGCTGCGCGGCGCCTGGCACCGGCTGACGGACATGACCGCGGCGGAACGCAGGGGTGGTGTCGTTGCCTTTTCGAGCGGCAATCACGCACAGGGCGTGGCCTGGAGCGCCAAGCGGCTCGGGATGCCCGCGCTCATCGTCATGCCGCGTGACACACCAAGCGTGAAGCTGGAGGGCACCCGCGCGCTTGGGGCCGAGATCGTTCTTTATGACCGGATGACTGAGAGGCGCGAAGTGATCGCTGCCCGGATCGCGGAAGAACGCAGCGCGACTTTGGTGCCGAGCTTTGATGACCCTTGGGTGGTTGAAGGACAGGGCAGCGCTGGGCTGGAGGCAGTGGCGCAGATGGCAGAACTGGGTGCAGGCCCGCCGGACATGGTTATCATGCCGTGCGGCGGCGGAGGCCTTGCCGCCGGGCTGGCGCTGGCGTTGCCGGACGCCCAAGTGGTGGTGGTGGAGCCGGACGGCTGGGACGATATGGGCAACTCCCTGCGCGGGGGCGTGATCGTGCCTGTCGGCCCCAATCCGCCGCCGACAAGCTGTGATGCGATCCAGACGCTGCAGGTCGCACCGATCACGTTCGATGTTCTGAAGGCGCGGGGTGCGACGGGTGTTGCCGTGTCGGAGGAAGAAACCTTTGCCGCAATGCGCCATGCCAAGCGCGAACTCGATCTGACGATTGAGCCGGGCGGGGCGGTGGCGCTGGCGGCGATCCTGTCGGGCAAAGTGACGCCGGGGGAGCGGACGCTCGTCCTCCTGTCGGGGGGTAATGTTGATCCGGCCTTGTTTGATCGCGTGATGGCAGGCTAGGCGGCTTTGACAAAAGCGTCTCTCCAACTGCGTCGCCCCGTGCTTGACACGGGGCTAGGCTAACCTGCTGCCATGATTGCCCTTCGCGCCAGATGGCAAATTGGAGGGGCGGGAAAAGCCAAGCCCCGTGTCAAGCACGGGGCGACGGAGAGTCTTTAGGGGCTGTCGTCATACCATCCCCCCAATGCTTCTGACGCCCGACCCGTTCGTGCGGCACAAACAGAGGTGGTCCGCAGCAATCTTTCGAATTAGAGAGCACACATGTCCGAAGCCATCCTCTCATTCGCCGTCATTGCCTCCGCCGTGCTTGTCTGGGGCGGCATCCGCCTGATCCGCCGGGCCAAGGAAACGCGCAAGGGCTGGCTCATGATCGTGGCGGCCCTCACTTTTCTGGGCAACGTCCTCATCATCGTCTGGCCCTAACCGCGCGGTTCCTGCTGGTACAAGTGGCGGGAACAAGTGGATGGTGTTCTCCGTTTCCCTTTTGAACGGCCGGCCTTCCGGACGCAGAAATTGGGAGCAGGATGATGCGGAAGTTTCATTCAACCAGCATGATGGCGCTGGCAGCCCTTTCGCTGGGCGCCTGCGCAGATATGCGCAACAATGATACGGTGCGCGGCGCAGGTCGGGGCGCTGCCATTGGTGCCGTGGGCGGAGCAGTTGTGGGTGCTGTTGTGGGCGGTGTGAACCCCATTGAAGGGGCTGTCGCAGGGGCTGTTGCCGGTGGCGCCGTCGGTGCGCTCACGACCAAGGGCCGCCGCTGGATGCGCGATGATCAGGGCTCTTGCTATTATCTCAACAGCCGCAACGGCCGCGTATATGATCGTAAGCGGAGCTGCTGAGCATATATCTCATTCGTCATGCTGAACTTGTTTCAGCATCCATGAACACCGCCGCAAATAATCCTGCGACAGGGGTGACAATGGATCCCGAAACAAGTTCGGGATGACGGGAATAAGGTCAGGCCGCCGTCCCGCCCACGGTCAGCCCTTCGACCAGCAAGGTTGGCTGGCCGACGCCGGCGGGCACGCTCTGTCCGCCCTTGCCGCAGATGCCGACGCCTTCATCCAGCGCCATGTCGTTGCCGATACCGGTGACCTTGGTGAGCACGGTGGGGCCGTCGCCGATGAGCGTCGCGCCTTTGACGGGGGCGCCGATCTTCCCGTCCTTCACCAGATAGGCTTCGGTGCAGGTGAAGACGAACTTGCCGGAGACGATATCGACCTGCCCGCCGCCAAAGCTTTTGGCGAAGATGCCGTTCTTCACGCGGCTTAGCAGTTCGGCCGGGTCGTCTTGCCCGTCCTTCATATAGGTGTTGGTCATGCGCGGCATGGGGGCATGGGCATAGGATTCGCGGCGGCCATTGCCGGTGGGCTCAACGCCCATCAGGCGGGCATTGAGCCGGTCCTGCATATAGCCTTTGAGGATGCCGTCTTCGATCAGCACCGTCTCGCCTGTGGGGGTGCCTTCATCATCGATGGAGAGCGACCCGCGACGGGCCTCAAGCGCGCCATTGTCGACGACGGTGACGCCCGGTGCGCCAACACGTTCCCCGATGCGGCCGGAAAAGACGCTGGTGCCCTTGCGGTTGAAATCGCCTTCCAAACCGTGACCAACGGCTTCGTGCAGCAGCACGCCGGGCCAGCCGGGGCCGACGAGCACCGTCATTTCCCCTGCAGGCGCATCCACACTCTGCAAATTGACGAGCGCTTGGGCGAGCGCCTCATCAATGCAGCGGTTCCAAGTCGCGGGTTCAAACAGCTTGTCATAGAGATAGCGGCCACCCAGCCCATGATAGCCACTTTCGCGACGGCCATTTTCTTCGGCCACAATGCTGACATTGAGGCGGACGAGCGGGCGGACATCATGGGCCACAAACCCATCCGCGCGGACGATTTCAACGACGCTCCAGCTGGCGGACAAAGCGACGGTGACCTGCACGACGCGCGGATCACGCGCGCGGGCGGCACCATCGATCTGCTGGCAGAGCGCGACCTTATCGGCAAAGGGGATGAGGCCCATCGGGTCGCCATCGGTGTAGAGGTGCCGGTTGTTCTGGCGCGGGGCCGCGGTCATCGCGCCCTTGGCCGGATCCAGCAGGGTCAGCGTTTCGCCCGCACGGCGGATCGCGGCTTCGCTGATCTCATTGGCGTGGGCAAAGCCCGTCATCTCACCTGAGACGCCGCGCAGACCAAAGCCCGCATCGGTGGAATAATCGGCAGTCTTCAGGCGACCGTCGTCAAAGCCGAAGCTCTCTGATGCCCGATATTGGAGATAGAGTTCCCCATCATCGCATTTGGACAGCATCTGTGCGGTCACGCGGCGTGCGGTGTCCGGGTCCAGCTGACCATCGTGGTAGAGAAAGCGGCGGGGGTCGGTGATGAGCGTCATACGCCCGATATAGGGAGGACGTCCGGCTATTGATAGACTGCAGTGAGGGTGAACGTGCCTTCATAATCGCCCGGTGTTTGTGCCGCACCGACGCGCAACGTTGCCCCTACCGGCAGCGTGAAGAGGCCATTGTTGGATATGATGCGCCAACGGCCGCTGACACCGAGTTGGTTAAGCCCGCCCGCGGTGCTCGCCCCCAAAGTAAAGCTATCCACGGTCATCGTCTGGGTGCCGTTGGCGCGCGTGAGCAAGACGGACGGCGCACCGAAGGAGAAGATGACGATCTGATTGCGCGTCCCGGCCCCGGCGAATTCACCTGCGGTTGCAGCGCCTCCGGCAAGGGTCGCGCCGCCTCCAGCGGAGCGGGAGCCCGTTGGCGTGACAGTGACGGAGCCTGCAGCCGTGCTGCTTGCCATCACTTGTCCGAAATCCAGGTCCGATGTTTTGACGAGCGACAGGCGCGGGACAATCGTCGTGCGGATCGTGCTTGTCGTCGATTGGGCAAACGCACAGGGCGCAGCGACGAGCGTGAGGCTCGCGGCTAAGGCATAGGCAGTTTGGGACCAGAATCGTTTCATAACACCTTTGGATAGCGCAAAAGCAATGACCTGCGCCTCACCTTAAATGGTTAAGGAACGCATAGGCGTTGTTATTGAAACAGGTCTTAGGCCTGGTCGGCCGGGCCATGGGCCAAGATGAAGCGCTTGTCGCAATAGCCGCAATCGACAAAGCCCTTTTCGTCAATTTCCAGCCAAACGCGCGGATGGCCAAGCGCAGCACCGCCCGGAATATCGGTGGCGCCATCGCAAGAGACGCGGTGGGAGGTGACGCGGACGGTTTCAGGCTGCGTGATCATAGGGCGCCGAATAGCAAGCGCAGGTGCTGCTTGCAACGTGCCGCTTAAAGAAGACTATTGGTAGATGAGGGTGACCCGGAAGGTGCCAGAATAAGCGCCCGGCGCCTGATTGGCGCCGACGTTGAGCCGTGCCCCCACGCCAAATTGGAACACGCCCGTTGAGGATGAGATGCGGAACAGCCGAGGTGTCGTGGTCAGTGGTTGCGTGGGCGTGCTGCCGATGATGAAGGCGTTCGCAATCATCGTCTGCGGGCCGGTGGAGCGGCGCAATGTGACCGTGTTGGCGGTCATCGAAATCTGGAGGTTCTGGTTGGTCGCGCCGCGGCCGCCAAATTGGGCCTGCTGGAATCCACCGCCAACAACGGTGATCGGACCTGTCGTGGTCCGCACACCGAAAGGAGAGATGGTGACTGTTCCTGCCGCCGGCCCCGCAATGATGTTGCCGAATTCCAGATCGTCAATCTTGATGAAGGACAAGGTGCGCAACACGGCAATTTCGGCGCGGCCATTCGCCTGCCCGGCATGTGCCATGCCGGGCAGGACGAGGCCCCCCAAAGCCGTCCATAATCCAAGATATAACCGAATCGGTTTCATTAAGATCAGCATTCCCCTGCCTTCGTCCTAGCCGGGGAAGGTAAACAAAGCTGAAAAGCTTCAGAAAATCATCATAATGGATGTATTTGAAACACAGCCGCTCATCTGCCGCGCATGCCGCGCATTTGCGTCTCAGCCCTTTCTCCTGCCGCTGCTTGGCGCTAGAGCCTTGGGCATGACGGAAGCAGCCATTGTGATCGATCAGGTCGAAAAGACCTATGCGGGCGGAAAACAGGCCCTGAAAGGCGTGTCTTTTGATGTACCGCGCGGCTCCATTTTCGGGCTTTTAGGGCCCAACGGTGCGGGCAAATCCACGCTGATTAATATCCTTGCAGGGCTGGTGACGAAGACCGGCGGCCAGGCCAGTATCTGGGGATTCGATATTGATGCGCACCCGCGCAACGCCAAAAACTCAATTGGCATCGTGCCGCAGGAAATCGTCTTCGATCCGTTCTTCACGCCGTTTGAGACGCTGGAAAACGCAGCAGGCCTTTATGGCGTCAAGAAAGGGCAGCGCCGGTCGATGGAACTGCTGAAGGCCGTCCATCTGGAAGACAAAGCGCAGGCCTATGCGCGCACATTGTCCGGAGGGATGAAGCGGCGTCTGCTGGTGGCCAAGGCCATGGTCCATTCCCCGCCGATCCTCGTGCTCGATGAACCGACCGCAGGCGTCGACATCGAATTGCGTCAGCAGCTGTGGGAATATGTGCGTGAGTTGAACCGACGCGGCGTGACGATCGTGCTCACCACGCATTATCTAGAAGAAGCTGAAGAGCTGTGTGAGCGCATCGCCATCATCAACCATGGCCAGGTGATCGCGAACAAGCCGACGCGTGAACTGGTCAACATGGCGCAGGAAAAAATCGTCGAGGTCACCGTCGACCGCGATATGGCAACACCGCCTACCTCACCGTTGTTCCAGAAGATTGATCTGACCGCTGGGCGCGTGCTGACCATCACCTATTCCAAAGCCGTCGCCAATGCAGGCGATGTGCTCGGCGCGGTACAGGCCGCCGGATACGGCATTGCCGATGTATCGACGCGCGAACCTGATCTGGAAGATGTCTTCCTCAATCTGACGCGGGCGGGCTGATGGTCCGCACGCAAAGTCCCTCCCCCGACCCCTCCCGCAAGCGGGAGGGGAGCTTGGGAGCGGCGCTGGAGTAATTCCCCTCCCGCTTGCGGGAGGGGCTAGGGGAGGGCAAGTTCAATTCATGAAGCCGCCGAAGTTCCGCCCAAGAGACACGGACCGTGCCCGCGCACTTCGTTCTGTTCTTTCACCTGCAGAACGGAAATTATGGGCAAGCCTAAGTCGGCGGCAACTCGACGGGTTTCACTTTACCAAGCAGTTCCAGATAGGCCCTTATTTTGCCGATTTCGCGTGCCGGCGGGCAAGGTTGGTTGTGGAACTCGACGGCTACTCCCATAATGCGCGCTCAGAACAGGATGCGGCGAAAGACCGGCTTCTGCAGGATGAGGGCTATAAAGTGCTGCGATTTCAAAATGAGGATGTGATGGGGAACCTTGAAGGTGTCCTTTTGACGGTTCGTGATGCCCTTGGTTCAGCGCCGTCGGTTGCGTCCGTGAACAGTCCCTCCCCCAACCCCTCCCGCAAGCGGGAGGGGAGTTAAGATGAACGGTGACGTTCTCATCATTGGGTCTGGTGCGGCCGGGCTGACGGCGGCATTGCAACTTGCGCAGGACAAAAAGGTCATCGTGCTTGCCAAAGGCGCGATTTCCGACGGCGCGACCAGCTGGGCACAGGGCGGGATCGCGGCGGTCCTTGAAACGACAGACACCTTTGAAAGCCATGTCGAAGACACGATGGTGGCGGGTGCGGGGCTCAACAACCGCGCTATCGTTGAACATGTCGTCGCCCAAGCGCCCGAGGCCATTGAGCGGCTCGCTGACCTGGGCGTGCCCTTTGATCTGGGGGCGGACAAGCACTGGCATCTGACGCGGGAAGGCGGCCATTCGCACCGGCGGATCGTCCATGTGAATGACGCGACCGGCTTGGCCGTGCAGCAGGCGCTGGAAAAGGCGGCGCGCGACCACCCCAACATCACGTTGGTGCCCGACCGGGTGGCCATTGACCTGATCATGGGCCGCCATCAGGAACGTTTTTCAACCAGCGGACGCATCCACGGCGTCTATGCGCTCAACCGCACCACCGGGAAAGTCGAGACGTTCACGGCGCGGGTGACCATCCTCGCCTGCGGTGGCGCGGGGCGCACCTATCTTTATTCCACCGCGCCGCGCGGGGCGACAGGCGACGGCATTGCCATGGCCTGGCGCGCGGGCTGTCGCATTTCAAATATGGAGTTCATGCAATTCCACCCGACCTGCCTCTACAATCTGGAGGTCAAGAACTTCCTGATTACAGAGGCGGTGCGCGGCGAGGGCGGGCACCTCCTCATCCCGACCACGGGCGAGCGCTTCATGCCCCGTTTCGATGAGCGCGGCGAACTTGCCCCGCGTGACATTGTTGCGCGCGCGATTGACCATGAGATCAAGCGGCTGGGCCTCGATTTTGTCCATCTCGACATCAGCCACAAAGACCCGGCTTTCGTGCGGGAGCATTTCCCGAACATTTATGAAAAGCTGCTGGGGCTTGGCATCGACATCACCAAGGAGCCGATCCCCGTCGTGCCCGCCCAGCATTATACCTGCGGCGGCGTTCTGGTGGACATGGACGGCCGGACCGACGCGCCGGGGCTTTATGCGGCCGGTGAGGTCACCCAATCGGGCCTGCACGGGGCGAACCGCTTGGCGTCCAACTCGCTGCTCGAATGCCTTGTCTTTGGTGACGCCTGCGCCGCGCACATTGACGCGCATTGGGAGAGCCTGCCGCCGCCGCCCGCCATCCGTCCATGGGATTCGAGCCGCGTGACCGACAGCGATGAGGAAGTCGTGATCCAGCAATGCTGGCGCGAGATCCGCCAGTTCATGTGGAACTTTGTGGGCATCGTCCGCACGACCAAAAGGCTGGAACGCGCGCAGCACCGCATCGATCTTCTGAAGCAGGAGGTGGAAGACTATTACAGTCACTTCCGCGTGACGCCCGACCTCATTGAGCTGCGCAATCTGGTGGAGGTCGCGGACCTCATCATCCGCTCCGCGCTGCGCCGCAAGGAAAGCCGTGGGCTGCACTATACGCTCGACTATCCAAAGACGCTGGCGGCGGCCGAAGATACGGTGCTGGTGCCTTAAGCCTCCGCCTCAAAAATCTCCTCAATCTTCGCCCCGAATAGCGCTGCAATCCGGAAGGCAAGCGGGAGGGAGGGATCATATTTCCCCGTCTCAATCGCGTTGACCGACTGGCGCGAGATGTGGAGGCGGTCGCCCAGATCCTGCTGGCTCCAGCCGCGTTCGGCACGTAAGGATTTCAGGTGGTTCTTCACGCGCAGGGGCCATCGGTTCCGGTGAGGCGGTTCCAGATGGCGCCAAGGCCCAAACCGATGAACCAGAAGAAGGCAGCGCCAAAGCCGCCATTGCCGGCGGGCACAACTTCATAGTTTTGCAGGAATTCCCACATCGTCATGATGGTCAGGCAGAAGGCCGTAGCGAACAGCGACTGGCGCACAAACATCATGCGCATATACTCGTCGGTCTCTTCCACGAGCAGGCGGAAGATCGTCCAGAAGACGCCGAGTATGGGCAAGGCGGGCAGGACCGCAACCAGATAAGCGAGCGGCTTTTCCGGCGGCATGTGGCGGAAGACATAGCCTGTCGCGAAGATCAGCACGATGTAGACCAGCATGAAGCCGGCAAGGCGGCGAAGGTAACGGACGATGGCAGGTGACTGGGACATGATCGACTCCAGATATGCGACAATGTAAAGGAAGCTTGTCATTGTTTCGATCTAATGTCAAGCAGACTTTACATTTGACATCTGTGCCGTCCCTTGCGGCGCGGCGCGGGGGCTGGCAAAGGGCGGCGCAGCATTGTTTTTTGCAGAAAGCACGTTCTTCCGATGACTGACATGATCCGCGTTTCCCTTCCCGATGGCTCCGTTCGAGACGTCGCGCGCGGAACAACACCGGCGGACATCGCGGCCGCTATCGGGCCGGGTCTTGCCAAGGCCGCCATTGCCGCGCGCGTGAATGGCGAGCTGCGTGATATTGGTCGGCCCTTTGAGGGCGACAGCGAGCTCGCGCTCGTCACATCGCGCGATGAAGCCGATGCGCTCGACCTCGCCCGGCATGACTTTGCGCATATATTGGCAGAAGCCGTGCAGGCGCTCTTCCCGGGCACGCAGATCACCTTTGGTCCGTCGACCGATGATGGCTTCTATTATGACTTCGCGCCGCAGCGTCCCTTCACTGAGGATGACCTGCCCGCCATCGAAGCGAAGATGCGCGAGATTATCGCCGCTGACAAACCACTCCGCCGCGAAGTGATGAGCCGTGCCGACCTGATCGCACGCTGGTCGGCTGAGGGCGAGACTTTTAAGGCGGAATGGGCCGGTGAACTTCCCGAAGGCGAGGAACTCAGCGTTTATTGGTCGGGCGACAATTGGATGGACATGTGCCGTGGGCCGCATCTGGCCTCGACCGGCAAGCTTGACCCACAGGCGTTCAAGCTGACGCGCGTGTCGGGGGCCTATTGGCGCGGCGACCAGAACAATGCGCAGCTCTCCCGCGTCTATGGCACCGGCTGGCTCAACAAGAAGCAGCTCGACGCGCATCTGACGCGGCTTGAGGAAGCCGCCAAGCGGGACCACCGCCGTCTGGGCGCGGAGATGGACCTGTTCCACCTCCAGTCCGAAGCGCATGGCTCGGTCTTCTGGCATCCCAATGGCTATCGCATCTGGCGTGAGCTGGAATCGTACATGCGCCGCGCGATTGACGGCGCGGGCTATCGCGAGGTGAAGACCCCGCAAGTCATGGACGCGCGCCAGTGGGAGCAGTCCGGACATTGGGGCAAGTATCGTGAAAACATGTTCGTCATTCCTGACGAAGTGCCCAATGTTGACGATGAAGGTCCAGTGATTTCGGGTGAGGCCGACTGGATGGCCCTCAAGCCGATGAACTGCCCGGCGCATGTCCTCATCTTCCGGCAGGGCATTAAAAGCTATCGTGATCTGCCGCTGCGCATTTACGAAAATGGCTGCTGCCACCGCAATGAGCCGCATGGTGCGCTCCATGGGCTGATGCGTGTGCGCCAGTTCACGCAGGATGACGCCCACATCTTCTGCCGCGAAGATCAGATCGTGGCCGAAGTGCAGGATTTCTGCGCGCTCGCCGACCGCATCTACAAGCATTTCGGCTTCACCTATTCGATCAAGCTCGCGCTGCGCCCTGAAAAGCGCTTCGGCAGCGACGCCGATTGGGACAAGGCCGAGAATGAACTGCGCGATGCTGTGGCCCGCGCTGGCCTCGCCACGCCTGAATATGGGTGGGAAGAATTGCCCGGTGAAGGCGCTTTCTACGCGCCCAAGCTCGAATGGCATCTGACCGACGCGATCGGCCGGACCTGGCAGGTCGGCACGATCCAGTCAGACCGCGTTCTGCCCGAACGTCTGGATGCAAGCTATGTGGGTGAGGATGGCGAAAAGCACCGTCCCGTTATGCTCCATCGCGCGATCTTCGGGTCGTATGAGCGGTTCATCGGCATTTTGATCGAGCATTATGCCGGTCGCTTCCCGAGCTGGCTGGCGCCGGTGCAGGCGGTGGTCGCGACCATCGTGTCGGATGCGGACGGCTATGCCGAAGCGGTCGCCGAAAAGCTGGCCGCCGCCGGCCTGCGTGTCGAGACTGATCTGCGCAATGAGAAGATCAACTACAAGGTGCGCGAGCATTCGCTGGCGAAGGTGCCGCACCTGCTGGTGGTCGGCATGCGCGAAGCGGAAGAAGGCAAGGTCGCCATCCGCACGCTCGGATCTGACGGACAGCGGATCATGACGCTCGATGAAGCCATTGCGATGCTGACGGCGGAAGCGACGGCACCGGATATGCGGGGCTCATAAACTTCGGTTTGCATTTGTCATCCCCGCGAAAGCGGGGATCCACACGCCACGGTGCCCATGGATTCCCGCTTTCGCGGGAATGACAATGAGGGACAGATCAGATTACTGCGCCGTCCAGCCGCCGTCGACGACCATGTTGGCGCCGGTCACCGCACTTGCCTCATCGCGGCAGAGGAACAGCGCCATGGCGGCGATCTGGTTGGGCATGACGAACTGCTTTTGCGGGATGGCGCCCAGCAGCACATCGTTGATCACCTGATCGCGGGTCATGTCGCGCGTCTTCATCGTGTCGGGGATCTGGTTTTCGATCAGCGGCGTCCAGACATAGCCCGGCGAAATGCAGTTCACCGTGATCCCCTTTTGCGCGACCTCTAGGGCGGCGGTGCGGGTGAGGCCCATCAGGCCGTGCTTGGCCGCGTTATAGGCGGACTTATTGGGGCTCGCGACCATCGAATGGGCAGAGGCGGTGGAGATGATCCGGCCCCAGCCTTTGTCCTTCATGAAGGGCAGGGCTGCGCGCATTGCGTGGAACGGCGCGGACAGGAGGATGGCAATCAGCTGATCCCATTTATCCAGCGGATATTCGTCCAAGGGGGCGACATGCTGGATGCCGGCGTTGTTGATCAGGATGTCTGGACCACCCAGCTGATCATGGCATGTCTGCACCATCGCGGCGATCTCATCGGGCTTGGTCATATCCGCCCCGGACCAGAGCGCCTTGGCACCGCTGGCGGCTTCAAGCGCCGCGCGCTGCGCTTCAATGGCGGCGGCGTCGCCAAAGCCGTTGAGCATGATGGAGGCGCCTTCGGCGGCCAGCGCCGTCGCGCAGGCCGCGCCAATTCCTGATGTGGACCCGGTGATCAGCGCGGTTTTGCCCTTGAGGATCATGTGAAACTCCCATTGCTTAGCTGCCTGCGATTGCATCAGGCGCGGCTGCGGTGCAATGTCTTTCGCGTGAAGAGCGGGAGCGGGCCATGCGTCTAGACGATATTGATACATCGGGCGTCGATGTTGAGGACCAGCGCGGATCGGGTGGTCGCGGCTTTCCCATGGGCGGCGGTGGCGGGATGCTCCCGCTCGGGCGCGGCGGCATGGGCTGCGGCACCGTCGTTCTGATTATCGCTTTGCTCCTGATCGGGCCAAAGCTTGGCATTGATGTCGGCCAGATACTTGGTGGCGGCGGACAGATCGCGCCGGTCGAACAGACGCAGCAGGCCCCTGTCGGTCAGACAGGCGCGCAAGGCTGTGAGGCGAATGCAGCGAGCAAGTTTAGCTGTCAGGTGCTGGCGTCTGCCAATGACACTTGGGCCAAGGCCTTTCCGCCGGGAAAGTATAAAGAACCCAAGATCGTCTTTTATTCGCAGAACGGTCGCTCTGGCTGCGGGGCGGCGCAATCGGCCATGGGGCCGTTTTATTGCCCGGCGGATCAGGGCATTTATCTCGACACCGATTTCTATGGCGAGCTGTCGCAGCGCTTTGGGGCAGCGGGTGATTTTGCGCAGGCCTATGTCATCGCGCATGAGGTGGGGCATCATATTCAATATCTGACCGGCATTGCCAATCAGGTCCGCGAGTATCAGTCGCGCGCCAGCGAAGTGGAAGGCAATAAGCTCCAGGTCGCGATGGAATTGCAGGCGGATTGCTATGCCGGCGTTTGGGCCGCGAAGAACAAGGAACGGATGGAGCCGGGCGATCTGGAAGAAGGCCTGCGTGCCGCCCACGCCATTGGCGATGATGTGCTCCAAAAGGCAGCGCAAGGCCGCGTCGTGCCGGAAAGCTTTACGCATGGTTCCGCCAAAGAGCGCATGGCGTGGTTGAAGCGCGGGCTGGACAGCGGTGACCCCAATAAATGCGACACGTTCCAGAACGTGCAGCTCGACCGATAGAGGCAGATCACTTGCGCATAGGAATTGTCGCGCCGTCCTGTCGGCTTGAAGAGGTGGTCGCGGATCGGCTGCCGGTGTTGTTGAGAGAGACGCTGGGGGCGGACGCGCCCGAGCTTGTCATCCACCCCCAATGCTTCCTCTCCGAAGGGCATTTTGCCGGGTCAGATGCCGCGCGGGCAGATGCCTTTGTGGAGATGGCGAATGATCCGTCCATCGACGCGATCTGGTTTGCGCGTGGCGGCTATGGCGCCAACCGCATGGCAGAAGACGCGCTGGCGCGGCTCACGCCTGCGGCGGCGGACAAGCGCTATCTGGGCTATTCGGACGGTGGTTTTCTTCTCGCTGGATTATATGCGCGCGGCATTGGTCAGGTGGCGCATGGCCCGATGCCCAGTGATTTGAAACGTGCAGGCGGGGATGCGGCTGTCCTGCGCGGGCTGAATTGGCTGATGACAGGCCACGCACCTGCTTTGGACGCGGATGTCAGCCCTTCGGCCAAACGTGCGGTGTTCAATCTCACTGTGCTCAGCCAATTACTTGGCACATCCCTCCAGCCCGATCTCACCGATCATGTGCTGATGGTGGAAGAGGTCGGCGAATATATGTACCGCATCGACCGCAGCCTGTTTCATGTGACCAGCCATCCCGGCATCCGCGCGGTGGCGGGACTGCAACTGGGCCGGTGCAGCGATGTGCCCGATAATGATCCAGACTTTGTCCTGAATGAGGAAGAGGTTGCGCGGCACTGGTGCGCCAAGGCTGGCATCGCCTGGCTGGGCCGTGCGGATATCGGGCATGATGCGGACAATAAGGTCGTGCCCTTCGGGTGATGTCTCTGCCGTGTCATCCCCGCGAAAGCGGGGATCCGGTTCGGAGCCCTTAGGCTTTGTGTCTGGTCCTTTGGATTCCCGCTTTCGCGGGAATGACAGTTGTGGGCTTATTGTTTGAACAAGAAAAAAGGGCGGCAGGATCGCTCCCGCCGCCCCATGTCCCTGCCAGGGATATCGTGATTACTTGAACTTCACCGCAATATAGCGGGGCGGATTGCTGCCGCGCTGAACGAAGAGGAGAACGTTATTGCGCCCCGCCTTTTTGGCAGCGGTTGCGATCGTGTTCAGGTCTGCGGGCGTTGTCGTCGGCTGCTGGTTGGCAGACAGGATGATGTCACCGCGCTGCAGGCCCTTGGCGCTTGCGTCGCTCGACGGGTCAACTGCGCCAATCACGATGCCCTTCGGCACCGGATTGAGGCGCAACGCCCGCGCGATTTCCGGCGTCAATGCTTCAACGGCCAAGCCAAGCGACTCCCGCGTCGCATTCTGTGTCGTCTGATCATCCTCAGGATCGAGGCCCGGCTCACCCTGTGTCAGTGTTGCCAGCTTATCTTCCGACGGGCGCTCACCTAGCACAGCGGTGAACGTCTGGCGCTTACCGCCACGGATCACTTCAATCGGCACGCGCGCGCCAACCGGGCTGTTGGCGATCAGGAAGGACAGGGTCTGGTCCGGCGTCACTTCGCTGCCATTGACCTTCACCACGACGTCGCCTTCGCGAATGCCCGCCTTGGCGGCCGCCTCATTGGGTTCGACGCGGGCAATAAGTTCACCGCGGTTCTTGGGCAGGCCAAGCGCATCAGCGGCGCCTTCATCGAGCGGCTGGATGCCGACGCCAAGATAGCCACGCTTCACACGACCACCGCCGCGCAAGGTGTCGACGATGGGCGCTGCCACCTCTGCCGGAATGGCAAAGCCGATGCCGATATTGCCACCAGTGGGCGAGAAGATCGCGGTGTTGATGCCGATGACGTTGCCGTTCATGTCAAACATCGGGCCGCCGGAATTGCCCTGATTGATGGACGCATCGGTCTGGATGTAGCGGTCCGACGGGCCACCATTGATGTTGCGGTGGAGCGCCGAGACGATCCCTGCGGTCACTGTGCCGCCAAGGCCATAGGGATTGCCGATGGCGACAACCCAGTCACCCACGCGGGTGCGGGCGCTGTCCCCGAACTTCACGAAGGGCAGGTTCTTGCCTTCGATCTTGAGCACAGCAAGGTCCGATGTCGGATCACGCCCGACGAGCTTGGCCGGATATTCGGTCTTGTCCGGGAAAGTGACGGTGATCGAGCTGACCGCAGCGCCGCGCTGTCCGGGGGAGACGACGTGGTTGTTGGTGACGATGTAACCGTCCGCTGACACCACAAAGCCGGAGCCGAGCGACTGCGCTTCGCGTGTCACCGGGCGTCCACCATTGTTATTGCCGCCGCCGAAGAGATCGCCGAAGGGCGTGCCGGCGAAGGGATTGTTGTTGGCCACCTGCACCTTTTGCGTGGTGGAAATATTGACCACCGCGGGCTGGAGACGTGCTGCAAGATCCGCAAAGCTCATCGGCGCGCCGGGGCGCGGGGCGGAGGCCGCCGTCATGGTGCCGGGTTCATTCTGAGCTTCTTGGGAAGCGGCCGGCGATTGCAGGGCAAGAGTTGCGGCAGTGCCGCCCAGCAGCATCGCAGCCGTCATGGCATAAGCGTAACGCACTATAAAAATTCCTTCTTAGATTTTCGCGTTCATCACAACATCCCACAGATGGAATGGCGCGATAGGCCTGAACCGAAATTGAACAGAAGTGTCTGTTCAATCAGTCTTATCGCCCCCCACGAAACTCCCTGAGATAGTCATTGCTTGGCGATAGGATCAGGTTGGTCGTTCCTGTCTGCTTGGTCCCGTCAACGCCAAAGGTCGTCTTATAGGACTGCATCGCTCGGTAAAAATCATAGAATTGCGGATCCTTGCCGAAAGCGGCGGCATAGATTTTTGCCGCTTCGGCATCGGCTGTTGCCCGGATGACCTGTGCGGTCTTCCAGCCTTCAGCACGCTTGGTGCCCGCTTCCTGCTGACGGCGTGTGCGCATCCGTTCAAACGCGGACTCGAGTGTCGCGCCCTTGGGCAGATCAGCGCGCTTGATGCGGACGTCGATGACTTCCGCGCCATATTGCCGCGCTTCACGGTTCAGGCCTTCCTTGATGTTGGCCATCACCTTGCCGCGTTCGGGGCTCAGCAGTGCTGCAAAAGGTTCTTTGCCGAGTTCATTGCGCAAGGAAGACCCCAGCAGCGGACGCAGGGCATCGCCCAGACGTTCTTCGGTGCGGGCCGTCTTGTACATCTTCAGCGGGTCAACAATGCGATAGCGGGCAAAGGCATCGACCTGCAGGCGCAGCTGATCAGTCGACAGCACTTCCTGCTCATCCATGTCGATCGACTGGACGCGCTTATCGAGCCACTGGATCTTTTCGGCAAAGGGAATGCGCACGATAACGCCCGCGCCCGTCGCGCCAAAATTCTCGCCGGGCTTATAGGCGTTGATGATGCGCACCGGCTGACCAAAGCGGACGACAACGCCCTGACGCGTTTCCGGCACGAACGAGACGGTCGATCCGATCAGGATGACGACGGCGAGGGCGAGGAACGCCAGCCCGGCCGGATTGCGGAAGAGACGCTCAATCATCGTGGGGCTCCCTGTGTTGCCGCAGCGGCAGGCGGTTCGGGCGCCTTTCGTGCAGCGGCGGGAAGCGGCAGGTACGGCACGACGCCCGGGGTTTCGACAATCGTCTTGTCCAGCTTGCCCAACACCTGCTCCATTGTTTCATAATACATGCGGCGGCGGGTCACGCCCGGCGCAAGCCGATATTGCTCATAGACCTTATCGAACGACTGTGCCTCACCCATGGCGCGCTGCGTGACCTGCTGCGAATAGGTGTTCGCCTGGTTGATCATCGACTGCGCTTCCTGTTGCGCGGCGGTCACGTCCTTAAAGGCATCGATGACTTCAGCCGGCGGATCAGCGCGCTTGATGGCAATGCCTTCAATGCGTACGCCTGAGCGATAGGCGGCAAGGATGGAGCGCATCCGCTGTTCGACATCGGCTTCAATCTGGCCACGCTTGGCACCGATGGCGCCAATCAGGTCCACCCGTGACACCGCCGCCCGCATGGAGCTTTCGGCGACTTCCCTGATGGTTTCCTGAGGGTCCGTCAGCTGGAACTGGAACAGTTCCGGATCCGCAATGGACCAGCGCACCGAATAATCGAGATCGATGATGTTCTGGTCACCCGTCAGGATGAAGTTCTGCGTATTGGCGCTGGCCGGGATGTCGATGGTCCGGATTTCAGCGACGTTGAGCTTGGACACACTTTCAATAGGGTAAGGCAAGGTCAGCCCGATGCCCGACCCCATGGTCCGCGAATAGGCACCAAAGGTGGTTACCACGGCGCGCTCTTGCGGGCCGACAGCGTGAAAGCTGGTGAGCAGAATCCAAACGCCAATGACGATCGCGCCACCGATTCGGATCATCGGCCAAGGCAGGCCGCCATCGCCACCGCCGCCGCCAAACTGGTCGCGCAGGCGGCGCAGCAGTTCCTCCAGCGCAGAAGGGCCGCGCGGGCCACGGGGCTTTCCGCCGCCGCCGCCGCCGCCGGGGGGGAGATTCCATGGGTTACGGGGGCCACCGCCGCCGTCACCGCCGGAGCCGCCTCCACCTGATTCACCGCCGCCGCGTTTGCCCCAAGGGCCACCCGCTTCAGCCAAAAGCACGCGCCCGCGTGCGACCCAGCCTGTTTTTCCGCTCATGAAATTGCATATAGGGAGCGGATTTCATGAAAAACAGTGGCGCGGAATATTTCTCCCCTTAAATCGCCGTCATGTCCGATATTGAAATGATCACGCAGGCGCTCGACGCCATTCCCGATCCCGCTGGAAAAGGCGGACTCATGGCCTCTGGAAGGGCTGCTGCACCGCGACTGGCCGATGGACGCGC
>JBBATS010000003.1:0-72733 GCA_040398625.1 Chakrabartia sp. | reverse complement strand
ATGGCGGGCAATGCGCTGGGCCAGCTGATCGATGCCGAATGGGGCGACGCCAATGTCCTCATCGCCGATATGCCGCCGGGCACGGGCGATGTGCAGCTGTCCATGGTGCAAAAGCATAAGCCCATCGGGGCGGTCATTGTCTCCACGCCGCAGGATCTTGCTTTGATCGATGCGACACGGGCCATTGACCTGTTCCGCACATCGGACGTGCCGATTATCGGCATTATCGAGAACATGTCGGGCTATGCCTGCCCGCATTGCGGCGAGATATCCGATCCCTTTGGAAGTGGCGGCGCGGAAGCCGCAGCCAAGGAAATGGGTGTGCCCTTTCTTGGGCGCATTCCGCTCGCGATGGACATTCGCGCGGCCTCCGATGCGGGCCAGCCGCCCGCAGCCGGGAACGGACCTCATGCCGGGGCGTTTATGTCGATTGCGGAGCAACTCGCTGCATGGATCCGCACCCACGGAGGATAGGATGACGCTGACCCGAAACGAAGATCTGGCCGCACTCCTGTCCTCTGTGCGGACCATCGCTTTGGTCGGCGCGTCGAACACTCCGGAGCGGGCGAGCTTCACGGTCATGAAGTTTCTGATCGACCATGGCTATACCGTCATCCCGATCAATCCGGGGCTGGCCGGGCAAAGCATCCACGGCGAGGAGGTCAAGGCCAGTCTTGCAGACGCGGGGCCGGTCGACATGGTCGATATCTTCCGCAACTCCGTCGCCGCCGGGGCCGTCGTCGATGAGGCGATTGCGGCGGGAGCCAAGTCCGTCTGGATGCAATTGGGTGTCGTCAATGAAGAGGCCGCCGCGCGGGCAGAGGCGGCGGGCTTGAAGGTCGTGATGGACCATTGTCCGAAGATTGAGATCGCCCGGTTGGGGCTGGCGAAGGTCGCTTAACCGTTAGGGTGTCATTCCCGCGAAAGCGGGAATCCATGGCCAGCAGGGTTTGGATCCCCGCTTTCGTGGCAATGACAAGAGGGATGCCTACCGCACCGAATATTTACGCGCCCGTTCTTCCAGTCGGGCGACAGCGACGGGGTGGAGCGGCGTTCCCGTCGCCAGCACGCCAAATGCTTCGCCCTTGGTCGAATTGAACCGCAATGGGCGGCCATGCGCGTCTGTTACCTTGCCCCCGGCTTCTTCTGCGATCAGCGCGGCGGCGGCGATATCCCATTCATGGCCCCAGCGCAGCGCCGCGACCAGATCCGCCTCATCTGCGGCGACCATGGCGATGCGCAGCGCGATGGAGTTTGGCTTGTACACGGTCACCAAATCCATATCGGCCTTGGGCAAAACGTCGGCAGGTACGCGCGCGCCGGACAAGTCGGTGCGGGTGCTGGCCGTGATCGTCGCGCCGTTGCGGACCGCCCCTGTGCCGCGGGCCGCGCGCCAATGTTCACCCCGCGCCGGAGCATCCAGCACGGCAAGTGTGGCGCGCCCGCCTTCGACCAGCGCGATTGACACGGCCCAGCCATCGCGGCCCCGCACATAGTCCCGCGTGCCGTCAATCGGGTCGACCACCCAGACGCGCGGGCGCATCAGCCGCTCGGCATTGTCGGCGGTTTCTTCAGACAGCCAGCCGGCTTCGGGGTCCAGCCGCTTCAGTTCGTCCTTCAGGAACCGGTCGACCGCCAGATCCACTTCCGACACCGGATTGCCGGGCGATTTTTCCCATTGCTCAAACGCGCCGCGATAGCTTTTGAGCGCAAGCGCCCCTGCCTCGCGGGCAATGTCGCTCAAGGCATCAAGGCGCGGATCAGTCACCGGCGAGGGTCATGCCTTCGAGGCGGAGGGTCGGTGCATTGGTGCCGTGCCGGAAGTCGAGATCATTGGCTGGGATGAGCGTGCGGAACATGTCCTTCAGATTACCCGCAATCGTCACTTCGGCAACGGGTCCTTCAATCTGGCCATTGCGGATGACAAAGCCGGAGGCGCCGCGGCTGTAATCCCCCGTCAGCCCATTGACGCCGTGGCCGATCAGATCAGTCACGTAGAAGCCTTCTTTGATGTCCGCCATGAGCTCAGCCGGGGAGACATCGCCTGCTTCCATATGCAGGTTAGTGGCGCCTGCCCCCGGCGGGCCGCTGACCCCGCGCGAGGCATGGCCGGTGGGTGCAAGGCCAAGTTGACGCGCAGAGGCGGAATCGAGCAGCCAGCTTGTCAGGCGACCCTTTTCAATGATCGCGCGGCGCTGTGTTGGAAGCCCTTCGCCATCGAACGGCTTGGACCGAAGTCCGCGCGCGCGGTGAGGATCATCGACGATGGTGATGCCGCTGCCGAAGACTTCGGTATCGAGGGCATCGAGCAGGAAGCTTGTTTTGCGCGCGATGGCACCGCCGGTGATCGCGCCGATCAGATGGCCGATGATGCCGCCGGACACGCGCGGATCAAAGATCACGGGCATGGGCCCGCTCTTCAGGCGCACGGGGTTCATCCGCGCAATGGCGCGCTCACCGGCTTCACGGCCGATCTTGGCCGCGTCATCAAGGTCACCCAGATGGCGTGTCGAATGCCAGGCGTAATCCCGCTGCATGTCGGAGCCTTCACCGGCAAGGACGCTGGCGGAGACGCCGTGGCTCGACCCGGAATAGCTCCCGGCAAAGCCACCGCTTGTCGCGAGCGCAATGAGCGCGCGTCCGGCGCTGGCCGACCCGCCTTCGCTATTGGTGACACCGGCGACAGCGCGGGCGGCATCTTCGGCCGCTAAAGCGCGCGCGCGCAGATCCTGCGGAGAGACGTCGCCGCCATCATCAATATCGAAACTCGCGGGTGTTCCGGTCATCAGCCGGTCTTGCGGGGCGAGCCCTGCATATTCGTCTTCGGGCGCCTGACCCGCCATGGCAACGGCGCGTTCTGCCAGCTTTTCCATCGCTTGCACCGACAGGTCAGAGGAGGAGGCGCTGGCCGACTGCTTGCCGACAAAAACACGCAAGCCAATCTCTTCGCCTTCGGAACGCTGGACGTCTTCCAACGCGCCAAGGCGGACCTGGACGCCGGTCGCGGCATCGGCAACATAGATGGCATCGGCGGCGTCGGCGCCTGCTTTCAGAGCACGGGCAACAAGGTCGGCGGCGCGGTCCCGCGCTTGATCAATGGTCAGCATCCGCCCCGCTTAGGCGTTTGGCCGCAAAGGCTCAAGCCGAAGCGCCGACGGTTGCCATCGCCAGTGCCACCAGCAGCCCGGCAAAGCGGTTGGAGCGGAACTTGGCGAGCGCATCGTGGCCATCGTCGACGCGAAGTGACACCACCTGCCAGGCGAAGTGGAGGGCCGCGGGCAGCAATGCGGCCAGCGCCAGCATCTGCGGCCGGACTTGCCAGATTGCCGCGCTCCACAGCAGCAGGGCGAAGGCATAGAACATTGCTACGCCGGGTTTGACGCTGCTGCCCAGTGCGCGGGCCGAAGACCGGATACCGATCAGCGCGTCGTCCTCACGGTCCTGTAGCGCGTAGATGGTGTCATAGCCGATCACCCAGAAGATTGATCCCGCATAGACGAGCAGCATGGGCAAAGCGGCATCTGCTACCGCCATCCAGCCAACCAAGGCGCCCCAGGAAAAGACAAGCCCAAGCCAGGCCTGCGGCCACCAGGTGATCCGCTTCATGAAGGGATAAGCGGCAACAGGCGCGAGGCTGGCGAGCGCGACCAGCTCTGCCGTCCAGCGAAACTGGAGCAAGGAGATCAGCCCGAACAGAGAGAGCGACACGAGCCAGACCCACGCCTGTGTGACGCTCACCGCACCACTGGCGACCGGGCGGTTGCGAGTGCGTTCCACCTGCGCATCCAGATCGCGATCAACAATGTCGTTATAGACGCACCCCGCGCCGCGCATCGCGATGGCGCCGAGCAACATCCAGAGTGCGAGATCCCAACGTTGCGGCAACCCACCGGCGAGGCCGAGGCCATAGATGCAGGGCCAGAAGAGCAGCCACCAGCCAATCGGCCGGTCGAGCCGCGCCAGCGAGGCATAGGGCCGTGCGGCGGCAGGCAGGACACGCATCAGGCCGGTCAGTTCGATATCGGGCACCGCAAAGGTTTCAGATGTCGAGGTTTCATTTCGGCGCGCGTTCATGCTAACCGCTCTTATGCCCGCGACACCGGCCTGGCCACCCCAATCCACACCCCGCCTCTTTGTTGAGGCCCGTCTTTCCGATGGCGCCGATGTGCGCATTGAAGGTGGGCAGGCGCATTATCTGTCCAACGTCATGCGCCTGAAGGAAGGCGCGCCGGTGAAGCTGTTCGACGATCAGACGGGCGAATGGCTGGCCGAAGTTGCCGCGACCGGCAAGCGCGACATGGTGCTGCGCGTCGTTGCGCAATTGCGGCCGCGTGAGGACGTGCCCGATCTTTGGCTACTGGCAGCACCCGTTAAAAAGGCGCGGCTCGACATGGTGGTCGAAAAGGCGTGTGAGCTGGGCGTCGCGCTCTACCAGCCGGTTATCACGCGCCGGACCATCATTGAGCGGCTCAACATGGACCGGCTGCGGGCGACGATGGTGGAAGCCGCCGAGCAATGCGGGCGCACAGCACTTCCCCGCATCGAAGAGGCCGTGAAGCTGCCCGCTTTGCTGCGCGACTGGCCAGCGGATCGCACCCTCTATTTCGCTGACGAAGAAGGCGGCGTGCCCTTTGCCGAGGTCGCAAAGGCAGGTCCTGCCGCGATCCTTGTCGGCCCCGAAGGCGGCTTTGACGCCGATGAGCGGGCCGTGATCAAGGCGCTGCCGCAAGCGGTGGGCGTCTCGCTAGGCCCTCGCATCCTCCGGGCGGAAACAGCCGCGATTGCGGCGCTGTCCGTTTGGATGGCTAAGGCGGGGGACTGGTCAGCTTAGGGCCTTACCACAACCCCCGTATCGGGGTTCTGCTGGCCCATCAGCGTGGCCTGAAACACCTCGGTCGCCGCCGCCAGACCGTCGCGATGGTCAACCTTCATGAAGCCCTTTGCCGATGCGACAAAGCTCGCCCAAGCGTCGCCGACGGCTTTGGCAAAGCCTGCCGGGCTGAGCGCTTTGATGGTTTCCAAGGCCTCTGTCGGGGCGAAGAACAAGACGGGCTGCGGACCGGGGAGTGGCGCCCCGCCAGACCCTTGCGCGCCGACATGGGTGGCGCCCACTGTGCTCGAATATTTGAGATGGTCGCCCAAAGCCGTGTGCACGGCGTGGACCAGCTTGGCGTTTCCGGCGAAGTCCACAAAGACGGACGCCCCCGGCGCGAGGGCGGCAACGTCCTCATAAGCAACGACATCATCGTACAAGCCTGAGGCCTTCACAAAAGCGACATTGCCGGACGAAGTGAGGCCAATGCGGCGGACATTAGGTGAAGCAAGCTTGGCACAATGCGCCAGCGCCAAGGCGGTCTTGGACGATGCACTCGACAGGATGAGCGTGTCGGCCCCGAACCAGTCATTGCGGCGGTAGAAATCCTCGATCAGGAAGCCGGTTTTGAACAGCGGGCCATAGATCATGCGCGCATCTTCATTGGCCGGATCATGCTCCGGGTCGGCGACCAAGCGGCTATACTGGTTGTAGAACATGCTCATCGGCTGGCGATGCGCCGCGCCGTCTGTAAAACCCCCGGCTGAGATGCCGACCGGCACAACATCGAGATGTGTGCCCATGGGGAGATAGCCGTACACGCGCTCCCCCACGGCAAGGTCAGAGCAGTTGGAGGCCTCTACGGTTGCATGGCCCCACATGGGGACGATGCCCCACCCTTCGGGCGCCGGGAAGAAGTTCCAATATTGGAACATGTCACCGATCACCGCATAGGTGACGTTGTTAGCGGTCACAGCAAAGCTTTCGACCTTCAGGCGGACAGCGCCATCGGCCAGCGGGGGCAGGTCAATTTGCGTGACGTTCATTGTTGTCAGCGCGTCGCGCTTTGCCCAGACGGCGTATGCCATTGTCACTCTCCTGTGGTTTCGTTTGTGCCAAGCTAGACAGCCGCACCGGCCAAAGCAACACAGATAGGCCTTGTTGCAGTGGTGAAAGATAGGCTATCGAATTAACCGATACGGTTATAGGAATATCCTCATGATTACACGCATCCGCGAAGTGCGCCGGGCCAAGGGCCTGACATTGGCCGAAGTCGGGGACAGGTGTGATCCACCGACAACCGCGCAGACCATCGGGCGTTTGGAAACAGGCACGCGCACCGTGTCGGTCGATTGGCTCAACCGCATTGCCACAGCCTTGGGGGTCGATGCGGGGGATCTTGTCGAGCTGCCCGAACGCGCGGATCTGCCCGTGGCCGCCATCCTTGGCGCGGACGGGGCCAGCGCCCCGCGCCATGAGCAGGTGGCCGCCGCGCCCGCGGCTGAGGCTGGGTCGATCGCCGTTCTGGTCGAAGCCGGTGTCGGTGACTACCGGGCCGGTGACCAAATCTGGTGTGCGCGGTTGATGCCCGACAGTTTCGCAGCCGCGCTCAACCGCGATGTGCTCGTGCCCCGTCCGGCGGGTCGTTATGTGTTTGGGCGTCTGATCGGGCGGCAAGGTGCACGGCTTCAGATCCTGCCGCTCGGTGCCGGGGCGAAGCAGCAGATTTTTGATGACCCCGCTTGGATCGCTGTCGCCAGGCGGCTCATCCGGGCGCTTTGATTAGGACGGGGACCGGGGCTGGGGCCGACGCTGGATGACAGGAATTTAAGGCGCATTTCATTTGCCCGTTGCGGGGTGCCGGTTTAGCCCGACGTCATTCCGATCCGGCTATCGTCCGGTCCATCGAGGGGAGTAACAATGCGCAAGACGTTTTCTTTCATGCTTTTGGCGTCTGCCGCCATCGGCCTCGCCGCGTGTGGCAACAGTGGATCGGACAGCATTCCGGAAGGTCAGACCGTCGCCCGTGTCGACAATAGTGATGTCACCATCCATGAACTCAATGCCGAATTGAGCGGCGCACAGCTGCCCACCGGCGCCGCGCGCAAACCCTATGAGCAGGCCGCCCTGCAGCGGATCATCGACCGCCGCATTCTTGCCGACCTTGCACGGGAAAAGAAGCTGGATGACTCACCCGAGTTCGTCCTGTTGAAGCAGCGCGCTGAGGAGCAGGTTCTGGTGGAACTGCTGCAGAAGAGCATCGCGACATCGGCCAAGAAGCCGACCATTCAGGAAGCCAAATCCTTCATCACCGCGAACCCGACCCTGTTTGCAAATCGCAAGGTCATGACGGTTGACCAGATCCTCTTCCCCGTGCCCAAGGACACCAAGAAGCTGCAGGAACTGGCCCCGCTCAAGACGCTGACCGAGGTCGAAAAATGGTTGATTGACAACGATATCCAGTATCGCCGTCAGCCGACCCAGCTGGATACGTTGCAGGTTCCGCCGGAAATGGCCTCGAAGATTGTCAGCCTGCCCGCAGGCGAAGTGTTCGTGGTGCCTGCCAATGGCGCCGTCTCCGCCAACGTCATTACCGACAGCAAGTCCCAGCCGGTTTCGGGGGATGAGGCAACCAACGTCGCCATGCGGATGCTCGGCAATAAGGCTATTCAGGCAGAAGCGGCAAAGGAACTTGAAGCTGAAGTCAAAAAGCGCCGCGACGCTGTGACCTATCAAGCCGGCTTTGCGCCGCCCAAGGCTCCGGGTGCGCCGGCTGCCAAGCCGGCCGCTGCGGTCCCCGCAAAACTCTAACGATTTTGGGGAACGGAGAGGCGGGGGTTCGCGAAAGCGGCCTCCGCCTCTCCAATTTCGGACACTCCGCATGTCAGACGCACCAGACCTGTCGATCCTGATGGTCAATTGGAACACGCGCGACATGACGCTCGCGTGCCTGCGCTCTGTATTCGCTGAGACGCGCGATACGCCGTTTGAACTGATCCTTGTCGACAACGGGTCGGCGGACGGGTCGGCGGAGGCCATTGCCGCTGAATTCCCCCAGGTGCAGGTGATCGCAGAGAGCGAGAATCACGGCTTTGCCAAGGCCAATAATATCGCGGCACAGCAAGCGACCGGGCAATATCTGCTCCTCCTCAACACCGACACCGTCGTGCTCGATGGCGCCATCGATAAGATCGTCGCCTTTGCGCGTGCCAACCCGTCCGCAAAGCTTTGGGGTGCGCGCACTTTGTGGGAAGACGGCACGCTCAACCCGACATCGGTGTGGAAACGGATTACGCCCTGGAGCGCCTTTTCCTTTGCGGTCGGCCTGCGCGGTGCGCTGTCGCGGTTCGAGTTTTTCAACCCCGAAGGCATGGGCCATTGGCCGCGCGATACCGTGCGCGAAGTCGATATCGTCGCGGGTTGTTTCCTGCTGATGGAGCGCAGCTTCTGGAACGCGCTCGGCGGCTTTGATGCGCGCTTTTTCATGTATGGCGAAGAGGCCGATCTGTGCGCCCGCGCACGCGCTGCCGGGGCCAAGCCGCTGATGACGCCGGACGCGACCATCGTCCACTATGGCGGCAAGAGTGCGGCCAGCCATGCGAGCAAGATCGTCTATGTGATGGGTGCGCGCATCGGCCTTGTGCAAAGCCAGTCGGGGCCGATTGGCGGCGTGATCGGGCGGCTGGCCTGCATCGCCCATGTCGGCATCCGTGCTTATGCCTTTGGGTTGCTGAGCCGCTTGCGGCCTGCGCGCTTTGAAAAAAGCGCCCGGGAATGGGGCCATGCATGGTCCCGCCGGGCGGAATGGCGGGGCGGACCAAGCGCCGTCGAAGTCAAGCGATAGGGACCGGCATGACAGATATGACCCATGTGATCCTTACCCGCTTCAACGTGCCGACCAAGGGCCGGGAGGCCGAAATCCGGTCGCGCACCGGCTGGCTGGAACGCCGCTTTGACATCTTCGAACAATATTGCCTGCCTGCCGTCGCGGCACAGACCAACCGCGATTTCATCTGGATCATCTATTTCGACACGGCGACGCCGGCACCCTTCCGGGAACGCATCGCCCGCTGCCAGAAAGAGTTTCCGTTCGTTGATCTTTACCGCGAGGATATGCCGCTCGACACCGTGGTCGATGATGTCCGTGCGCAGTTGAAGCCCGGCAGTGAGACTGTGCTGACGACGCGGCTCGACAATGATGATGCGATTGCGCGCGACTTTGTCGAGCGGCTGCAACGCCATGCCCGCACTGTCCCGCCGGGCACCGCGCTCAACTTCCCCGATGGCGTCTCTTGGCGCGATGGCTGGGTGTTCAGCGCGCGGGATGAGAGCAATCCGTTCGCCTCTGTGCTTGAAAAAACGTCCGATTTCCGGACCATCTGGGCGCGCCCCCATGCGTTGCTGCATGAGGCCTTTGCTATGCATCAGATTGAGGATGGGCTCGGCTGGTTGCAGGTCATCCACGGGGAGAATGTCACCAACCGGGTGAAGGGGCGGCAGCGGCCCGGATCGGTACTAGGCGATGCCTTTGCTATCCGTCCCGGTAGCGATGTGAAGTCGCCGGGGCCGGTCGATGCGCTGCTGGAAAACCTCGTCCGTTATCCCGTTCGTTTGGCGCGGGAAACGGCGGTAAAGCTGATCAAGCCATTCCTGAAGGTCGTGCGCTGACGGGCCTCGCTGCCCACCAGGCCGCAAGAGTCGCTGCGCCATATGCGAACCAGGCGAGCCAAGTTGTGTTGGCATCGACAACGGTCGCGACGGGACCGAACCAATTTATCGCCTGCAATATCAGCAGGATACCAGCCAAAACCGCTATGGACAGGCGTAGACCACCTGTCGCCCGGGCGTAGAGCCAGAGTGCACTTATGGTGATCGCAATTTCGAGCGGCATTTCGATCATGGGATGGTTCCACAAGCCCAGACCGAGCTTGGGCGGCTGGCCGGTGATCGTCAGGTCGGGCACGTGCACCAGCAGATCGAGCAGCCAGTGCGAAACGACAACGGCAAAGCCGATCAGCGCCGCTGTCCGGTTGCGGGAGGCGATCCAGATGAGCGCGGCAAATAGCGCGCCGAACACCGCACTACCCAACAGGCTGTGCGTATAGGGCATATGATACAGGTCCATCGGGTTCATCACGCTGATGCCGGGGGACACGCGCATCTTCTCGGTGCCGCTCAGCAGCAGTCCGAAAAAGGCCCAGTCAACCAGCTGCGCGCCGATGAAAAGGATGGGGAGCGATGGCGCATCTTTATGCGTGGCCGCCGCAAGCGCCGGTGCAAAATGACCAATGAACATGGACGGGCCTCTCTCCCATTCACCGTTCGTGTCGAGCGCAGTCGAGACACCTCCCTCGACGTCGCTCGGGACGAACGGAATTCAGGATCCTTAGCGGTCTTTCTTCTTGTACATGGCCAGCATCCGCGCGGTGACCGCGAAGCCGCCGAAGATGTTCACGCTGGCCAAAGCCACCGCAATGAGCCCGAGGATCTTCGCCATGCCCCATGCACCAACCGGCGCCGCCGCAATGAGCGCGCCGACGATGATGACGGAAGAAATCGCATTCGTCACTGCCATCAACGGCGTGTGGAGCGCGGGCGTCACCGACCAGACGACGTAATAGCCGACAAAGCAGGCCATTACGAAAATGGAGAGGATCGAGATAAAGTCCATTTAGCGCTCCGCAGTCCAAGGCAGGACAAAGTTGCGTCCTTCCGACCATGTTTGCCCGATCATCTTGCCATCCACAAGACACGCCGAGCTATGATAGAATCCATTGCCGTCCGTCGTGCGGAAAGCAACGCATTTGCGATCCTGCCCCCGCCCGACGCGGCCGGCGAGAATATCGCTGTTGTAAAAGCTGCCGGTGACGGTGCCGTCCTCAGCGACGGTCAGCACCATCGGCTGCGCATAAGGCGCATCGGTGAGGGCAACACGCAGGTCGACTTTCCAGGTGCCGGATAGCGGCGCGTAGCGCTCGACGACGGTTTCAGCGGAGGCGGCGGAAGCGAGAGCGGCCAAACAGGCGATTAGGACTCTCACCCCAGCAGCCTTTCATGCACCACTTTGCCGCCTTGTGTCAGGCGGATGGCGGCGGTGATTTCGTCGTCATCGGGGAGGACGGGTTTGCCGGCGTCCTTGTCCCAAAAGGCGGAGAGGAAATTGAACAGGTTGCGCGAGAACAAAGCCGAGGCGTCGGCGGCCAGATGCGCGGGCGTGTTCGAATAGCCGATGATCTTCACGCCGTGCTTCACGACGACCTCATCCGGCTTGGAGCCCTCGACATTGCCGCCTTGCGCCACGGCCAAGTCGAAGATGACGGAGCCCGGCTTCATCGTTGCAATCTGCGCATCGGTGATGAGGCGCGGGGCTGCGCGACCCGGGATGAGCGCCGTCGTGATGACGATGTCCTGCTTGGCGATGTGCGCGGAGACGAGCTCGGCTTGTGCCGCCTTATACTCATCGGACATTTCGGTGGCATAACCACCCGCCCCTTCGCCTTCGATGCCTTTGACGGCTTCGACGAAGATCGCCTTGGCACCCAGCGATTCGATCTGTTCCTTCGTTGCCGAACGGACGTCCGTTGCAGAGACCTGCGCGCCCATGCGGCGGGCCGTGGCAATCGCCTGAAGCCCGGCCACACCCACGCCCATGATGAAGGCGCGTGCGGCAGAGACGGTGCCTGCCGCTGTCATCATCATCGGGAAGGCGCGGCCATAAGCCGACGCCGCTTCAATAACGGCTTTGTAGCCGGACAGGTTTGACTGTGATGAGAGAATATCCATCGACTGCGCACGGGTGATGCGCGGCATGAACTCCATCGCCAAAGCTTCCACACCGGCGGCGGCATAGGCATCCACGCGCGCGCGCTGGCCGAACGGATCAAGCCCCGCCACGATCCAGGCGCCGGTTGCCATCCCCTTCAGCGCCTTGGGGTCTGGCCCCTGCACGCCGAGCACAATGTCAGCGCCCTTCAGGACCTCAGTGGCCTTGCCGACCGTCGCACCGGCTGCTGCATAATCGGCATCGGCAATGGAGGCGCCTGCCCCTGCACCGGCTTCGACAGCGACAGTGGCGCCCAGCGCGATGAATTTCTTCACCGTTTCGGGCGTCGCTGAAACGCGCGTTTCCCCTGCTGCCGTTTCGCGCAGGACGGCGAGTTTTGTCACGTTAGTTGGAAATGAGAAAGACAACGAGCGCGGCGAGGATCGCCGACGCGATTGTGCCCCACTTCAGCATGCTCATCACGCCTGCATAGGTACCTTCATGTGCCTTCATGTCGTTGTTGCTGGCCATTGCGTCTTCTCCCGTTGAATCCTGAGGCACCGCTTTAATGGCGGATGAACCGTGTCTCAAGTCTCCATTCAGCTTTCGATTCTTAATTGGCCCGCGTGTCCGTCGTCACACGTTTAAGGCCATATTTACGCTTATTGCCTAAAAACGTCCGAAATCGGGACAGAATCTCAGGGGGCAATATGACGCCAACAGGCATGCGCATGGTCATGCTGATCGACGATGAACCAGCGCAGCAGCGGCTGGTTTCGGCGCTCGCGGCGCGCGCAGGCTGGCGCACCATCTTCGCTGCTGATTCTGAAACTGCCATTGCGCATCTCGGCACCCGTGACGGGATGATGCTCGACGCGGTCCTTATCGATCACTCCATGTCGAATGATGAAGCGGTGGCCCTGATCCGGGAGATCAAGGCGCGTCGTCAGATGCTGCCCATCCTCATGCTCACGCCGGTCAGCGATGTGGGCATCGCTGTCGAAGCGATGCGTGCGGGCGCGACGGATTTCCTTGTTAAACCGATCGCGCCGGACCGTCTGATTGCTGCCCTTGATGCGACATTGGATGAGCGTGTGGCGGCCGGCGAACTGCGTCCGCTCACCGAGAAAATTTCGGCGACGCTCGGCTTTGAGGACATTGTCGGCTCCTCACCGGACTTCCGCGCCGCACTTGCTATCGCAGCTAAGGCCGCGCGCTCCCGCCTGCCGATCCTCATTGAAGGGGAACCGGGCGTCGGCAAGGAAGTTGTTGCAGAGGCCGTCCACGCTGCGTCGCCACGCTCCAAGCGGACACTGACGACCGTCAATTGCGGGGCGATCCCCTCTAATCTCATCGAATCGCATCTGTTCGGGCATGAAAAGGGCGCCTTTGCCGGGGCCTTTGCCCGCCATGTGGGCAAGGTGATCGATGCGGATGGCGGCACGCTGTTCCTTGATGAAGTTGGCGAGCTGTCCATGGGCGCGCAGATCAAGCTGCTCAGCTATCTACAGACCGGCGAGTTTTTGCCGCTTGGCGCCCGCCTTCCCCAAGAGGCTGATGTCCGCATTGTCGCTGCCTCCAATTCCAAACTCCTTGAGGCCGTCGAAGCCGGGACGTTCCGTGAGGATCTCTATTACCGGCTCAACATCGTCCAGCTGACGATCCCGCCGCTGCGGGAGCGCCTGGGCGATATTCCCGCCTTGTCGCGCCATCTGCTCTCGCGCATCGCCAAGCAGCCGGGTCTGCGCGATTTGGGCATCACCGATGCCGCGATGGAGTTGCTCGTCAGCTATGACTGGCCGGGCAATGTCCGCCAGCTGCAGAATGTCCTCTTCCGCGCCGCTGTGCTGTGCGAAGGCGATGCGCTGACCATCGGGGATTTCCCACAGGTCGCCAGCAAGACAGCCCCGCGCTCCATGCCGGATGCGGCCAACACCAATCAGGATTCTGGCGTTACCCTGTTTCTGTCCGACGGGCATATGCGGCCGCTTGATGATATTGAGGCAGACATCATCCGCCTCGCCATCGGCCATTATCGCGGGCGCATGACAGAGGTCGCCCGACGTCTGGGGATCGGCCGGTCCACGCTGTATCGTAAGCTTGCCGAATTGGGGATCAGCGAAGTCGCCTGATTGCAAAAGGCTCTCCGTCGCCCCTTAATCTCGTCGCCCCGTGCTCGACACGGGGCTTGGCTTGCCTTGCACTTTCCCGTTTAGCATTATGCTCGAATGGCCGGTCCTCGGAGTGCAGCGGCATCTGGCAAGCCCATTGCCGAAGCCGGACCGAGGCTAGCCAAGCCCCGTGTCGAGCACGGGGCGACGTGGAAGTGAAGGCGAATTGTCCACGCCGCCTAGCCTCTCGCAAATACCGCGCTATGAGGCTTCATGACCGGCGACCTCTTTTCCAGCCCCTCCGATGCTGCCGTCCGCGACCGGACCTTGGGCCGCGCGGATATCGAAGCGCTGCGGAACGACGGCGTGCCCTTGCACCTTGTCGATTGCGATCTGGAAGACGCTGATCTGTCCGACCTTGATCTGACCAGCGCTGTGTTTGAGCGGTGCGCGATGCGCCACACCAAGTTTAAGGGCGCACGGCTGGACGCGGTCCGCTTCATCTCATGTCGCGGCGCATTTGCAGATTTTGTCAGCGCGTCCTTGGGCGAGGCGGTCTTCACCTCCAGCGATTTCAACAATGCGGCGTTTCGCGGCGCGACGCTGTCTTCTGCGCAGTTCAAAAGCTGCAAGCTCACCGGCGCAGACCTGACTGACGCGCGGATGATGGATGTGTGCTTTGAAGAGACGCTGCTGATCAACGCCAAGCTACCGGGCCATTCTTTCCGCAAGCAAAGGCTGGTCCGCGTCGATTTCAGTCAGGCGGATGTGCGCAAATGCGACTTTCGAGACGCGGTCCTTGACGCCTGTTCGCTGCGGGATGCCAATGTGACCGCCTGTCGTTTTGAAGGGACAGATCTGCGCGGCGCAGACCTTGGCGGCATCCGGCTGATCGACGCCGCGCCTTATCGCGGGGCCATTATTTCCCGCGAACAGGCAGGGCAATTGTTGGCCGAGCTTGGCCTTAAACTTGGCTAGTTGCGGCCGAAAATCGCTGTCGTCACCCACCATCCGGTGAGCGAGGCGCTGCCGGTTAGGACCGTGCCCCACATGATGTCGAGCACAGTGACCTTGGTGCTCCACATTTTGAGCGTCGCCTGATTGGTGAGATCATAGGTCGCGTAGCAGAGGCACCCGAGCACTGCGCCTTGGATAAGGGCCGTCTGCCAGCGGCCATTGGCGAGCGCGGGGCCGACGGCGAACCACATCATCCCGGCAATGTAGAGCAGGTAGAAGACCACGGCGGGCCCGAGCTTCAAGGACCCCAAAAGCGGGCCGAGTTCCGGCTGGTAAAGGCGCGTGTACATCGTCCGCAGCCAGATGCTGTCGATGAGCGCAAAGGCGATTCCGCTCGCCAGATATCCCACGGCATATTTTGCAAGCATCGTCATTCTCCTCCGCGATCAGCGCGGGCTAAGGGCGGCATCCCGGTGTCCGCGCCAGACGCGTATCGCCTGTACGCTTTCATAGACGTCGTGCACCCGGATGATCTGTGCGCCTTGTTCGGCGGCTTTGAGCGCAAGTGCAAGGGACCCGCCCAATCTTTTGTCGGCAGGCGCCTCATTCGACAGCGCACCGACAAGGCGTTTGCGGCTGGCGCCAAGCAGCACGGGCACGCCAAGGCCGTGGAACAGCGCGAGGCCGTTCACGATCTGCAGATTGTCCATCACGCTGCGCTTGCCAAAGCCGATGCCGGGGTCCGCAATGATGCGCGACTTATCGACGCCTGCCGCGACCACAGCGGCGATGCGGTCTTCCAGCCAGTCATACACTTCGATCAGCGGATCAGTATAATTGTCATTGCCATGCGGATCGGTGGGCTTGCCCGGATAGTGCATCAGCACGACGGGGGCTCCGGATGTGACGAGAACCTCCAGCGCGCGGTCATCATAGAGCAGCGCCGAGACATCATTGATAAGATGCGCGCCAGCGGCCAGACCGGCCTCCATCACGGCGGCTTTGCGCGTGTCGATGGACAGGGCGATGCCGCTGTCCTTCAGGCGCTCCACCACCGGAATGACGCGGGCGATTTCATCCTGTTCCCAAACGTCCATCGCGCCGGGGCGGGTGGATTCCCCACCCAGATCGATGATGGCGGCACCCTCTTCTGCCATCTGCATGGCGAGCGCCGCGGAGCCCGCTGGGTCGTCCAGATGATCACTGCCGCCGGAAAAACTGTCGGGCGTGATGTTGAGGATGCCCATGATGTTGGGCTGGTCAAAGCGGATGGTGCGCGTGCCCAATTGCATCGTGCCGCGCGGCGTGGTTGCCGCGGCCATCATATTGCGCAGGCGCGCGGCCTGTTCGGGTGTCACGGAGGCAAGGGCATCGTCGACGCGGTCGATAGGGACTAGCGTGCCGCCCGCTCGCACGCCGCCATCGGTCGCGATAATCTCCCACGCCGCAAAGAATTGTAACCCGCCTGCCAACCGCGCAAACTGTCCGTCGAAACCGAAGGGCGCGTCAAGGAACGCCGTCGGCCGGGCGTAGAGGGTTGCGGTCGGGGCGGTCTGGATCACGGCTGCGTGGCGAGAAGGTAGGTCTGGCGCACGTCATCAATGGGCTTCAGCACGCCATCGACTTCATAATGCCAGAAGGTCCAGCCATTGCAGCTCGGCGCGCCTTGCAGCGTCGCGCCAAGTTTGTGGATGGAGCCGGCGCCCGCGTCGCAGATCAGCGATCCATCGGTCCGCACGGTCGCGCACCAGCGGCGCTTGAGATCCCAAACCTTGGTGCCGACTTTCATATAGCCAGTCTCTACCAGCGTACCGAAGGCGACGCGCGGGGCGGCGGTATCGGCCTGCATCGTCTTGAGCATGGATTCGTCGAGCGGCAGGGCAGAGTCGATCCGCTCCTGCGCGACATCGACATAGGATTTTTCGCGCTCCAGCCCGATGAAGTGGCGGCCCAGCCGCTTGGCGACCGCGCCGGTCGTGCCGGTGCCGAAGAAGGGATCGACGATGATGTCGCCGGGCTTCGTGCAGGCCAGGAGAATGCGATAGAGCAGGGCTTCCGGCTTTTGCGTCGGGTGGGCCTTGGTGCCGTTCTTCTTGATGCGTTCCTGCCCGCCGCAAATCGGGAAGGACCAGTCGGAGCGCATCTGCAATTCGTCGTTCAGCGTCTTCATCGCGCGGTAGTTGAACGTGTATTTCGCGTTCTCACCCTGCGATGCCCAGATCAGCGTCTCGTGCGCGTTGGTGAAGCGCGTGCCCTTGAAATTGGGCATCGGGTTGACCTTGCGCCAGATGATGTCGTTGAGAATCCAGAAGCCTTCATCCTGCAGGACGGAGCCCACGCGGAAGATGTTGTGGTAGCTGCCGATGACCCAGAGCGTGCCATTGGGCTTCAGGATGCGGCGGGCCTCGGCGAGCCAGGCGCGCGAAAACTCGTCATAGGTTTTCAGGCTGTCAAACTTGTCCCAGTCATTGTCGACGGCATCGACACGGCCGCCTTCAGGGCGGAACAGGTCGCCGCCCAGCTGGAGGTTATAGGGCGGATCGGCGAAGACCATGTCGACGCAGGCGTCGGGCAGGGCGCGCATATTTGCGATGCAATCGCCCATGATGATCTGGTCCAGCGGCAGCTCAACAGCAACTGCCGGCGCCTTCCTGACCTTCTCCAAAACCCCCATTACGTGACCCCTTTTTCAGCACAGAATGCCGGTGGTGAGTCATCACGAGTCCCGCGTCAACCCTTGGAGTCTGGCTTGAATCCTTGAGATTCGCTTTCTGAAAAGCGGAACGAAACGAGTCCCCCACGACATGTGGCGCAAAGTTATCCACAGGGACTCAAGCCCTAGTGGTGTGACGGGGAAGACTCACACATCAAAAAAATGTTGCGCGACGGGTGCAAAAGACCGTCGGTGGAGGGGCGTTGGCCCCTTTTCGCGCAACGCGGCCATGTGCACAGCCGCGCCATAGCCCTTGTTCGAGGCCCAGCCATAGCCGGGGTATTCCGAATCGGCGGCGACCATGATGCGGTCGCGATGCTCCTTGGCGATGATGCTTGCCGCTGAGATGCACGGATGAAGCGCATCGCCGCCGATGATGGCCTCTGCGCTGTACCGCCATTTGGGCAGACGGTTGCCATCGACCAGCACATGGTCGGGCGCCTGCGGCAAAGCTTCCACCGCCCGCGTCATGGCAAGGAAGGTCGCCTGCAGGATGTTGATCCGGTCAATCTCCTCCACGCTCGCCATGCCAATGCCGACGATGCAGCGGGTAAGGATGTGGGTCTCCAATTCCGCCCGCCGTTTGGCGCTGAGTTTTTTGGAATCATCGAGGCCCGCAATGCCGCCCTCGCACAGGATGACGGCTGCGGCGACCACCGGGCCGGCGAGGGGGCCACGCCCGGCTTCATCAACGCCGGCGATCATAACTAAAGCCCCTCCCCTTTAGGGGAGGGGTTGGGGTGGGGACTGTGAGCTTGTTGGGCAGTCGGAAGCGGATCTTGTGGTCCGACTTCCCCACCCCAAACCCCTCCCCTGAAGGGGAGGGGCTCCACGCCCTGATGCCCCATTGGGCCATGACCCTGCCCCAGCCCCGGCGCCGCCATAAGCGCCGCCCGCACGAACATCCGCGCCCGCGTGATCGCGTCAATGAGCGGCAATCCCTGGCCCAGCCCTGTCGCAATGGCGCTGGCCAGCGTGCAGCCGGTGCCATGCGTGCTGGTTGTGTGGATGCGCGTGTCTTCCCAGCGCATGACTTCGCCCGAATGATCGACAAGCCGGTCGACCAGCGTGTCACCCTCCGCATGGCCGCCCTTGATGAGCAACGTCCCGGCATGGGCAACCGCCTGTGCTTCGCCGCCTAGAGCGGCCAGTTCCGGCAGGTTGGGCGTCGTCACCGTCGCCATATCCATCAGCCGCGTGAAAACGGCGATGGTATCTGCATCGGCCAGTGCCGAGCCGCTGGTGGCGATCATCACAGGATCGAAAACGATGGGCGCGCCGATCTGGCCGATCCGGTCCGCCACGGCGTTGGCGGTTTCGGCGGAGCCGATCATGCCAATCTTGATGGCATCGACGCCGATGTCAGAGACGACCGCGTCAATCTGTGCCAGCACGATGTCGGTGGGGATGGGATGAACCGCTGTGACCCCCAAAGTGTTTTGCGCGGTGATCGCGGTGATCGCCGTCATCGCATGGCCGCCGAGCATGGTGACGGTCTTGATGTCGGCCTGGATGCCGGCACCGCCGCCGGAATCAGACCCCGCAATGATGAGGATGCGCGCTGTCATAAATCTAGGTGTCATCCCCGCAAAAGCGGGGATCCACAAAGCACCGGATGCCCGTGAACGGCGTCATGGATTCCCGCTTTCGCGGGAATGACAGCGCGTGGTCCAAGGCTTGCGGCGCCCAACCACCCTTCGACAGGCTCAGGGTGAGCGTGGAGGTGGTTGCGTTCATCCCTTGAACATCCGCACCGTCGATGCCGGGTGCTTTTCCAGCAGCGGCTTGGCGCGCGTTGGTCGGTCGAGCAGTTCGCCGCCGCAATTGGGGCATCGTTCGTCCATCGCATCGCTGCAGTCTGCGCAGAAGGTGCATTCGAACGAGCAGATGAACGCGCCGGACAGATGGGCCGGCAAATCGGTGCCGCAGCGTTCGCAATCGGGGCGCATGTCCAGCATCAGGCGGCGGCCGCCTTGACGGCATCGCATATGCGATCGACGACCGTTTCCACTTGGGCTGCATCATCGCCTTCGGCCATCACGCGGATGACAGGCTCTGTGCCCGACGGGCGGATCACAAGGCGGCCGGTCCCATTCAGTTCGGCTTCGGCATCGGCGATGATGCGCTTCACGCTTTCGGCCTCCAGCGGCTTACCGCCGGAGAAGCGGACGTTCTTCAAGAGCTGCGGTACAGGCTCAAACTGGTGGAGCACTTCGCTTGCCGCCTTGCCGGTACGGACGAGTTCGGCCAGCACCTGAAGCGCGGCGACAAGGCCATCACCGGTTGTGCCATAGTCCGACAGGATCATATGGCCGGACTGTTCCCCGCCGACATTGAACCCGCCGGAACGCATCCGTTCCAGCACATAACGGTCGCCCACCGCCGTGCGCTCCAGCGTCAGCCCCTGACCCTGAAGGAAGCGTTCCAGCCCCAGGTTGGACATGACGGTCGCGACGACGCCGCCGCCTTTGAGCGTGCCATTGCGCGCCCAGCTTGCGCCGATCAGCGCCATGATCTGGTCACCATCGACAACACGGCCATGCTCATCGACGATGATCAGCCGGTCGGCATCGCCATCCAGCGCAATGCCAATGTCTGCGCCGCTCGCGACAACGGTTTCCTGCAACAGTTCAGGATGGGTTGATCCGCATTTGTCGTTGATATTGGTGCCATTGGGCGTGACGCCGATGGGGATGATGTCGGCGCCTAATTCCCACAAGGCGGAGGGTGCAACATTGTACGCTGCCCCATGCGCGCAATCGATAACGATCTTCAGGCCATCGAGCCGAAGCTCTTCGGGGAAGCAGGATTTGGCGAAATGGATGTAGCGCCCACGCGCATCTTCCACCCGGCGCGCGCGGCCGATTTTGTCGGGTGCTGCGAGCACGGCTGTGCCTTCAATCAGCGCTTCAATTGCATGCTCATCCGCGTCGGACAGCTTATAGCCATCGGGCCCGAACAGCTTGATGCCATTATCCTGATAGGGGTTGTGGCTGGCGGAGATCATCACGCCCAAATCGGCGCGCATGGAGCGGGTGAGCATCGCGACGGCCGGCGTTGGCATCGGGCCGATCTGGACGACATCCATGCCGACCGAAGTGAAGCCCGCCACCAAAGCATCTTCCAGCATATAGCCGGACAGGCGGGTATCCTTGCCGACCACGACACGGTGGCGGTGATCGCCGCGCACAAAATGCGCACCCGCCGCCATGCCGACCTTCATCGCCATTTCGGCGGACATCACCTTGCTGTTGGTCAGGCCCCGGATTCCGTCGGTCCCGAAAAACTTGCGGCCCATATACTCGACTCCCCCAACAGGTTGTGGCCGCCCTTTGCGCCAGAACGGGGCAGATGAGAAGCCCTGTTGACGGAGATATCAAGGGCTTTCGGTTCATCCGCAATTCACGCAGACAGGCATAATCCTTGGGACTGTCGATAGACCAATTTTGAAGGGGATGACCATGACACCAGCCTTCCGCCTCGCGGCCCTCGCCAGCGTTCCTGCATTCCTGATGGCCTCTGTGCCTGCAAGCGCGATTGACCCCAATGTGGCCACGACGCCTGCGGTCGCGCGCTCCAGTGCGACAGCGGAGGCGGATGGGCCGCGCCGGTCCGGCATTGGCGGCATCTTCGGCTGCTCGACCGATGGCAATAAGCAGACGACGGCAGCCGTCATCGGCGGCGTTGTCGGCGGCGTGCTCGGCAACCGGATTGCGGGGCGCGGCAGCCGCACGCTCGGCACATTGCTGGGCGGGGCCTTGGGCGCAGCAGGTGGCTCGGCGCTCGGCTGTAAGCTCCAGAAGAATGATCAGGCTAAGGCCGAACGCGCGATGGAAGAGGCGCTGGCCAAGGGTGAAAGCCAGACCTGGGAGAACCCGGAAACGGGCGCTTCGGGCAATGTCGAAATCTCCTCTGCGGTCAGCGGCGCCACGCTTTCCAACTTGAAGTTCGCCAATGGTGTTGAACCATGGTCCGGCTATCGCAAGATCGGCGGTGCCTTTGTATCGACGTCCTCCGCCAACATCCGGTCCAAGCCCGGTCTGGATGGTCAGATTGTCGGCAAGCTTACGTCAGGCGCGCGGGTCTGGGTGCCTGCCGCGACAGAAGGCGCGCCCTGGTATCTCATTTCGGACAATGGCGTGGCCCAAGGCTATGTCTCCAACGCCCTCTTGAAGCGCGCCACAACCGAGACGGCATCCAACTGCAAGATGGTCAAGCAAACCGTCGCAATGGCCAATCAAGGCAGCGAGTCCGAGACGTTTCAGGCGTGCAAGGACACAGCGGGTCAGTGGGTCCTCACGCGGGTTTGAGCGCCTAGGCCAAAGGGATCGACAGCCGCACCCGCAGCCCGGGGGCGGCGTCCCCCAGTTCAATAGTGCCGCCGTGCAGTCGCGCCACAGCGCCGACGAGCGAGAGGCCAAGCCCTGCGCCGAAGCCGGTGCGGGACGGATCAAGCCGACCGAAACGCCGCAGCGCTTCGGCGCGCTGATCTTCGGGGATGCCGGGGCCACGGTCTGAGACGTCGACCCAGGCCATGCCGCCTGTTTCACCCGTGGCGATGCGGATGCTGTCGGCGCCATATTTCAGGGCATTGTCGATCAGATTGCCGACGGCCTGACCGATCAGCTCGCGGTGCATCGCAACGATTGGGCCGGTGCCGGTCGCGACTTCCATTGCAAAGCCCTTGTCTTCGACCAGCGGCTCATAAAGTTCGGCAATGTCGCGGATCATCTCGCCCAGATCAGCCGCGATAAAATGATCGCGGCCAATGCCGGCTTCGGCACGGCTGATCTGGAGTGCGGTGGTCAGCATGCCGAGCAGCCGGTCCGTCTCTTCGCCCGCCAAGGTGATCGCGGAGCGCAGCGACTCCTCATCATCCTCGACCTGCGCGCGTTCCAGCCGCACCTTCAGGCGGGTGAGGGGGGAGCGCAAATCATGCGCCAGCCCATCGGTCACGATGCGCAATTCGGAAATCAGCGCCTCAATGCGTTCCAGCATGGCGTTGAGTGTGGCGGCCAGCCGGTCAAACGTATCGCCGCTGCCATCCAGCCAGACGCGCTGCGACAATTGGCCCGCGCTCACGGCCTTGGCGGTTTCCCCAATATCATTGACGCGCGCATTGATGATGCGGACGGCAGCAAAGGCGGCAAAGAGCGCCAGTGGCAGGCCGAAGATCAACGCAGTGCCCGTCGCACGATCAACAATTCGCGAGAGACGCCGGTCATTCTCGATGATCTGGCCGGTCAGCAGGCGCGACCCATCGGGCAGATTGGTGACGAGAATACCCATCTGTTCGGGCGTCCCAGAACCGTTGCGGTACAGCTCGATCTCGCTCCATCCCGGCTTGGCGCTCGGCGGCCAGCCTTGCAGATTGCCCGCTACAGGCTTGCCTTTGGGGTCGACCATCAAGATGACCGTCGCCCGCCCTTCGGAAAACAGGATGCGGAGCGCCGCCAGTTTCTGGAAGTCTTCCTTGCCCTGTTTCAGATAAACCGGCCCAAGCTCTTGCGTCAGCCGCGCGGCATAGCTTTTGGCGTCGCGTTCCAATTCGCCGCGCGTCAGCACTCGCAGGGTCAGCGTCATGCCGGCCGCCAGAATTAGCTCGATCCCGAACACAAGCGTGATGAACCTTGCGGTCGAGGAGCGCCAGAACTTGATCACTGGCGGCGGGCTATTCCCCGGCGCCGAGCCGGTATCCGGCGCCGCGCACGGTGTGGATCAGCGTGGTGTCGGCGTCGCCATCAATCTTCTTACGCAGGCGGCTGACATGCACGTCGATGACGTTGGTGCCTGGGTCAAAATGATAATCCCACACGCCTTCCAGCAGCATGGTGCGGGTGACGACCTGTTCCTTATGGCGCATCAGATATTCAAGCAGGCGAAACTCGCGCGGCTGAAGGTCCAGCGGCCGTCCGGCGCGCTTCACCTTGCGCGAGAGCAGGTCCATTTCCAGATCGTGGCAGGTCAGCACGGTTTCCACAGCACTGACCGGGCCCGTGGTCGCACGGCGCATCAGCAGCTTCAGCCGCGCGAGCAGCTCAGCAAAAGCGAACGGCTTGGTCAGATAATCGTCGGACCCGGCGGTCAGCCCCGCCACGCGGTCTTCAACGGCGCCAAGGGCGGACAGGATGATGACCGGCGTTGTGATGCCCGCCGCCCGGATGGCGCCGAGGACGGCCATGCCATCCATGCCGGGAAGCATCCGATCTAGCACGATTGCATCATAGGTGCCGTCGGTCGCATGGAACAGGCCATCGCGTCCATTATTGGCGTGATCGACCGCAAAGCCTTGTTCTGAAAGGCCTTTTACGATGAAATCAGCGGTCGTGTTGTCGTCTTCGACAAGCAGTATTTTCTGCGTCATTTTGGTTGCATAGCCCTTACCAGCGCGTCACCCCAAGCGGAAAGTGGTGACGACGGGCGTTGGGCTAGCAACTGTCGGTAAAGATTGGACTAATTCAGTTAAGTCTCATGCAACCAGCGCGCGGCGCAGGGCGTCCCGGCGCGCGGGGGTCATGCCCAGCACCTCTTCACAATAGCGGTCGATGTCGCCGATTTCCTCAAGCGCGGCGTCGAGGAAGCCGGGGTGCACCGACATCAGCGTGCGCACGGCATCATCTTCCATGTCCGGCCCGAAATTGGCGCGCACGGCCTCTGCGCCCGCTGCAATGCGGCGGTCCATGTCGCCTGCAATGTTGGTCAGCAGGTAATCTTCAACGATATCATCATGGTGGACGCCCAATTGGTGCTGGACCAGCGCGACGGCGAGGCCGGTACGGTCCTTGCCGGCAAGGCAATGGACAAGGCTTGGCCCATGGCCGTCGAGCAGTCGGTCAAACATCATCCGATAGGTTTGCGTCAGGGTCGGGCGAAAGGGCATCTGCCGGTAAAGATCGACCATGGCGTCATGCGCTTCGGCGGCTGTGCGGACGCCATTGCCTGCGTCGAGGTGTGATCCGGCACCCAGCGTGTTGCCGGGTGCAAAAACGACCTCTGCTGCATGGTCGTCGGCGCGGCGGCAGGGGTAAAGCTCCCGTTCACTGTCGCTGCGCAGATCGACGATGGTGGCCAGCGCCAAACGGCTGACGGCCTGTAAATCCTCCAGCGTCGCATCGCGGTGCTGGCCCGAACGGAACAGAGTTGCGGTCTTCACCTGCCCGCCGTCAGCGGTGCGATAGCCGCCATAATCGCGGAAATTGTGGATGCCGGTCAGGTCAAGGATGCGTGTGGTCATGCGGCTCGTCTACCTCCGGCGCCAAAATATGCCACCGCAAATATCGCGCGCGCATTGCGACAGAATGACGTCTGGATTATTAAACGAACAGATCACTCTCATGGAATTTAATAATCGACTTAGTCGATCATAGAGAGCGGACAATCCAATTGGCCTTGAGCGAGTCGGCAGGGTAGATAGGCTCCACGGCATCCGTGCCGCCCTATCCTCGACACCAAAATAAGGACAAATTCCGATGGCGATCATCAACACCGAGATCAAGCCGTTCACCGCACAAGCCTATAAGGATGGCAAGTTCATCACCGTCACCGATGGCGACGTGAAGGGCAAATGGTCGGTCTTCTTCTTCTACCCGGCGGACTTCACCTTTGTGTGTCCGACCGAGCTGGAAGACCTCGCCGACAACTATGCCGAATTCCAGTCGATGGGCGTCGAAATCTACAGCGTCTCGACCGACACGCACTTCAGCCACAAGGCTTGGGCCGACACGTCGCCTGCCATCGGCAAGATCCGCTACACGATGATCGGCGATCCGTCGGGCGTTGTGACCAACAACTTCGACGTGATGCGTCCCGGCGTCGGCCTGGCTGACCGTGGCACCTTCGTCGTTGATCCGCAGGGCATCATCCAGGTCATGGAAATCACCTCGGAAGGCGTTGGCCGCAACGCGGTTGAACTGGTCCGCAAGATCAAGGCCGCGCAGTATGTCGCAGCGCATCCGGGTGAAGTGTGCCCGGCCAAGTGGGAAGAAGGCGAAAAGACGCTCGCTCCCTCGCTCGACCTCGTCGGCAAAATCTAAGCAGGCCCCCCGGCTCCGCCCTCCTCCCCCGATTTTGGGCGGAGCCAAATTCCGGGACCAGCCTTTTGCTGGTCCCGGACCCCAAATTGGAATGTACCCCCATGCTTGACGCAAATCTGAAGCAGCAGCTCCAAACCTATATGGCGAACATCACGCAGCCGGTTGAGCTGGTGATGTCTCTGGACGACAGCCCCAAATCGCGCGAGCTGGACGAGCTGGCGACTGAGATTGCCGCTTTGTCGGACAAGGTGACAACCGTCCGCAAGGACGATGATAAGCGCCGTCCAAGCATGATGATCCGCCGCGTCGGGACCGACATTGGCGTCCGCTTTGCGGGCATTCCGTTGGGGCATGAATTCACCTCGCTGGTGCTGGCCCTGCTGCAGGTGGGCGGTCATCCGTCCAAGGCCGCGCAGGAACTGCTTGAGCAGGTTCGCAATCTCGATGGCGACTATGCCTTTGAAACCTATTTCTCGCTGTCGTGCCAGAACTGCCCCGATGTCGTGCAGGCGCTGAACCTGATGGCGGTCCTCAACCCGCGCATCTCGCACACCGCGATTGATGGCGCACTGTTCCAGGATGAAGTCACGAACCGCAAGGTTATGGCCGTCCCGATGGTGTTCCTGAACGGCGAAGTCTTCGGGCAGGGCCGGATGGAGCTGGAACAGATTGTCGCCAAGCTCGACAGCGGTGCCGAAGCCAAGGCCGCGGCCAAGATTGCTGCCAAGGATGCCTTTGATGTGCTCATCGTCGGCGGTGGACCCGCAGGCGCAGCGGCTGCCATCTATGCCGCGCGCAAGGGCATCAATACGGGCATCGTTGCGGAACGCTTTGGCGGTCAGGTGCTCGACACGATGGGCATTGAGAACTTCATCTCGGTGTCGCACACCGAAGGGCCAAAGCTCGTCGCGCAACTGGAACAGCATGTGAAGGACTATGATGTCGACGTCATGAACCTCCAGCGCGCCGAAAAGCTCATCCCCGCGGCCAGCGAAGGCGGCCTGCACGAAGTCGTGCTGGCGAACGGCGCGCATGTGAAGGCCCGTACCCTCATCCTCTCCACCGGCGCCCGCTGGCGGCAGATGGGCGTCCCCGGCGAAGACGAATATCGCAACCGGGGCGTGGCCTATTGCCCGCACTGCGACGGCCCCTTGTATAAGGGCAAGCGCGTGGCGGTGATCGGCGGCGGCAATTCGGGCGTGGAAGCGGCCATCGATCTCGCAGGTATTGTTGCGGAAGTGACGTTGATCGAGTTCGATAACCAACTGCGCGCCGATGCGGTTTTGCAGCGCAAGCTGCACAGCCTGCCCAATGTCCGCGTGATCGTCTCCGCGCTCTCGACCGAAGTTCAGGGCGATGGCGAGAAGGTGACGGGCCTCAGCTATAAGGACCGGACGACCGACGAACTGCACCACATCCCGCTCGAAGGCATCTTCGTGCAGATCGGTCTCGTGCCGAACACGGAATGGTTGAAGGGTGTCGTGGCGCTCAGCCCGCGCGGCGAGATCGAGATCGACGCCAAGGGCGCGACCAACATCCCCGGCGTGTTTGCCGCAGGGGACGTGACGACCGTGCCGTATAAGCAGATCATCATTGCGACGGGCGAAGGATCAAAAGCGGCGCTCTCCGCGTTTGACTATATGATCCGCTTGCCTGCTGAAAAGTCCGAAGCGCTCGCGGCCTGATTGATCAGGCCGGGACGAACAGGAACCAGAAGAAGATTGCGGTTGCCGCTGCCATCACGGCGGTCGCAGCCCAACCCCAAAGGGTCGCACGATGGGGGAGCACCAGCTTCCCCATCGCCTTTTTATTGCGGACGATGAGCATCATGACGGCCATTAGCGGTGCTGCGAGGACCCCGTTGACGACAGCGGCCCAATAGAGCGCCTTGGCCGGATCAAGGCCGCCCATGTTCACCATCCCGCCCACCAAGGTTGTGGCCGCAATCGCGCCATAAAAGAATTTTGCCTGCAACGGTTTGGAGGCAAGGCTGCCGGTGCGGCCCATCATCTCAGTAATGGCATAAGCGGCTGACCCTGCGAGCACCGGCACGGCGAGCATGCCGGTGCCGATAATGCCCAGTGCGAACAAGGCAAAGGCCAAGTCACCGGCAATCGGGCGCAGCGCTTCTGCGGCCTGCGAGGATGTCTGGATATCGGTGATGCCTTTGGCGTGCAGCGTGGCGGCGGTCGCAAAGACGATGGCGAGCGAGATCAGCGAACTGAACGCCATGCCCGTCAACGTATCCACGCGGATGCGTTCGAGCTCCGGCCCGGCCGTGCGCGGGGTTTGAAAGAGGGGCCGCGCATGGTGTCGGTGCTGTTCCTCAATCTCCTGCCCCGCCTGCCAGAAAAACAAATAGGGGCTGATTGTCGTGCCAAGAATGGCGACCAGCGCGGTCGCATAGGCTGGTGTCCACTCGATGTCGGGCACGACAAGGGCGGTCAGCGCTTCGCCCCAAGGGACACCGGCGACCATCACCACGGCCACATAGGTAAACAGCGATAGCGTCGACCATTTGAGGATATTGGCATAGCGCGCATAGGGCATCACCACTTCCAGCACGACACAGATGATGCCAAAGGCGAGCGTGTAGAGCGCCGCATTCCCGCCCGCCAGCAGTTGCAGCGCCGCACCCATCGCGCTGAGGTCGGCGCCCAGATTGATGACGTTGGCCACCAGCAGCAGCGAGACGATCAGGAACAGCAGCCCGCGCGGATAATGGCGGCGGACATTGGCGGCGATCCCGCGACCGGTGACGCGGCCAATCTGTGCCGCCACCTCCTGAATGACGACCATCAGCGGGAAGGAAAAGAGGAAGGTCCAGGCGAGGCCATAGCCAAATTGTGCACCGACCTGGCTGTGCGTGCCGATGCCGGAGGGGTCATCATCTGCCGCGCCGGTGATCAGTCCCGGCCCGAGGCGTGAAAGAAACCCCTTGGGTGCTGTGGTGTCTTTCCGCATGTCGCGGTGATGCCACCCTTGGTAAGGAGAGGCCAGCAAACAGTTTCGGATGCGGCGGTGTGCCTAGTCCTTATCGAACTGGAACCGGTACCCGCAGCCAACGAACACGCGGTCCGGGTGGGTGCTGACGGTGGAGACGTTCATCGTGATGCGCTTCACGCCGTGCAGATCAATTTCGTCATCGTCGATGCGCTCTGCCGAGACGACGCGTTCGGCCAGAAATTTGCCCATAAAGTCCCCACCGTCGCGGACGTCCAGCTGTTTAGCCATCTGTTGCGGGGTCACGCCAGAGAGGACGGCGAGCAGGCCGGAATTGGTGAAAGCGATATGGTTCGTCGTCTGGCCGAACACCGTGATGGGCTTGGCCAATCGATATTCGGACAGGAATGGGTTGGCGCCGCCTTTGATCGACGTGAGCCCGTAATGCTTGTGCGCGGCCTTGTTGTCATAGAACCAGAAGACAAAGCCGTTGTACCGCGGCACATCGATCTTGCAGCTGATGATGTCCTCCAACGTCAATGTGGACGGATCAAATTCATCCTCAGCGTCATCTTCAACCTGCGCCGCTGCTTCAATCGCCGCGTCCGAAGCGGGAGCCGTCGCGTCCTGCGCCAAGACGGGGGAGAGGCCTGCCGCGCCTGCGCACAATAGGACTATCGTTACTGCCTTCATTCACCGACCCTCCCGGACATAACGGCCACCGCCCATGTCAGCGGGGATGAGATCATCCCCCTCCACACGCAGGGCCATGGTTTCAAACGGAGACGCGATCAGCTGACGCACGTCGATGGCAAAGGCCTGCACCCCTTTTTCAAGGGGCGGAAAATCAAACGCGGCCTTGCCGGCATGGAGGACATCAGGATCGATAAGGACATGGCCTGCGGTGACGCTCGGGCGGCGCGGGAATATGGCCCAGCCCCGTTGCGCTGTCTTTGCGGTTGCCGTCGTGCCGTCGGCATAGGTGAGCGTCACGTTGATGCCCTTTGGGGCGATGCCCATCTCCGGGTCGGCAATGGAGATCACTATGCCGCCCTTCCACCGCTCCGGGTGATCTGTGTCCACGCGACTTTCGGGTGGCGGTGTGCAGGCCGCAGGCAGCCGCGGTTCGTCCAGACTGGGTAGCGGCAGGTCTGCGCGGCGATAGGCTGTGTCCGCATCAGCGCGTGCGATTTGCCAATTGCTCATGGCATCACGCGCGGTTTGAAGGCGCGCTTCGGCATCCGGCGCACCAAGATTCCCTATGGCCAGCGCCACTTTCCGCTCAGCAGCCTCTCGGGCGGCCTTGGTTTTGGCCAGACTGGCTTCAGCCTCTGCCTTTAAGGCGGGCAGATCGGGCGTGCCGAATGCAATGGCCGGGGGCGTGGTCGCCATGGCGATCTGTTGGAGGGGGCATGCCTTCTCAACATTCGCCAGTGCCTGTTCATGGGCGATGTCCAGCAGCGCCTGTTCGGTCGATGAATCCCATTCGCCCTGTTCATCCAGCCGGAACATCGGCGCGCTGCGATCAGGCCCTTCGGCGCGCAGTTCAACCGTATCGCCCGTGCGTGTCCATGTGCCGCGCGCAGTCTGGTCGACCGCGCCATAGGTGATGTACCAGTCAAACCGTCCATCCGGGCGCAGCAGCAACTCTGACCCTGTCTCGCGGACGCCCTGCAGATAATAATGCCCCGCCACATCGCCGTTGGCCCAAGCAGTTGACCCCATCAGGGCGGCAGCCAAAAGAGTCACAAGGCGTAGACCGAACATATTCAGCATATTTGGCTGCATTTCCTGCCAATGTCGATGAAATTGCGGGCGGCGCGCCGCAAGTTGATCAAGTTGACGGCAACACTTTTCCCGACCATCTCCAGTGTGCTTGGCGAACCTCAGCAGGCTTGGGTCCGCTTCAGGGGAAACGGAAGGTGGCTATGACAAAGGTCTATCGGCGTTGGCAGTGCCTCAACTGTGCCTTCATTTATGATGAGGAATTAGGCTCTCCCGAAGATGGCCTCGCACCCGGCACCCGCTGGGAGGATATTCCGGACGACTGGTACTGCCCGACCTGTGGCGCGGAGAAGATTGATTTCGAGATGGTAGAGATCGACTGACCCAATTCGACACAGTTGCGCAGCGTGGAGAAGGGTTTCTTACGCAAACCATTCTGTTGCCGGATAAAATTGCTGTTGACGATCGTCTCAATTGTTATCAGTCTCTGAGTCCAGAGCCACCAAAGGTGGTCGGGGGATAGATGGGAGAGGGCTCAGGGATGGTTCGCCTTCGTAATGAGGAAGTGGCACAGCTGCGGCTTGTGTCAGATCAGGCCAGCACGGCTGGCTCGGCCGATGACATGAAACATTTCGTGATGGGGATCATCGCCGTCGCCTTGGTTTTGTGCGTCGTGATCGGCAGTGTGCTGGTGTCAGATGTGTTGCGGATCCTATCCGCCATGGTCTGCGACACGTTTGATTTTCCGACCTTGGTCAGTTTGCACTGACGCCTTTTTAGAGCCGCAGTCCGGTTGAGGGGTGCGCGCACAGGCGCAGCGGGCTCTCGCGTCGCTTCGGCGCGGCGCGCGCTGTTGGCTTGGCCACATCTCCCTCCTCGTCATGCTGAACTTGGTTCAGCATCCATGAACACCGGCCTTCAAATGTTCACGCGGAGGCGTCGGAGTTATGGATCCTCCCCCATCGGGGGAGGTGGCAGCCCGCATGGCTGACGGAGGGGGCGCCGGGTGCATTTTGCATTCCTCAGCATCGCACCCAGACCAGCTCCCCCTCCACCATGCTGCGCATGGTCCCCCTCCCCCGATGGGGGAGGATTTGAGTCCTCTGCGCCCTTTGCGTCTCTGCGCGAACCTGACGGCTTCGATGCCAATGGATCCTGAACCAAGTTCAGGATGACGAGGGGTTGGAGTGGCGGGGTGAGGTGCCGGGTCCGCCAAGCCTGCTGTGGCTAGCGCTTGATCCGCGCGAGCGCTTCCAGTGTGCCGCGCAGGTCTTGCACGGCGTCGCTGGAGATGGGTTCGCACAGCCAGCGTTCATGTTCAGCGACGATGGCTTTGGCCTGCACCATTTTGTCGTGACCGGCATCTGACAGGAACAGTCCGAAGACCCGACGGTCATCCGGATTTTGCTCCGCGCGCACCAGTTCGCGCTGGATCAGCGACTTTATGACGACGTTGACCGAGGACCGCTCAATCCCGAAATAGCGCGCGAGCGCGGCTTGCGGGATGCCGGGATTGGCGTTGATGAGCCAGAGGCACGACACTTCTTTAGGCGTCAGCCGCAGCGGTGCCAGATCCCGTTCCAGTTGGAAGGTCAGCAGCGCGTAAACGCGGGCCACGTGGAGCCCGATGACATCATCCAGCCCATCCACATTGCGGGGCAGGTTGCGGTCTTCGTCGGGCGAAGCGGCGCTCGGCGGGGAAGGGTGTCTGCCGCGCTTGGCCAAGACGAGGTCCGTTGTCATGATGAGCGGCATTCCTGCATTTGCGATCTTATAAATAGTCTTTTCCCAGCCGGGTCAATCGCGCGTTTCCAATGCGACCAAGGCGGAGGAAATTAACTTCGTATCAACCAAATTCCTTCATGAGGGGTCCAACTTGATTTGTGGGGGAACCGAAATGGACCGCTACGGGACCTACGGCCAACAGGACGATAATGACGTGTATGATCTGACGCAGGATGCGGCCGTTGAGGCCCCGCCGGTGATTGGCACGGACGAACGCCGCATGCATGTGCGCGCCTATAATTACTGGGCTTCGCTGCTCCAGGGCCGCACCTATCCCTCGATCGAAGACCTTGATCCTGAAAACCTTTCTGATTTCGGCCCGCATTCTGTGTTGCTGGATTTCTCAACCGGCGGCGACAATCCGGCGATTGCCTATCTGGGCGGCAAGCTGCGCGAAGAGTGCAACCTGTCCGGCGATGTGCAGACTGTTGACGACGTGCCTTCCCGCTCGCTCATCTCGCGTCTGACCGACCACTATCTTCAGATCATCGCGAACAAGGCGCCGATTGGTTTTGAAGCCGAATTCGTCAACCATCGCGGCAACAACACATTGTACCGCGGCATCCTGATGCCCTTTTCGTCCGATGATGACACCATTGATTTCATCTATGGCGTTATCAACTGGAAGGAAATTGCAGACGAGGCGCTGACGCATGAACTGAACGATGCGGTTGAGCAGGCTCTGGCGCAACAGCCGGTCCGCCATGCGCCGACCGCCCCCGTCTGGGCCGATGGCCCGAGTGCAGCCATCGTCGAAGGGTCTGTGCCACCTTCGTCGAACATCCCGCAGGATGATGCCGACGACGAAGATTTTGCGGAAGAACCGCTGGTGCTTGATGGCAGCGAAGGGCTGGGCGATTTGCTCCATGCCGCGCGCAACGGTGCGGACATTGCCAAGCATGCCGAAGGCCGCAGCCGGGCGAAACTCTATCGCGCGCTGGGCCTCGCTTATGATTTCGCGCTCGTGGCGGATGCCCGTCCCGATGAATATGCCGAACTGCTGGCGGACAGTGGCCTGAAAACGCAGGATCGCGCGCCGATGACGCCGATTGTGAAGCTCGTTTTCGGCATTGATTACGACAAGACCCGCCTTGCTGAATTCGGCGCCGCGCTCAGCTATGCCCGCAAACAGGGGCTTGGCGTTGGTGCCTTTACCGGCTGGCTTGAAAGCTTCCCCGGCGCGCTGAAGGGCATTGTATCAGCCGAACGTGCCGAGCGTCGTCCGGACCGCAAGGTGCGTGTCGTAGAGCCTGTCAATGTTGACCGCGCCCGCACCATGCCCGCCTTGGGCGTGATCCAGCTGGAAGCCGATTCGGAATTCATCATCCTTGTCGCCCGCAAGATTGACGACGGCCATGTCGCTGTCATTGGCCGCGCCGGTGATGATGCTCTGGTTGATCGGGCGCTGCGCTCCCTCTAAGTCTTTGGTTAGCAAAGCCTTTAAAACCGCCGTTTCCGTGCTTGAGAAGCTCTGGCTGGAGGCGCATATCCTGTCCGCATGACGCGCTTTGGGCGCACCTAAAATCATGTGAGAGACGACCTATGGCGAAGAACGCCGCATCCAATTTTCTCAAAACACTCCAGAACACACTTGTCGACGGCGCCCTTCCGGGGGAGCTCGAACGCTTTGGCCCCTCCGAGCGCAAGTCTGCGGCGGAGTTTCTGCTCGCCCTGTTGAGCCACCGGCCATCGGGCGCGCCGGTTATTGCGCTTGAAACGATCCCGACGGACACGGCCCATCGCCAGATGCGCCTCGGCATTATCAATGATGACATGCCGTTTCTGGTCGACTCAGTGGCGTCTGAAATTGCAGCGCACGGCCTGTCGATCAGCCGCGTGCTGCACCCTGTCGCCGGCGTCGAACGCGATGAAACGGGCCAGATGCTCTCCATCGGTTCCCGCGGCGCGGGCGGGCATGAATCGATCATCTACATGGAAATTGAGCGGGCCGATGCCCGCGTGCGCCGTCAGCTGGAAGACGGCATCGCCGATCTGCTCGGCAAAGTGCGGGCCGCCGTTCAGGACTGGTCGGCCATGCGGACCCGCCTCGCCACGGATGCTGATCTTTTGCCAAGTGAAGGCCGTGCACTGCTCCAATGGTTTGGCGACAATAAGCTAACGCAGCTCGGGCACGGATTCTATGCAGGGGATGGTTCGCTCTCCGACGCGCTCGGCATCGTGACAATGCTGGGGCAGGATCTTCTCTCCCCATCGGCGCGCAAGCGGGCTCTGGCCTGGTTTGCCGAGGGGGGCGAGGCGCCCTTGCTCCTCAAATCCAATGTGATTTCTCCGGTGCACCGGCGCGTACCTGTCGAGCTCGTGGTTGTGCCGCGCGACGGTGGCCTGTCCATCCACGCCGGTCTGTGGACCAGTGCCGCGATGAACGCGCCGCCGATGGACATTCCGGTGCTGCGCGTGCGCCTGACCCGATTGCAAACCAAGCTCGGCTTTGACCCCACCGGCCATGCGGGCAAGACGTTGACCCATGCCGTCACCTCGCTCCAGCGTGATCTGCTGATCGCCATGGATGATGACGCGCTCGAATCTGTGGCGCTGGCCGCCATGTCGCTGGTGGATCGGCCACGCCCGGCCATCGCCATCACGCGCAGCCCCTTGTCCCGCCACCTCCATGCCTTTGTCTGGTTGCCGCGCGATGATTTGTCGACGAGCCGCCGTATTGCGATCACCGAGATGATCTCCAAAGCCAGCGACGCGCCGGTGCTGAGCTGGGCGATGGACTTAGACGATAGCGGCATCGTGCTCATCCGGCTGACGCTGGATATCCGGGACGGCGGGCAGTTCCCCGATGTGCCAGCGCTCAATGTCGCACTGGAAGCCATGGTGCGCGGCTGGCGAAGTGCTGTGGAAGAGGCGCTGGCCAAACTCGATGGTGGCAACGCCACGCGCTTGGCACTGCGCTATGCCGATGGCTTCCCCCTTGCCTATCGCAACGGCGCGGGCGCGGAGGAAGCGGCGCAGGACATTTGCCGCCTCGCCCAATTGCACGAAGCCGCAGCTCGTGGAGCGCGGCTGTATCGCAATGCCGGCGATGCTTCGGACATGCTGCGCCTGAAGCTTTACAGCCTTGGCCCGGTTGCGCTGTCTGATGCGGTGCCTGCGCTCGAGAATTTCGGCTTCCGCGTGCTCGAAGAGTTGCCGACGCTGATTGGACGGGAGGGGGAGCATGGCCACATCCACCGGTTCATCCTGCAATTGCCGGACGGGCAGGGCGACGCCCTCGTCAAGCGTGCCGCCGTGCTGGAAACAGCTTTGGCCGCTGTTCTGCAAGGCTCGGCGGAAAATGACAGGTTCAACCAGCTGATCGTCTCAGCCGGGCTTGATCAGCGGTCGGTCGTGCTGTTCCGGGCGCTGTTCCGCTATCTGCGGCAGACGGGCATGCCTTATGGCTTGCAGACGGTTGCGGACGTCCTGCGGCGCGCCGCCCCCATTGCACGGGACCTCATCAGCTTGTTCGATGCGCGGCATGATCCCAAGCGCAAGGGCAATGCCGAAAAGGCCGCACATGCCGCGGATATGGCGATTGAACGCGCTCTGGCCGACGTATCTGCCATTGATGATGACCGGATCCTGCGGCTCTATCGTGCGGTCATTTCGGCAACGCTGCGGACCAACATGTTTGCGCCTGCGGCTGCCGAAGCGATTGCCTTCAAACTCGACAGTGCTCTGGTTCCGGGCCTGCCCGATCCGCGTCCCTGGCGTGAGGTCTTCGTCTATTCGCCGCGTGTGGAGGGCATTCACTTGCGTGCAGGACCTGTCGCGCGTGGCGGGTTGCGCTGGTCGGACCGCAGGGATGATTTTCGCACCGAAATTCTGGGCCTGATGAAGGCGCAACGCGTGAAGAACGCCGTCATTGTACCAACAGGGGCCAAAGGCGGCTTCTACCCCAAGATGCTGCCCGATCCATCGAACCGCGACGCTTGGCTCGCGGAAGGGACGGAAAGCTATCGCATCTTCATCCGCACGCTTTTGTCGATCACTGATAATCTGGTGAAGGGTAAGGTCGTCCACCCCGATGATGTCGTCATCCATGACGGGGATGATCCCTATTTCGTCGTCGCCGCAGACAAGGGCACGGCCACCTTCTCTGATGTTGCCAATGCCTTGGCGCTGGAGCGGAACTTCTGGCTGGGCGATGCCTTTGCGAGCGGCGGCTCGGTTGGCTATGACCATAAGGCGATGGGCATCACCGCCAAGGGTGGCTGGGTTTCGGTTGTCCGCCACTTCGCCGAAATGGGCATCAATGTGCAGAAGCAGCCGGTGCGTGTCGTCGGCTGCGGCGACATGTCGGGCGACGTGTTCGGCAATGGAATGTTGCTCTCCAAGGCGATTAAGCTGGTCGCAGCGTTCGACCACCGCCACATTTTTTTCGATCCCGATCCCGATCCGGCGGTGAGCTGGAAGGAACGTGCGCGGATGTTCAAACTGCCGCGCTCCAGCTGGGCGGACTATGATGCAAAGCTGATCTCCAAGGGCGGCGGCGTCTTCCCGCGCTCGGCCAAGTCAATCAAGCTGACACCGCAGATCAAGGCGCTGCTGGGCGTGACCGAGAATGAGATGGAGCCCTCGGCGATCCTGTCGGCGATCCTGAAGGCGCAGGCTGACCTCATCTGGTTTGGCGGCATTGGCACCTATGTGAAGGCGCGATCCGAGAGCAATTCCGAAGTCGGCGACCGTGCGAACGATGCCCACCGCGTCAATGCGGAAGACCTCCGCGCATCGGTGATCGGCGAAGGCGCCAACCTTGGCGTCACACAGGCGGCGCGCATCGCTTTTGCGCTGAAGGGTGGGCGTATCAACACCGACTTCATCGACAATTCGGCAGGCGTCGATTGTTCGGACAATGAGGTGAACATCAAGATCGCGCTTAACGCCGAAGTGGCGGCTGGCAAGCTCAAGATGCCCGCGCGCAATGATCTGCTCGCCAGCATGACGGACGATGTCGCGCATCTGGTGCTGGAGGATAACCGCCTCCAGACGCTGGCGCTGTCCATCGCGGAACGCGGCGGTGCGGATGCGCTGCCATCGCACATCCGGCTGATCGAGGGCTTTGAGGCCGCGGGCAAGCTCGACCGCGCCGTGGAAGGCATCGCGTCGAATGAGGAGCTGATGCGCCGGGCGGGCGACGGGCGCGGGCTGACACGGCCTGAACTGGCGGTCGTGATGGCGACGGCCAAGCTGTCGTTGCAGGATGCCATTGAGCATTCGACGCTTGGCGCTGACAAGGCGGCACTGCCTGATCTCATCGCGGCCTTCCCGCCGCAGATGCAGTCCGCGCATCGCAAGGCGATTGAGGGGCACCGCCTGCGCGGCGAGATCATCGCGACCAAGCTTGCCAACCGCATCGTCAATCGGCTTGGCCTGATTCACCCGTTCGAGATGGCGGAGGAAGAAGGCTGCACGTTGGGCGATATGGCGGAGGCCTTTGTCGTTGCCGAACAGGTGTTCGACATTCCGGCGCTATGGTCCGCGATCGAGGTGGGCGACATGCCGGAATCGACGCGGCTGTTGCTGTTTGATCAGGTGGCGGCCGAAATGCGGGCACACATGGCCGACGTCCAACGCAACTCAGTGGCAGACCGCACCAATGACAAGGCGGTGCTTGCCTATCGCGCCGCTGTTGGTCGACTGTCGGGGGCACTCAAAGACCTTCTGCCGCCCGAGGCAGAACGTCAGACTCGTGCTTTTGGAGATCGGCTCAACGCCGCTGGCGCGCCGAAGAAGATTGTCGATCAGCTTGTCCGACTCGCTGAATTGGATGGCATCATCGGCGTGGCCGCGCTCAGCCAGCGCTCGGGCGTGGATGTGCTTGTGACAACGCAGGCGTTCACCGCTCTTGGCGAATCTTTGGGTCTGGACTGGGCACAGGGCACTGCGATGCAGCTCTCCCCGCGCGATCCTTGGGAGCGGTTGTTGGCCGCAGGGCTCTCACGTGATTTTCAGGCGATGCGGCTTGATTTTCTGTCGCGCAATGGCGGCAAGAAACCGGTTGAGGCGGTGGCCAAATGGGAAGCGGCGAATGCGGCGCGTGTGTCGGGCTTCCGGCACATGATCGACCGGGCCCGGATGACGGCGGCGCCATCAACGGCGATGTTGGCACAACTGGCCGGTCAGGCCCGCGTCTTGCTCAACCGCGCATAAAGCCAAACGCGGATCGCGCTGCCGAGGTTGGGCGGATCGTCAGAGGCGATCCGCTCAGCATCAATCCGCGCGACAAGCGCGTTGACCGGAAGGCCGTCTTCGGCGGCCGCATCGCGCAGCGCCGTCCAGAAGATCGGTTCGAGACTGATGGAGGTTTCGTGACCGGCAATGGTGACGGAGCGTTTGACGGGGCCTTGCATCAGGCGGCCCCGTCGACGGCAAAGCCGCCGCCGTCGGACAGCGCAATAGCGCTGCCGGCCGTGCCGGACGATGTGCTCCGCACACCGGCGGGCTTCGCGTTCCGCTCCATCCCGCCTTCGTCCGTCAATACATGTGCTGGCCACCGTTGATCGACAGTGTCGATCCGGTGACGAACCCGGCATCCTCGCCGCACAGGAAGGCCACGCCGCGCGCGATTTCATCGGCCTGGCCCAAGCGGCCCACCGGCACCTTGGCCACGATCTTGGCGAGCACATCTTCCGGCACGGCGGCGACCATGTCAGTGTCGATATAGCCGGGTGCCAGCGCATTCACGGTGACGCCAAACTTCGCGCCTTCCTGTGCGAGCGCCTTGGTGAAGCCGTGGATGCCCGACTTGGCGGCGGCATAATTCACCTGACCATATTGGCCGCCCTGACCGTTGATGGATCCGATGTTCACGATGCGGCCCCAGCCGCGGTCCTTCATGCCGGGGAAGACGGCCTTTGCCATGTTGAAGCAGCCGCCAAGGTTCACGCGCATCACTTCATCCCACATTTCGTAGGTCATGCGCATCAGCGTTGCGTCGCGGGTGATGCCGGCATTGTTGACGAGGATGTCGACCGGGCCGACCTCTTCGTTGATCTGGGCAAAGGCGGCTTGGCACGCATCGAAATCGCCCACGTCCCATTTGTAGGTGCGGATGCCGGTTTCGGCTTCAAAGGCCTTCGCCTTGTCCTCATTGCCCGCATAATTGGCGACAACGGTAACGCCCATGTCCTGAAGCCTGCGGCTGACCGCCGCACCAATCCCGCGAGACCCGCCTGTGACAATTGCAATCCGCGCCATCCGTATCCTCCCAGAATCACTCCGCAATAGAGCTATTGGGGTGGGAGCCAGCCTGCAAGTTCACGTGAAAGTAAGGTGGACAGCATGTCGACGCCCGCCGTGCTCGCATTGAGGCAAGGTAGATAGGCAAAGTCTGTGCCGCCCGATTCGACGAAAGTCTCCTTGCCCCGGATGGCGACTTCTTCCAGCGTCTCCAGATTGTCCGCCGAAAATCCCGGCGCGATGACGGCCAGCCGCTTCACGCCTTTGCCGGGGAGGGCCGCAAGCGTGGCATCAGTCGCAGGCTCAAGCCACTTCGCCCGGCCCAGACGCGACTGGAAGGACACCAGAACCTCACGCCCCAGCGCTTCAGACAGGAGCCGCGCGGTCTTCTGGCAATGGCAATGATAGGGGTCCCCCAGACGGAGGGTGCGTTCCGGCATCGAATGGAAGCTCGCCAGAACCGCGTCGGGCGTGAAGGGGAGATCGCGAAGACCCGCCTCCACCGACGCCTTCAGCGCACCGATATAGGCCGGGTCATCATGATAGGCAGGCAGCGTGCGCAAGGCCGGCTGCCAGCGCATCGTGCCAAGCACACGGGCGACTGCGTCAAAGCCAGTGCCAGTCGTGGCGCCGCTATATTGCGGGTAGAGCGGCGCGATCAGGATGCGGTCACAGCCCGCGTCCTTCATCGCCTTCAGCTTTTCCTCAACCGAGGGACGGCCATAGCGCATGGCCCAATCGACCATGACGGTGTCACCGAAGCGGGTCTGGACGGCGGCCGCCTGATCGCGCGTGACAACGGCCAGCGGCGAGCCTTCCGGCGTCCAGATTTGTGCATAGGCATGGGCCGACTTTGACGGCCTTGTCGTGAGGACGAACAGGCGCAGGATGGGCTGCCAAATGATCGGCGGAATTTCCACAACGCGGCGGTCGGATAGGAACTGCTTGAGATAGCGGCGGACGGGGCCAGCTTCCGGGGCTTCGGGTGTGCCAAGGTTCATCAGCAACACGCCAATCCGGCGCGGGGCGACGGGCGGGTGATCAGCAGGCAAGGTCATTTATGTGTTTCCGGGCAAGAGGGGCAGCGACCGATATCGCCGCCCACTGCCTGCCCATAGGGCGTTGGCAATGGCGGGCGCAACTGCTGCGGTGCCAATTTCTCCAAGCCCGCCAGAGGGTTCACGGCTGGGAATGATCTCAATCTGGATGTTGGGCACGTCGCTGATCCGCGGCAAGCGCAAGCCGCCAAGCGTGCGCGGGGTCGGCAGGCCGCGTTCGACCCCCACCGCATTGCCAAGCGCCATGGCGAGGCCGAAAAGGAGGCCACCCTGAATTTGCTGGAGCGCAATATCGGGATGGAGGATGCGGCCAACATCGGCCACGGCGTAAAGACGGGGGACGACAATGTTGCCGTCCGACACATAGGCTTCGGCCAGCACGGCAATATGGCTGCCCTGCATCGAATGACAGGCAAGGCCCTGTTGCGTGCCTTCCGCGCCGCCCTCCCACCGGCCCAGCACCGTGGCTTTGGACAGGCAGGTGGCGAGTCTCGGGTTGCCGCCGAGCATCGCCATGCGGAAGGAAAACCCTTCGACGCCGCTTTGTTTGGAGAGCTCGTCGATAAAGGCTTCGCGGAAGAACGTGGTATAAACATCGGCTCCGCCGCTCAGCTTTCCGGTGGGGACGCCAATGTCCGCCGGGTGGTGCACAATGCTGACATTGGGCAGGGCATAGGGCGGGAACGCACCTGACACAGCCGATGGATCGCGTGTGCCCGCATTGTCTTTTTGCGCGTCCAGTGCGGAAAGATCATCGGCGATACGCGCTTTGGTTTCGGCAAGCGCTGCGGGTGCTGCGATACGTGTCCTCCAGGCTTCGATTTGCCCGGCAGGCCCCACGCGCGCAAACATCTGCGCCATGGCAGGCGGGCCAAAGCGGTCTTGCATCATGTCTTCACTGCGGGACCAGACCAGCTGCACGGGCTTATCGAGTTCGATGGCGATCTGTGCTGCCTGCACAGCGGCATCATGTTCATGGTTGCGCCCGAACGACCCGCCAAGCAGCATCGGATGGACGATGACATCATCCTCTGAAAGATCACAGGCCTTGGCGATGGCACGGCGGGCGAGGCCGGGCTCTTGCGTCTGGATCCATACCTCCAGCTTGCCGTCGCGCGGAACGGCAGTCGCGGCCAAGGTTTCGAGCGACGCATGGGGGCGAAAGCCTGCGGTGTAATCAGAGCGCAAGAGCTTGGCATTTTCAAACATCGCATCGACATCGCCGATGCTTACCATCTCCGTGCCGTCAGACGTGAAGGCAGACCGCAAAGCCTTTGCGACCTCGGCTTCCTGAGGGAAAGGCCCCTGCGTCTCAAACCGGGGTCGCGCAGCATCCAGCGCGGTCTGTGCCGCCCACCAGGTCTTCGCCACAACAGCGACCCAACGGTCTTTTTTGATAACACGAAGGACATCGCGGCTTTGTGTGGCCCGCGCTTCATCCATAGACTTGAACCGCGTGTCCCCCAATGGACCTGCCCGAACGGCGGCATAGACCATGCCGGGCAAGCGGACATCTGCGGCAAAATTGGCTGATCCATCAACCTTTGCAGGCGCATCGATCCTTGGCACGGACTGGCCGAGCAGGCGGTTCTCCCGTCCCGTGCGCAGGGGCAGCGTGTCAGGTATCTCAAAATCTGCCGCGTCTTCGGCAAGTTCGGCAAAGCGCAGCCGGTCATTGCCGAGGACAACGAAGCCGTTCTCCGTCTCGCAGGCCATCCAGTCTGCCCCCCAGCGCTTGGCGGCGGCCATGCACAACAACGCCCTTGCGGCGGCACCGGCGTTGCGGGCCTGTGCTTCGAAGGTTGAAGGGGCAAAGGCTTCATCGGTCAATTGCGGCGGCGGCGGGGAAAAGGGCGTGGTTGGCGTTAGCCCCGGCCAGGCTGAGACAGCCGCTTGGTTGCCGTAAAGCGGGTTAATGGGGGCTGGCTCGACCCCCACCGTCCGCCAGTCGGCGCCCAGCTCATCGGCAACGATTTGCGCGAACAGCGTGTAGGCGCCTTGGCCTGTTTCCATCTCCGGAACGGCGACAGTCACCTGGCCTGTGTTTGCGACCTTCACATAGCCGTTCAGGACGACCTCGCCGGGCGACGCGACAAGATTTGGGGCATAGGTCCGCGGCCAAATGGACCAAGCGAGAAGCAAGCCTACGCCCGCACCTCCCCCGATTAAAAGCCCGCGCCGCGAAATATGCCGCGGCCGCTCCCCAAACGCACGGATCGTCATCGACCCGTTGATAGGGAAAGCTAAGCCGCCCTGCCAGCCATCAATTTGCGCGACATCGCATCAACATCCCGCATCGCTGAAAAGACAGACTTTTTCAGGTCGGGCGCACCGGTCTGGCCCAGCGCATAGAGCTGTGCATAGTACCAATATTGCACGCCGAAGCCTGCAATCGCTTTGACCGCCTTGATGCCTTCCAGCCAGCGCAGCCAGCGCGGCAACAGCTGAAGCTGGTTTTCAAAGCGCGCAATTTCGTCCGCACCAGCCAACAGCTTGTTGCAGGCATCAGGATCGCCGCAGAGTGGGCGACCAATGCCAATCAGATCAGCAGCGCCGTTGGACAGCGCATGTTCCATTGCGGCGCGGGAGCGGAAGCCGCCCGTCACCATCAAAGGCATGGTCTTCAGTTCCGCCTTCATTGCCTTGGCAAAGTCGACAAAATAGGCTTCGCGCGCAGCGGTTGAGGCGGCGACCTTGGGGCGATCGGCCGGTTCCATCCCATCCAAATCCATCATCGCGGGCTGTTCATAAGAACCGCCGGAGATTTCGAGCAGATCGACGCCTTCAGCCTCCAGCCAGCGGGCGACCTGCAAACTGTCTTCAAAGGCAAAGCCGCCCTTTTGGAAATCGGCGGAGTTGAGCTTGACCGAAACCGGGAAGGCTGGGCCGACGGCCGCGCGGACGCGGCGGACCGCCTCCAGCAGGAAGCGGGCCCGGTTCTCAAGGCTGCCACCCCATTGGTCGGTGCGCTGATTGGCGCGTGGGCTGAGAAACTGGGAAAGGAGATAACCATGGGCGGCATGGATCTGCACGCCGGTAAAGCCAGCCTCCTTTGCAGCAGATGCCGCCGTTGCAAAGCGGCCGATCAGGTCTTCAATCTCTTCTTGGGTCAGGGGAACAGGTTCCCCGAACTGCCCGCCGGGCAGGCCGAGCTTCACGGCAGAAGGCGCCTTGGGCGTCTTGTTGACGAGTACTTGCGTCTGGCGTCCGGCATGGCTGATCTGCATCCACAGATGGTTGCCGCGTTCGGTCCCTGCCTTTGCCCAAGCCGCAAGCGCCGCTTTCATTGCGGCATCCGGTGCACGATCGATCACGACGTTGCCGGGACGCTCCAGATGGTCGCGGTCAATGATGACGTTGCCGGTTAGGTGCATGCCGGCACCACCCAAAGACCAGCGCCGGTAGAGCGTCTGCAATGCGGGTGTCGGCACACCGTCCGGTGTCGCCAACCCTTCCGTCATCGCCCCTTTGGCGAGACGGTTGGGCAGGCTGGCCCCGCACGGCAGGCGGAGCGGATCTGCAATCGTCATGCGCGGGCAGCTTCCTGCCAGACGGCACGATATTTGGCGCGCAGGGAGACCTTGTCGATCTTCTCGGTGCCAAGCCGCGGAAGGTTGTCGGCCTCGAACCAGATTTTCTCAGGGACCTTGAAGCCCGCGATGCGTTCTTTCAGGAACGCGATGAGCCCAGCCTCGTCGATGCTCTGCCCCGGATGGATATAGACAACGGCACCCGGCAATTCGCCCAGACGTTCATCGGGCAGGCCAAAGACGCAGGCTTCTGCGACGGCACTGTGCTCGTAAATAGCCGCTTCGAGTTCCTGGCAGGAGATGTTCTCGCCGCCGCGGATGATGATGTCCTTCTTGCGGTCAACGATGAAGAGATAGCCATCGGGATCAAGATAGCCGATGTCGCCGGTGCGGAAATAGCCGTCCTCGGTCATACAATCGGCGGTGGCGTCTGGCCGGTTCCAATAGCCGGAGAACAAGGCGACCGAACGGATCGACACTTCGCCGCGCTCGCCCTGCGGCACCGGCTTTCCGGCGTCATCGAGGATCGCCATATCGACCAGTGGCTTGGACGGAAGGCCGGTTGAGTTGGGCTTTTCCAGATAGTTGGTCGAAAAATTGCCGGCGCCAATGCCGTTGGTTTCGGTCAAGCCATAGCCAAGGGCGGGCGGTGCCGTCGGGAATTCTTCTGCGATGCGCTTCACATGTTCCACCGGGCGGGGCGCGCCACCACCGGACAGACCCTGCAGCGTCGACAGGTCATATTTGTGCCGGTCAGGATGCGACATCAGTTCAAAGCTCATCAGCGGGACGCCGGTGAAGTTGGTGATCTTTTCCTTCTGAATCAGTTCCATCGCCGTCACGACATTCCACTTGGGCATCATCACGATCTTGCGGCCAATCGCGAAGCTGACCAGCATGACAGGCACTTCGCCGGTGACATGGAACAAGGGGACGCTCAGCAGGGTCGCGTGTTGGGGCCGGTCAGCGGAGATAGTCCCGTCTTCGGTCGCGAGTTGGAGAACGACCAGCGCCTGCGCGATATAGTTGAAGGTGCCCTGCACGACCGCGCGGTGGGTGCTGAATGCGCCCTTGGATTGGCCGGTTGAGCCCGAGGTGAAAAGGATCGTCGCCAGATCATCGCCCGTCATTTCAGGCAACGTCACGTCGGACAGGTCCGCGTCGCCCAGAACGGGTGCGAGCGCCTTTTCGAGCTCTGCCGAAATGTCGAGGCCAACGATGTGGGCACCGCCCGAATAGCCGACATCGGCAAGGCGCGCGGCGCGTTGTGCGTCAGCCAAGACCAACGTTGCGCCAACGGCGTCAATACCTTCTGCCAGTTCGGCACCCTGCCACCAACCGTTGAGGAGGGTAGCGCAACCGCCGGCCATAAGGACGCCCATATAGAGCACGATCCAGCTGGGCGCGTTGCGCATGGCGATGCCGATGCGGTCGCCGCGCTGCACATTGTGGTTCTTGATCAACGCCTTCGCAACACGATCCGCCGCAGCATAGGTCTGGGCAAAGCTCAACCGTTCCTCACCATCGACGATGAAGGGCGTGTCACCATGCTGCATGCAGAAATAGGCAAAATAGTGCGGAAGCGCGGGCGGCGCCGTCGCAACCATTGGCAGATCAACGCCATAAGCCTTGTGGTGAGTCAGCGCCATGGGCGCGCCTTCGCCGGTTAGCATTTCAGTTGCCTTGGCTAGGCGGATGTCCAATTCAGACGGCACGCGAATCTCTCCTTTGTCTTATTCTTCTCCGCCTTTATGTAGGCCCAAATCCTGAGGGGAAAAGCCTTGATCCTTGCGAGCCTTGTTGACGCTACGTCCGCCATACATTGGGAGAGCCTCGGGCTCGATCCGGTGGCGGTTGACCTCGGCTTTTTTAAAATCCGCTGGTACAGTTTGGCCTACATCACCGGCATTATTGTCGGCTGGTGGTATCTGGCAAAGCTGTGTGCCCAGCCCGGATCACCGATGGCGAAGCGGCATGTGGATGACTTCGTCTTTTACGCGACGCTCGGCATCATCCTTGGCGGCCGCATCGGCTATATCCTGTTTTACAAGCCGGAGATGATCTCCCAACCGGCGAGCATGCTGAAGCTATGGGAAGGTGGCATGTCTTTCCATGGCGGCCTCATCGGCGTCATCATCGCGATCCTGTGGTTTGCCCGCGTGAACAAGCTCAACTGGTTGCGGATCCACGATTATGTCGTGGTCGTCTATCCCATCGGGCATTTCCTCGGCCGCATTGCGAACTTCATCAATGGGGAGCTTTGGGGCCGCGAGACGACCGTGGCTTGGGGCATGGTCTTCCCCGGCGGCGGCGATGTCGTGCGGCATCCAAGCCAGCTCTATCAGGCGGGGCTTGAGGGCCTTTTGCTCATGGTCATCATGTCGGTCCTCTTCTGGAAGACAGACGCCCGATACAAGCCGGGTTATCTGGCCGGGCAGTTCCTGATCTGGATGGGTGCCTTCCGCTTCGTGTCGGAAACGGTCCGCGAACCGGATGTGGGCGTCTACGGCCTGTTCGGCATGACCATGGGTCAGACCTTGTGCGTGCCGCTCATCGTGCTGGGCCTTTATCTTGTTTTCACGGCCAATGGCCGTCGCCAGCGGGTGGAAAGCGTTGCCGGACAATCCAGCGTCGCCTGAACCGATGCGTCCAGAGCCCATGTTGCCAGAACCGATGTTGCCCGAACGGTTGGCCCGCGCGATCACGCTCGGCGGGCCGATGCCTGTTGCCCGCTTCATGGCGGCGGCAAACGCGCATTATTACGGCACGCGGGATCCCTTGGGGGCAGCGGGTGACTTCATCACGGCGCCGGAAATCAGCCAGATGTTCGGGGAACTGGTCGGGCTGTGGCTCGCCGATCTGTGGGACCGTGCCGGTCGACCATTGGTGCACTATGTGGAACTTGGACCGGGGCGCGGGACGCTCGCCGCTGATGCTTTGCGGTCCATGGCGAAGGCCGGGCTCGAGCCGCAGGTGCATTTTGTGGAAACAAGTGCGGCGCTCCGTAAAGCGCAGGAAAGGGCTATTCCTGCCGCCATCTGGCATGAGGATGTGACGACCTTGCCCGACGATGCGCCGCTGCTGATCGTCGCCAATGAATTCTTCGATGCCCTGCCCGTCTACCAACTCGTCCGACGCGGTGAGGCTTGGCATGAACGGCTGGTCGCCTGTCAGGACACTATGTTCCTGCCCATTGCGGGCAAAGCCGTGCCGGATGAGATTGTGCCTGAGGCGCTGCGCGATGCGGCGCCCGGCAGCATCATCGAAAGCTCGCCCGCATCGGTCGCGGTTGTCCGCGCGCTTGCCAAGCGGCTGGTCGACCAAGGCGGGGCGGCGCTGATTGTTGATTATGGCTATGAGGGGCCATCCTTGGGCGAGACGCTGCAGGCGGTGAAAGGGCATGGCTTCGCCAATCCTTTTGATGCGCCGGGCGAACAAGACCTGACAGCGCATGTCGACTTTGCGACCTTGGGCGGCATGGCGGAGATGTCTGGGACGAAGGTCTTTGGGCCCGTTGCACAGGGCGATTTTCTGGCACTTTTGGGCCTCGCCGAACGGGCGAGATCACTGGCCCGCGTGCATCCTGATCGGGGGGAAGAGCTGGCCGAGGCGCACCGCCGCCTCACGCACCCGACCGAAATGGGGTCCCTGTTTCAGGCGATGGCGCTGGTGGGTCAGGACTGGCCCGATCCGGCGGCGATGGGGTAGGATCCCTCGTGTCCCGTTTGCCCTGAGCTTGTCGAAGGGCTGTCCTTCTTTCGGTGAATAGATAAAAGCAGCCCTTCGACAGGCTCAGGGTAAGCGGAGTTTTTATGTCCGACCAAGTTATCGACGTCTTCACCGCCAACGCCCTCTCGCCCTTGCCGCACGGTTTTCTGGGCCGTCATGGGGGCGTCTCCACTGGCATTCATGCGGGCCTGAATGTCGGTGTGGGGTCAGAAGATGATCGGGATGCGGTGCTCGAAAACCGGCGCCGCGCCGCTGAAGCCGTGATGTTGGGGGCAGAACTGGTGACAGTGCATCAGGTGCATTCGCCTGATGTTGTGGCTGTAACGCAGGCCATCCCACTTGAGGACCGGCCTCACGCCGACGCGATGGTGACCGACCGGCCGGGGCTGCTGCTTGGCATCCTGACCGCGGATTGCGCGCCGGTGCTGTTCGCCGATGCCCAAGCTGGAATTGTCGGGGCCGCCCATGCCGGGTGGAAGGGCGCGATTGGCGGAGTGACTGATAAAACCATTGATGCGATGGTCGCGCTGGGCGCGGCGCGGGACCGGATCACCGCGGCCATCGGACCGTGCATCGCACGGGCGTCGTACGAGGTTGATGCCGGGTTCGCCCGCCGCTTTCAGGAACACGACCCTGAAAATGAGCGCTTCTTTTCCGCAGGTCGTCCGGACCATTTCCAGTTTGATCTGGAAGGCTATGTCGCCAGTCGTCTGGCCGCCGCTGGCATTGGGCGGGTGGAGATGCTCGGGCTGGATACCTATCCCGATGACGGACGCTTTTACAGCTTTCGCCGGGCCACCCATCGCGGGGAGCCGGGCTATGGACGGCAGATCTCGCTGATCGGCCTACCCGCCTGATTGCTTGCGCCGCGCGGCATCGCGCCCTAGCGTTCCGCCATAAGCGGGGGATGAGTTTTGGAAAACGCACAGAAATGGAGCCTGTTGACAGGCTTGGGCCTCTTTGCCCTGATGCTGGCAGCTCCCGCCCCTGCCGGCATGACGGAGCTGGCTTGGCATACAGCCGCGCTCGTCGTGCTGATGGCCGTGTTCTGGATGACAGAGGCGCTTCCGCTGACGGTGACGGCGCTGCTGCCCTTTGTTGTGCTGCCCTTTATCGGTGTGATGCCGGCGGATAAGGTTGCCGCTGCTTATTACTCGCCCATTCTGTTTCTTGTGCTCGGCGGTGCGTTCATTGCGCTCGCGATTGAGCGGACGGGCCTTCACCGGCGCTTTGCGCTCGCCATTTTGGCACGCGGGGGCAAGACCGCAGGCTCGCTTCTCATGGCGTTTATGGTGGCGACCGCCCTCATTTCCATGATCGTCTCCAATACTGCGACCTCGCTCATCATGATGCCGATTGCCGTCGCCGTCCTGCGGGCCAACCGGACGCCTGAGGGCGAGACGGAAGGCCTTGCCGGGGCACTGCCAATGGGCATTGCTTTTGCCGCGTCCATCGGCGGGCTTGGGACGCTTGTTGGTTCCCCGACCAATGCCATTTCAGCAGGCCTGATTGAAAAGAGCGTCGGCTATTCGATCGATTTTCTGACCTGGTCGGCTTATGGATTGCCGATTGTCCTGATCGCCATTCCGGCCTGCTGGCTCATCCTGATGCGTGTGCAGAATGTGGCGGCGGGCGGCTTTGATGCGGCAGCAGCGCATGCCAGCATCGGCGAAGCGCAGAACTGGACGACAGCGGAAAAGCGCCTCGTTCCGCTCATTCTGCTGGTGGTCACCGGCTGGGTGGCGTCGTCTTATCTGTCTTCGCTCTTGCCCGAAGGGATGCTGGAGGACGGAACGATTGCCGTTCTCGTTGCACTGTTATTGTTCATCGTGCCCGATGGGACCGGACGGCCGCTGTTGAACTGGAAAGAGGCGGACCGTGCACCTTGGGGCGTCATCATGATGTTCGGCGGCGGGCTTGCCCTTGCGGCCGGGATCAGCGCCTCGGGTCTCGCCACTTGGCTGGGGGATGTGCTGCGGCCATTGGGCGGCGTCCACCCGATCATCGTTGCGGCTGTGCTTGTCGGCATCGTCATCATTGTCACGGAATTTGCATCAAACGTCGCGACAGCGTCGGGCGTGATGCCGGTTGTCGGCGGACTCATAGCCGCGACAGGTGCGGACCCAGCGCTGCTTGCGGTCAGCGCGGCCATGGCGTCGAGCTGGGGCTTCATGCTGCCGTCAGGCACAGGCCCCAATGCGATTGCCTGGGCGACCGAACACATCGCGCTGCCGCGCATGCTGAAGTCGGGCTTTCTGCTGGATATCGTCGGTGTTCCGCTGATCGTCGGGATGGTTTGGATCGTCGGACTTATTTTGGGGTAAGGGTGAGCCCTCAGTTCCGTTTACCCTGAGCTTGTCGAAGGGCGGTCCTTCTTCTGAGTGCCAAAGTTAAAGGACGGGGCTTCGACAGGCTCAGCCCGAACGGTGTTTGGTCGGTGGCGGCCTACGCCCAGTCGAGGATCTGCCACCCCTTTTTCGCCGCCAGCGCGCGCAGCGGGGCATGTGCATTGGTCGCAAAGCCCTCATCGGCCCAATCCATGCAGGGCGCGTCTGAAACATGGTCCGAAAAAAAGCGGATATGGGCGTCTGTCCGGTCGATCTTTTCACCAGCCAGCCAGGCTTGCACCATGCGTAGTTTGGCCTCGCCATAGCAGTTTTCACCGTTGATTTTGGGCGAGGTTGTTCTGCCTGCATCGGTCGTGCGCGTGGCAATAACATCTTCAACGCCGATGAGCGTTGCAATCTGCCGGACGTAAAAGGCGTAAGAGGCAGTGGCGAGCACGACGCGACGGCCCGCTGCGCGTTCGGCCTCCACGCGGGCCAGCGCACGGCCGAGACAATTGCGGCTGAGCGTGTGGCCGGCAAATCCGGCCGAAATTTGGTCGAGTTTGGCGGCATCAATATCCCCGCCCAGCATCAGCGAGAGGTTGATCTCTTTCAGCCGCGCACGGCTAACAAGGCGGAGCAAAAACCCGAATGTCGTGAGCAGAACAAGCGGGGCAAACACGATGCGCCAAGGCGCATAGCGCGGCACAGCGTAGATCAGGAACGGGCCGAACGTCGCCGCGCGCGTGATCGTCTTGTCCATGTCGAAAATGGAAAGGGGCTTCATCCTTTTGCCTTAAACGCAATCCGGCTTGCCGATCCAGCGCTTATGCATCAAACACGGCGCTGATGGCGAACAAGGCGGAATTCACCGAAGAACAAGGCGCTAAGGGCACCACGCTGCGCGTGTCGGGCCGCCTGACGCTGTCGAATCTTGAAGATTTTCCCCAACGCCTTGACGCCATTGAGGGGCCCGCCGCTCAGATTGATATCACTGCGGTGGAGCGGGTCGATACAGTCGGCGCTTGGATTATCCACCAATTTTCAGGGCGGACCGGCGCGCAGATTATCGGCGCGAGCGAAGAGGCCAAACGGCTTATAGCGCTGGTCAGCCAAGCAGATGCGGACGTCCGCGTCCGGCCTGAACCCGTCAATCCTGTGGTCCGCGTTGTCACCGAAGTTGGCGATGCGACAGTGATCGCGCTCCGCACCCTGTTGGGCCTTGTCGCCTTTTTCGGGGCCATCCTGATGGCGAGTTGGGACATCATCCGCAATCCGCGCCGCCTGCGCATCAACGCGATCGTTCACCGGTTTGAACTGGTCGGCGTGAAGGCGTTGGGCATCATCGGCCTGATGAGTTTCCTCATCGGGATCGTGATCGCGCAACAGGGCGCGGTCCAGCTCCAGCAGTTTGGAGCCGAGACGCTGACCGTCAATCTCGTCGGGCGAATCACCACCCGTGAACTTGGTGTGCTGATGACAGCGATCATGGTGGCCGGGCGCTCCGGTTCGGCCTTTGCCGCGCAGATCGGGACGATGAAGCTGACGGAAGAAATCGATGCGATGCGCACCATCGGTGTGTCGCCCATTGAGGCGCTTGTCATTCCGCGCATGTTGGCTGCGGTCATCATGATGCCGCTGCTTGGTTTTTACGCGACTTTGGTCTCGATCTTCGGTGGCGGGCTGTTCTGCTGGGTGTCGCTTGAGATTCCGCCGATCACCTTTGTCCAGCGCTTGCAGGAAGTCATTCCCATTACCGATCTGTGGGTCGGGCTGATCAAGGCGCCAGTCTTTGGCGCGATCATTGCGCTGTCCGGCTGTTTTCAGGGGATGCAGGTGGAAGGCAATGCAGAGGAAGTCGGCCTGCGTACGACGTCTGCCGTTGTGCAGGCGATCTTCCTTGTTATCGTGCTCGATGCGTTCTTCGCGGTCTTCTTTTCGCAGATCGGGTGGATCTGATGGACCTAAACGCCCCCATCGCCGTTAAAATACGCGGCATCTGCAATCACTTTGGGGATCAGGTGATCCATGACGGTGTGGACTTGGATGTCCGCAACGGAGAAATTCTGGGCGTCGTCGGCGGATCGGGCACCGGCAAATCGGTGCTGATGCGGACGATCATCGGTCTGCAAAGGCCAAGCGCTGGGGAGATTGAGATCTTCGGTGAACCGATGACCGATGAAGAAAATGAGGCGCAACTTGATCTTCGGCGTCGATGGGGCGTCATGTTTCAGGGCGGGGCGCTTTTCTCGACACTGACCGTGGCGGAAAATGTGCAGGTGCCTTTGCGGGAATTCTACCCCAATCTCGGCCAGAAGCTGCTTGACGAGATTGCGGCCTATAAGGTTGTGATGGCAGGTCTGCCGGCCAATGCCGCCGCCAAATATCCGTCCGAACTTTCCGGCGGCATGCGTAAGCGTGCCGGTCTGGCGCGGGCGCTCGCGCTCGACCCACGGCTGCTCTTTCTGGATGAGCCGACCGCCGGGCTGGACCCGATTGCGGCGGCAGGATTTGATGAATTGACCAAGGACCTGTCCAAATCGCTTGGGCTGACCGTGTTCCTCATCACGCATGATCTGGATACGCTGCATGCGATTTGTGACCGGGTGGCGGTGCTGGCTGACCATAAGGTGGTCGCTGTTGGGACAATTCCCGAGCTTCTGGCGACGGACCATCCGTGGATTCAGGCCTATTTCAACGGACTGCGTGGACGTGCCGCTCAGTCTGCGGTTGATCGGCACGTGGCAAAGGGGGCATGAGGGCCTGATGGAAACACGATCCAACCATCTGCTCGTGGGCAGTATCGTTCTCGGCCTATTGGCGGCGCTCGTCGCCTTTGCCATGTGGATCGCCGGTTTGTCCGGCGCCAACGCCAAGGAATATGACATTTTCTTCCGCCAATCGGTTGACGGTCTGGCCAAGGGGGGCAGCGTTAGCTTTTCGGGCGTGCCGTCTGGGCAGATCACCGCAATTGAGCTGTGGAAGAATGATCCGCAGTTCGTGCGCGTCCGCGTGGCGTTGAAGCCAGATACGCCGGTGCTGCAAGGCACCACAGCGACGATTCAGGGCAGCTTCACCGGCCCGTCCACCGTCGTGCTTGATGGCGCCATTCGCGGCACACCGCCACTGACGGAACCCGGCCCCGGCCCGGGGCGTGTGCCTGTTATCCCGACCAAGGCGGGCGGGCTGGGTGCCTTGCTGAACAATGCCCCGCAATTGCTCGAGCGTTTGTCCACTCTGACGGAACGACTGACAGAATTGCTGTCCGACCAGAACCAGAAGTCGTTCACCAACATCCTTGCGAATACGGACAAGCTGACCGGCCATCTGGCCCGCGGCGGCCCGGATATTGAAGCCAGCATCAAGGAAGCGCGTATCGCCATCAAGGAAGCGGGGATCGCCGCCAAGCAGTTGGGCGAGGTCGCCGGGACGACAAATGGCTTGCTCAATGACGAAGGCCGCCCGCTCATTACGGACCTCCGCAAAACGATCCGGACGGCCGATAAGAGCATGACGGCGCTGGATGCGGCGCTGGCGGAAGCACGGCCGGGCATCAAGACCTTCTCGACACAAACCTTGCCCGAAATCGGCCAGCTGGTGCGCGATTTGCAGGTCATGTCTGGGACGCTCAACTCGGTCGCCAACAAAATTGACCAACAGGGCGCTGGCGCGTTGATCGGCGGGCCCAGCCTGCCCGAATATAAGGGGGATAAGGACGGCAAATGAAGCGCACGACCCTGATTTTTGGCGCGGCCATTCTGCTTGGTGGCTGCAGCCTCGGCCTCACCAGCAAAGCACCGAAATTTCTTCTGACGCTCACATCTACCGCGAGTCCGACGGCCAATGAGGGTGTACTTGTGCAGGCGGGGGACAGCCTGACCGTCTCAGTGCCGCTGGCGCCACAGTCCATCGCGACGACGCGCCTGCCAGTGGCGCAGGGACAGACGGCGATTGCCTTTATCAAAGATGCGATCTGGGTGGAGCCGCCGCCGCGTCTTTTCCAACGCCTGTTGTCAGAAACAATCCGCGCAAAGACCGGGCGGACGGTGCTTGACCCACGTCAGTTTAACACGACGTCCGGCGCCACCTTGTCGGGCCAGCTTCTTCGCTTTGATATTGAGGAAAAGGGCGCGCGCGCTGTCGTCATTTATGACGCGACAATTTCCGGTGAGAAGGACCGGCCGGTGCGCACCCGCCGGTTTGAGGCGCGGGTGCCCGCCGGCACCATTGATGCCCGCAGCGCAGGCGATGCCCTCAACCGTGCAGCCAACGAGGTCGCCGCCCAAGTGGCGGACTGGCTGAAAGCCTGATTTGAACAAAAAAGGGGGCGGGAAGCTGATGTGCTTCCCGCCCCCCTTTTTTGCGTCCAGCGTGGACGGCCCGGGCTTACTTGCCCTTGGCCTCCAGCGCCTTGTCTTCATTCGCCCGCCGGATCACGTACTGGCGGATGTTTTCAATCTGCTCGGCAGAATATTCGTCTTTCCAAGCGACCATCCCGTTTTCGGACAGGGCGCCGTCATGGACGACCTTCTGCCACATCTTCGGGTCACCAAGGATGGCCGAGTGGCGCAGATCAGGGTTGAGCCCACCTGCAATCGCGGCATCGCCGTGGCAGACGCTGCAGCTGTTCTGATAGGGGCTCATGCCCGCATCGGCCTGCGCCTTCGTGCCGGTGAACGGCGGCGGATCAAGAACCTGCTTGGCCTGCGGCGGTGGCGGTGGAAGTGTCGCTTTACCGCCAATCTTGAAGACGAGCAGGCGGCTGATGTTGCGCACGGAGCCGGACTTGCTGGACAAGATGCCTGGCGCCACATCGTACACGCCGCCCCAACCCACGAGGATCGCGACATATTGCACGCCCTTGACCGAATAGGTCATGGGGGCGGCGATCACGCCGGTCTGCGTCGGGAAGCTCCAGAGCTGCTTGCCGTTGTCCGCCGTATAGGCGCGGAATTCGCCGCCGGCTGTACCTTGGAAGACGAGGTTGCCCGCTGTCGCCAGCGTCCCGCCATTGGACGGGCCGGGATGTTCCACTCGCCAGCGTGGCTTACCGGCAATGGGGTCCCATGCCAGCAGAGAACCTGTGGTGGCGGCCGCCGCTGCCGCACGGATGGCAGGATCAGCGGGCATGCCCATCTGGCCGGTATCGAGACCCAGCTGGAAGCCGACCTTGCCGGGCTTCCAATCCTTGGACGCGGCGAAATAGGGCTGTGAAATTTCATTGGCCGGAATGTAGACCAGACCCGTTTTCGGGCTGTACGACATGGGCTGCCAGCTATGTGCCCCAAGCGCGCCCGGCCAGCCGATATAGGGCTTGCCGGTGAGTTCATACCGCGCTTCCGGGTTGACGTTTGGCTTGCCCGTGACCGGATCAAGGCCCGAGGCCCAAGTGATCAGCTTGGCAAAAGGCTTGCCTGAGATGAACTTGCCGGTCTTCGCGTCGAGAATGTAAAAGAAGCCGTTCTTCGGCGCATGCATGAGGACGCGGGTGACCTTGCCGTTGACCGGCATGTCGGCAGCGATGATCTGCTGGTTGGAATCATAGTCCCAGCGGTCTTCCGGTGTTTCCTGGAAGTGCCAGACATATTCACCCGTGTCTGCGTTCACAGCAACAATGGACGCGGTGTAGAGGCTGTCGCCCCCCTTGCCGCCACGGGCATTGGGGTTCCATGGCTCGGCATTGGCCGTACCGAAATAGATGAGGTTGGTCGTGGGATCATACGTGATCGAATCCCAAACCGTACCGCCGCCGCCGTTCTTCCAGGCGTCGGGCGCCCAGGTCTTGGCGGCCGCTTCCAGATGCTTGCCTTCAAACGGCTTCGATGGATCGCCGGGGACGGTGTAGAAGCGCCAGGCTTCCTTGCCCGTTTCAGCGTCATAAGCAGCGAGATAGCCGCGCGTGATATATTCAGCACCAGCAGAGCCGATCAGCACCTTGCCCTTCACGATGCGCGGCGCGCCTGTGATGGCCATGTTGGATCCCTGTGGGATCGTCATCTTGTCCCACATCACCTTGCCGGTGTCGGCGTTGAGGGCGACCAGGCGGCCATCAAGCGTACCGACATAGACGCGGCCCTTATAGACAGCGACACCGCGATTGACGGCATCGCAGCATACATCAACCAGCTTGGCGCGTGGCACTTTGGGGTCATATTCCCAGAGTTTCTTGCCGGTGGCGGCGTCATAGGCCTTCACCATCGACCAAGCGGTCGAGATGTACATGATGCCATCGACGACGATGGGGGTCGCTTCCTGTCCGCGCGCGGTATCCAGATCAGACGACCATTCAAGGCCCAGCTGGCCGACATTCTGATCGGTGACCTGCGTCAGTGGCGAAAAGCGTTGCTCGTCCATGGTGCGGCCATAGGACAGCCAATCGGCGCCATCCGGGCTACCGGCAACGAGGCGTGCATCATCGACATTGGCGTTCTTGCCGCCCTGTTCGGCGCAACCAGACAAGGCCATTGCGACCAGCGCAACAGCCGTACCCAAAACAAGCGAACGAGATTTCATGTGGAAACTACCCCTCCAACCTGTGCCGATTTTTCGGCAGCGTGCATTTAATAACGCGGGAGCCTGCGACTCTCTACTGGCGTCCTTGCCAGTGACCACGCTTGGATGCGAGGGGAAAATGCTTGGGACAGGGAAACTTCCCTGCCCCGTTTCACTCAGTAATCAACGCCGGCGGCAATGGCTTCCAGCTTGCGCAGCCGTTCGCGCAGATCGGCGATTTCAATGCGGCTTGTTGTGTTGGGCATGCTGGCGTCCTGTCCGCGGTGCGTGTCGATCTCGCAACGCTTCAACTCGACCCATTTGGTGAATGCGGCGAGGCTTACAAAGGAGGCAAGAGCCAGTCCTGCAAGACTGGTCAGGGCAAGAATAAGTGTGGAGGCGTCAGTCATGTCGGTTCTCCCTGAAAATCAGCTGCGATCAACGCAGCTTTTCAATTTCGCGATCAAGGGCGACCGCGCTGTTGGTATCGGTGGCGAGGCGTTCCAGCACCGCGATACGCTCCTTCAATTGCTTGATTTCGTCGCGCAGCTGGCGGTTCTCCGCATCACTGGGGGCAGCAACGGAATTGCCTTGACGGTCCTTGCGCAGGCCGTGCTTTGCGCGGAACATGCCGCCGATGGTCACAATTGCGACGATCAGGACAACCATTTCAAACGGGTTCATATCGTGTCTCCCTTTAGGCGATGATTGTTTTTGGTTTAGTTGACGGGGCGATCGCGGAGCTGTTCGATCTCATCGGACAGGGCGACGCCCTTATCGGTGATGATCCGTTCCAGCACGCGGACCCGTTGTTCCAGCCGCTCGACATGCGATGCATATTGCGCGGCTTTCTCGGCGGTCATGGTGGTTTGCACCTGCAACTGCTTTTCCTTGAGCTCCATCATCTTGGTCACAGTGCGCGAGACGATGGCGACGATGGGGATCAGGAGCGCCAGGATCGGAATGAGAGCGAAAATGCCTTCCATTATTGTGGTCCTTCTCAGTTCGCTTTGCCGCGGAGCTGTTCGATCTCGCGGTTGAGGGCATGGGCTTCATCGGTCACGATGCGTTCGACATTGGCGAGGCGATCTTTGACCGAGCCAAGCTCAGCGCGGAGCTGTGCATTTTCCTGACTGAGCAGTTTGATGCGTTCCAGTTCTTCCGTCGTCTGGCGCGGATAGATCGCCTTGCCCCAGCTGTTTTCCAGCGGATAGCCGTTCTTGATGCGCAGCCAGGTGGTGAAGATCCAGCCAACCACACCGAGAAAGCCGATGCTGATCGCCAGAAGTGCGATGTAGGGAATGAAAGGGGCGATTTCGGTTTCGATCATGTCGCTGTCCTTATTTCAGGCGTTCGATTTCGGCGGTCAGTCGCGAGGGCGCATCGGTGGCAATGCGTTCCAGAACCGCGATGCGCTCTTCAAGCCGGCTGACTTGCCCTGTCAGGCGCTCATTCTCGGAAGAGAGGAGCGCAATCTTCCGCGCAGCATCCGGGTCAGACTTTGAGACGGTGCCGCCCCATTCACCTTCCACCGGATAGCCGTGGCGGGCGCGGATCCAGCTGGTGGCAACCCAGCCGATGGTGCTGATGGCGATGATCGCCAGGACGAAATTTGGTCCACCCCATTCCATCTCGTATCTCCTCCTTTGGCCTTTGCGGCTTACTTCAGGTTGTCGATTTCGTCGGCAAGGCGGCTGTTGCGGCTGGTATAGTGCGTTTCAGCAGAGGCCATGCGACGGTCAATGTCGCGCAGCTTGGAGCGGACGTCGCGCGTCGTGCGGGCCGGGGACTGGCGGACACCCTGCCAGAATTCCTTTTCTGCCTTGTCTTCGTAAAGACCGTAAGGCTTGTTGTCGGCCATCCATGCCGTCACCCAATAGGCGATCAGCGTCCAAGGGAAGCCTCCGAGCAGGGTGAAAATGACCGTGCCGACGCGAACCCAGGTGACATCAATGCCGGTGTAATCGGCAATCCCGGAACAAACGCCAAGCCATTTGGCATTCTGTTTGTCGAGGTAGAACTTGGTGCGGCTTGCAGACATGATAAATACTCCTGTGGCGTTTCTTTGGCGGCGCTTTTAGGCGCCCTTCTTCCAGTCGGGATCGTCGGCGGCGATGATGCGTTCGATCGTGGTCATGCGGTCTTCGAGGCGGCGGGCGAGATCATAGAGCTCATCCAGAAGGTTCTCGTCCTCGCGGGTCAGCGTCGCGGCGGTCCGCCAACGGGTCAGATAATGGAGGACCAGCCAAGGCAGCCCAACGAAGACGGACGTGATGGCGATGAGGGGAACGACAACGTCTTCCATCGGATCAACCCTTCTTCACGGCAGCCTTCAGGGCTTCCAATTCGGCGTCGACCTTTTCGTTCGACTTCAACTCGGCGATTTCCTCTTCGAGCGACTTGGGGGCGGCGCCCAGGCCAAGTGCATCGGCACGACCTTCGGCGAGATCCACACGGCGGTCGAGCATGTCGAAGCGTGCAAAGGCTTCATCGACGCGGGTGCCGGCATAGGCTTCCCGAACGCGGATGCGGTTGTTCGCCGCTTCCAGGCGGGTTGTGATCGTGTTCTGGCGGGCGCGGGCCTCACGCAGCTTAGCCTGCAGCTTTGAGATGTCTTCCTCATTGGCGCGCAGCGCATCATCAAGGACGGCAATTTCGCTCTTCAGTTGTTCGCCCATATCAACGGCCTTCTGGCGTTCGACGAGCGCGGCCTTGGCGAGATCTTCACGATCCTTGGAGAGCGCGAGTTCGGCCTTTTCCTTCCAGCTGTCCTGAAGGGTGTCGAGCTTCGCGATGTGGCGGCGCAGTTCCTTCTGGTCGGCAATGGTGCGGGCGGCGGACGCGCGGACCTCGATCAGCGTTTCTTCCATTTCCATGATGATCATGCGGATCATCTTGGCGGGGTCTTCGGCCTTATCGAGAAGGTCGGTGACGTTGGCGGCGATGATGTCGCGGGTGCGCGAGAAGATGCCCATCTGTTGAAACTCCTGAATGTGTGACGCTGTGGTTACTGGTGAAAGGGGGCCGGGGAAGGTTTGGGGGATGGTCACCTTCCCCGGCGGGGTCTCCGGCCGGGGGGAGCGGCCGGTAGGGGGTTATGCGAGCGGATAGGCCGACTGGGTCTGGACCGTCGCCGCATTCGCCTGACCGATCGGGCCGACGGCGAAGAAGAGGCTGCTGGTGCTCACCAGGATCGTTGCGACGATGGCGAGAACCGAGTTGCGGAAATCGAAAGAAGTGTAGCGTGTCATGTTAGGTCTCCCTGAACTTTGGCGTTGAATGTTGGGCCGCATGTTTGCGGTATGCCTAGAGAACAGCATGGACCGTGCCAGTTTGCGAAGACGGCGCATTTCTGCCATTTTGCAACCAAAGTGGCATGATTTTGCGCATAAACTATTGCTGAATATTAGGAAAAAATGCTAATGTTTGGCAATGGAGCGCGACAATCAATTCATCGGGCAATCGCTCGCCTTTCTCGACAGCGTCGAACGCGTCAGCCGGGCGGCGCATCTCAACCGACCGGTGCTCGTCATAGGGGAGCGTGGGACGGGCAAGGAATTGGTGGCGGAACGCCTTCACCGCCTGAGCACGCGTTGGGATGGGCCGTTTGTGGCCATGAACTGCGCGGCACTTACCGAAACGCTGATCGAGGCGGAATTGTTCGGCCATGAGGCCGGTGCCTTCACCGGCGCCACCCGCGCGCGGACGGGGCGTTTTGAAGAGGCGGATGGTGGCACGCTCTTTCTCGATGAACTCGGCACGCTGTCGGCGGGCGCGCAGGAACGGCTGCTGCGCGCGGTTGAATATGGGGAGATTACCCGCATCGGCGCGAACAAGCCGGTGCGCGTGGACGTCCGCATTGTTGCGGCCACCAATGAACATCTGCCCGCCATGGTCGATAACGGACGGTTCCGCGCTGATCTTCTCGACCGGCTATCCTTCGACGTGATTACCCTGCCGCCCCTGCGCGCGCGCGACGGGGATATTGCCCAATTGGCTGACTTTTTCGGGCGACGCATGGCGGCTGAACTGGATTGGCCTCGCTGGCCGGGCTTTGATCTTGAGGCGATGGCAGAGATGGAAGCCTATCCTTGGCCGGGCAACATCCGTGAATTGCGCAATGTGGCGGAGCGGGCGGTTTATCGCTGGGATGACACGAGCCTGCCGGTCGGCAACATCGTCTTCGATCCGTTCGTGTCGCCCTGGCAGCCGGTGACGGGGCAGGGGCTGGCAGCGACAGCGCCTGCAGGGAAGCCGGCAAACGATGCGCTGCCTTTGACCCTGCCCGAGGATTTCCGCGCAGCGGTCCATGGCTATGAACGCTCCTTACTGGAAGAGGCGTTGCGGCGGCACCGGCATAACCAACGCGCAACGGCCAAAGCGCTGGGGCTCACCTATGATCAGCTGCGGCATTGTTTGAGGAAGCACGGGCTTCTGGAGACGGCGGCTTAAACAGCTTCGTCATGCTGAACTTGTTTCAGCATCCATGAACACAGGCGATGACGGACACGCTCCATATCCGGGAACTGCGATGCCAATGGATCCTGACACAAGTTCAGGATGACGGTTTGGAGCTTTCTTCCACCGTCGCACTGTGCCGCAGGATCATGGGCACATTGAGCCCGCCGAACAGCAGAGTGAGTGGCAAGGCACCCCACAGCTTATAGCCCAGCCAAAAGCCCGTCGAACTGTTGCGCCAGACGATCTCATTGAGGATTGCCATGCCGATGAAGAACCAGGCAAAATTGCGCGTCAGCAAATGCCAGCCGCGCTGGCTGAGTTCAGGGTAGGCATGTGCCATCACCAGTTCGAGCGTCGGTTTCTTGGTGAGCGTGCCAAAAAAGAGGATGCCCGCGACCATGACGTAGTAAAGGGTCGGCTTCATCTTGATGAAGGTTTCATCGTGCAGCCAGATGGTGAGGCCGCCAAAGAACAGCACCATGACGCCCGAGAACATCAGCAATACCGAGACCTTGCCGTGCTTCAGCTTGGACCAGATGATGGCGGCCAGCGTGGCGGCCATGAAGGCGCCTGTGGCCACCCAAACGCCCGCTGCCCAATAGGTCAGCAGGAACACGCCGAGCGGCCCCAGATCAACGAGCAGATTGGGCGCGGGCTGGGCCGGTGCCTTGGGGGTCTGCGGCTCTTGCGTCATGCCTTGTCTGCTCCGGCGATGATGTTGGCGACTTCGTCTGCGTTAAACGGGCGAAGATCACCGATGGTTTCCCCAACGCCGATGGCGTGGATGGGCAGGCCGAACTTTTCGGCTGCCGCGACGAGCACACCGCCACGTGCGGTGCCGTCGAGCTTGGTCATGACGAGGCCGGTAACGCCTGCGACTTCTTTAAAGATTTCAATTTGTGACAACGCATTCTGCCCCGTCGTCGCATCGAGTACGAGGACAACGTCATGTGGCGAGGCAGGGTTGATGCGCCCAAGCACACGGCGGATCTTGGCCAGTTCGTCCATCAGCTCGCGCTTGTTCTGGAGGCGGCCCGCCGTGTCGACGATCAGCACGTCGATGCCTGTCTCCGTCGCCTGCTTGACCGCGTCGAACACAATCCCCGCCGCATCGCCCCCTTCAGCGCCCGACACGATGGGCACGCCCAAGCGGTCGGCCCAAACTTTCAACTGGCCTATGGCAGCAGCACGGAAGGTGTCGCCTGCCGCCAGCATCACGCCATAATCCTGCTCAAGGAAGAGGTGCGCCAGCTTGGCGATGGTCGTTGTCTTGCCGGAGCCGTTCACGCCGATGACAAGGATCACCTGCGGGCGTGGGAAGGCGATGATGTCGAGCGGCTTGGCCACAGGTGCCAAGACATCGCGGATCTCACTCGCCAGCACTTCGCGGATACCGGCTTCGTCGATGCCACGCTCATAGCGGCTGTCGGCCAGCCGCTCACGGATGCGGTGCGCGGTGGCGGGGCCGAGATCCGAGACGATCAGCGCCTCTTCAATCTCGTCGAGCGTTTCCGCGTCGAGCTTGGACTTGGTGACAAGGCCGGTCAGATTCTCGGTCAGCCGTTCCGACGTGCGCTTGAAGCCGCCGAGCAGCTTCTTGTGCCAGGGCGTGTTTTCCTCGTCGCTCATGCAGGGATGCCGGTCAGCTTGGCGCCGTCGCTCGCGGAGATGGTCAGGGTCATGATGCGGCCCTTTAAGGCATCGGGCGCAAAGCGGAAATCCTCTGTTGCGGGAATTTCAACAGATGCGTGATTTTCGGCGTGTCCCGTTCGCCCGTCGCGTTCAATGAGGACGCGTCTGTCTGTGCCGATCATGCTCTCCAACCAGCGCGCCTTGCGGCCCTGTGCTGCGGTGCGCAGCCGGTCTGCCCGCGCCTTGATGGTGGTGCGGTCGAGCTGCGGCATGCGGGCGGCCGCCGTGCCGGGCCGCGGGCTGTACGGAAAGATGTGCCCGAACACGATGTCGCAATCCTCGAGCAGCGCGAGGCTGTTGGCGAACATGTCCTCCTCTTCGGTCGGGAAACCTGCGATGATGTCAGCACCGATGGCGATGTCTGGACGCTTGGCCTTTAGCCGTTCGACCAGCCGGACGGCATCGGCGCGCAAATGCCTGCGCTTCATGCGCTTGAGGATCATGTCATCGCCCGACTGGAGCGAGAGGTGAACGTGCGGCATGATGCGGGTCTCACCTGTGATGAGATCAAACAACCTGTCGTCAATCTCGATGGAATCGAGCGAAGAGAGCCGCAGGCGGGGCAGCGCGGGCACGTGGGTCAGGATCCGCTCGACCAACTGGCCCAGCGTCGGGCTGCCCGGCAGATCGGGGCCATAGCTGGTCAGGTCCACACCGGTTAGGATGACTTCTTTCTGGCCGGCATCAACGCGGGCTTTGATCGCATCAATGATGGCGCCTGCGGGGAGGGACCGGCTGGGCCCGCGCGCCAAAGTGGTGACGCAGAAGGTGCAATCATGGTCGCAGCCGTTCTGCACCTCGACAAAGGCGCGGGCATGGTCCGAGCCGGAGATGGCGGGGCCTTCCAATCCATTTGTGTCGAGCGAAGTCGAGACACCTTTAACACGTCCCTCGACTTCGCTCGGGACAAGCGGTGAGTAGGAAGAGAGAAGACGTTTCGCCGCATTCCCGACGACAGCGTCGACCTCGGCCATGGCAGCGAGTTCCGCTCCGATGGTTTCCGCCGCACAGCCGGTCACAATAATCCGTGCCTCGGGGCGCTCGCGCTTTGTGCGGCGGATGGCCTGACGCACTTGTCGCTCGGCCTCCGCCGTCACAGCGCAGCTGTTGAAGATCACGAGATTGTCTGCGTCCGCCGCTGCCGCCCGGATCGCTTCACCTTCGGCAATGTTGAGGCGGCAGCCGAAATTGACCACCTCCGCGCCACTCATCCGAAGCGGCTCCAGTCGGTCTCGCCGGTGTAGACGAGGGTGGCGGGGCCGGTCATGCAGATGCGCTCCCCCGGCGCCCATGCGATGGTCAGATCGCCGCCGGGCAGGGAGATGCGGACTGGCGAGGCGACAAGCCCGGCGCGGATCGCGGCAACGGCTGTCGCGCAGGCGCCGGTGCCACAGGCGAGCGTCAGGCCAGCGCCACGTTCCCAAACGCGTAAGTTTAGATGATCTTTGCCTGCAAGGCTCGCGACGTTGACGTTGACGCGTTCAGGAAAAATCGGATCGGTCTCTATGACCGGACCGAGCCCGGCGAGGTCCACGGCATCGCAATCGGGCACGAAGAAAATGACATGCGGATTGCCGACATTGACGGCGGCCGGGTGATCCAGCTCTTCCCAGCTGACCGGCATGTCGCGCGTGTCCATCGCATAAGCGAGTGGGATGACGTCCCAGTCAAAACGGGGTTCTTCCATGTCCACGCGCGCGGTATCACCCTGCGCTTCCAGCGCGATGGCGCCGCCCAGCGTCTCCAGCGTTGTCTTGCCGCCGAGAAGCAGCGCTACCGCGCGAAAGGCATTGCCGCAGGCGCCCACTTCGCTGCCGTCATGATTGAAGATACGCATCTGGGCGTCGGCGCTGTTGGAGGAGCCAAGCAGGATAAGCTGGTCACAGCCGATGCCGGTGCGTCGGTCCGCAATGGCGCGGGCGCGGGCTTCGGTCATCTCAACAGGCGATGTGCGCCCGTCGATCACGACGAAGTCGTTGCCCAGTCCGTGCATCTTGTAAAAGCGGTCGCCCATGCGCGGCCCTTTAAGCCCGCACGGGCGATGAGTCCAACAAAGTCAGGCAGCAACCTCAGGCGAGGCGGCGTACTTCCTCATCGAAATCGGGGAGAAGACCTTCAGCTGGCTTCGCGGTTACCGTGCTCTGGCGTGCCGCCGGAAGCAGGTTGCGCTCAGCGAGCAATTCAAGGACCGCCGTGATTGGCAGCGGACGGCCATAGAGCCAGCCCTGACCCTTATGGACGCCAAGCTGCCGCAGGCGTTCTTCGATTTCGCCAACTTCAATGCCTTCGGCCGTGACCGGCATGGACAGGTTATCGCCCAGACGCGCAATCGCGTTGACGATGGCCGCGCTTTCAGGGTTCTCGATGAGCGAGGTGACGAAGCTCTTATCAATCTTGATGCGGTCAAATGGCAGCGCGCGCAGGTGGGCGAGCGAGCTGTAACCGGTGCCGAAATCATCAAGGGCAATTTTGATGCCCTGATTCTTAAGGCTGCCGACGATTGACTGTGCCAGCGACAGATTGTCGAACAGCGACGTTTCTGTGATTTCGATTTCCAGGCGGTTGGCCGGGAAGCTCGTTTCCACAAGCAGCTTCACGATCTTCTGGGCAAGCCATGGGTCGCGCAGCTGGGTGGGCGAGATGTTGACCGAGATGATGAGCGACGGATCCCAATCACGCGCCTCCGTCAGCGCCTTGCGGATGACGCAGAAGGACAGGTCGGCAATCATGCCGGTTTCCTCGGCAATCGGAATGAACCGGTCGGGCGCGATGATGCCCATCGTCGGATGGTTCCAGCGCGCGAGGACTTCAAAGCCCTGCAGGCGGCCCGTCGTCAGGTCGATCTGCTGTTCAAAATAGGGTTCGAACTCGCCCGCCGGAATGGCGCGGCGCATGGAGACTTCCAACTCGGTGCGGGCCTGAAGCTCGCGCTCCATCGAAGCGTCGAACCATGAAAAGCGGTTCCGGCCCTGATGCTTGGCCGCATACATGGCGATGTCGGCGCGACGCATGAGCGAGTCGACGGTATCGCAATCGGGGGCCGAATGGGCGAGGCCGAGCGAAATGCTGGTGTGAATGAAGGTGCCATCGGCGCTGAGCGGCTGGCCAAGGCGCGAGACCAAAGCTTCAGCGATGCGGTCCACAACTTCCGGGTTGGCGACGTCGAATACAAAGGCAACGGCAAATTCATCGCCGCCGAGACGTGCGGCAAGCGCATTGGGCGGCATCAACTTGGTGATTTCGGCAGCCACAGCGCGCAGCAGACCATCGCCCACTGCATGGCCGTGAATGTCGTTGACGTTCTTGAAGTGATCAAGGTCCAGCATCAGCATGGCAAGCTGCTTGCCTCGCTTGCCGGCGCGCGCCAGCATCTCGGAGCCTTGTTCCGCCAATGATCGGCGATTGTGAAAGCCAGTGAGGGGATCCCGCATGGCAAGGACCTGCGCCCGCTCTTCCGCCGCTGTACGGTCTTCGACTTCCTTTTGAAGGTCAATATAGCGGCGCCAGCCAAACAGGATCAATGCGATGTTGAGCAAGAGGGCGACGACGAGCACATTGTCTGTTTGGCCATGATGGCCAAGCAGAGATTGCACCGCGCTGATCATGGCGCTTGACCCGGTGCCTGCAAACAGGACGATGGCGGCCACCATGATTCCGCCCATAATGATATCGCGGCCTGCGGCCTGCGCGATCGAATTGGACGCGGACTTTTCTCTTTGAATGACTTCAGACACCTAGCTTATGCCCCCTTGCACATGCCGTTTCAGCATCTGGGTATGCGGACAAAGCGTGAAGATCATGTTAAGTCGGCTTTGGACCTAGGGTTCTCGGGCAGCCAACCGGTCAGTTGCATTGACGGGAGCGGGGGAATCAGTTAGAGGCGCGCCTGCTTTCCAATCTGAAAAGCAAGAAATTGGCCGCCCAAGGGCGTACGCTGGCCGACGAGTTTTCGTCCGCCGGCGTGGTCTGTTTGGGCATTTTGAAGGAACGAACGCATGTTCGAAAGTTTGAGCGAAAGGCTTGGCGGTGTCTTTGACCGGCTGCGTGGCCGTGGTGCGCTCAACGAAGCGGATGTGCGTGAGGCGATGCGCGAAGTGCGTGTCGCGCTGCTTGAGGCAGACGTGGCGCTGCCGGTCGTCCGCACCTTCATCGACAAGGTCACGGAAAAAGCGGTCGGCCAGTCGGTCCTGAAATCGATCACGCCGGGTCAGCAGGTCGTCAAGATCGTCAACGACGCGCTCGTCGAAATGCTCGGCAGCGAAGCGAGTGATCTTGAACTGGCCGTGACGCCGCCTGCCATCATCATGATGGTCGGTCTGCAAGGCTCCGGTAAAACCACAACGACCGCAAAGATCGCCAAGCGTCTGACGGAAAAGGACCGCAAGAAGGTCTTGATGGCGTCGCTCGACGTCAACCGTCCGGCAGCGCAGGAGCAGCTCGCCATTTTGGGCGAACAGACCGGCGTTTCGACCTTGCCCATCGTGGCGGGCCAGCAGCCGGTTGATATCGCCAAGCGCGCCATGCAGGCCGCGAAGCTGCAGGGCTATGATGTCCTGATCCTCGATACGGCCGGCCGACTCCATGTCGACGCCCAGCTGATGGCCGAGATGAAGGCCGTGGCGGACGTCGCGACCCCGGCGGAAACCTTGCTCGTCGTCGACAGCCTAACCGGGCAGGACGCGGTCAACGTCGCCAAGAACTTCTCTGAACAGGTGCCGCTGACGGGCGTCATCCTGACCCGTATGGACGGCGATGCGCGCGGCGGTGCGGCCCTCTCCATGCGTGCTGTCACCGGCAAGCCGATCAAATTTGTCGGCACCGGCGAAAAGCTGGATGGGCTGGACGTCTTCCACCCAGAACGCGTGGCCGGTCGTATCCTTGGCATGGGCGACGTTGTCAGCCTTGTTGAGCGCGCGGCGGAAACCATCCAGCAGGATGAAGCCGAAGCGCTCGCGGCGAAGATGGCCAAGGGTCAGTTCGACATGAACGATCTGCGCGCCCAGTTGCAGCAGATGCAGCGCATGGGCGGCCTTGGCGCTTTGGCGGGCATGCTGCCGGGCATGAAGAAGTTGCAGGGCGCGGCATCGGGCGTGGATGATCGCATCCTTGTCCGCATGGACGCGATCATTTCGTCGATGACGAAAAAGGAACGCACCAAGCCGGAGCTGTTGCAGGCCAAGCGCAAGATCCGCATCGCCAATGGGTCGGGCACCACGGTGCAGGAAGTGAACAAGCTTCTGAAAATGCATCAGGAAATGTCCACGGCGATGAAGAAGATCCGCAAAATGGGCGGCATCAAGGGTCTGGGCGCGCTGTTCGGTAAGGGCGGCGGCGGCTTGGGCGGATTGCTCGGCGGGGGCGGCTTGCCCGGGATGCCGGGTGCGGGTTCGGCAGGGGGCGGAATGCCCAATTTGCCACCGGGTTTTGAGAATTTGTTGAAGAAGAAATGACGGCCCTAGGGCCACAGTTTTAAAGTTTAGATTGGAAGGAAAATATCATGGCAGTTTCAATTCGTTTGTCGCGTGGCGGTTCCAAGAAGCGTCCTTATTATCGTATCGTTGTGGCCGATGCCCGCGCCCCGCGTGACGGCGCCTTCATTGAAAAGGTTGGCACTTACAACCCGATGCTCGCCAAGGACGATGCCAACCGCATCGTGCTGAATGCCGATCGTCTGAAGCACTGGATTTCGGTTGGCGCGCAGCCGACAGACCGTGTTGCCCGCTTCCTCGACGTGGCTGGCATCAAGGAACGCGCCGCTCGCCTGAACCCCAAGAAGGCGGAACCGGGCGAAAAGGCCAAGGAGCGCGCTGAAGAGCGTGCGCAGAAGATCATCGATGCAGAAGAAGCCGCCAAGGCTGAAGCTGAAGCAGCGGCCGCCGCTGCCGCTGCACCGGTTGAAGAAGCGCCTGCTGAAGAAGCCGCTGCCGAGGAAGCACCTGCTGCTGAAGCAGTGGCCGAAGAGGCCCCTGCCGTTGAAGTTGCTGCCGAGGGAGCCCCTGCCGCAGAAGAAGCGCCCGCTGTTGAAGCGGCTGCCGAAGAAGCGCCTGCTGCTGAAGAGCCCGCTGCAGAAGCACCGGCTGAAGATAAGGCTGAGGGCTAACCCTTGGCTGATCGTCCTGTCACACTTGCCGTCATCATTGGCGCGCATGGCGTGGCAGGCGAAGTCCGCCTCAAGCTGTTCACCGACGAGGTGAGCAGCCTGAAGGCGCACAAGACGTTCAACGGCGGCGCACTGACGATGACGTCGGTGCGCCCCGGAACCAACGGCGCCATTGCGCGCTTTGCCGAAATCACAGATCGAAACACGGTCGAGGCGATGCGCGGCACCGAACTTGCCGTTCCGCGCGATGCGCTCCCGCCGCTTGCGGACGGCGAGTATTACCATGCAGACCTGATGGGGCTCCCCTGTGTCACGACCGACGGGGACACTGTCGGCATCTGCGTTGCGGTTGAAAACTTCGGCGCGACCGATGTTCTCGAAATTGAACGACCGGACAAAAAGACCTTCATGGTGCCGATGACACCCGCTGCTGTTCCCGAATGGTCGGACGCACGCATCCTCATCGAAGCTGCCTTCGCGCAATAGACGCGGGTTCGACATCCTCCGCCTTTGCGGTATGTCTTGCGGTATGACCTGCAGACTCTCTCTCTTCCTCGCCGCAGCGCTGGCATCGTCCGGCTCAGCATACGCCCAAACGCTGGAACCGCTCACGCCGGAGATCGACGCGGTTTTCGCGAAGTTTCAGGCTGAGGCCCATGTACCCGGCATGGTCTATGGCATCGTGAAGGACGGCCAGCTTTCTTATGTGAAAGGTGTTGGAGTTCAGGAACTGGATGCAAAACGCCCCGTGACGCCCGACACGTTGTTCCGCATCGCCTCTATGACAAAGGCGTTCACAGCACTCTCCATCCTGTCGTTGCGCGATAAGGGGAAGCTCCGGCTGGATGATCTGGCTGAGGGCTATGTGCCGGAAATGAAGGGCTGGACCTACCCGACCAGCGATAGCCCGCGCATCCGCATCCGCGATCTGCTCGCCCATGTCGGCGGGTTCGTGACGGACGATCCTTGGGGGGACCGGCAGCAAATTCTGTCGCAGGACGATTTCACCAAGATGCTGAAGGCCGGCGTGCCGTTCAGCCGCGCGCCGCAAATGGCGCATGAATATTCCAACTTCGGCTATGCCATTCTCGGGCGGATCATCGCCAAGGCGTCGGGCGTGCCGTACCGGACCTATGTGGAGCGCACGCTGCTTACGCCGCTGGGGATGACGTCGAGCGGCTTTGAGGTGACGGATGCGCCTAAGGACCGCCGGGCCATTGGCTATCGCTGGGAAAATGACGCCTGGGCCGAAGAGCCGACCATGCGCGACGGCGCGTTTAACGCCATGGGCGGGCTTCAGGTCAGCGCGAATGACTATGCGAAGTGGGTCGGCTTCCTGCTGTCTGCTTGGCCACCCCGCGATGGGCCGGACGCAGGCCCTGTGAAGCGCGCGACCGTGCGGGAGGTGGCGCAGGGGCTGAACTTCATCAGCGTCGGCCAACGGACGGGCACAAGCGGCCCGACGGCGTGTCGTCAGGCGACAGCCTATGCGATGGCATGGCGTGTCGCGCAGGATTGCGACCTTGGTCTGACCCTCGCGCATGGCGGCGGTTATCCCGGCTATGGCTCGCACGTCATGTTGATGCCGGACTATGGCGTGGGCATCTTTGCGCTCAGCAATCGCACCTACGCAGGGCCGAGTGCGCCTGCTTGGGACAGTGCTGTCCTGATGCACAAGGCGGGGCTGTTGAAGCGGGCGGAGGCGCCTGTCTCTCCTGCGCTGGCGGATTTTTACGGCCTGACAGGTCAGGTCTATGCGGCGGGGAACATCGCGTCGCTTGAAGGTCGCGTCGCGATGAACTTCCCGCTCGATCGTACGGCGGAGAATTGGGCCAAGGTACTGGCTGACCTGAAAGCAAAGTCGGGCAGCTGCGTGACGACGAGCCCAGTGACGCCCACGGGCGCCATGTCCGGCACCTTCAAATGGGCGTGCGATAAGGGCGACGTGCAGGGGCAGGTGCTGCTCGCGCCGACCCATCCGATCACGCTCCAATCGCTACGGTTCAGCTTTGTGGCCAAGCCTTGAGCTTGCTGGTCATAGTGTTTGGCGGTTGTGCTTTCCTTTTTCATTTTGCTCTCGTAGCCGCAGCGATCTCCTCATGTTCGATCCAGCTCAGCTTATGACTTTCAAAGCCACCGTCCTGACCCTTTATCCAGAGATGTTTCCCGGCCCCCTTGGCGCGTCCATTGCCGGGCGTGCGCGGGAGGAGGGAAAGTGGGCGCTGGAGACGGTCCAGATCCGCGACTTTGCGACCGACAAGCACCGCACAGTGGACGATACACCGGCCGGTGGCGGCGCGGGCATGGTTCTGAAGGCCGATGTGCTGGCGCGGGCGGTGGAATCGGTGCCGGTAGTGGCCCCCATCCTCGCCATGACACCACGGGGCAAACCCATCACCCAAGCCCGCATCCGTGAACTCGCCGCAGGCCCCGGCGTTGTGATTCTTTGCGGGCGATTCGAAGGGTTTGACGAGCGCCTGTTCGAGGCGCGACCGGAGATTGAGCAGGTTTCGATGGGCGATATCGTGCTTTCCGGGGGGGAAATGGGCGCTTTGATGCTGCTCGATGCTTGCATTCGCCTGCTTCCCGGCGTAATGGGCGCGGCCTTGAGTGGTGAAGAAGAGTCGTTTGAGAACGGCTTGCTCGAATACCCTCATTACACCCGACCTGCTGAGTGGGAAGGGCGCACGATCCCTGAAGTGCTGCGATCGGGGGATCATGCGAAGATCGCTGCCTGGCGGAAACAACGGGCAGAAGATGACACACGGTTACGCAGGCCGGACCTTTGGGAGCGTCATATCGACGCTCGGGCCCAGCCTGCCTCTGATGCGCGGCGGAAGACTAAAAAGGACAAGTGAGGCAATGAACCTCATTCAAACGATCGAAGCGGAACAGATCGCAAAATTGACCGCAGAAAAGAAAATCCCGGAATTCCGTCCGGGTGACACCCTTCGCGTCGGCGTTCGCGTCGTTGAAGGTGAACGGACCCGCGTCCAGAACTACGAAGGCGTGTGCATCGCGCGTTCGAACAAGGGCATGGGCTCCAACTTCACCGTGCGTAAGATTTCGTTCGGCGAAGGCGTGGAACGTGTTTTCCCGCTCTATTCGCCCAACATCGACAGCATCGAAGTCGTCCGCAAGGGCGCCGTGCGTCGTGCCAAGCTTTACTATCTGCGCGGTCGTCGCGGCAAATCGGCACGTATTGCCGAACGTCGCGATACGCGAATTACAGACGCTGCGAAGAAAACGGCCCCGGAGGCCTGATCCCGCACGTTCGTGTAAAAATCGAACAGCCGAAAGGGCCGGGATCCAAAGCAGGGTTCCGGCCCTTTCTTTTTGACTTGAGAAGACCAGAAGGATTGAAAAATGGGTTATCGTGTCGTCGTCGCAGGGGCCACCGGGAACGTAGGCCGCGAAATGCTGAACATCCTCGCAGAACGCGAATTTCCGATTGATGAAATCGCCGCCGTCGCCTCGTCGCGGTCACAGGGTGATGTTATTGAATTCGGTGAAACCGGCAAGACGCTGAAGGTCCAGAATATTGAGCATTTCGACTGGACCGGCTGGGACATGGCGCTGTTCGCCATCGGCTCGGACGCGACGGCCATTTACGCGCCCAAGGCCGCCGCCGCCGGTTGCGTCGTGATCGACAACAGCTCGCTCTACCGCATGGACCCGGACGTGCCGCTAATCGTGCCCGAAGTGAACCCCGACGCGATTGACGGCTATAAGAAGAAGAACATCATCGCCAACCCGAACTGCTCGACCGCGCAGCTCGTTGTCGCGCTGAAGCCACTGCATGATGCCGCCAAGATCACGCGTGTGGTCGTGGCGACCTATCAGTCCGTCTCGGGCGCGGGCAAGCAGGGCATGGATGAACTGTTTGAACAGTCACGCAACATCTTTGTCGGCGATCCTGCAGAGCCGGTGAAATTCACCAAGCAGATCGCCTTCAACGTGATCCCGCACATCGACAAGTTCCTCGACGATGGCTCCACCAAGGAAGAGTGGAAGATGGTTGTGGAAACCAAGAAGATCCTCGACCCGAAGATCAAGGTCATCGCCACCTGCGTGCGCGTGCCCGTGTTCGTTGGCCATTCCGAAGCCGTGAACATTGAGTTTGAGAATGAAATTTCGGCCAAGCAGGCGCAGTCCATCCTGCGCGAAGCGCCGGGCATCATGCTCATCGATAAGCGCGAAGACGGCGGCTATGTCACCCCCGTGGAATGCGTTGGCGACTATGCGACCTTCGTGTCGCGCGTCCGGGAAGACTCGACCGTCGACAATGGTCTGGCGCTCTGGTGCGTGTCCGA
>JBBATS010000002.1:51027-103025 GCA_040398625.1 Chakrabartia sp. | reverse complement strand
TTGTCGTTTTCGCTCTGCTGGTTGGCATTGTACGGCGGATTGCCGATGATGACGCTGATCTTGCGTTCATTCTGCCGTTTGATCCGGTCCATGTTTTCATCGCTGACTGAGCCGAACATGTCGTGCTGATGCCCGCTGAAAATGCCGAGCGCCGCCACATTGTCCAGCGTATCGACGAAGCAGAGATTGGGGTATTCGGCAAACTGGCCGGTGATGGCGGCATAGGTCGCCTCAATGTTCAGATTGGCGACGTAATAAGGCAGGATCGCTACTTCATTGGCGTGCAGCTCTTCCTTATACTTGTATCGCAGCTTGTCATGATGGCCGCGAAAATATTCCAGCAGCTCCACGATATAGGTGCCGGTGCCCGTCGCCGGGTCCAGAATGTCCACGCCCTTATCGACGAGGTTCTTCCCGAAATGCTTTTCGCAAAGCCAATCGGCACTGCGGATCATGAAGCGGACAATTTCGCCGGGGGTGTACACGACGCCCAGCCGGTCGGCGGCGAGCGGGTTATAAACCTTGTAGAAATTCTCGTAGAGGCCTTTGAGGAAGCCCTGTTTTTCCGAATGGCTTTCAATCAGCGCTGCTGTGGAGGCGATGCCGGAATAATAAGGGCCAAGCGCCTTGAGCAGCTTCTGCTTTTCACCATAGCCGAACAATTTGCCTTCCAGTTCATACAAGGCAGCGGCGACGTTGTTCTGCCGGTGGAAATCAGGGTTCTGAAACACCTTGGCGAAAATGTCTTCCGTCAGGATGTGCTGGATCAGCATTTCCTGCACATCGTCTTCGCTGACGTTGGAGTTGATGGCATCACGGGCGTGTTTCAGAAAGGCGTCTTCCGCCCGCTTAAAGTCCCGCGAGGCTGCCCGCTTTTCCGCAATCATATCCCGCAGGGCGGCCAGCACGGCAGGCAGGTCTGCCGCAAACTGGCGCACGGCTTTTCGGAAGTCCGCCACCTCGGCCCGTTCGTGGGCGAAGAAGGTGGAGAGCAGGTGATAGAGGGCGTCCGTCTCCTCCATTGCCGCACGGACAACCTCATGCCCGTTTTGGTAAAGAACGGCGGTCACGTCATCTGAAAAGATGATGTTGTCCTTGGGGTAGCCGGAGCGGAATTTATTCTCGATCTCCTTGTCGAGATCATCATCCTCGTCCTTCGCCTCCCAATAGCCAAAGGGCACGCGCAGGCCGTGGAGCAAGGCCCCATCCAGATAGATTCGGTTGCCCTTGGGCGTAATCAGATCATGTTCGGGGATGAGTTCCAGATCATGTGATTTGCCCCAACGGCGCAGCAAATCCTTGAAAGCGTCCCGCAAAACGGATTCACGCCGACTGCCGGAAACGGCCTTCAACTTATCGAGATAGCCACGATACTCATTAATTAACTGTCGGCTCACGCAGCAAAGCCCCACTCCGCATCAATAATGGGAGCAGACTTAAGACTATAAATTCAAATTGGCACTATCTTTATTTCATATTGGCATGAAATAGATCTAAGCGGGGCCCACCCTCCCCCGCACCGCCGCCAGTGCACTTTGCACCCGCGCCTCGCCCTGCCCGCGCACCATGGCATAGGGCAGGCCGCGGCGGTCGAGTTCGGCCAGCGCCCTCTCCATAAACGTCCGGCGGATGTCGGCTTGCCCGAAATAGCGGACGCCATCTTCCACCCAGGGCAGATCAATATCGGGGACGAGGTATAGCGCTGCTGTGTGCGTCAGCTGCGCAAAGGCGGGGTCTTGCCCGCCGTGCAGCATCTCTGCCCAGACGGCGGTCATCACGGCATCGGTATCACAGATCACCCAGCTTCGCCCGGCCGCCTCTGCCCGCGCGATGGCGGCGGTGATGCGGCGTTCCTGTTCGGCCGCGATCATCACCAGATCCGCCATGCTGGTGTAGCTGCCATTGGCCTCACACCATTCCCGCCCAAATTCGCCGACAACCTCCACCGCGCCGGTCGCGTCGGAGAGATGCTGCGACAAAGCAGCGGCAAGCACCGTCTTGCCCGTGCTTTCCGGGCCGTGGAGGCAGATCGTGCGGACGGTCATGAGGTGGCGGTCATGCGGCGGCGGATTGGGCGTGGGCGCGCTGGCGGGCCTCTGCGCGGCGCCATTCGATCAGGCCCCAGACCGCCATGCCGAGGAAGATCACATACAGGCCAGTGAACACGTAGAGCTGCTTGTGCCAATAGAGGCCGATGGAAAGGATGTTGACGACGATCCACCAGTGCCAGTTGTTGATGTAGCGCCGCGTCATCAGGATTTGTGCAGCGATGCTCAGCATGGCGACGCTCGCATCCCACCAGGGGTTGGTCGCATCGGTATTGAGCGCCATGAACAGGCCCCAGCCATAAGTGGCGGCCATCGCCAGCGCGATCCAGACGATCTGCCCGGCAGCACCCAGCCGGTCGACCATGATCTCCCCCGCCGCGCCCCGGTTGCGCGCCCACAGCACCCAGCCAAGGATATTGACGATGAAGAAGAACGCCTGAAGCCCGGCATCGGAATAGAGCTTCGCCTCCCACAGGACGACACCGGTGAGCGAAACCATGATGAGGGCTGCGGGGAAGTTCCACACGCTGCGCCGCACGATCAGCAGGATATTGGCAAGGCCGAACAGCGCGGCGAGGGCTTCAAGGTAGGACACGGGCCCCGACTTAGCGTTGCGTCACATTTTCGCAACATAGCACGCGCAAAGCGCCGCGCCGCGCGGCAGAGCGGTTGACCGGGCGGGCCGCAGGCATCACGCGTTTGTCATCACATAACAAAACCGGAGCCTCCCATGCATCGCCCCTCTGCGAACCGATTTGCTATTGCGCTGCTTGCCAGTGCCGCCCTGCCTGCCTTTGCCCAGGCGCAAGAGGCCCCTGCCGATGAAGGGCTGGGGGATATTGTCGTCACCGCGCAGCGCCGCAGCGAAAATCTGCAGGACGTGCCGATTTCGATCACCGCTTTGTCCGGCGATAAGCTCGACGCTGTGACGGCAGCGGGCGCGGACATCCGTTCGCTTTCGGCGCGCGTGCCCAGCCTGATGGTGGAAAGCTCCTTCGGGCGCACCTTCCCGCGCTTCTACATTCGCGGCCTTGGCAATACCGATTTTGATTTCAACGCCTCGCAGCCTGTCAGCCTTGTGTATGACGATGTCGTTCTGGAAAACCCGATCCTCAAGGGCTTTCCGATTTTCGATCTGGACCGGGTGGAAGTGCTGCGCGGCCCGCAGGGCACGCTGTTCGGCCGCAACACGCCGGCGGGGATCGTCAAGTTTGACAGCGTGAAGCCGGGTGAAGACACCAATGGCTTTGCGCGCGTCTCCTATGGCCGCTTCAACAATGTGAACGCACAAGGCGCCGTGGGCGGCATCCTTGGCAGCGGCGTCTCCATCCGCCTGTCCGGCCTGTACCAGCGTCAGGACGACTATGTGGACAACGTCCTGCCGTCGGGCACCACGCCCAATGCGTTTGAAGGCTACCGCGAATATGCCGCGCGCCTGCAGGTCAATGTCGAAGCCAGCGAAGACTTCAACATCCTGCTGACCGGCCAGATGCGTGATCTCGTCGGCACCGCCCGCCTGTTCCGCGCCAACGTGTTCACGCGCGGTCAGGAGGGCCTCAACGCCAACTTCAACCGCTACCGCGTGTCGGTGGACGGCAAGAACGAACAGAAGGTGGATACGCAGAACGCCTCGGCGCGCATGACGTGGGATACCGGCCCCGTCACGCTCGTCTCCGTCACCAGCCTGTGGAAAGGCGATGCCACCTCAGTCGGCGACGTCGATGGCGGCTTTGGCGCCAACTTCCTGCCCGCCGGGCTTTACGGTCCGGGTGAAATCCCCTTCACCGCCGAAACGCGCGACAGCGTGCCGACGCTCAACCAGTTCACACAGGAACTGCGCGTGCAGAGCAATGGCGATGGGGCACTGAGCTATCAGGGCGGCGTCTTCTACTTCCGCGAAAAGCTCTCCATCGTCAGCGATAACTATTCGACGCTGGGTGATCCCAACAACGCGACAGGCGGCGTCAACATCGTCGTCAGCCAGCGCCAGAAGAGCAAGGCTTACGGCGTGTTCGGCTCGGTCACCTACAAGGTCACCGACGCGTTCAGCCTGACCGGAGGTGCGCGGTACAACAATGACAAGCGCGACTTCACCGCCGTGCGGTCGAAGGACACGCAGTTCCCCAACTTCCTGCAGAACCCGCTCGGCACCGTGTCGCGCAACGTGTCTGACGACAACATCACGTGGGATGTGACCGCCAAGTACGACCTGAGCGATGCGACCAACGTCTATGCCCGCGTGGCCAAGGGCTATCGCGCGCCGAGCATCCAGGGCCGCATCCTCTTCCCACCGGCCACAGCGACGCCGCTGGAATCGGGCGTCACCGTGGGGGCTGCGGAAACCAACTATTCCTACGAAGCGGGCGTGAAGGCCGATGTGTTGGACGGCAAGGGCCGCATCAACCTCAATGGCTTCTACTATGATCTGAAGAACGCACAGCTGACGGCTGTGGGCGGCGGCGTGAACGCCAACCGTCTGATCAACGCCAACAAGGTGCAGGGCTATGGCTTTGAACTGGATGCCGAGTTCAAGCCAGTCCCGCAGCTGCTGCTGACAGCGGGCCTCAGCTACAACCACACCGAAATCAAGGATGCGGGCCTGACGACTGCGGCCTGTGGCGCGACGCGTTTGGATACATTCCCCAACGTGTCGAACTGCACCGTGCTGGATCCGGTCGTTGTCGCTGCAGCCCCCTTCTCGGCGGCGATCGTCAACATCAACGGCAACAGCCTGCCGCAAAGCCCGCGCTGGATTGCCAATATGACGGCGCGCTACAGCATCCCGGTCGGCGCAGGTGAAGTCTACGCCTATACCGATTGGGCCTACCGGTCGAAGATCAACTTCTTCCTGTATGACTCAGTTGAGTTTCAGGATCGCAAGCTTGTCGAAGGCGGTCTGCGCCTTGGCTATAAGACCGACAAATTCGATGTGGCCGGTTTCGTCCGCAACCTCACCAACGACACGTCGGCGGTCGGCGGCATCGACTTCAACAACCTCACAGGCTTTGTGAACGAACCCCGCATGTGGGGCGTGGAAGCGGGCATCCGCTTCTAATCGCTACAGGATAGGCAGAAGGAGGCCCGTCGGAGATATCCGGCGGGCCTTTTTCTTGGATGTTCAGAACGCGTGGCTTAGAGCGTCAGCCCTGTCATCGCAGAGAGATCTGCCAGCGCCTGGTCTTCGCCCGTCACCTTGATGGCGCGCATGCCAAGGGCGGCGGCGGGTTTGCAGTTGATGCCCAGATCATCAAGGTAGATGCACCGCTCCGGCGCGACCGACAGCGCCTCACACATCATCGTGTAGATGCGCGGGTCCGGCTTGCGGATGCCGGCCTTTGAGCTTTCGATGATATGGTCAAACCGCGTCATCACATCGGCAACGGCGGCGGCCTTTTTCTCGGAGGTGGACATGCCCGCACCCTTGCCGGCGGGGACATTGTTGGTGATGCAGCCGACCTTATGGCCCGCCGCTTTGATGGTATCGAGGGCGGCCACCATGCGCGGGCGGATATCGCCGGACAGAAGCGCCAGAACGTCGTTGCCGCGGATGTCATGCCCGATGCGCGCGGCTTCCTCTGCGAACATCGCATCGAAGGTCGCCGCGTCAATTTCCGCCCGCTCAAACAGAGCCCAGGCGTTCGAATCGGGGTCTGCCGCGTTGATCCGGCGGATGGTATCGCGCGGAAAACCGCGATCTGCCTCATATCGGTTAAAGGCCTCAAACGGCGATGACGTTACGACACCGCCGAAATCCCAGATGACTGCTTCTAATTGGCTCATGTTGAAGCGCTTACGCAAAGGCGTGCACCCTTGCAAACACCTCTGATTGCTGTTTGTAACCATGCAAGAGGATTAGGAGAGAGTAGCGATGAAATCGCGTTGGATGTCAAAAGCAGCGGTCGTTGCGCTGGGTCTTTCACTGGGTCTGTCGCTGTCCTCCTGCGAGAAGGCAAGGGACCTGATCTCGGGCAAGAAGACCGACGCGGAGATCAAGCAAGCCGAATATCCGGAACAGGTCTATTTCGGCGACACCCATCTTCACACCTCCAACTCCTCCGACGCGTTTGGCCTCGGCGTGCGTTTGGGACCGGAAGACGCACTGCGCTTTGCCATGGGCGAAGAAGTCACCTCGACCACAGGCCTGAAGGCTAAGCTCGCCCGGCCGCTCGACTTCCTTGTCATCGCCGACCATTCGGACGGGCTTGCCGCATTGAAGGCGATCCACGATGCGCCGCGCTTCCTGCTGCGCGATCCGCTTCTCCAGCGCTGGCATGACGAGCTGAACAAGGGCCCCAAGGAGTCGATGGCCGTCGCGATGGAGCTCATCGACCGCTTCTCCAAACGGACGCTGCCGCCAGAGATGCTCGACCCCAAGAACCAGCTGGAGCGCGAGACAGGCGTTTGGCACGACAACACCAAGATCACCGAACGCTACAACACGCCGGGCAAATTCTCCGCCTTCAACGGCTTTGAATATACGCTGATGCGGCAGGGCGATAACCTGCACCGCGTGGTCATCATGCGCGACGGCAAGGACAAGGCCGATCAGGTTCAGCCCTATTCCTCGCTCATCGGCACCTCGCCGGATCAGCTGTGGGATTACATGGATGGCTATGAGAAGAAGACGGGCGGCAAGATCCTCGCCATCCCGCACAATTCAAATGTCTCCAATGGCCTGATGTTCCAGATGACCGGCCCCGGTGGCGGGCCGATGACGGCCGCTTATGCGCGCCGGCGTGCCGCGCGTGAGCCGATTGTTGAAGCGACACAGATCAAGGGCGACAGTGAATCGCATCCCTTCCTGTCCCCCAATGACGAATTTGCCGATTTCGGCGATGCCGGTTGGGAACTGGGCAATTTGACGATGGAGGGCAAGAAGACCCCCGACATGTTCGCGGGGGAATATGTCCGTGAAGCATTGAAGCGCGGCCTTGCCATTGAACAGAAGACAGGTGTGAACCCCTATAAGCTCGGCATGATCGGATCGACCGACAGCCACACAGCACTTGCAACAGGCGATGAGGACAATTTCTTCGGCAAACATTCCGGCGGCGAACCGAGCAAATCGCGCCCGTCTCAGGCGCAGAATTTGGGCCCCAATGCGGGCCGGTTTGGTTGGCAATATCTCGCAGGCGGCTATGCCGCTGTCTGGGCGAAGGCGAACACACGCGGCGCGATCTTCGACGCCATGGCCAAGCGTGAAGTCTATGCGACAACGGGCCCACGCATGGTCGTGCGCATCTTCGGCGGCTGGGACTTTACCGATGCCGACTGGAAGGCCAATTGGGTCAAGGCGGGCTATGCACGCGGCGTCCCCATGGGCGGCGATCTCAAGGGCGGCAAAGGCGCGCCGAAGTTCCTGATTTCTGCACTGAAGGACCCAATGGGTGCCAATCTGGACCGCGTCCAGATGGTCAAGGGCTGGGTTGATGCGTCAGGCAAGATGCACGAAAAGATCTTCAACGTCGTCTGGAGCGATGCGGCAAAGCGCAAGCCCATTGGCGGCAAGCTGCCGCCGGTTGGCGACACGGTCGATCTGAAGACGGCCACCTATAAAAACACGATCGGCGCGGCAGAACTGCGCACGCTTTGGTCCGATCCGGAATTCGACCCCAAGATTCGCAGCTTCTATTATCTGCGCGTCATGGAAATCCCGACGCCGCGCTGGCCGGTGTTTGATGCGCTGCGTTATGGGGCGAAGATCCCGGCAGGCGCGCGCCTGAAGGATCAGGAACGCGCCTATACGTCGCCGATTTGGTATACACCCAAGGCATAAATCAACGGCTTAGGCCTTTGCGGCAACGGTTCGTCGTGACCCGGGGTTGCAGGGCGCGGGATTGGCAGGCAGCCTCATGTTGCATTGCACCTACCGTAGTCATCGCAATGTAACCTGAAGGGGGCGACGGGGGACTGTCGTCCCTTTCTTTATGTGCCACTGCCCAGGATAATCTCAACCATTTCCCTCCCCGTCCTCTCTCCCGTCACTGTGCATCATGGCGCGCGAACACCAAGCCACGTTACATAAAAGTGTCATGATTTTTTTGATTTACCGTTGACGTCAGGGGCTTGGAGACTCACATGATACCCAACGCCAATTGAGGATGATACGGACACGCCATGTCTGACAATGAAGTCAAGCCCGAGGACAACGAAGCCATTCGCGAAGTGAAGCGCGCCCGCGCCCGCAAGGAAGGGGCCGAAGGCGAAAAGAACCCGATCAACTGGAAGGCCGCGGCCGGCATCGGCATCGGCTCTGCCGCCATCCTCGGCGCGCTGATCTACGCCAACCGGAACCGCGGTAAGGACAAGTAAACACCACTAAGGTGGACGCCGTCCGGTGCGCGTGGCATGGCCCACGGCATGTTACTGAGTGATCGCGTTCTTTTCCTTGATGGCGAGGCCATCATTATCGACAAGCCTGCCGGGCTTCCTGTGGATACGCCACGCGACAAAGCAGTCAGCGTGGAGAGCCACCTGAAGATGCTGACCTTTGGGTTTGCGCGCCTGCCGCTGCCTGTCCACCGCCTTGACCGGGATACGTCGGGCTGCCTTCTGCTCGCCCGCAATCCCAAAGCGCACAAGAAATTCGCCGCCGCATTTGAAGCCGGCACCGTGAAGAAGACGTACCTCGCCATCCTCGACGGCGTGCCCGAAACCCCCGAAGGCGTGGTGGATATGGCGCTGGGCAAAACGAGCACCGAGGCTGAAGGCTGGCGGATGGTGCCGGACCCTAAGGGCAAACGCGCTGTCTCTCATTGGCGGGTTTTGGTCGCACGGGATGGCCGGGCCTTGGTCGAATTCTCGCCCGAAACCGGCCGCACCCACCAGTTGCGTGTGCATGCGGCGAGCGGCATCGGCATCCCGATTGCGGGCGACCCCGTTTACGGCACCGGCAATGGCCGCGCGCCCATGCTGCTCCATGCCCGCAAGCTCCGGTTGGAACGCGACCGCAAAAAAACCATTGAAGGCACAGCGCCACTGCCACCCTCCTTCCTCTATGTCGGCTTTACCGAGGCCGATGCAGAGCCGACCGATGGCTGACCATCCTCCGCTTCCGGAAGACGCGCTGGAGGAACGTTTCCTCGCCGCGACCGGGCCGGGTGGGCAGAATGTCAACAAAGTGGCCACCGCGGTTCAGCTTCGGCTGGATGTCTATGCGCTGCGCCTGTCCCCGCCGGTCTATGCCCGGCTGAAAGTGCTGGCCGGCAGCCGTTGGACCAGCGAAGGCGAAATCCTCATCACCGCGCGCCAATATCGGACGCAAGACGCAAACCGGCAGGATGCGCGTGAACGGCTGGCTGAACTTGTTTGGAAAGCGCATCAGGCGCCGCGCAGGCGTGTGAAAACCAAACCCACCCGCGCCGCCAAGGAACGCCGCTTGACGGGCAAGGCCATCCGCAGCGATGTCAAAAAAGGGCGCGGCAGGATAAAGGACGACTGATGTACACATTCGATATCGCCCAAGGCACCAAGGCCGACCTGTATCGTGATCTGATGGCAGCGGTCGACGCGATCACATCCGGTGAGCCTGACGCTGTCGCCAACATGGCCAATGTCGCCGCCCTCATCTGGGAACATGTGCCCGGCCTCAACTGGTCTGGCTTCTACCGGATGGTCGACAGCGAACTGGTCCTCGGGCCGTTCCAGGGCAAAGCCGCCTGCATCCGCATTGCCATCGGCAAAGGCGTTTGCGGGGCTGCGGCGGCAACGCTGGAGACACAGCGCATTGAAGACGTCCATGCCTTTCCCGGTCACATTGCCTGCGACGCGGCCTCTCAATCAGAACTCGTTGTGCCGATCGTCCACCATGGCAAGCTGCTTGCCGTGCTCGATCTGGATAGCCCGCACCTCGCCCGCTTCGACGCAGAGGATCAAGCCGGGATGGAGGCAATCTGCGCGCTGATCGCGCCGCGCATCACCTTTTAAAGTCCTGAATCGGGACAAATCCCTAAGAATCCGTTCGTGGCAATATGGTTGCAATACTGTTAAATATGGCTCGATTTGATAGGGTCCTGCACTGGTAATCACGTCGTGCAAGACCGAGTACACGGGGAGCCGTTAACGATGCGACGCTTTTTAATTCCGGCACTTGCGCTGGCCACTGCCATCACCTCCACCTCCGCCATGGCGGGAGAATCGATGGGCAAAGGGGGCTTCTACCGGCACACGCCGGGCCGCCCGATGATCTCCCGCATGAACATGAAGCCGACCATGGGCCACAACTTCGGGCAGAAGTATCAGGGCCGCTGGGTTGGCGGATGGCAGGCGCCGGGTGGCTGGTCTGCCTATCGTCGCCCCTATCGTGGCTATGTGCTGCCCAGCTATTGGGTCAGCCCAAGCTTCTATGTCGGCAATTGGTCAACTTATGGCTTTGCCGCTCCGTCAGCCGGCTATGGCTGGTCGCGTTATTATGACGATGCCGTGATGACCGACCGTTACGGCCGCGTGGTGGATTACGTTCCCAACTACAACTGGGATCGCAACGCCACCCGCAGCCGCTCTTACGAAGACGCCAATTACGATTATGGCGCCTATCCCGACGGCTATGGCTCCGCTGAAGCGCCCCGGCGGCGCAACAAAGTGCTTGCCGGCCTTGGAACTGCGGCTCTCGGTGCTGTTGTCGGTGGCTCGGCAGGGGCTATCCTCGGCACGGTTATTGCCGGTCGCGGAAATCGCGGCGCAGGCGCGCTGATCGGCGGCGGCCTTGGCGCATTGGCCAGCGTGGCGGTCACAGAAGCGTCCCGAAATCGTCGGCCCGCGCGGGAACGCGTGTACCGGGATGCGCGTCCATCACGCGACATCGATTATGGCTATGACTATGACGTGCCCAACGACCGCGTGACATCCGACGGCCAATGGCGCGGACGCTGGGACGGGCGCTGGACCGACCAAAGCGGTCGTGTCTACGAAGGCACGTATAACGGCGAATATGATGATGGCGCCCATTGGACGGATCAAAATGGCGGAACGCGCAGCCGCGTGTCTCCTGCCGTCGCACCGGCGCCGGTTGCCGCCGAAGACTATGTCACCGACGGAGACTATGTCACGGACGGTGGCGAAATCTTAGGCGGAAGCGATGTCGCTGGCGGCGATTATGTCACCAACGGGAATGCGCGCGTAATCAATGTCGGCCCTGGCGTGACATCCATCACCATCCAGAGCCAGCCTGTCGTCACCACCACGACGACGACTGAATATGTGACCGAATATGTCCAGGCACCAGCACCGACACGCGCACGTGTTACACCGAAGCGCACGCGCGTCGCTGTTCGGCCAGCGAAAAAGCCGACCTGCGTCTGCAGGGTCGCCTATCGCTGATAGGGTGGGGCACGACCGGCCGGGCTGTCACGCAGGTCAGCTCAGCCGGTCAAGCGCCTCACGACTCAATGATCCGGGGATCACCATCAACGGAACGGGCAAATTGCCAGCTTCAGGTCCGGCAAAGTGCGCAACAAGTGGCCCCGGCACGCCGCCTTTGGCAGCGCCTAGAACAAGGGCGGCGACATCAGGATTGTCCGCGATCGCTTCCATGATCATGGCCACCGGCTCACCATGTTTCACAACAATGCGCGGCAGAACGCCTTTTTCATCACCCAGCATATCCAGCGCCCGGTTCGCGACATCCTGTGCACGTTCCTCTGCTTCAGCCTGAATGGTGGCCTGAACAGCCCCCCAGGCGACAAACTCCTCAGGTTCCGCAATCGTCAGGATTTCAACCCCGCCGCCGGTCTTCGCCGCGCGGCGGGCCGCGAAACGCAGAGCGATTTCCGCCTCTTCCGTATCGTCCACCACAACCAGATATACCCGCATGGGGTCCCACCCCTCCCATTTGAAATCGAATGCGTGCAAGTTGCGCCATTCCTCGGGCTGGCGCAAGCCGTGCACTGACGCTAGGGATTGCGCGTCCTATCCGTAAAGACCTTGCCAGAGGTAGACCTGTACATGCCAATCGAACTGAAAATGCCCGCCCTTTCCCCGACGATGGAGGAAGGCACCCTCGCCAAATGGTTGGTGAAGGAGGGTGACACAGTCTCCTCAGGCGACATCCTCGCCGAGATTGAAACCGACAAAGCGACGATGGAATTCGAAGCCATTGACGAAGGCGTGGTGGGCAAGATTCTGGTGGCTGAGGGAACTGACGGCGTGAAGGTCGGGACCGTGATCGCGCTCATTCAGGGCGAAGACGAAGACGCGGCACCGGCTGCACCAAAGGCAGCGGCACCTGCCCCGGCAGCGCAGCCCTTGGCCGCCCCAGCGCCCGTGGTGCAGAAGGACATTCCCTCAACAGGCTCAGGACAAACGGATCAGATGAAAGGTGACCGCGTGCTTGCTTCCCCTCTTGCCAAACGGCTTGCCGAACAACTGGGTGTTGATATCAACAGCCTCACCGGAACCGGGCCAAATGGCCGGATCGTGAAGGCGGATGTCGAAGCCGCCGCATCGGGCGCCCCCGCATCTGCTGCACCTACAGCCGCAGCGCCCGCGACACCCGCACCCTCTGCTCCGGCCGCCGCGCCAAAGCCTGCCCCCGCGCCGGTTCAGCTCGGCGACATCGCAACCCCGCATGAGGTCATCAAGCTGTCCGGCATGCGCAAGACGATTGCGCGCCGCCTGACTGAGAGCAAGCAGCAGGTGCCGCACATCTACCTGACCGTCGATGTGCGCCTTGATGCGCTGCTCAAACTGCGCGCTGAACTCAATGCCAGCCTCGAAAGCCGCGGCATCAAGCTGTCGGTCAACGACATGCTGATCAAGGCGCTGGGCCTTGCGCTGGTGCAGGTGCCCAAGTGCAATGTCAGCTTCGCAGGTGACACGCTGATCGAATATCAGCGCGCCGATATTTCGGTAGCCGTTTCCGTCCCCAACGGCCTGATCACCCCGATCATCACCGGCGCAGACAGCAAAACGATCAGCGCCATCTCAACCGAGATGGCGAGCCTCGCCGCCCGCGCCAAGGACGGCAAATTGCAGCCGCACGAATATCAGGGCGGCACCGCCAGCCTGTCCAATATGGGCATGTACGGCATCAAGCAGTTCGACGCCGTCATCAACCCGCCCCAGGCCATGATCATGGCGATTGGCGCAGGCGAGAAGCGACCCTTCGTCATCGACGATAGCTTGCAGATCGCCACCGTCATGTCCGCCACCGGCAGTTTTGACCACCGCGCCATTGACGGTGCCGACGGCGCCCAGCTGATGAAGACCTTCCGCGAACTCTGCGAAAAGCCGCTGGGGCTGGTGGCTTGACCAGCACGTCGCTGCGCACACGGATTTACGACCATGACGCCTGACATCCGTGTCACGATTATGCCGACAGACACCAACCCCTATGGCGGCGCGTTTGGCGGCTGGATCATCAGCCAGATGGCGCTCGGTGCTGCGTCTAAGGCATCGCGGCACAGCAAAGGCCGCGCCATTCTTGTGGCGGCAGACGAGATTCGCTTTCCGGCGGGGGCTGTGATGGGTGACGAACTGTCCGTCTTCACGCAGATGGAGAAGACCGGCACAACGTCCATGACAATCTCCGCCCGCGCGGACCGGCGGGAACGGGACAGTGATTTCGTCGAAACAGTTGCCACAGGGCGCTTCACCTTTGTCGCTGTCGATGATGCCAACCGCCCTCGGCCCTGCACGCCTGACTAAGAATAAGGACCTCCCCATGTCTGATCTAGACCTTATCTTGTGCGTATCGGGCTCGGGCGGTCCTGCGGCCAGGAACCCCTCTCCCCTTGAGGGAGAGGGAGGGGCCCGCGCCGCAGGCGTGGGAGGGTGAGGGGGCCAATATGGCTGGCTACACCAAACAAACCCTGCTGAATGCGAAACGTCTGCGCCGCGCGCTGACCGAAGCAGAGAAGCTTCTTTGGAACGCATTGCGCAGCGGCCAGATTGAGGGCGCGAAGTTCCGCCGCCAGCAACCCATTGGTCCCTATATTGGCGACTTCGTTTGTCAGGCCCACCGCCTCATCGTAGAGGCTGACGGATCGCAGCATCTCGAAAGCGAACATGACGCAACACGCGACGCGTATTTGCAGAGCCTAGGCTACACGGTTCTGCGTTTCTGGAACGCGGACATTCACGACAATCTGGAAGGCGTTCTGGAGTCCATCCGGCAAGCGCTTCTTCCCCCTCACCCTCCCATTGCTGCGCAATGGGCCCCTCCCTCTCCCTCAAGGGGAGAGGTGTGCAATGGAGCGAACATTGACTGACACCTATGACCTTATCGTCCTCGGTTCCGGCCCCGGTGGCTATGTGGCCGCCATCCGTGCGGCGCAGTTGGGCCTGAAGACCGCGATTGTGGAGCGTGAAAATCTGGGCGGCATCTGCCTCAACTGGGGCTGCATCCCAACCAAGGCGCTGCTCCGGTCTGCCGAGATCTTTCACTATATGCAGCACGCAGGCGACTATGGCCTGACAGCGGCGAACATCAGCGCGGATATCGATGCGGTGGTGAAGCGCTCACGCGGCGTCGCCAAGCAGCTCAATCAGGGCATTGGCCACCTGATGAAGAAGAACAAGATCACCGTCCATATGGGCGACGGCAAGCTCATCGCCGCCAACAAACTCTCCGTCACCAAGGATGGCAAGACCGAAGAGCTAACGGGAAAGAACATCATCATCGCCACCGGCGCCCGCGCCCGCGACCTGCCCTTTGCGAAGGCCGACGGCAAACGCATCTGGACCTATCGCCACGCGATGGTGCCGCCGGAAATGCCGAAGAAGCTGCTCGTCATCGGCTCCGGCGCGATCGGCATTGAATTTGCGAGCTTCTACAATGACATGGGCGCTGAGGTGACCGTCGTTGAAATGCTCGACCGCATCGTGCCCGTCGAAGATGCCGAGGTCTCCGACTTCCTCGAAAAGGCGCTGACCAAGCAGGGCATGACCATCATGACCGGCGCGGGCGTCAACAGCCTGAAGGCAAGCGCGACCGGTGTCACCGCCGAGATCAAGGCGAAGGACGGCAGCGTCTCCAAGGCGGACTTCACCCACTGCATCGTCGCAATCGGCATCGTGCCCAATACCGAGAATATCGGGCTTGAGGCGCTGAAGGTCGAAACCGATCGCGGCTTCCTGAAGACAGACCCGATGTGCCGCACCAACGTGCCCGGCCTCTGGGCCATTGGCGACATCACGGCCCCACCTTGGCTCGCGCACAAGGCAAGCCATGAAGGCGTGATTGCGGCGGAAGCCATCGCACAAGCGCTCGGCAACACCGATGTCCACCCGCACGCGATGAACCCGCTCAACATTCCGGGCTGCACCTACTGCCACCCGCAGATCGCGAGCGTCGGCCTGACCGAAGCCAAGGCGAAGGACGCGGGCTACAAGGTCCGCGTCGGCAAATTCCCCTTCATCGGCAATGGCAAGGCGATCGCGCTGGGTGAGGCCGAAGGCTTCATCAAGACGGTGTTCGACGAGGCGACCGGCGAACTGCTCGGCGCGCACATGATCGGCGCGGAAGTCACGGAACTGATCCAAGGCTACACCATCGGCAAGCAGGCCGAACTGGTGGAGAAGGACTTCATGCAGACCGTCTTCCCGCACCCGACGCTGAGCGAAATGATGCATGAAAGCGTGCTGGGCGCTTACGGGAAGGCGCTGCATTTCTAATGGCGCAGGGCACCCAAGACTTCACGCCCGACCCGCGTAACGAGAACATTCTGATCAACGTCAACGGCGTGCTCACGCCGCGTGCGCAGGCGGTGGTGTCGGTGTTCGACAGCGGCTTCATGCTGGGCGATGGCGTGTGGGAGGGCATCCGCGTCCACAACGGCCGCATGGCGTTTCTGGCCGAGCATCTCGACCGGCTGTGGGAAGGCGCCAAGGCCATCGCGATGGACATCGGCATCTCCCGCGAAGAGATGGTCCGGCGCCTCTATGAAACCATCGACGCCAATAAGATGGGCGCCTGCCACATCCGCCTGATGGTGACGCGCGGGGTGCGCTCGACGCCCTATCAGGACCCGCGCGTGGTCGTGTCGCCCGCGACCATTGTCATCATCGCCGAGCATAAGGAACCGCATGTCGAGGTGATCGAAAAGGGCATCACGCTCTTCACCGTCCACGTCCGGCGCGGCGATCCGGCGGTGCAGGACCCCAAGCTCAATTCCCACTCCAAGCTCAACTGCATCACTGCCTGCATTCAGGCGACCGAGGCGGGCGCGAATGAAGGGCTGATGCTGGACCCGCACGGCTTTGTTGCAACATGCAATTCGACGCACTTCTTCATCGTCCGCAAGGGTGAGGTGTGGACCTCCACCGGCGATTATTGCCTGGGCGGCATCACCCGCGGCAATGTCATCCGTATCTGCCGTGAGGAAGGCATTCCGGTCTTTGAGAAGAACTTCTCGCTGACCGAAGTTTACGGCGCAGGGGAAGCGTTTGTGACCGGCACTTTTGCCGGTGTCGTGCCTGCGCACACGATTGACGGACGCATCATCAGCACCGGGCGCGGGCCGATGGTGGAGCGGCTGCAGGGCCTCTACAAGGAGCTGGTCGAACGCGACATTCAGGCGAACCCGCGTCCGTGACCAACCGGATTGCCCCCGTCCGCATTGCCATGTGGTCGGGACCACGCAACATCTCGACCGCGATGATGCGCAGCTTCTCCGCGCGGGCCGACACTGCTGTCACCGATGAACCCTTTTACGGCGCCTATCTGAAGGCGACCGGAGAGCGCCACGCCATGGCCGATGAGATCATCGCGGATATGGATTGCGACTGGCATTCGGTCGCCGCCGCGATGCGCGGGGACGTGCCGGACGGAAAGGCCGTCTGGTATCAAAAGCACATGTCGCACCATATGGAAGGACCGGTCAGCATTGAGGACTTCCCGGACCACGTCCACGTCTTCCTGATCCGCGATCCTGATCTGATGGTCGCCAGCTACGCGCAGAAGAACGAGTTGAAGGACGCCGCCCAACTGGGCTTTGCGCGTCTGGTCGACTACCATGATCGCGTGTCACAGCTTCTGGGGCGGCCAGCTCCTGTGGTCGACAGCAACCCGCTCCTCGCCGATCCCGAGGCCAAGCTTCGCGCGCTATGTGCTGCCATCGGGATCGATTGGGACCCAGCGATGCTCCACTGGCCCAAAGGGCCGCATCTGGCCGACGGCATCTGGGCATCGCATTGGTACAACGCGGTTTGGAACAGCGACCGCTTCGGCCCCCCGACGCCGCGTTCGGCGTTGAGCGACGATCAACAGCGCATCGCTGATGACTGTCGGGCGAGTTACGAGGCGCTGGTTCGCTATTGCGTCTGACAGGTGATGCGCCTGGCTATCAAGTGAGCTGCCACTGGTAGAGCAACCATTCCCAAGGAAACACGAGGCAAATTCGCCCAAGTGAATTTCAGAAGGCAATTTTGACAAGCCGGTATAGTTGTGCTGGTTAGAAATGTAGGGAGTTTGTTGGGGAGCGTTTGGCGTGAGCAATCTGCGTAAGGTATTGTTTTGTTCATCTTTATTGGCGTTGGCTGCGAATCTTGCGGCCTGTGGGGGCGGAGGGAGCGGGGGTGTCAATCCGATCAACCCACCGCCAGTTTCTCCACCGCCGCCTGCGCCGCCACCTCCCCCACCGCCGCCGCCACCGCCGCCCTCACCTCCCAACACGTCATTGCTGAACCTGACGTCGAGTGAGAGTTTCACCAATGATGCGACATCAGGAACGGCGAATTTTCCAAAGTCCGGTGTGGGACAGACAGCGAATGCATCCACGGCATCGCTAACGGCGGCTTATGATGCCGCAACACGGGGATACACCATTACTGTAGGCGGGAGGAATGTGACATTTCTGCCGGCCAATCTGGATGCCGCACAAAGCAACAGCGCCGTCAGCGTTTACGCCAAGACGAGCGGAACGACGACCGATACCCTGACCCTCACAAAACCAGGCACGTCTGGCCGGTTCACGTATGAATTTGTCGGTGGCGGATATTTCCAGAGAACCATTGACGGCGCCACGGCAATCAGTGGATCCATCGACGCATTCTCCTACGGCATTGAAACTGCGGATGCGAGTGTGCCGCGCACCGGCCTTGGCCATTACGCCATCGACCTGATCGGGGCAGAGACGGTCAGCAACAACGTCGTGGGCATTACCGGCCTTGGAACAATGCAGGTTGATTTTGCCTCGGGGACGGTCATCACGCATGGGCGGTTGGACACGGCCGCTCCCAACCCGGCCGGGCCAGCTCCCAACGGGTATTTTTCAAGCGAGGCGCGTCTCTCGTCGACCGCCAACGCGTTCTCCGGCACTTTCCGATACAATAATTTTCAGAATTTTTCCGGTCAGATCAACGGTCGTTTCTTTGGACCGGCCTCCCAAGAGGTCGGCGCGGCCTTCCATGCGGCCGACTCGACAGGCAACATCGCGGTCGGGACAATCATTGGTCGGCGCGACGGTGTGCCTGCCGGCAACGCCACGATGACCAGTCTCACGTCTGATGAATTCTTTGCAAACGATGCTGCCGTGCTGGACACCCAAATTCAGGGAACGACGGGGCAGAATAACGGCGCAGAGACCTTCGCCAACTCCAGCGCCACCAGTCTCCCGCTGATCGTAAACTACGATGCTGCGCAAAGGGGATATACCGTCATTACGAACGGGCGCTCCCAATATTTCCTGACCGATCGATTTGATCGCGGCGCAATCGTGGAGAGATTTGGCGGCCCAAACCTCAACTCGTTCTTCTTCAGCAACTATCTGGCGGCCACCCAATATGTGCTTGGGCGGCGATGGTATTATGCGACGAACGGCAGACTGATTTTGACGGATACGGCATTTGGCATTGAGACGCCGGATGCGGCTTTGCCGAGAACGGGGCGTGCCGGATATAATATTCGCCTGATCGGGTCGGCCGCAGATGCAGGGCTGCCAAACCTGACCGACTTCGGCGGTACTGGCGTCCTGGAAGCCAATTTCGGTACCGGTGCCATCACCGCGAGCGGAAATATGGAGTACCGGGAAGATTATTTTCTTTCCGGTCGTGCCCCTCGCACAGCGAACGGGACGTTCTCTCTGACGTCGACCTTGTCTGGCGCAAGCAACGCCTTTGCCGGCACGATCCGTTTTGATGGCATCGGCAGCTACTCCGGCCCCTTGAACGGGCGGTTCTATGGCCCGACGGCAGAAGAAGTCGGCGGCGCCTTTTCGGCGACAGACGGCAGTGGCGGGGTGGCGTCCGGGGTGCTGACCGGGATCAAGGACCCGAATATCTTTGGGACCGTTCCGGGGATTAGCGAGCTCACCCAGCCAACTGTGCTTCCGTCCATTTTAATCGGTGGCGCAAGCTCCGGAAATATCAGCCAGGAGTCCTTTTTCCGCTACGATCCCGGAACACAAACCTACAGCTTCTTTCCATCCCTCCAACCAACGACGAATGCGGCGGACTTGGCCTATCGGTTCGGGCCGGCTCAGATCAACTCTGGCAGATCAAACGTAACATTTACGGCCTATGATACCACCGGCCCAGCGGGTCAGTTTAATGCGGGCGATACGGTCAGCGCGCGCTTTTTCAATACGGGCAGCGGCAATCCCCGCCTGGTGCTGACGCATACCAGCTTTGTTGACCTGACAATCAGTTCGCCCATTCCGGGTGGGAACGTCTCAACGTCGCGAAATATTTCCATCTTTGGTGTGCCGACACCCGGCGCCCAGATTCCCCGTACAGGGACAGCCGACTATACGGGCGTTGCTTACGGGTTTGGTAGCGCGGGCGGCAACAGCTTTGAGGCGAGTGGCACGAGCAGCTTGTCTGCCAATTTCGCCACATCGGCCTTCACAGCCATCGTGAACCTTGATGCGACGGTGCAGGCAACAAATGTCGTGACGACCCTGGCCCCCAAGACGTTTTCGGGGAACATTATCAATGGCACGACCTTTGGCAGTGCATTTGACGGCTTCCTTGGCCGGTTCTTCGGGCCGAACGCCGCCGAATTTGGGGCCACGTTCAGCTTTAATGGCAATGACCCGGTGATTGGATCATTCGGAGTGTCGGGCGTCGCTTTGGGCAAACGGAACTGACAAATACAAAAAACTGACATGCGCCGCCAACTTGCCCGGATCTTCGGAGGACTTTTGCTCGGGCTGGCGGCGACGGCGCCGTGCGCGGCGCAGACCGTTGTCGGTCTGTCGCCTGCGCAGGTCATGGACATCGCCGCCAAAGCCATTGCCGCGGGGGATGATCAGGCGGCCATTGCGGCCTATTCTGCGCTTGCCGCGGATCCCGACCCTGAGGTGAGCAGGGAGTCCAGATACCGCCATGGCCAGTTGCTCGCCAGTCGTGGTCGACTGGCCGAAGCAGCGCTCCTCTATCGGGGCGTTCTCGACGAAAGCCCCAACAGCGCGCGCGTCCGTGTGGAGTTGGCGGCAGTGCTCGCGCGGATGGGCGATATGCGGGCCGCAAGCCGGGAGCTGCGGCAGGCGCAGGCGGGCGGCTTGCCTCCGGAAGTTGCGCAGGTGATCAACCAGTTCAATGCCGCGCTGCGGTCGCGCTTACCCTTTGGCGCTTCTTTAGAACTGTCGCTTGCGCCGAGCACGAACATCAACCGCGCGACGAGCGATACAACATTGGATACGATCATCGCGCCGTTTGAGCTTTCCCAAGATGCGCAGGCAAAATCAGGCGTGGGGATCAAGCTCGGCGGTCAAGGGTTCGCCAAACTGCCGGTGACCCCTTCGTTGCAGCTTACCGCGCGCATCTCAGGCCTTGGGCAGCTCTACCGGCAAAGCCAGTTTGATGAGGCGCTGACCAATGCACAAGTTGGGATTGAAGCGCGCACAGGGCGCTGGCGTCTTGCCCCCCAAATCGGCCGGAGCCTGCGTTGGTATGGCGGCGACCTATATGCCATAACGGACGCGGCATCCATCAACCTCACCACCCATCTGGGCCGTCAGGGACTGGTTGAGATCGAGGCGGGCGTCGCGAAAGCCGATTATCGCGCCAATGCTCTTCAAGACGGATATATCTATGACGGAAGTATCCGCATCGAACGGGCCTTTTCAGCGCGAGCGGGGGCTGCGTTAAGCTTGGTTGGACAAAGGCAGTCGGCCCGCGACCCGGGCTATGCCTCAGTCATGGGGGGCCTTGGCCTTGTCGGCTGGCGCGAAGCCGGTCGCACAACTTTGTTTGCCAATATCGGCCTTTACCGCCTTGAAGCTGACAAGCGCCTCGTTCTGTTTCCTGAGAAGCGCAAGGAATGGATGATACGTGCCGGCGCAGGGGCTACGCTGCGTCACCTCAGCGTCTTTGGATTTTCGCCTGTTTTTCGGGTGAGTTTCGAAAGGAACCGTTCAACTGTCGGCATTTACGATTATCGCCGCTTGGCGACTGAAGCGGGCATGACACGTTCGTTCTAGACCCCTTGCCAATCGTCGCGCCGCCTGTCAGCAATTGATCATGAAAACAGCATCCTACGCGCTCCTCGCGACCGCCGCCCTCACCGCCACTGTAGTCGCTCAGGAAACGGCATCCCCCGTCACCCACATCATGGCCGCGCGCATGGTGGATGTGCTGACGGGCAAGGTCGTCGACTATCCGCTGATCACAGTGCAGGATGGCCGCATCGTCGGCATCGCGGACAGCCGCACGGTCAAACTCTCGGCCAATGCCAAAGTCATTGATCTTGGCAGCAAGACGCTTCTGCCTGGCCTCATCGACATGCACGTCCATCTGGATGGCCCTGCTGATATTGGCGGCTATCGCGGGCTGGAGTTTACGGACAGCTTTTGGGGCATGACGGCGGTGGGCAGCGCGCGGTCCATGCTTGATGCCGGGTTCACCACGGTCCGCAATGTCGGGGCGGGCAACCGGAATGACATCGGGCTGAAGCAAGCCATCGAGAATGGCTATGCCGTCGGCCCGCGAATTGTTCCTGCAGGCCACGCCCTTGGCGCAACCGGCGGCCATTGCGATTCCACCTTCCTGCCGCCCAGCCTTGAAAAAGACCACAAGGAAGAAGGCATTGGCGATAGCGTGGATGAGCTGCGCTATCAGGTCCGCCGCCAGCGCAAATATGGGGCGGAAGTCATCAAGATCTGCGCGACCGGCGGCGTCTTTTCCCGCAACACGGAACCTGGCCAGCAGCAATTGTCCGAAGAGCATATGCGCGCCATTGCCGATGAAGCGCACCAATGGGGCATCCGCGTTGCCGCCCATGCCCATGGTGGCGACGGCATCAAGGCCGCGATCAAGGCCGGCATCGACACCATCGAACATGCAAGCCTCGTCGACGATGAAGGCATCAAGCTTGCCGTCGCGCGCAAGCAGCCTGTCTGGTTCTCAATGGATATCTACAACACCGACTACACCCAGTCCGAAGGCAAGAAGAACGGCGTGCTGGAAGATAATCTGCGCAAGGACCGCGAAGTGGCGCAGATCCAGCGCGACAATTTCCGCAAGGCGCACAAGGCCGGCGTCCGCATGGTCTTCGGGTCTGATGCAGGCGTGATGCCACACGCACTGGTCGGCGGTCAGTTCAAGGTGATGGTGCAATATGGCATGACGCCGCTGGAGGCCATTCAGGCCGCCACGCGCAACGCCGCCCAAGCGCTGGGCCGGGAGAAGGATGTGGGCGCAATTGCGGTCGGTCGTTATGCCGACATGATCGCCGTGGATGGCGATCCGCTGGCCGATGTCCGCGAACTTGAAAGCGTCGATGTCGTCATCAAGGGCGGCGCCGTGATCAAGGGCGCCCAATGAAGACGCGCGGGGGCGCATTCACGACATCTTTGTTTCCGGGCCTCGCCCTGATGGCGGCAGCGCTGCTGATCGGGCTGGCGGTGGTCTGGTTTGGGATTGGTGAACCGGTAGAAGCTGATGCGTTGCGCGCCATGGCCCTGCGCGAAGGGCGCGCGCCGGATTGGCTGATCTCGCTGTTTCAGGGGATTACCTGGCTGGGCGATGCCTCCCAACGCTCCATCATCATGATCGCAGCGGGCGGCTGGCTGCTTTGGAAGCAGCGCGTGCGTGCGGCCCTCGTCATGGTCATCTTCCCATCGGTGGCAGGGGCGACGTCGAGCATATTGAAACAGCTTTATGCCCGCGCACGACCTGATGTCGTTCCGCATCTCGACACGTTCGGCAATCTCTCTTTCCCCAGCGGCCATGCGACCAATGCGATGGCCATCCTGCTGCTGGCGGCGCTGTTGCTGCCGTCGCGCCACCGGACATTGTGGATCTTCTTGGCTATCGCGGGCGGCGTCGCTGTTGGCCTTTCCCGCAATCTGCTGGGTGTCCACTGGCCAAGCGATGTGGTGGCCGGCTGGCTCTGGGGCGCAGGCTTTGCGCTGACCGGCTATGCAACAGCGAAGCGTTTGGGGGACATAAAACGCTGAACTTGTTCAAAATGCCCCAAAATGGGACTTAATAATGCCAATTTGGCATTGACGAGACATTAACCGGATTTAATCTTGTGACCAACCCGTTGGAGTCGCGATGCAAAGCGCGTCTGGCGGGATACACTTTTAAAAACGGGGGATGAAATGCGACCCAAGACTAAGTTTATGCTCGCGCTTGCCGCGAGTGCCACTTTCGCACTGCCACAGGCGGCGACGGCACAGAAGACCGTATCAGGTGGATCCGGGGACATGCAGTGGTCGGCCACGCAGCGCCTTGTTGGCCAGACGTCGACCGGCACAGTCTTTGCCGGTGGCGACCCAATCTATTTCCCCAATCGTCCGGCCAACAACAGCGTCGTTGCGCTGATCATGGATTATGGTGCCGGCGGACGCTTCATCTGTTCAGGTTCGCTTTCCTCTGACCGTCGGCACATTGTCACGGCGGCGCACTGCGTTAGCAATGGCGCTGGCACGGCAAATCCGCTCAAGACGACAGCCTTCTTCAGCAACAGCGCTAACCCAGACACCGTCCTCAGCAGCGACGCGAGCTCGATCGCGATCGATGTCTCGCACTATGCTGTCAACGCTGGCTACACCGGCGAAGTGATCGACCAGAATGACGTCGCGGTTCTGACGCTCAAGGAGCTCGCACCTAGCTTCGCCACCGGTTACGATATTGATTTCAGCGGCAACCTCACCGGTTCGCAGTTTGAAATTGCTGGTGTCGGTGGGCGTTCGACCATCGGCGGCGCCTTTGGTGTCGACGCAGGCACGGGCCGTCTTCGTCAGGGTGGCAACATCTTCGACTATGCTTGGGGTGATTCCGCCTTTGGCGGCTTCTTCACGGACCGCGATGCCAGTGGCGAAAACTTCTTCGGCACCGCCGATGTGGACTTCTCCTACATTTCTGACTTTGATCGCAGCGGCTTTGCAGCGAACGATACGGCTTGCCGCATCGCAGCAGCCGTTGGCGCTCCCTCCGGCTTTGGCTGCAACACGGGCATCGGCGCCCGCGAAGTTGGCGTCGCCGGTGGTGACTCGGGTGGTCCGCAGTTCATCAACGGCAAACTGGTGTCGGTCACGTCTTATGGCCTGACCTTCGGAACGAACTTTGGGGACTTCCGCGCGGGCCTCAACAGCTCGTGGGGTGAATTCAACGGCTACGTGCCGCTGTATATCCACAAGGACTTTATTACGACCGCCCTGTCCTCGGTTCCCGAACCGGCCAGCTGGGCAATGATGCTCGCAGGCTTTGGCATGATCGGCGGCGCTGTCCGTCGGAGCCGGAAGACCGTTGCGGCGCAAGCTGCCTAAGGCCTGACAGGCACAAAGAATTGGGGGCGGGCGAAGGCGACTTCGTCCGCCCTTTTCTATTGGACCACAACGGCACCCGCGCATGAAAAAGGCCGCCAGAATGGCAGCCTCTCCATCAGATATGTGCCCTTAGATCAGGCGAAGGCCGGCTGCGGTGCCAGACGCGACATGCCCAACGTCTTGCCCAAGCGGGCGGCGCTCACCGGATTTACGAATTCTGCCTTCAGCAGGCCCTTTTGGCACGACGCCACTGTGGCGAGCATTGCCCCTGCCCCGGGCAGGCGGAGGCGGAGCAACGCTCCCTTTTTCAGAGGAAGGGACAGCTTGGCCTCAAAGCCAAATTCCGAGATGTTGGACACGAGAATGTCGCATCCATGGAAGCTCAAAATATCAGATTTCAAGCGCGACCCGTCACAGGGCGCAGCTCCTATCCCTGACGGCGTCTGCAACGCCAGTCTACCCGCAATACGCATATACGACCCTTATCCCCGTCGCCCACTTTGGAGCGCTCGTACTGCGCAAATTGGTCACTTTTGCGACTCACTTTGGCAGGATCGTGAAGCTGCGTCTTAGACGCATGTGAGTCAAGAGTTATCCACAGGGCGAAAGCGACAAACTGTCCCAGATCCAAACCCCTTCCGTAAACGTCAATTTGTGATAGCATCGCATTCAAAGACAAAATCATAGGAGAGTCGAAACATGCATGATCTGGTCATTCGCGGCGGCACCGTCGTCGACGGCAGCGGCGGCAAGCCCTTTACAGCGGACGTGGCGGTCGATGGCGGCCTGATCAGCTTGGTCGGCAAAGTCGAGGCCAAAGGCCGCGAAGAGATCGATGCGACCGGCCTGATCGTCACCCCCGGCTTTGTGGACGTCCACACCCATTATGATGGCCAAGCCACTTGGGACGCCGAAATGGCACCCTCCAGCTGGCACGGCGTGACCACGGTCGTCATGGGCAATTGCGGCGTCGGCTTTGCCCCCGCCCGCCCGGACCGGCATGAATGGCTCATCTCCCTGATGGAAGGCGTGGAAGACATTCCCGGCACCGCGCTCGCCGAAGGGATGAAGTGGGATTGGGAAACCTTCCCCGAATATCTCGACGCGCTGGAACGTCTGCCCCGCACTGTCGATGTCGGCACGCACGTGCCCCACGGCGCCGTCCGCGCCTATGTGCTGGGTGACCGCGAACAGCCAGGCGCCATCCCCACCGATGAAGACGTCGCGGAAATGTCGCGCATCGTGGAAGAAGGCGTCCGCGCCGGCGCACTCGGCTTCTCGACATCGCGCACTGTGCTGCACAAATCCGTCGATGGCGAACTTGTTCCCGGCACGACGGCCACAGCGGAAGAACTCGTCGCCATTGGCCGCGCGATGGGCAGGGTCGGCTATGGCGTCTTCGAAATGGCGTCCGACATGCGCCGCGAATGGAATGAGTTTGGCTGGATGGGTCAGTTGAGCCGCGAGACCGGCCTGCCCGTCACCTTCGCCGCCCTCCAGTCGATCGCGAAGGAACTGCCGCTCGAAGAACAGATTAGCGAGATGCGCGCGCAGAATGACAATGGCGCCAACATCGTCGCGCAGATCGCGCTGCGCGGCAACGGCATCATCATGGCCTGGCAGGGCACGGTCCATCCGTTCCGCTTCAAGCCTTCCTGGGCAGAGATTGACGGCTTGCCTTGGGATCAGCAGCTCGCCAAGCTGAAGGACCCGGCCTTCAAGGCAAAGATGATCGCCGAAGAGTCGGTCATGCCCGAAAGCGACATTGCCGACTTCCTCAACATCGTCGCGAACGGCTGGTTCACCCATTACGAAATGGACCCTGACTTCAACTATGAGCCGACCGCCGATGAAAGCGTGCTCGCCCGTGCGACCGCAGCCGGGCAGTCGGCGGCTGAATATGGCTATGACCTGTTGATGAAGGATGAGGGCAAGGGCTTCATCTACTTCCCCATCCTCAACTATCGCGACGGTAATCTCGACTTCCTCGAAGACCTGCAGGCCTCTGACGACACGGTGAATTCCCTGTCCGATGGCGGCGCGCATTGCGGCACCATCTGCGATGCGGCTTCCCCCACCTTCATGCTCCAGCATTGGGTGCGTGACCGGAAGAAGGCACGCATCAGCCTTGAACTCGCCATCAAGCGCCAGTGCCGCGACACAGCCATCCTATATGGCCTGCACGACCGCGGTCTGGTGATGCCGGGCATGCTGGCCGACCTCAACGTCATCGACATGGACCGGCTCAAGCTCGGCAAGCCTTGGCTCGCCTTCGACCTGCCGGCCGGTGGCAAGCGCCTGCTGCAAAGGGCGGATGGCTATGTCGCGACGATCAAGTCCGGCCAAGTCACCTTCCGCGACGGCGTGATGCAGGGCGCGACGCCCGGCATCGTCATCCGCGGCCCGCAGACAGCCGAGATGGCGCTGGCCGCGGAGTAGAGGTCACCATTCTTCAAGTCCGCTCACCCTGAGCTTGTCGAAGGGCTGTCCTTCCTGTTCACCGAAACAAGAAGGACAGGGCTTCGACAGGCTCAGCCCAAACGGGAGGCAGGAGGAGCACCACTCCCCCCTTGCACTCCCGCCCACCCCCGCTAGCATCCTGAAAAACAAGAAGGTGCAAGGAGCGTCAGGGATGCGGCATATTGCAGTGGTGGGGTCCGGCCCGGCAGGATATTACACAGCAGAAGCCGCACAGAAGAAGTTTGGCGACGACGTACGCATCGACATTATAGACCGCCTGCCCGTTCCCTATGGCCTGATCCGCTTTGGCGTCGCGCCGGACCATCAATCGATCAAGGGCGTGTCCAAGCGCTATGAGGCGGTCAACCTCAGCGAGAATGTCCGCTTTGTCGGCAACGTGACCGTGGGCCGCGATGTCAGCATCGCCGAACTCCAGTCGCTCTACGATGCCGTGGTACTGGCGACAGGCGCGCCTTCGGACCGGAAGATGGGCATTGCCGGAGAAGACCTGCCCGGTGTGGTCGGCTCGGCGGCCTTTGTCGGCTGGTATAATGGCCACCCCGATTTCGCAGACCTAGACCCTGACATTGAAGGACCGGGCGCGGTCATCGTCGGGAACGGCAATGTCGCACTCGATGTCGCCCGTATCCTCTCCAAGACGCGCGACGAGTTTCACGGCGCCGATATCGTCGACCATGCGCTGGATAAGCTCGACCATTCGGGCATCCGCCGGATCACCTTCCTAGGGCGGCGCGGACCGCACCAGATTGCCATGACACCCAAGGAATTGGGTGAGCTTGGTCATCTGACGCGGGCGACGCCGATTGTGGACGCAACCGACCTGCCGCCAGTGGGCGATGATGCCCTGTTGGAACCCGGTATGCGCAAGTCGGTGGCCCATCTTCGGGAGTTCGCCGCCAACGCCGATGTCGCCAAAGACATTGCCGTGGAGTTTGATTTCTTTGCGATGCCGGTCGCGCTTGAAGGCGAAGGCCGCGTCGAACGCATGATCGTGGAACGGACCCGCCTTGATGCGGACCTGCGCTCGGTGCCGACGGGTGAACGTTATGTCATTCCCTGCCGTCTGGTTGTTGCCTGTATCGGCTATCAGACACCGCCTATTGATGGCGTCCCCTATGAACATGGCAGGGGTCGCTTTGCCAATGATGAGGGGCGCATATTGCCCGGGCTTTACTGCGTCGGCTGGGCGCGGCGTGGCCCCAGCGGCACGATCGGGACGAACCGGCCGGACGGCTTTGCCATTGTCGATCTGATCGCTGAAGATATCACCGGCAACAGCGGCAAATTCGGCTGCCCGGCGCTGGACGCGCTGCTTGAGGGCCGGGGCGTGGACATCATCACCTTCCGCGACTGGCAGAATATCGACAAAGCCGAGATCGCCCGCGCCCGCGATGGCGCGCCGCGCGAAAAGTTTGTCGCTGTGGATGACATGATCGCCGCTTCCCAGACGACGGGCCAGACGACGGGCCAGACGACAGGATAGGCGGAACCCCCCGCCCCCTCAGGCGGTTTCCTTTTTTCCGAAACAGGAAAAAGGTGTCGCTGCATGCAAGGCCCGAACAAGATCGTCCGCCCGGAGTTATGGGCCGGGCTAGAATGCAGCCTTGTCCGCGTCGGCGACAGCTGGCGCAATCAGGCGATTGAAACGGGCCATGCCGACCGCCCGGAGGATCTGGACCTGCTGGCTGGCCTTGGCATCAAGACGCTGCGCTACCCCGTTATCTGGGAAAGCATCGCGCCTGACCATCCGGACGCCTGTGACTGGCGCTGGCACGATGCGCGGCTGACGCGGTTGCGCGATTTGGGCATCCGCGTCATCGCGGGCCTCGTCCACCATGGCAGCGGGCCGCATTACACCGATTTGCTAGATCCGCTCTTCCCCGAAAAGCTGGCCGCGTTCGCCGCAAAAGCCGCTGCCCGTTACCCGTGGATTGACGCTTGGACGCCCGTCAATGAACCGCTCACCACCGCGCGGTTTTCCTGTCTGTACGGCCATTGGTATCCGCACCGGCAGGACCCCGCCGCCTTTCTGGCCGCGACCCTCAACCAGTGTCGGGGAGTTGCGCTCGCCATGCAGGCGGTGCGCGCCATCACTCCGACCGCGCAATTGATCCAGACGGAGGATTTGGGCCGGACCTTCTCCACCCGGCGTCTCGCCTACCAAGCCGCCTATGAAAATGAGCGCCGCTGGTTGAGCCTCGATCTGCTGGCCGGGCGGGTCCAGCCCGATCATCCTTGGGCCGATGCATTTCAAGAAGCCGGGATTGCGGAGGCGCGGCTCTCCGAACTCCGCGACGGCATGGGTCGGCCCGACATCATCGGCATCAACCACTATCTGACGAGCGACCGCTTTCTGGATGAGCGATGCCACCTCTATCCGGGTCTGCCCGCGGGCGGAAACGGGCAACTGGCCTACGTCGATACCGAAGCCGTCCGCATTCCCGAAGCCGATGGGCAGCTGGGCTGTGCGGCGCGCCTGACCGAAGCGTGGGAGCGCTACCATCTTCCGCTCGCCGTGACGGAGGCGCACAATAGTTGCACCCGCGAAGAGCAGTTGCGTTGGCTGACCGACATATGGGCGGCTGCCTGCTCGCTGGGCGATGCGGGCGTGGACATACGGGGGGTGACATTGTGGTCCGTCTTTGGCGCAGTGGACTGGTGTTCACTCCTGACGCGCAAGGACGGCGTTTTTGAACCGGGACTCTTCGACATGACCGGGCCAAAACCGCGGCCGACATTGGTCGCCAAAGCGGCGCTGGAGATCGCGCAGTCCGGGGCCTTTGCCCATCCCGTGCTCGACACACCTGGCTGGTGGGCGCGCGACACCCGCTTCCTTCGCGAAGGGAAGCTGAAGGCGCGAAATTTGCCCGCCCGCACATCCAGACCGATCCTCATCACCGGCGCGACCGGGACGCTCGGCCGCGCGCTGCTCCGCATCTGCGACGCGCGTGGGCTGCATGCCGTTGCCACAACGCGGGCGGACCTCGACATCACCAATGACGCGGCCATCGACCGGACGATGGCCGATCTCAATCCATGGGCGGTTATCAACGCCGCCGGTTTTGTCCGCGTCGCCGATGCCGCGCAGGAGCGCGACCGCTGTTTCGCTGAAAATGCGACCGGGCCGGAACGGCTCGCCCAAGCCTGCGCCGCGCGGGATATGCCCTTCGTCACCTTCTCGTCTGATCTTGTTTTCGATGGCCAAGGTGCACGCCCCTATCTCGAAAGCGACACCGCGAATCCCCTGTGCACCTATGGGGCCAGCAAACACGCGGCCGAACAGCTCGTGGCTATGGCGTGGGACAAAAGCCTGATCATCCGCACCAGCGCCTTTTTCGGGCCGTGGGACCGATATAACTTCATTTGGTCCATCCTAGATCGCCTCCACAGGGGTGCGCCAGTAACGGCGAACGCACACGAGATCGTGTCGCCCACCTATGTGCCGGATCTTGTGCACGGCACACTCGACCTCCTGCTCGATGGCGAACAGGGGCTTTGGCATCTTACAAACCCGTGCGAAATCAGCTGGTTCGAACTGGCCCGTGCGGCGGCAAGCCAAGCAAAGCTCGACACCCAAGGGATCACCGCAGAGACCTCAACGCCCCAGCGCAGCACAGCCCTGACAACAGCGCGTGGCCTCGTTCTCCCCCCGCTCGACAAAGCGCTCTTTGCCTATGCGCGCGACAATGAAATGGCTTGGGCCGCCTGATCGCTACGTTTCTAGGATATTTGCCGAACTGTTCTACTTGAATAATACAGTGTTTCGTTCCATCTATAGGGCAGATTTGCAAGGAGATGCCCGTGGCAACGACTGTCGAGGACGCTGGACTCACATTGACCGCACCTGATCCGGTGCCGGTCGTCGCGCCCGCCAAGGCGGCGGGGCTAGTGCCGATTGACGACACGAAGAAGTCGGCGCTGGAAGAAAAGGCCGAGGCCTTTGTGGCCGAACTCGTCGTGCTGGACGCGAACTCGCCTGAGTTTGGCAAGAAGGTTGATCAGCTCGTCAATATGGGCCGACGCGAAATTGCCGATGCCGCCGGCCAGTCCAACCGCTTCCTTGACCGGCCCGTCCGCGCGATGGATCAGGACTCAACTGTGGGCGCGAACCTCGCCGAATTGCGCCGCACAATCGAAGACCTCGACCCCGGCAAGAAGGACGATCTGTTCACCCGCAAAAAGCTGTTCGGGATCATCCCCTATGGCAGCAAGCTGCGCGATTATTTTGACAGCTACAAATCGAGCCAAGGGCATATCGCCTCCATCCTGTCGCACCTCGCGTCGGGCAAGGATGAGCTGCTGAAGGACAATGCCGCCATTGATGTGGAGCGCCAGACACTCTGGGCGGCCATGGGTCGGCTGGAACAGATGATCCTTGTGTCCAAGGCCCTTGATACCAAGCTGGAAACGAGCGCCGCCGACATTGAGATTAATGACCCCGCCAAGGCCAAGGCGATCCGCGAGACCGCGCTCTTTTACACCCGCCAGCGCACGCAGGATCTGCTGACGCAAATGGCCGTCACCGTGCAGGGCTATCTCGCGCTTGATCTTGTGAAGAAGAACAATGTCGAACTGATCAAGGGCGTCGACCGTGCGTCGACCACCACCGTCTCTGCCTTGCGGACAGCCGTGACCGTTGCGCAGGCGCTGGTCGGGCAGAAGCTGGTGCTGGATCAGATCACCGCGCTCAACACGACGACCGCCAACATCATCGATTCCACCGGTGAGATGCTGAAGAACCAGACGGCGCGCATCCACGAACAGGCGGCGAGCTCGACCATCCCCGTCGAAACGTTGCAACGCGCCTTCCAGAACATCTATCTGACGATGGACCAGATCGACACCTTCAAGGCGAAGGCGCTGATCTCCATGAAGACGACCGTTGAAACTCTGGGAGACGAAGTCGAAAAGTCCAAAGGCTATATCGCCCGTGCAGAAGGGCAGGCGCAGGCCGCGATCGAATCCAGCGCGCCCAACCCCTTCGCACCGGTCGAATAAGGGGCCGCGATGCGCAGCGAAGACGTTCTGGCCCGGGCAGAAGCCGCACTCCAGCGGCATGGCGGCCAATCCCGCCTGCAGCAGCGCGCCATCCGTCGCCTGGTCAATAGCGGCAAGATCAAGGCCAAGCGCGTCTTATGGCTGTCGCTTGCCTTCCTGATCGGCGTACCTGCCTTTGCGATGCTCATCAGCCCGATTGGCATTATGGGCCTCGTGCTTTCCGTCATGCTGTTCTTTGGGCTGGCGCTGGCCGCAATCGTCCTTCCCGCCGGCTTGCGCGTGGACCCGGAACGACTGCCGACAGCGCCGCTCAAGTCTCTGCCGCTGACGACCGAGGTCTGGCTTGCCGGGCAACGCCGTGCCTTGCCGCCACCGGCCCAAAGGCTGGCCGACTCCATCGGCGTCAAGCTGGAACAGCTGACACCGCAATTGCAGGCGTTGGATGAAAAGGAACCGGCCGCGCTCGAAATCCGCCGCCTGATCGCGGACGAACTGCCTGAGCTCGTCAACGGCTATCTGCGCGTGCCCGATCACCTGCGGCGCGACGGGCTCAATGGAATGAGCCCCGACAAGCAGCTGGTCGAAGGCCTCAACGTTGTGGAGAGCGAACTCCAGCGGATGAGCGAACAGATCGCCTCAGGCGACCTGCAACGCATCGCGACACAGAGCCGGTATCTGGAACTGAAATATCAGGGGATGGAGTAACTCCAAAACCCGTCATCCCGAACTTGTTTCGGGATCCATTGGCATCTGTCGGCGAAAACTTTTCTCACGCGGTGTTCATGGATGCTGAAACGAGTTCAGCATGACGGTGTAAAATGTGCCTACTGATACCCCGCCTGCCACATGGCGTTGAGCGCCATGACGGCCAGCAGCATGAAGCCAATCCAATCAATCGTCTTGTTGCGGCGGCGCGGGGTCATACGGCATCCTCTACACCGCGCACCTGCTTTTCGAACGGACAACAACCTCCGCTACGGCGCTATTAACCATCTCATGTGGCGGGGCTATTTTGGGCGAACCACCGCGCCCCTTGCTTTTTGGCCCCGCATCCGCCAATGCCGCGCCTTCCCCAAAAGGGAATCGAAGAAAGCCGGAGGGGCGACCGCATGGGGCGGCGTCAGCGATCGGCCAGGAAAGGCAAGCTTTATGGCTCTTTATGAGCACATTTTTCTTGCGCGTCAGGATCTGGCTCAAGCCCAGGTTGACGCGTTGGCGGCAACAGCCACCGAAATCGTCGAAACAAACGGCGGTAAGGTCTCTAAGACCGAAACATGGGGTCTTCGCACCCTCGCCTACAAAATCGCCAAGAACCGCAAGGCTCACTATGTGATGCTTGCCTTCGAAGCGCCCGGCGACGTTGTTGCCGAACTCGAGCGTCAGACGCAGATCAACGAAGACGTGCTCCGCTACATGACCGTTAAGGTTGATGAGCAGGAAGCCGGTCCGTCGGTGATGATGCGTAAGGGCGAGCGCGACCGCAAGCCGCGCCGCGACGACGAAGCTCTAGATTTCTAAGGAAGGCACCAGACCATGGCACGCCCATTTTTCCGCCGGCGCAAGAGCTGCCCGTTCGCAGCCAAGAACGCCCCGAAGATCGATTATAAGGACGTCCGTCTGCTTCAGGGCTTTGTCTCTGAACGTGGCAAGATCGTTCCGTCGCGCATCACCGCCGTTTCTGCAAAGAAGCAGCGCGAACTGGCCCAGGCCATCAAGCGCGCCCGTCACATCGGGCTTCTGCCCTTCATCGTGAAGTAAGGAATACACCCGATGGAAGTCATCCTTCTCGAACGCGTCGAAAAGCTCGGCGCAATCGGTGACGTGGTCACCGTCAAGAACGGCTTTGCCCGCAACTTCCTGTTGCCGCGCAACAAGGCGCTTCGTGCCAACGAAGCCAACCGCAAGCTGTTTGAAGCAAACAAGGCGAAGATCGTCGCCGACAACGAAGTTAAGCGCACGGAAGCCGAAGCGGCCTCCAAGGGCATTGACGGCGTCTCGGTTACGCTCATCCGTCAGGCGTCTAACACTGGCCAGCTTTATGGTTCAGTGGCTGTGCGCGACATTGTCGAAGCGCTCGTCGCTGATGGCAAGAAGGTCGGCAAGCAGCAGATCGTCCTCGACAAGCCGATCAAGGCTATTGGCCTGTATGAAGTGAAGGTCTCGCTCCACGCGGACGTGTCGGTCACCATCAAGGTGAACGTTGCCCGCTCGCCGGAAGAAGCCGATCTGCAGAGCCAGGGTGTCGATGTCATGGCCTCGATGTTCGAAAAGGACGTCGCAGGGTTCACCGAAGATTTCGATCCCAATGCCGAACCCGGCACGATTGCCGAAGAAGGCGCCGAAGCCCCCGCCGCGGCGGAAGGTTCGGACGACGCCTGATCGGTTATCCGACCGTCAAGTTCACGAAAAAGGTCGGCCTTCGGGTCGGCCTTTTTTGTTTGGGGGTGCGATGGGACTCACCACCCCGTCATCCTGAACTTGTTTCAGGATCCATTGGCATCACATTGCCCGAACCTTGCACATTCACGTTGAGACCAGATGCTTATGGATGCTGAAACAAGTTCAGCATGACGTGCGGGGAACACTGGAAGCGAACATCTCCTTCGCCTATCACCCCTCCCCATGACCCTGCCCTCGACCCAAGACCACGTCCGCGCCCTCCTCACCCAACTCGGCGTCGCCGAAGAGAACTGGTCCTCCGGCACGCGCCCCATCGCCTCCCCCATTGACGGCAGCCATGTCGCCACGATCTCAGACGCCTCCACCGATGACGTCGCCGTTGCTGCCGCGCGTGCGGAAGAGGCCTTCCACCAATGGCGCACCGTCCCGGCCCCCGTGCGGGGGGAGCTCGTCCGCCGCCTCGGCAATGCCCTGCGCGATCACAAACAGGCGTTGGGCGAACTGGTGACGCTCGATTGCGGCAAGCCCATTTCCGAAGGGCTGGGCGAAGTGCAGGAGATGATCGACATCTGCGATTTCGCGGTTGGTCTGTCCCGCCAGCTCTACGGCCTCACCATCGCCAGCGAACGCCCGATGCACCGGATGAGTGAGACATGGCATCCGCTCGGTCCGGTCGGCGTCATCACCGCGTTCAACTTCCCCGTCGCGGTCTGGTCCTGGAATGCGGCGCTCGCGCTCGTCTGCGGCAACAGCATCATCTGGAAGCCATCGGAGAAAACGCCGCTGACCGCGCTTGCCGTGCAGGCGCTATTCGATCAGGTGGCAGCGGACTTCCCTGAGGCTCCGGCGCATCTCGCCCAGCTCGTCCTCGGCGGCGCAGATGTGGGCGCGGCCCTCGTCGACGATCCGCGCATCCGCCTCGTCTCAGCTACTGGCAGCACGCGGATGGGCCGCATTGTTGGAGAACGCGTCGCCCGCCGCTTTGGCCGATCGCTGCTCGAACTCGGCGGCAACAATGCGACAGTCGTCAGCGCCAAGGCGGACCTTGACCTTGCCCTGCGCGCGTCAGCCTTCGGGTTCATGGGCACGAGCGGCCAGCGCTGCACATCGCTGCGTCGCCTGTTCGTGGAGCGCCCCGTCCATGATGACATGCTGGCCCGCATCCGCGCCGCGGCAAGCTCGATCCGGATCGGCGACCCCCGCGACACTGACACGCTGATGGGACCATTGATCGACGAAGCCGCTTTTGATGCGATGCAGACCGCCCTCGACGCAGCGCGTGCAATGGGCGGCACCGTGACCGGCGGTGCGCGTGTCGACCGCCCCGGCGTTTACGTCACGCCCGCTGTTGTCAGCCTGCCCGAACAAGACGGCCCCGCGCTGACCGAAACCTTCGCGCCGATCCTCTACGTCTTTGCCTATGACACGCTGGACGAGGCCATCGCACTTCAGAACGCGGTGCCGCAGGGTCTTTCCTCCTCCATCTTCACGACCGACCTGCGCGAGGCAGAGCTGTTCACGTCCGCTGCCGGCAGCGACTGCGGCATCGCCAACGTCAACATCGGCACGTCGGGCGCGGAAATTGGCGGGGCCTTTGGCGGCGAAAAGGAAACCGGCGGCGGGCGCGAGTCCGGCTCCGACAGCTGGAAAGCCTATATGCGGCGCCAGACGAGCACGGTGAACTACGGCACCGCCCTGCCGCTGGCGCAGGGCGTGACGTTCGAGATTTAAAACACACCGTTCGTCCCGAGCGACGTCGAGGGACGTATGGCGCCACGTGTCTCGACTTCGCTCGACACGAACGGAATGGGAGAGTCGCCCCCGTCAGTAGCTCCGTGGCAAGCCCAGCACATGCTCCGACAGATAGCTGAGGATCAAATTCGTGCTGATCGGTGCCACGGTATAGAGCCGCGCCTCGCGGAATTTGCGTTCGACGTCATATTCCTCCGCAAAGCCGAAGCCGCCATGCGTCTGCACGCACATGTCGGCGGCGGCCCAACTTGCTTCTGAAGCGAGCATCTTCGCCATGTTCGCTTCCGCGCCCGGATTGCCGCCGGCGTCGAACACTTGGGCGGCATGATGGACCATCAGTTCGGCGGCGCACATCTGCGCATAACAGCGGGCGATGGGGAATTGGACGCCCTGATTCTGGCCGATGGCGCGGCCAAAGACCTGCCGGTCCTTGGCATACTCCGTCGCCTTATTGATGAACCATTTGGCGTCGCCGATGCATTCCGCCGCGATCAGGATGCGTTCGGCATTCATGCCTGAGAGGATGTAGCGGAAGCCCTTCCCCTCTTCGCCGATCAGCGCGCTCGCGGGGATGCGCATGTCATCGAAAAAGACCTCGGTCGTTGAATGGTTCATCATCGTGCGGATGGGCTTGATGGTCATGCCGTTGCCGACAACCTCGCGCATATCGACGAGGAAGATGGAGAGGCCTTCGGTCTTGCTGGCCACCTCTCCCCGCGGGGTGGTGCGGGCAAGGAGGAGCATCAGGTCCGAATATTCCGCGCGGCTCGTCCAGATCTTTTGACCATTAATGATGTACTCATCGCCGTCGCGCACAGCGACGGTGCGCAGCGAGAGGGTGTCCGTGCCGCTCGTTGGTTCAGAGACGCCGAAAGCCTGCAGACGCAGCGACCCGTTGGCAATGCCGGGCAGATACTTCGCCTTCTGGTCCTCACTGCCATATTTGAGAAGCGTGTTCATGATGTACATCTGCGCGTGCGCCGAGGCGCCGTTGCAGCCTGCCGCCTGAATTTCCTCCATGATGATCGCAGCGGCATCAAGGCTGAGGCCTGACCCGCCATAGCTTTCCGGAATGAGGGCGGCGAGGAACCCGGCTTTAGTGAGAGCGTCTACGAACTCCCCCGGATAGGCGCGCGCGGCGTCCTTTTCCCGCCAATATTCGCCGGGGAATTCCGCGCAAAGCGCCTGCACGGCGCGGCGGATTTCGGCGATGTCGTTGGTCTCGCTCATATCAGTCTTTCCCGGTTGCGGTGGCGGCCATCACCTGACGGCCATCAGAGGCAAAGGCCCCAAGTTCAATGTCATTGCCCTGCCCGCGCATCACAAGATGCAGCGCCTCGCCGCAGATGGCAGGCGACGTACCACGGAAGGCAAAGCTGGTGAGCGCATTGTCGCCCAGCTCCGCCTGCGCCAGTTGCAGCAGCTTGGTCGCGGTCAGCGGCCCATGGACGACAAGCCCGCGATACCCCTCTTCGGCGGTCGCATAGGGCAGGTCATAATGGATGCGGTGGCTGTTGAAGGTCAGCGCGGAGAAGCGGAACAGCAAAGGCTCCGTCGGGACGAGCGTACGGTGGGCATCCCAGCCCGTGGGATCGAAAAGCTCCGGCCCCGGCGGCGGTGGCACCGGAGCGCTCCCGGCAGGCGCAGCGCCGCGATAGACGATGGACTGGACCTCACGGACAGCGGCGCCGTCTTGGTTGCTCGTCTGATGCTCCACCTCGACAAAGACAAGATCGCCTGACCCGCCGGATTTGGCGGTGACCGACAGGACCTTGGACGTCCGCGTGATCGTGTCGTCGATCTTGAGTGGAGCAAGAAACGCGACCTTGCTCGATGCCCACATCCGGCGCGGCAGTGGCACAGGCGGCAGGAAGGAGTCCGGGCTGTCATCGCGCAGCGGGTGGCCATCCGGCCCAAGTTGCGCGGTCGGCGCATCGGGGAGACACAGCGCCCAGTGGATCGCCTGCGGCATCACGCCATCCACCGAAATGTCGCGATCGAGCATGGCGAGCCAGCGCGCCGCCATCCCCGCGTCAATCTGGTCCGTGCGGGTTTCGATCCGCCCGATCCACGCGTCCCAATCACCCATTAGTTGCGCCCTCCGGCCAAGCCCTTGGCGATCACCTGCGCCTGAATTTCGGCCGCCCCTTCAAAGATATTCAGGATGCGCGCGTCGCACAGGATGCGGCTGATTTCATATTCGAGCGCATAGCCATTGCCGCCATGAACCTGAAGCGCGGCATCGGCATTAGACCAGGCCGTGCGCGCCGCGAGCAGCTTTGCCATGCCCGCCTCAATGTCGCAGCGCTTGCCCGAATCCTTGGCGCGGGCCGCGGCATAAGTCAGTTCACGCGAAAGGATGAGATCAACAAGGCTCATCGCCAATTTGTCCGACACACGCGGGAAGGTGACAATCGCTTTGCCGAATTGCTTGCGGCCCAGCGCATAATAGAGGCCCAGTTCCAGCGCGCGTTTCGCCACCCCCACGGCGCGCGCCGCCGTCTGGATGCGGGCGCCTTCAAAGGTGCGCATCAATTGCTTGAAGCCCTGACCTTCTTCGCCGCCCAGAAGCGCCTCGGCAGGCGCTGTCATCGCGTCGAACTGAAGCGCATATTCACGCATCCCGCGATAGCCGAGCACTTCAATCTCGCTGCCCGACATGCCGTCCGCCGGGAACAGATCAGCGTCTGTCCCGCGCGGCTTGGGGACGAGCAGCATGGAGAGGCCCGCATAGCCCTTCGCATCCGGCAACGTTCGGGCAAGCAGCGTCATCATGTCTGACCGGCTGGCATGGGTGATCCATGTCTTCGCCCCGTCGATCACCCAATGGCCACCCTCCAGCCGCGCCCGCGTCTGGAGCGCGCCAAGGTCGGAGCCGGTATCGGGCTCCGTAAACACAGCCGTCGGCAGCACGTCCCCGCTCGCGATCTTGGGGAGCCAATGCGCCTTTTGCGCGTCCGTCCCGCCCAGCGTGATGAGTTCGCCCGCAATTTCTGACCGTGTTCCGAGCGACCCCGCACCGATCCAGCCGCGCGATAATTCTTCAGTGACGATGCACATGACGAGCTTGGACAGGCCGAGACCGCCAAATTCCTCGGGAATGCAGACGCCAAAGGTGCCCAGTTCCGCCATCGCCGCGACCGTCGCATCGGGGATCAGATCATTGGCGAGATGCCATTTGTGGGCGTGCGGTAGGATTTCGGCATCGGTAAAGCGGCGGAACTGATCACGGATGGCGTCCAGCTCCGCATCATGGAAGCTCTCGCTGGGCCAGTTTCCCTCGGCAAGAAGCTGGCCGACGGCGGCGCGCGTCGTGGCATGATCAGCCTCTACCAACAGCGCGCAAGCCTGTGCGAGTGTCCGGGCGGCCTCACCCAGCCCGAGATCAGCAGGGCGGAAGATTTCATTCTGCCCCATCGGCAGACCACCGATGAGCTGCGCAATGGTTTCGGCAAAGGCAAGGTCTGCGACCAGCGCATCGATGGGATTGGCATCGCCATTGCGCGCCCGCCAGTCGAGCATGGCTTCGAGGGCCGCCACACTGGTCGCGACCCAAGCAAAGCCATGGGCGGCGCGCTGATCATTTTGATCGCGCGTCGCCAACGCCACGCGGGCAGCGTCCCGATAGGTTTGCGCGGCAGAGAGGTAGGTGTTTGGCGTCATGCCCGCTCAAACACCGCAGCGATGCCCTGACCGCCGCCGATGCACATCGTTTCCAGCCCGTACTTCACATCACGGCGGTGCAGTTCGCGCGTGAGGTTGGCAAGAATACGCCCGCCGGTCGCACCGATGGGGTGGCCGAGCGAAATGCCCGATCCATTGACGTTCAGCATCTCATGTCGGCTGTCGTCATCCGCCCAGCCCCAGCCTTTGAGGCAGGCGAGCACCTGCGGCGCGAACGCCTCGTTGAGTTCAATGAGGCCGATGTCGTTCCACGACAGACCATTGCGCGCGAAGAGACGCTCGGTCGCGGGCACCGGGCCATAGCCCATGCGGCTCGGATCACAGCCAGCGGCGGCCCAGCTATGGAAATAGGCAATCGGCTCCAGCCCGAGTTCTTCCAACTTGTCTTCCGCAACGACGAGACAGGCCGCCGCCGCATCATTTTGCTGGCTGGCATTGCCTGCCGTCACAACACCACCTTCGAGCGCTTTCAGTTTGCCCAGCGTCTCCAAGCTGGCATCGGCGCGATAGCCTTCATCATGATCGAAGAGGATCGCGTCGCCCTTCTTCTGCGGCACGGAGACGGGCACCAACTCGTCCGCGAACAGGCCATTTGCCCAGGCTGCCGCTGCGCGCTGATGGCTGCGCGCGGCATAAGCGTCGCAGGCTTCGCGGCTGATGTTCCAATCCTTGGCGAGGTTCTCGGCGGTTTCGATCATGCCGGAAATGACGCCATAGCGTTCAATCGGCTGGCTCATCACACGACCACGCGTCAGACGGTCATGCAGCGTCAGATTGCCCGCGCGCACACCTTTGCGGATGTCGGTGGAGTAATGCTCGACATTCGACATGCTCTCACAACCGCCAGCGACGACAACATCGCTCATCCCCGTCTGCACCATCATCGCGGCATTGATGATCGCCTGCAGGCCGGAGCCGCAGCGCCGGTCCAGCTGATAGCCGGGCACTTCTTCGGGAAGCCCCGCCAGCAACCACGCCCAATGGCCGATGCACGGCGCTTCGCCATTGCCATAGCCTTGGCTGAACACGACATCGTCGACACGCGACGGATCAATCTTCGTACGCTCCATCAGCGCCTTCAGGATGACGGCGCCCAACTGCCCCGCCGTCATAGAAGAGAGAGCTCCGCCGAACTTGCCGACAGGGGTGCGGATCGGAGCAACAATGGCAGCGCGACGGAGTTGGGTCATGAGGCGGTTCCTACGATTTTGGAGTCTATGAGACGGGCGATTTCACCCGAGGAAAGATGGAGCCGTTCGGCGAGCACCTGCTCACTATGCTGCCCGTTGCGTGGCGCGGGCAAGGGCGCCCCGCGGTCCTGTTGCGGCACCGTGCCGAACGATCCGGCGGCAGGATAGGCAAAGCCGGAGGGGTTGTTGGTGGACGGGCTGAACATTGGATTGCTGCCCACCAGCCGGTCATCCGCCACCGCATCCATCATCGTGCGATAGGCGCTGTGAACAATCCCGCCCGCGTCAAAAGCGAGCGCGAGGTCTGCATGATCGCGCGCTGCAATGGCCGCTTCAAACAGAGGGAAGAGGGCGTCACGGTGATCGAAGCGCAGCCCATCATCCTTGGCAAAGCTGACGCCCCGTGCCGCTTCAAGCGCGCCGATGGCATCGGTCAAATTGAGCGCGGTGAGCAGGTTCGCCCATTGGCGCGGGGTGACGACCACAATCATCGTCCGCTGGCCATCGCGCGTCACGAAATCGCGCCCGAACAGGCCATAGACGGTGTTGCCAAGGCGCGGACGATTGGCGCCCGCATAGAGCACCTCGGCAATGCCGCCCAGATTGGCGACCGACCCGATGGCAACGTCGGACAAAGGAATACGGACCTCGCTCCCCTCGCCTGTCGCTGTCCGCTTCTGGATGGCTGCAAGCAAAGCAAAGGCCGCATAGCCGCCCGATAGGAGATCCCAAGCAGGCAGCACATGGTTGACCGGCTCCGGCCCCGGCCCTGTCATCATCGGATACCCGACGGCGTTGTTGACGGTGTAATCCAGCGCGGGGGCGCCATCGGCCCAGCCCATGATGCGGACGGTCACAAGATCCGGCCGCCCTTCGGCGAGCTTGGCGTGGGAGAGGAAACCTTCTGCCGGAAAGTTGGTGATGAATTGCCCGGTGGCGCGCACCAGTTCCTGCAGCAGCTCGCGTCCCTCGGGTCGGCCAAGGTCAAGTGCCACCGACTTCTTCGCGCGGTTGAGGTTCTCCCAATAAAGCGAGTTGTTCTCCTGCGTCACCGGCCAGCGCCGATAGTCCGGCCCGCCGCCAATCTGGTCGACACGGATCACCTCCGCCCCGAACTGCGCGCAGTATAGCCCCGCCGTCGGCGAGGCGACGAAGGACGACGCCTCGATGACCGAGAGGCCGGAGAGGAGGTTATACATCTTAAATCCTCACGCCGCCGCCCATTCGCGCAGCATGTGCTTGGCGATCTGGAGCTGGAGGATCTGCGTTGTGCCTTCGTAAATGCGATACACGCGCGCATCGCGGAAGAAGCGTTCCGCATCATATTCCGCAAGATAACCGGCGCCGCCGTAAATCTGCACGACACGGTCAACAACGCGGCCGCACATTTCGGTGGCGAACACCTTTGCAGCGGCGGCCTTGCGGAGCACGTTTTCGCCTGCATCGGCGCGACGGCACGCATCGTCCAACATGCATTCCGCCGCGTAAATTTCGATTTCGCTTTCGGCCAGCATCTGCTGGATCAGCTGGAAATTGGCGATGGGTTCTCCAAACGCCTTGCGTTCATTGGCATAACGCAACGCACTGTCGAGCGCCCGGCGCGCATAACCCGCAGCCGCAGCCCCAACCGACAAACGCCCATTATCGAGGCTTTGCATCGCCGTCACAAAGCCCTTGCCTTCCTCACCGCCCAGCAGCGCATCCGCGGGCAGTTGCACGTCTTCCATGATGATGTCGGCGATGTGGCTTCCGGCCTGACCCATCTTCTTGTCCGATTTGCCCACGGTGATGCCCGGCGTGTCCATCGGCACCAGGAAGGCGGAGACATGCGCATTCTTGGGCAGCGCCTCCTTGCTTGTCCGCGCCATGATGAGCGCGACATTGGCGAAGGGCGAATTGGTGATGTACCGCTTTGTCCCGTTCAATTTCCAGCCATTGCCCGACTTGACGGCAATGGTCTGCATCGCGGCAGAGTCAGAGCCGGAACCCGGCTCGGTCAGGCCGAAGGACGCGATTTCGCCCGCCGCAAGCCGTGGCAACCATTCTGCCTTTTGCGCTTCGGTGCCGCCGTTTTTGAGGGCGGAACAGACCATGCCGATATTGATCGACGTGATCGACCGGTAGCATGGCATGGCGTAGCTCAGTTCGCGGATGGTGCGCACATATTGCTGGATGTTCATGGCGGCGCCGCCAAATTCCTCCGGCATGGTCAAGCCAAACAGGCCCATCTCGCGCATCTCTTTCAAGATGTCGTCGGGAATGAGATCGGTTTCCAGAACCTGTTTTTCCGCAGGGATCAGCCGTTCCCGCACATAGCGCTGCAGCTGGTCAATAAACTGGTCGAAAATTTCTGCGTCCATACCGATGGTCATGTCGGGGGTCCTTAAATGGGATCGTGAGGAAAGGCGTGGGCAGACACTTCATCTGCGCGCGCGAAACTTGGCCGGAATGACGGGATCAGTTCATCCGCAATCGACTCCGGGGTCCAGCCTTCCAACTTGGTCATCGACCGGATGGGCCGGGGCTTGTTGAACAGGGTGATCTCATTCTTGCGCACGGCGAAAATCTGGTTCGTGACATCTTTGGACGCGTCCGATGCCAGATAGACGACGAGCGGGGCGATTTTATCGGCGCTCATCGATTTGAACTTTTCAACGCGGGCCTTTTGCTCCGGCGTTTCCGCAGGGATTGATGCCGTCATCCGGCTCCAAGCGAAGGGCGCGATGCAGTTGGAGCGCACGCCTGCCCGCGCCATATCCAGCGCAATCGACTGCGACAGGCCCACAATGGCGAGCTTGGCCGCCGAATAATTGGCTTGGCCGATATTGCCGACAAGGCCCGAGGTAGACGTGAAGTGGATGAAGCTGCCCGACTGCTGCTCCCGGAAATAGGGCGTCGCGGCCTTGGACACGTTGAACGCGCCGTTCAGATGCACGTCGATAACGGCGCGCCAATCCTCATGGCTCATCTTGTGCCAAATGGTGTCGCGCAGGATGCCCGCATTGTTCACAACAGCGTCAATCCGCCCGAAGCGCTGGACCGCATCTTCGATGATCGACGTCGCGCCGATGGGATCGGCCACGCTCGCCAGATTGGCATGCGCCTTCCCGCCCGCAGAAAGGATATCGTTGACCGTTTCCTGCGCAGGTCCGGCATCGCCGCCTTCGCCGCCACCGCCGACACCGGGATCATTCACGACCACCGCCGCGCCATGTTTGGCGCACAGCAGCGCGATTTCCCGCCCGACACCGCGCCCCGCACCTGTCACGGCGACAACCTTACCTTCCAGCATGCCCATGCGAGTCTCTCCTTTGCGATCATCTTTGGCAGATGCCACGCGAACGGCAAGAGGGCGCATTCATCATAGAGAATTGCTTTTCATATATATGAAAGATATCACATCGCGATGGCCGAAGAAAAATTGCCCGTCCGAAGTGTTGCGCAAGCCTTTGCGATTCTGCGCGTGTTGGGCGCGGACAAGCGCGGGCTGACCTTGTCTGCCATCGCGCGCACTTTGTCGCTCAACCCGTCAAGCTGCCTCAACCTGTTGCGGGCACTGGTGTTGGAAGGCGCCGTTCTGCGCGATGATCGGGCGCGCACCTATCGCCTTGCCGCTGACTGGATCGCGGCTGGCCTTCCGCGGGATGCCCATTCTTTGTGGATCGAAAAGGCGCGCCCCGCCATGGAGCAATTTGCCCGCGCGCATGATGCCACCATCGGCTTTTGGCGGTTGGTGGCCGGTGAACGGCTCCAGTTGGAGGCGCTGGCCGAAAGCGGGGCGGCGACACGCATCCACATGGTCATCGGGCAACGCCAGCCCTCGGGCGGCGGCGCCACCGGTCGGTCGCTGGCGGCGGCCGACGGCATCGACATCCAAACGCTAGAGCAGCGCTATCGCTCCGTCCGTTGGGCACGCGCGCTCAGCTTTGATGCCTATGCCAATCAGGTGAGCGAAGCCGGCGCACGCGGCTTTGCAGTAGATGATGGCTTTGGCCATGCTGGCGTTTGCTCCATCGGTGCTGCCTTGCCGTTGCAGGCCGATGCGCCGCGTTTCTGCCTGTCCGCATCGATCTTCGCCGGATCACGCGACAAAGATGCGGTTGGCCAATTGGGTGTCGCTCTTGCCGGGCTCGCCGCCCAACTTGCGGAGTGAGGCGGCCAGCCAGGCAAGCGCCAAATCCATATTCGGGGCTAGGCGGAATCGCTCGACAACGCTAAGGCCCGCCCATGTCCCAGATCACGCCCGAAATCGTCGCCGAACACGGCTTCTCCCCCGAAGAATATGAGCGCGTCCTGCACGCCATGGGTCGGGAGCCGAACCTTACCGAACTCGGCATTTTTTCGGTCATGTGGTCGGAGCATTGCTCCTACAAATCCTCGCGCTTCCACCTGAAGAAGCTGCCGACAACGGCGCCTTGGGTGATCTGCGGCCCCGGCGAAAATGCGGGTGTCATCGACATCGGTGACGGGCAGGCCGCGATCTTCAAGATGGAGAGCCACAACCACCCGTCTTATATTGAGCCCTATCAGGGTGCGGCGACCGGCGTGGGCGGCATCTTGCGCGACGTGTTCACCATGGGCGCGCGGCCAGTGGCCAACCTCAACGCGCTGCGCTTTGGTCGGCCCGACCATCCCAAGATGCGCCACCTGATCTCGGGCGTCGTGCGTGGTATTGGCGGCTATGGCAATTGCGTCGGCGTGCCGACCGTCGGCGGGGAAGTGAACTTCCACCCGGCCTATGACGGCAACATCCTCGTCAACGCGATGACAGTCGGCGTCGCGGATACCGACAAGATCTTTTATTGCGCGGCCTCCGGTGTCGGCAACTCCATCGTTTACGTCGGCTCCAAGACCGGACGTGACGGCATCCACGGCGCCACCATGGCCAGCGCGGACTTTGGCGAGGATTCCGAAGAAAAACGCCCAACGGTTCAGGTGGGCGATCCCTTCACCGAAAAGCTGCTGATCGAAGCCTGCCTCGAACTGATGGCGACCGACGCCATCGTTGCCATTCAGGATATGGGCGCGGCCGGCCTCACCTCCTCCAGCGTCGAAATGGCGTCCAAGGGCGGCTGCGGCATTCGCCTGAACATGAACGCCGTCCCGCAGCGCGAAACCGGCATGACGCCGTATGAAATGATGCTCTCCGAAAGTCAGGAGCGCATGTTGATGGTGCTGAAGCCCGGCAAGGAAGCCATGGCCGAAGCCATCTTCAAGAAGTGGGAGCTCGACTTTGCCGTGATCGGCGAAGTCACCGAGGGCGGCCATATGGTGCTCGAATGGAATGGCGACGTGGTCGCCGATATTCCGCTCGGACCGCTGGCCGAAGACGCGCCGGAATATGAGCGGCCCTATCTCTCACCTTCTGATTACGCCGCCTGGGCCAAGGTGCCTGCGCTTGGCGACGTGCCCGAAAGCACCGAAATCGGCGCGGACCTCGTCAAGCTGATGGGCAGCCCTGATATCGCCAGCCGCCGCTGGATCTGGGAGCAATATGACAACAAGGTCGGCGGTGACACGGTGCAGGCGCCGGGCGGTGACGCCGCAGTCGTGCGCGTTCATGGCACGGACAAGGGCCTTGCCATGTCGACCGACTGCACCCCGCGCTATTGCTATGCGGACCCCTATGAAGGCGGCAAGCAGGCGGTGGCCGAAACCTATCGCAACATTTCAGCCGTCGGCGCAACGCCGCTTGCCATCACCAACTGCCTGAACTTTGCCAACCCGCAGCGCCCCGAAATCATGGCGCAGATCGTCCACGCGCTGGGCGGCATGGCAGAGGCCTGCCGCGCGCTCGACTACCCCATCGTGTCGGGCAACGTCTCCCTCTACAATGAATCGAAGGCAACGGGCGGCGGCTCTGCCATTCTACCGACGCCAGCAATCGGCGGCGTTGGCCTGATGGCGGATTGGACAAAGACCGCGACCATCGCCTTTAAGGGTGAAGGCGAGGCGATCTGGCTCATCGGTGGTGAAGGCACACATCTGGGCCAATCCATCTGGCTGCGTGAAGTGCAGGGCCGTGAAGCCGGCGCACCTCCACCGATCGACCTAGCCGCAGAACGCGCCCATGGCGACACCGTCCGCGCGCTGGTTCAGGCCGGAACTGTAACCGCCGTTCACGACATCTCAGACGGCGGTCTGATCGTCACCGTCGCGGAAATGGCGCTGGCCGGAAAGATCGGCGCGACACTTGATCCGCTCAACACCGCGCAAGCCTTTGGCGAAGATCAGGCGCGCTATGTTGTGACGACGCCAGCCAGTGTCACGCTCGATGGCGCGGTGCGCATCGGCACAACCGGCGGCGATAGCGTCGCAGGCGTTCTGCTCGACACGCTGCGGACAGCACATGAAGGCTTTTTGCCGAACTTGATGAACGCCTGATCATGGCGGCGGCGGGCTATTCCGGCACGCCGCTCGCCATGAAGCTGTCGCTCAAACCCGGCATGACCATCTGGCTGATGGATATGCCCACCTCTGTCCGCGACGAGATTGGCGATGTGGGGCTTCGGGAAATGGTCGACATCGCCCCCGGCATGATGGCCGCGCACATCTTCACCGCAGAACGCGCCGTGATGGAAAAGACCTTGGCCGCGCTGCGCAACGCCATCGCCAGCGACGGGTTCGTCTGGGTCAGCTGGCCCAAGAAAGCGTCCAAGCTGCCTTGTGATTTCACCGAAGATACGATCCGCGAGGTCGCCCTTCCAATGGGCTGGGTGGACGTGAAAGTCTGTGCGGTGGATGCGGTTTGGTCGGGGCTCAAGCTAATGATCCGAAAGGAATTGCGGTAGCCCCTTCAGCATCCGTTCGTGTCGAGCGAAGTCGAGACACGCGGCACCACGTCCCTCGACTTCGCTCGGGACGAACGGAGGGTGGGTTTCAAGCGAACTTCACGCCCTCAATGCCCAGCGGCGCGAACCGCACCAACCGGCTTGTCGCCACCGCCGCCTGACGGTTCACCACGGCCAGCTTATAGTCCGGGTCCGTCACCATTGCGAGGAAAGCACCGGCATTGGGATAGGCCGCGATAAAGGCCGCATCCCAGTGCTCCTCGGCAGGTCCAGTCAAAACCGTCTCAAACCGGCCACGCCACACGATGCGTCCCCCGAGCCGTTCAAAGATCGCCGCACTGGTCGCGCCATATTCCTCATAAGCGCGCGCGCCGGTCCAGCCCTTGCCCGCATGGTCATGGCCATCGGGATAGGCCGCGATGTCGCGGTACCGGATCAGGTTGAGCATATTGATCGGCGTGTCACGCGGCAGCGCTTTGAACAGGTCAAAAGCCGCCCGCGTCGGGTCAACATAGACTTCGGTCATTTGGAGCTTCCTGTCTTGGCCGGGCAATCGCCGGTGCGGCGGCCCGTGACGGTGGATACAATGCGCAGCGCCTTGTCCTTGGGCTGGTCGAGCGTCTCTTCCACGCGGGTCACTGATTCCAGATCAACCTTATCCCCGCCATAGGTGCCACTGGTGGCGACGACCATTTGGCCGGGATCACCCTCTTTTCGGCACGTCAGCACGGCGTTGAGCGCACCACGCAGCAAGGAAAAGGTTTCAAAACTACATGCCCCATTTGCCGTGCCGCCGATCAGCGCAGAGCTTGGCCCGCGCGCCTGATCTGGCGAGACGCAGCTGGTTTGCGTCTGCGTGCGGCCTACCATCTGCTGGGTCATGGCCTCAGCAATCCGGGGGTCTGCGCCTTCCAAGCCGGGCAGGCGCACTTCGGTGATTTCGGTGGTGACGGTCCATTGGCCGGGGGTGATGGTCTCCACCTTCTCCGCCGCTTTATGCGCCTCAGCAACAGAGGCGTTGGTCAGCTCGACGTCATCTTTGCCCGGCGTTTTGTTACACCCGGCGATGAGCAATGCGGGGACCAATATCCCCAAAGCGGCCTTCATCGTCATCTCCCCGCCCAAGCGATGGGCGCGGCGATAGAACGCGAAACGATGCGAAATGGCAAGCGGATCAGGCGGCGGCGGCGAGGAAGTTATAGGGATCAATCCCACGCGACCGGTAGACCGTGTGCGCCTGCGTGTACTGCGTTGTCGGCTTGATGCCGAGACGCGCACGGGCGGCCTCCAGCGGTTCGGCCAGCAGCGCGCGAACGTCCTGTTCGATAATCCGCTGGGCCGCTGTGCCCATGCGCTGCGCTTCTCCCACGGCCTTGAACACCGGCGCATCAACCTTCACGCGGCGGCGGATTTCAAGCGCACCGGCCCAAGCGAGGAACAAGGCGGTCCAGCCACGATCCTGCCCATAGGAAAATCCAAGCGCGCATTGTTCACCCAGCGCATCACGGCCATAGCCGGTCAACACATGAACCAGATCATGCGTGTCACGCGTGCGTTTGCCATACCATTCCAGCTGATCGCCATAGGTTGGACGGCGGACGCGTTCCGACTCCTCAACCAGACCAGCCGCCGTCAGCCCTTCGCGGCGCATGAACGCTACATAGGCATGGGCAACCGAGCCTTCAGGCAGCTTCAACAGCGTCTCATGGTCATCGAGGACCGCCGGCAGATAGGGCTCGCTTTCCATCAGCGCGCGACCCTTGGCGCTCGCGCAAAACGCCTTCGCCTGTTCAAAGAACCCGTTGGACGGCAGACATTCCGAAATGTGGAAGACCTGTTCGGTATCTTCCTTGTTCGCAACGAGCTTACGGAAGTGCCCCATCGCCTTAAACGGACGGAGTTTCAGCCGCTTGCGGCTTGGGTCGGTGAAGTGAATCGGTGCCATGGAGTCGAAACTTACAATTGTTGACATTGATGTCAATAGCCTCACCGACGCACAGCTGCCATTGTCACACAGCGGGCGACCCTCTACGTTCCTCTTATGTCCCTCATCATCCGCACTTCGCTCGACGAGCCGGAAACCGGCCAAAGCTTTATCCCGCACCGTCCTGCCCGCCCGCCCAAGGTGGAAGGCGGCAAAGCGTTCCGGATTGTCAGCGAGTATGAGCCCGCGGGTGATCAACCCGCCGCCATTGCAGAACTCGTCGCCGGGGTTCAGGCGGGTGAGCGTGATCAGGTGCTGCTGGGCGTCACCGGATCAGGCAAAACCTTCACCATGGCGAAGATCATTGAAGCAGTGCAGCGCCCCGCGCTGATCCTTGCGCCCAACAAGATTCTCGCGGCCCAGCTGTACGGGGAGTTTAAGAGCTTCTTCCCCGACAATGCGGTCGAGTATTTCGTCAGCTATTACGACTATTACCAGCCCGAAGCCTATGTGCCGCGCTCCGACACCTACATCGAAAAGGAATCGAGCGTAAACGAAGCGATTGACCGGATGCGCCACTCAGCCACCCGATCGCTTCTGGAACGCGATGATGTGCTGATCGTCGCGTCGGTTTCCTGCCTTTACGGTATCGGATCGGTTGAGACCTATTCGGCGATGATCTTTGATCTCAAGAAGGGCCAGTCGGTCGACCAGCGCGAGATCATCCGCAAGCTCGTCTCGCTCCAATATAAGCGCAACGACGCGGGCTTTTCGCGCGGCAATTTCCGCGTGAAGGGCGACAATCTCGAAATCTTCCCCTCGCACTATGAGGACACCGCCTGGCGCGTCAGTTTCTTTGGGGATGATATTGAGGAGATCGTCGAGTTCGATCCGCTGACCGGCAAGAAGGTCGCCAGCCTCGATTATGTCCGCGTCTATGCCAACAGCCACTATGTGACGCCCGGCCCGACGCTGAAACAGGCGATGGAAGCGATTAAGTTTGAGCTTCAGGAACGGCTGAAGGAGCTGGTCGCGGAAGGCAAACTGCTCGAAGCCCAGCGGCTGGAACAGCGCACCAATTTCGACCTCGAAATGATCACGGCGACCGGAAGCTGCGCGGGCATTGAGAATTATTCCCGCTTCCTCACCGGACGTATGCCGGGGGAACCGCCGCCGACCTTGTTTGAATATCTGCCGGACAACGCGTTGCTGTTCGTGGACGAAAGCCATGTCGGCATCGGCCAGATCAACGGCATGGCGCGCGGGGACCATCGTCGCAAACTGACGCTCGCTGAATATGGCTTCCGCCTGCCGAGCTGCATCGACAACCGCCCCTTACGCTTCAACGAGTGGGAGGCGATGCGCCCGCAGACAACCTATGTCACCGCGACCCCCGGCAATTGGGAAATGGAACAGACAGGCGGCGTCTTTACCGAACAGGTCATCCGCCCGACGGGCCTCATCGACCCGCCCGTTGAAATCCGCCCGACCGAAGATCAGGTGCAGGATTGCATCAATGAATGCCGCAAGACCGCCGAGGCGGGGTACCGCACTTTGGTCACCACGCTCACCAAACGGATGGCCGAGGACCTGACCGAGTTCATGCATGAGGCCGGGCTCAAGGTCCGCTACATGCACTCCGACGTCGAAACACTGGAGCGTATTGAGCTGATCCGCGACCTGCGGCTGGGCGTTTATGACGTGCTCGTCGGCATCAACTTGCTGCGCGAAGGGCTCGACATTCCGGAGTGCGGGCTCGTTACGATCCTCGATGCGGATAAAGAAGGGTTTTTGCGTTCAGAAACCTCGCTCATCCAGACGATTGGCCGCGCCGCGCGCAACGTGGATGGCCATGTCATCCTCTATGCCGACCGCATGACCGGCAGCATGGAACGCGCGATCAACGAAACTGACCGCAGGCGTGCCAAGCAGATGGCCTATAACGAAGCGAACGGTATCACGCCCGAGACGATCAAGCGCGCCATTGGCGACATTATCTCCCATGTCGCCTCGGGCGATCAGGTGACGATTGAGATTGAGAACGGGCCGCAGCACATGGTCGGCCACAATCTGCGCGC
>JBBATS010000002.1:42137-50927 GCA_040398625.1 Chakrabartia sp. | reverse complement strand
ACCCCCGCCGCTTTCTGCCGCCGCGCATAGAGCAGCAGCGCAATCGCGATGAGCCAGATCAGCGCTGTCATCACCATTGGCACGCCGCCGAAGACCTTGGCCATATCCACACCCGACAATCCAAACTGCCACACGGAATTGGCAGCAAGGCCAATCAAAGAGGCCGCAAAGGCATATACCGCGTTTCGGCTGCGGAGGAACAGCAGGAGCGACCCCGCAATCGCGCCCCACACGCCGATGGCCCAGAAGAACTCTGCCCAAATCGGAAAGCCCTCAAAAAAGGCGCGTTGCTCATCAGAAAACTGCGCGAGATATGTCGCGTTGCGTGTCTGCGTCATCACATAATCAAGGGCGCCAATGGCATTCCAGAACAGCGATAGGGCGCCAACAATCCAGATATGCTTCGGTATGGGTAGCGCAGTTTCCGACATGGCCTCTCTCCTCGCCTGTGGGGTTGCTGGAGAGATGGTCACGCCAAAGCGAGCCGTTGTCAATCGCTTGCAAAGGGAGCGCCATCAGAGGCCGGTATAGTCCCCGCATTCGGGCAACGGCCTGTCGGGCACATAAATCTGGCTGGTTGGATCAAAGGTGAAGTCGCGCACGAAGGTACAGTCTGCATTTTCGATATGGACAAGGTCCTTCTTGCGCAGGCGCTTGGCCGCGAGCGAGTCCGCGCTGCGCGAAACCGGGCCGGGGTAGGAGGTCGCCTTGGCTTTGTAACGAAGCAGCGGTGGCCCGCCTGCGTTGCCCGCCATCGGCACAATCTCCGGCACGTAGTTGTATTCATCATGGCAGGCGCCGGCACGCTGGCGAAAGTCCTTTTCGCTAAAGCAGGCCCGGATCGCTGATCCTGACCCCCAGGGGACGGTCAGCACCTCCGCCGCCTTTGCCAACGGCGTCACGAGATGCAGCGTCACGTTTGATGCGTTCGCCCAGCCGCCGGAATACATGGTCCGCTCATCCATGATGCTGCCAATGAGATAGTCGCCCTTGCCCCCAAACGGGACGCGCATCGGCCAAAGATGGTAAGAGTTTCCGCCAAATCCGCCTTCTGCGGGAAGGACGGGCAAGTCTATGGTCCGTGTCCTGCCGCTATCTTCGATCAGGATGCCGGGTGCTGCCTTGTCTTCGATGATGGATGCACACCAAGTTTTGTCGGCAACGCAAAGACGGTTCGGATTCTTGGCATCGGGCGTGAGGGCGTTTGGTGTCGCGGCAGGGGGTCCAGCACCCGCGGCGATCGAACACCATGTCATCAGCACCGCAAGAAGGACGTTGCGGATCACCACAATCAATCGGTGTCGAACAGGCCGGCCAGTTGCTCGATCATCGTGCCGCCCAATTGCTCGGCATCCATGATGGTCACCGCCCTTTGGTAATAGCGCGTCACGTCATGGCCGATGCCGATGGCGCAGAGTTCAACCGGCGACTTGTTTTCAATCCAGTTGATCACCTGCCGCAAATGGCGTTCCAGATAGGCGCCATTGTTGACCGACAGGGTGGAATCATCGACCGGCGCACCGTCTGAAATCACCATAAGGATCTTGCGGTCTTCGGGCCGCCCCATCATCCGGTTGTGCGCCCAGAGCAGCGCCTCGCCGTCGATATTCTCTTTCAGCAAACCTTCGCGCATCATCAGGCCGAGCGACTTCTTGGCGCGGCGCCAAGGCTCATCAGCGGCCTTGTAGAGGATGTGGCGCAGATCGTTGAGACGCCCGGGAGTGCCGGGGCGCCCCGCCGCCAGCCAGCTTTCCCTGGACTGCCCGCCCTTCCAAGCGCGCGTGGTGAAGCCAAGGATTTCCGTCTTCACGCCGCAGCGTTCGAGCGTACGGGCCATGATGTCCGCGCTAATCGCGGCAATGGAGATTGGACGCCCCCGCATCGATCCTGAATTGTCGATCAACAGCGTGACGACGGTGTCGCGGAATTTGGTATCGCGTTCCACCTTGTACGACAGCGAACTGCCCGGCGAAGTGACGATGCGGGCAAGGCGTGCTGCATCGAGCAGGCCTTCTTCCTGATCGAAATCCCAACTGCGGTTCTGCTGCGCCATCAGACGGCGCTGGAGGCGGTTGGCGAGTTTGGTCACAGCGCCTTGCAGATGCACCAACTGCTGGTCGAGATAGGCGCGCAGACGGGTTAGCTCATCCTCATCGCACAGCTCGGTCGCGGCGATGACTTCGTCAAACTCGGTCGTCCAGCTCTTATAGTCGAACTGCGGCGGCAGATCCCCCATGGGCCGGTTGGGCCGGACGGGGAGCATCCCCTCCTCGCCTTCGTCACCGGGCTCGCCATCGGAGTCCATGTCCGATTCGGCATCCATCTCCTGCTGCTCGCCATCTTCGGCCTCGCCTTCGCCTTCTTCGGCGCGGGCGTCCATCTGGGCCTGGCTGTCGCCTTCTTCAGACTGTTCCTGATCCTGATCGCCCTCGCCTTCCTGTTCGTCTTCGGACTGGTCGTTCGAATCGGTCGGGTCGATCTCATCAGGGTTGGCGGTCAGTTCCAGATCACGCAGCAGTTTCTGGGCGAGTTGCGCAAAGCGGCCCTGATCGTCGAGCGCGTTCGACAGGGCATCAAGGTCTTCGCCCGCTTTTGCCTCTATCCAGCCGCGGACCATATCGAGCCCGGCTTGGGCAGCGGGTGGAGCTGCATCGCCTGTCAGCCGTTCGCGCACGAGCAAACCGACAGCGGTTGGCAACGGCACTTCGTCTGCGGCTTGCGCGCGGGCAATCGGGTCAGACCGCATCCGCATGTCGAGCGCATGACCCAAATTAACGCGGACGCCCTCCATCGCACGCGCGCCAATGGCCTCCACACGCGCGCTTTCAATGGCATCGAACACCGCGCCAGCGACGGCCTCTGGCGGGCGGTTGGCCATGTGGACGCCATCATTATGATGCCGCAGCCGCAGCGCCATGCCATCGGCAAAACCACGCGCTTCGGCCACCTGATCGGGCGGCAACAGGCGGCCCGGCATCGGCACACGGAAGTTCTTACCAACCTGCGTCGGCGCGTCAGCCGTAAAGGCGAGTTCCACCTCAGGCTCATGCGCAATCGCGCGCGAGGCGCCGGTGAGCACCTGCTTAAACTGTTCGAGAGGAGATTGGTCGGCCATTGAGGGAAGAGCGTTAGCGAGGAACGTGGCCCACGAAAAGCCACCATTCACCTATGGGAATGAAATGCCAGAGGGCCTGTAAGCCGGGTTCTGTCCACCCCGGACCGAAATCCGGGGATGGGCGACCATTCCTCTAGGCGTCCTGTTACCAGAACGCTCAAGCAACCAACCCGGGCGACGGGGAGGAGGAATCCCATATGCCGCCCCTATTCGGTCTTGCTCCCGGTGGGGTTTACCATGCCGCTTCCGTTACCGGACGCGCGGTGCGCTCTTACCGCACCCTTTCGACCTGACCGGGCCGAAGCACCGGCGGTTTGCTTTCTGTGGCACTTTCCCTGGGGTCACCCCCGCCGGACGTTATCCGGCACCGATCCTCGCTGGAGCCCGGACTTTCCTCCCGCATGTCCGAAGACATACCGGCGGCCGCCCGGCCCTCTGGCAGAAAGCGCCTTAGGCGGGTCGGGCCTCTGGTGCAATGTCAGCGCTAAAGGCACAGAACACCGCGCCGTTAACTGTCCTGAGTTCGAACATAGGTGGGACTGATGTTCTGGGAAAAAATCTTCGGCGGCGGGCAGGATACGTCCGCGCGCAAAGCCTATCTGGCCTATGACGCCAAAAAGACGGAAACCGACCGTGTGTCGGCCGAACAGCTGTCAGCCATCGCCGCCAGTGTTGAAGAGCATCTAAGGGCTGTCGAAGGTCTGATGCAAAAATCGGGCGATGACGCGGCCCGTTTCACCACGTCGCTGGAGGAAGGGTCCGCCGCGCTGGCCGATCCTGACAAGACAGCCGAAAGCCTCTCCAAGCTCCTCACCCTGACGCGCGAGATGGTCGATAAAACGCGCAAGGTTGAAGAAGAGCTGCGCACAAGGAGCGAAGCCGTTGGGCTTCTGCAAGGCAATTTGCAGCAGGAAAAGGCGCGGGCCGAAACTGATCAACTCACCGGCCTGAACAACCGCCGCGCCTTTGAACGCGAATTGGGGTCTGCCGCCGAACGTGCCCGCATTTACAACTCGCCTTTGGCCATCGCCTTTTGCGACGTCGATAGTTTCAAGGTCATCAACGACATTCACGGCCCGGCAACGGGAGACCGCGTGCTGACTTTCATTGGCACAGTGCTCGACGATTTTATCGATAAACGCGGTAAAGTCTCCCGCCACGAAGGCGCGGAGTTCGTCATATTGTTCGAGGGAAAAACGGCGCGGCAGGCCCGTGACCTGACCGAGCATGCGCGGCAGGATTTGGCCGAACGGCGGATCGTAGACCGTCAGACGGGCCGGCCCATCGGCTATGTCAATTTTTCCGCGGGCGTGGCCGCAATTGGCCCGGATTACGACATCGGCGTCATGCTCGCCAAAGCAGATCAGGCGCTTTACAAGGCCAAGCAGGCCGGCCGCGGCACAGTGCGGATGACGAACTGAAACGTCAGACGAAATCCTTGGCCGATGCCGACCAGCGCCGTTCCTGCATCTTTGGGTCGGCAAGGATCAGATGACGCAACGTCGCCTTGCGTTCCGACCATTGGGGGCCGCCAATCGCGATAAGCGCCTCGAACGGGTCATTTGAAGTGAGGGCCCTGGACACCGACGACCAGAGCGTGCGTCCGCCGCGGCCATGGTGGAGCAGGTCTGCGATCACACAGCAATGGGCCGCCCGCTGCCCGTCGATCAGCCCCTTCCGGTCTGCCCGCCCTAAATAGTCCCGAAAGCTCGCGATCATCTGCGCGATCTGCGCCAGACGTGCGGGCCTGTGGTTCGCCGTCCAGTGGATCAGCCGCGCTGCGGCCAATATTTCTGCGTCGTCGACCCTGTCCGGTGCGGGATTGAAATAGGCCATCAACGCGGCCGTTGAGCTTGCCGTTTCCAGCGGTCCATCCGCACCATGGATGCGGCCATTGACCAAGCACAGGTCGGGGAAATAGTCCGCCGCCGCAGGCTGCGCGAGCATGGCGCGGAACCAGCGGACAAAATCCGCATCCGGCACGTGCGCGGCAAATTGCCCAAAGCCAAACGTATATCCTGCGCGGTCATAGCTGTTGAGCGTCAGGAAATTGCGCCCCTCACACCCCGCCGTCGGATTGATGAACGCCACCCAGAAGCCAAATTGGGCCGCGTAATTCTTCGGGTCGAAATCGAGTTTCTGGAGGGATGAACCGGGGAACACATTGTAAAGGCCAACGCGCCCCTCATAGCTGACGCGCCGACCGACAAAGAAGCGCGGGCCGTCATCTGCCGTCGCCCAATAGTCTCTGCCGTCGCGAATGATGTCGAACAGGATTGCCATGCTGCCACCTCCTCAAATCAGACGCGGCACCCGCCGCCTGTGAGGATACATCAGAAGAAATCCTACTTTGAAAGGGCTTAATCCCCCGTCGGCTTGGGCAGCAGCAGCCCCAGCAATATCGCCCGGCATTCCCCGTCGATGATCCCGTCGATCATTTCAGGGCGGAAGCGCCGCTGAAAAGCGCGGACGGCGGCAACGCCATCTGCGACGTCATAGCCAAAGCGTTCCAGCGCGAGGAGGAAGCCTGCGTCGGGCCATTGCGGGTCCATCAGATTCTTGGTCGGCCTTGGCAACGCCAGCCGCAGCCGCGCGAGGCGGTACCAGGGGAAAAGTTCGCCCGGATCTTCCTTCCGCGCAGGGGCCACGTCACTATGGCCAACAACATTGCCGCGCGTGATGCTGTGGCGCTCCATAATCCCGGCCAGAAGCTCAATGACAGCGTCGATCTGCGCTTCCGGGAAGGGACGATAGCCGAACTCATGCCCCGGATTGACGATCTCAATGCCGATGCTGGCCGAATTAATATCGCTCGTGCCGCGCCACCAAGACCGGCCTGCATGCCAGGCGCGATTGGCCTCATCAACCATGCGGACGACCTGCCCGTCTTCCGCCACGACATAATGCGCAGAGACCTTCGCCTCCGGGTCGGCAAGGCGGGCAATCGCCGAGGCGCCGTCAATCATGCCGGTATAATGGAGGACCACCATCGACACCGGCAGCGCGCGCGCATCAAAATTGGGCGAGGGCGTGTCGATGAAGTCCATAGTCAATCCTGACGCTGCTCAGCGGCGCGCGCCGTGCGCAAGGTGACAATGGCAACGCCGATCAACACCACCACACCGCCTACGATCATCATCGGCGTCATCTTTGTGCCGAACCAATAAGACGCCGCAACGACCGAAATGACGGGGGTCGGCAGGGTCAGCGGCACGACCGTGCTGACAGGGTGGCGTTGCAACAGGATGCTCATGGCGCCCTGACCGATAACAGTAGAGCCCAGCGCGGAAAAGAGGATCCAGCCAAAGGTCGACAAAGGTAGGTCCGGAATACTGGCAAAGGCTGCCGGTTCCGCCACAAAAGCGATCGGGCCCAGCACGACCGCGCCAACCAGCCCGACCCATGCATAGATTGTGAGCACCGGCACCCCGATCAGCCGACGCTGGATTAGCGAGCAGATCGCCCAGACAAGGCTGGCCACCGCGGTGAGCGCAAGGCCAAGCCGTTCATCGACAGCGCTCGGATCAAAAACGAGCAACACGACGCCAAAGAAGGAGAGCGTCATGCCCGCAATCCGATATTTGTGGATGCGCTCTCCCAGAAAGATAACCGCGAGGATGAGCGAGAAAGGCGCGCCAAGCTGCCCGGCAATGGCGAGCGCGCTGACGTTGGTGGAGACCGCCATCGAGATGTTGACGATGATGTAGAACAGCGCGCCCGACAACAGGCCAAGCACCACCAATTCGCGCATCCGGCCTTCAATGAGCCGAAGCGCAGGTAGGCAGATGAGCAGCACCATCACCTGCCGCAACCATGCGGCAGTCAATGGCTGGACAAGATCAACGCCTACCTTAACTGCGATCAAATTCAGACCCCACATCACGTTCATCGCGATGGCGACAAGGACGTCATAGCCTCCGAACTTGTGTTGGGGTTGCGCGGTCATACATCGGCCATAGAGCGACCGTCAGAGGAAACCAAATCTTTGCAGCCGATGCGCCATTTTATCCTTGTCGAACGGCTTCAGCAGATAGGAATCTGCCCCTGCCCGCATGGCCCGACGGATTTCGCGCAGGCGCGTTTCGGTGGAACATAAAAGGATGCGTGGCTGCGGGGCGTCTTTGCGCGCGCGGATCGCTGTGGCGACCTCTGGCCCGTTCATATCTTCCATCCACCAATCAAGAACAATCAGCGCGGGCGATCTGGCGTCGCATTGCAGCAACGCCTCCCGCCCCGAGGCCGCTTCAGACACATCAAAGCCGAGCGGCTCCAGCATGTTGCGCACAATCGCGCGGATGAGCCGGCTGTCATCAACGATCAAGGCACTACGCGGCATGGACGACCTTTCGACGCGATGGCGCGCGCAGCGTGACCGTAAGCCCCTGCCCCGCCCTGCTGTCGTAAGAGACATGGCCGCCCAAAAGATCGAGCCTTTGCGCCACCGCATCCAAACCGACGCCGCGGCCCGAAAGCGCTGTCACCTCCTGCGCAGTGCTAATCCCGGGGGACTGAAGAATGGCTTCAATCGGAAGGCCGATCAGCCCGTTGGCATGGCCCACCGTACGCAGGGCGGCTTCATCAACGCCTGACCCGTCATCCGAAATGGCGAGGACCAGATGGTCGCCCACCAACGCCGCGGACACATAGATTGTGCCTGCCTCCGGCTTGCCCAATTGTTGCCGCTCCGCAGGCGTTTCAATGCCATGGGACAGCGCATTGCGGACAACATGAAGCAGCGGATCGCGCAGCCCATCGACAACCTCGCGATCGAACATGATATGGCCGCCATCGATAACAAGTTCGACCTGCTTGCCGCAGCGCGCGGACGTTTGCGCAACGATGGCGCCAAGCCCGGCGAAGATGCGGTCAACCGGCTGCTGGCTGCTGGCGGTCAGCGCACGGGCCATGGAGGCGATACGGGTCGACAATTCGGTAATGGCAGGCAGCATCGGGCTGTTTGGTTCAACGAACGACAGCAACTCCAGCAGTTCGCGCTGCCCGGCCTCCACCTCTTCCATGCTGGTCGTGAGCAGCTCAAACTGTTCGGTCGGAATGCGGACCGTGCGGGTGCGCCGCTGGACCTGCCCTTGGCCCGGCTTTTCATCCCGCCGCTTATCAATGGGTTCAAAGCCAATGGCGCGGACCATGTCCGGCTCATCTGCGTCGGACAAGCCGACCCCGGCTTCCACCGCATCGGCCAAATCACCGAGGCGTTCAACCAGAGCGGCGACACCGGCCACAAAGTCTGGCGTGACCGGACACCGCCCGTCGCGCGCCTGCGCCAACCCACGCTCTGCGCCGTCGCAAAGCCGTTCAAAGCGTTCAAGATCAAGGAAACCGGCGTTGCCGCGCACGGTATGGACGAAGCGAAAAACGGCATCGAGCGCCGCGCGATCCTGTGGGCAGTCGACCCATCGGGCAAGCGGCGGTCCCGCGCGCTCAAAGCCCTCGCGCAGGTCGGCTATGAATTCACCAAAGAGATCCGTCATTCGAGATGCCCAAGTTACTCGGCACCCTCTAGGCGAAGACGGTTAATTTCGGCCAAAGACATAGCCGAAAGCGCTGACCTGTCCGCTTCAGCCGATCAGCGTTGCGCCAAACAGCAGAAATGGCTGATCGGGCTCCGACACCTGAATTTCCCCGCCCGATTGCGTCGCAATCTGGTGCGCCATCCA
>JBBATS010000002.1:14551-42037 GCA_040398625.1 Chakrabartia sp. | reverse complement strand
ACCATCCAGCCCAGTTCAAGCCGCTTGTTGTTGGAGAACAAACCTTCGATGGCTTGTTGTGCCTCGCGCACATCGACCTTGTCCCCAAAACCGCCGGCAGCGCCAAAGGCGAGGCGGAAGAATTTCAGCTTATTGGCCGATGTCCGCGCGCTATCCGCCAGCAGATCAAGGCATTGCTGGCGCATATCCTCATCGGTTTCGATGGCGAGAAGCTCGATGCCATTGTTGATTGACCCAACCGGGCTCAACAAATCGTGGCACAGCCGCGAACAGAGCAGGCTGGCAAATTCGACGGCATCGACCTTCATTCTTTTGTCCTCAAAATGGCCGCAAACCGGCACGCGGTCACCTTTGGCCCACGGAGTCCGGTGAGGCAAGTGCAACCGGAATGAACCTGTCGTGCACATCGCCCCGCGCCACCGCCTGCCACGCCGTCACACCGTCTGCGCCAAGGATGATCCAATATCGGCCATCCGGTGCCGCCAGCCGTGCATCTTCGGCAGAAGGCTGTGCACGACCGCCGGGGTGCGAATGATAGCATCCGATGACCTGCGGCCCACCGGACCGAGCATCGCGATGCGCAGCAATCAGGACGGCGGGATCAATTTCAAAGCGGGTCTCTGGCCGTGCGGCGACATTGGCCGCTGGCCGAATGTCGGCAACCACCGCGCCTGCGCCCAAGAGAAGCCCGCATACCTCTCGCCCCCGATCCGCATCGGCAAGCACCTGAAGGCGCGACAGCAATTCGCTTGATATCCGCAGCGTCATGGGCGCAAGGCTATTGCATGAGCGATGGCACAATCCAAGAACAGGTAACAATCCCGGCTGAAATGGCAGGCTGGCGGCTTGACCGCGCACTCGCGGCCCTGCTGCCAACCTATTCGCGCGAACGGCTGAAGGCGCTCATTTCGTCGGGTCAGGTGACCAGTGGCGGGCAGCTCTCCCGAGACCCTTCTGCCAAAGCCAAAGAAGGCGCGTCGTTCAGCATATCCGTGCCGCCGCCAGCGGTTGCGCACAATGAAGCGCAGGATATCCCCATTGAGATCGTCTTTGAGGATGATCATCTGCTCGTCGTCGATAAGCCCGCCGGCATGGTCGTCCATCCGGCCGCCGGAAATTACGATGGAACGATGGTCAACGCCTTGCTCCATCATTGCCAAGGCCGACTCTCCGGCATTGGCGGGGTCGCGCGGCCCGGCATTGTCCACCGGATCGACAAGGATACGTCGGGGCTGCTGGTCGTCGCCAAAACTGATCCCGCGCATGAAGGCCTCGCCGCTCAATTTGCCAAACACAGCATCGAACGGCGCTATGCAGCGATTGTCGCAGGGCTGCCCAAGACCGGATCAGGCACGGTAGACGCCAATCTTGCGCGATCGTCCACAGACCGGAAGAAGATCGCCATTGTCAGCGTCGGGCGCGGCAAACGGGCCGTCACCCATTGGCGGTTAGTCGAAACGCTCAAGCAGGCAGCGCTCATGGAATGCCAGCTTGAAACCGGGCGCACGCATCAGGTGCGCGTCCACATGGCCTCCATTGGCCACCCTCTTTTGGGTGATCCCGTTTATGGTCGCTCCCGCTCGGAACATCGCGAGGTTCTGAAGCGTTTGGACTTCAATAGACAGGCGCTTCACGCGGCAAGATTAGGATTTGTTCATCCGATCACCGGGGGGACTTTAACTTTCGACAGTCCCATCCCATCTGATATGCAGCAACTGTTAAGCTACCTACGGGTATCATGACAAAGTCTGATGCAGTTCCACCGATTAAGGGAACTGCGGACAGGGAGATTAAAATGACCGGCAAAGCGCTGGCTGTGAAACGTAAAAGTGCGAGCACCATTCCTGCGCTCAACAGCGAGGATGGACTCAATCGCTATTTGGCTGAGATCAAGAAGTTCCCGATTCTGACCGCAGAAGAGGAATATATGCTCGCCAAGCGGTTTGAGGAGCATCAGGATCCGGAGGCAGCCGCCAAGCTGGTGACGTCGCATTTGCGCCTCGTGGCTAAAATCGCCATGGGCTATCGCGGCTATGGCCTGCCCGTCAGCGAGTTGATCGCGGAAGGCAATATCGGCCTGATGCAGGGCGTGAAGAAGTTTGAGGCAGATCGCGGTTTCCGCGTCGCCACTTACGCCATGTGGTGGATCAAGGCGTCGATCCAGGAATTCATCCTGCGGTCGTGGAGCCTTGTGAAGCTTGGCACGACGGCAGCGCAAAAGAAGCTGTTCTTCAACCTGCGCCGGATGAAGAAAAACCTCGAAGCCTATGAGGATGGTGACCTGCGCCCCGAAGACGTGCGCAAAATCGCGACCGACCTTGGCGTGACGGAAGACGAAGTCATCAGCATGAACCGCCGTATGCTCGGCGGCGGTGACACCTCACTCAACGTCTCGCTCAACGAAGATGGCGAAGGCCAGTGGCAGGACACGCTTGTCGATGGCGGTCCGTTGCAGGATGAGATTGTCGCCGACGCGGAAGAACGCATTCAGCGACACGCGCTCCTCATCGAGGCGATGCAGAATCTAACCGATCGTGAAAAGCAGATCCTGACCGACCGCCGTCTGGTCGATGAACCCCGCACGCTGGAAGAATTGAGCCAGGAATTTGGCGTCTCCCGCGAACGCGTCCGCCAGATTGAGGTGCGCGCCTTTGAAAAGCTGCAAAAGGCGATGATGCGGATCGCGGGTGAACGGCACCTTCTGCCAGCAGCGGCCTGATTTAAACCAAGGCCCTGATTTACAAAGTTAAGCGGGCGGGGATCATCACCGATCCCCGCCCGCTCTTTTTTTAGTTATAGACGAACTCTGCACCATCAAGGTTGATCGCCGGGATTTCATCCTTCTCGATCCAATAATCCTGATTGTGCCGCCATTCCGGCTTATCACCGCGGCGTGGCATTTTGTGGATGTCGCGCGCCAGATAACCGGGGTTGAAATTGTCTTCCTCAATCCACGGCAAGAGCGGCATATTATGGTCTTCCGGTCGCAGCTTGACCTCGACCCGCTTTGCACCTTGGCCCGACATCTTGTTCAGAAGCTTCGTTACGAAATCGCCGAGAATGTCCACGCGGAGCGTCCAGCTGGCCCGGAAATACCCGAACACCCAAAGCATATTGGGCACACCTGTGAACATCATACCGCGATAATTGACCGTTTCCGACCAATCGACCGACTTGCCATCAACCTCGAACGGAATGTCGCCGAGCACCGACAGCTTAAAGCCCGTCGCCGCCATGATGATGTCCGCTTCCAGCTCTTCGCCGGATTTGAGCAGGATGCCCTTTTCGGTGAAGCGTTCGATATGGTCTGTGACCACACTGACCTGACCCTTGGCGGCAGCCTGGAAAATGTCACCATCCGGGCAAAAGGCCAGACGCTGCTGCCAGGGCCGATATTTGGGCGTGAAGTGCGGTTCAAACGGGAAGTCTTCCCCGCCATACATCCGGATCAGCGTTCGCAATTCTTCAACGACCGCGTCCGGCTCTGCAAGGCAGCGCTTGGTGAGGACATCCTGATCAAACAGGATCTGTTGGCGTACGACGCGGTGGATGGTCGGCTCATCAATTCCAATCTCGCGCAGCCGGTCTGCCAGTTCATTCTGGTTCGGGCTGCAGAAGAAATAGGTGGGGGAGCGCTGGAGCATGGTCACATGCGCAGCCTTGCCGGCCATCGCCGGGATGACTGTCGCCGCTGTTGCGCCGGAACCGATGACGACCACCTTCTTGCCCGTCACATCAATGTCCGGCGACCACTTCATCGCATGGATGAAGAGACCCTTATAGTCAGACATGCCCTGCCAGTCCGGAATGTAGGGGTCGTGGTGATTATAATAGCCTTGGCACATCCAAAGGAAGTTGCAGGTGAAGCTGTGGGTTTTCCCGTCAGCCTTGCTGAGCGCTTCAACGGTCCACAGGTTGGTTTCGCGCGAAAAGCTGCAATGCGTGATCGTATGGCCATAGCGGATGTGCGGGTTGAGATCGTTCTCCTCGATCACCTCACCCATATACTTCAGGATCTCTTCGGCGGACGCGATCGGGGCGCCCACCCAAGGCTTAAACCGATAACCGAAAGTGTAGAGATCTGAGTCGGACCGGACGCCGGGATATTTGTGCGTGTCCCACGTGCCGCCAAATGTGTCCTTCGAGTCGAGAATCGCAAAGGTTTTGCCGGGGGACTGCTCCAGAAGATGGACGGCTGACCCGATGCCGGAAATTCCGGCTCCTGCAATCAAAACGTCGAAATGCGTAGCGTCATTCGTGCCTTCCGCTTCGCGCGGCCGTTCGACTGTGTCGAGCATCCTCTACCCTCTCTCACTGTTGTTTTTGTATTTTCAGATAAGATGATGACGGGCACATTGACTGAAATCAACCTTGTCACATGCACCAGTATCAACGGGTGAAAAGCTGTGCGGTCAGGCCATGTTGCGCTGCAAAAACTTCTGCTTGAATTCGCAGCCGCGTTGCGGGACAGCGGCGCCAACATTGAAGCTTGAGTCGTTTGGAAAGGATTGCCGAAATGACCATCGATCCCATCGTTATCGCCGCGTACGCCCGCACCCCAATGGGGGGCATGCAGGGTGCCTTGTCATCCGTTCCCGCGACCAAGCTCGGCTCCATCGCCATCAAGGCCGCTGTCGAGCGCGCCGGTGTTTCGTTGGATGCCATTGATCAGGTCATCATGGGCTGTGTGTTGCCCGGCGCCTTGGGGCAGGCGCCTGCCCGTCAGGCCTCCATCGGTGCGGGCCTTCCGCTCTCAACGGGTGCCACAACGATCAACAAGGTCTGCGGATCCGGCATGAAGGCAACGATGATGGCTGCGGAAGCGATCATCGCGGGCACATCCGATATTGTCGTGGCCGGCGGCATGGAGAGCATGACCAATGCGCCCTATATGCTCACCAAGCACCGTTCCGGCGCGCGCCTCGGCCATGACAGCCTGAAGGATTCGATGTTCCTCGACGGGCTCGAAGATGCCTATGAGCCCGGCCGCGCCATGGGCAGCTTCGCCGAAGAAACCTGCACCGAATATCAGTTCACGCGTGAACAGCAGGATGAATATGCGCTGCGCTCCCTCTCCCGCGCCAAGGACGCCATCGCTTCGGGTGCTTTCACGCGTGAGATTGTGGCCGTCGAAGTTGCCGGCCGCAGCGGCGTGACCGTTGTCGACACCGACGAACAGCCCGGCAATGCCAAGCCGGAGAAAATCCCGACATTGAAGCCTGCCTTTGCCAAGGACGGCACGATCACCGCCGCCAACGCCTCCTCCATCTCAGACGGTGCCGCCGCCCTCGTTGTCACGAAGGAAAGCGTCGCCAAGGCGCAGGGCCTGCCCATTGCCGCGCGCATCATCGCTTGGGCGACCAACAGTCAGGAACCCGCCAAATTCACATCAGCGCCGGTGCCTGCCATCCGCAAGGTGCTGGAAAAGGCTGGTTGGTCGGTGGATGATGTCGACCTGTTTGAAATTAACGAAGCCTTCGCCATGGTCCCGATGATTGCGATGAAGGAACTGGGCATCCCTGTTGAAAAGCTCAACGTCAACGGCGGCGCGACGGCGCTTGGCCATCCCATCGGCGCGTCCGGCGCCCGCATTATTGCAACGCTGATCGCAGCGCTCCAGAACCGTGGCCTGAAGAAGGGTGTCGCCTCGCTCTGCATCGGCGGCGGTGAAGGCACCGCAATCGCTGTCGAACTGATCTGAAACGCACTCGACATTGGCGGGCGCAGTTGGCAAGGCCCGCCGATGGTAGTGAAAGACTATTTCTTCTGTGGCATCGGCGGGTCCGGCATGATGCCGCTCGCATTGATTGTCGCTGGGCAAGGCCACCGCGTCGCGGGGTCTGACCGTGCGCTCGACCAGGGCCGCACGGCGCCGAAGTTTGACTGGCTGCGCAGCAAGGGCATCGGCCTATTCGCGCAGGACGGCAGTGGCATAGCGCAGCCCGAACAAATCGTTGTCGCCTCAGCCGCCGTCGAAGACACGGTACCTGACATCACCGCTGCCACCACCGTCGGCGCGCAGCGGATGCGCCGTGCGGATTTGCTCGCTGATCTGTTCAACGGGGCCAAACAGGGTATCGCTGTGGGCGGCACCAGCGGCAAATCCACCGTCACTGGCATGATCGGCTGGATCTTCCATGCGCTGGACCGTGACCCGACCGTCATGAACGGCGCCGTGATGAAGAATTTCGCGACACCTGATGCGCCCTTCGCCAGCGCCCTTGTGGGGGCGGGGGATGCCTTTATCAGCGAAGTCGATGAGAGCGACGGCTCTATCGCGCTCTACACGCCCGATATCGCTGTTCTGAACAACATCGCGCTCGACCATAAATCGATGGACGAACTGCGCACCCTCTTTGGTGATTTCATCGGGAAGGCCCGTGTGGCCGTCCTCAATCTCGATAATGAAGAGGTCGCCCGCCTGCCGCGCGGCAATGCCGTCACCTACTCGCTCGGCGGAACCCCAGCGGACCTGTTGGCCAGCGACGTGACGGAACGCCCGGATGGCATCGACTTTCTTGTGAATGGCGTGCCTGTCTCGCTCAAAGTGCCCGGACGGCATAATGCGTCCAATGCTTTGGCAGCGCTGGCAGCCGCGACGGCGGCCGGAATTCCATTGGAAGACGCCGCCCGCGCCCTTGGCGACTTTACCGGCCTCAAGCGCCGCATGGACATTGTCGGCACGGCCAATGGTGTAACGGTAATCGACGATTTCGGCCACAACCCGGACAAGATTTCAGCGACATTCAACACGTTGCACGCCTTTCCCGGCCGTTTGCTCATCTTCTTCCAGCCGCATGGCTATGGCCCCTTGAAGCAGATGGGCCGCGAACTGACGGCGAACTTTGCCAATCTCATGTCGGAGGACGACATCCTTATCCTGTGTGACCCCGTCTATTTCGGTGGAACGGTCGACCGCTCGGTCGGGAGTGAGACGATCGTCGACGGGGTGTCGGCCATGGGCAAGCGCGCGGAGCATTTCGCGAGCCGTGAGGCCTGCGGCGACCGGCTGGCCGTTCTTGCCAAGCCCGGCGACCGCATCGTCGTGATGGGGGCGCGAGACGATACGCTGTCCGCCTTTGCCCAATCGATTGCCGAAAGGCTGGACCGCTAGACCATGACCGCACGCGTGCAACTTGTCGTCAATCCCGAAGCCGGCGGCTATAGTATCGCCCGCGTGCTGGACCTGCGTGAAGCCTTCCGTCGACAGGGCGCCCGTGTGACGCTGGCGCATATCGGGCCGGGGCGCCAGTTGCGGATTGAGGACGACGCCAATCTGCTGGTGGTGGCCGGAGGCGATGGGACGTTGCGCCACGCGGCCATGGCATTGCTCGCCAGCGGGCGGGAACTACCGGTCGCCTGTTTTCCGATGGGGACAGTCAATCTGCTGCACCTCGAAATAGGTGGCCCGACCAATCCTGACGACTTCGCCTATGCCGCCCTCAACCAAGTTAAGGCGCAGGTCCATGTGCCGGCCACCATCAATGGCGAGATGTTTTTCGGCTGCGCCAGTGTTGGTCCGGATTCGCACGCTGTGGCGGGCGTCTCGCTCAAGCTAAAGGACCGGATCGGGCGCTACGCCTATGTTGTTGCTATGCTGCAGTTTTTACGCCGGTGGAAGCGCCCGCAACTGACGATTAAGGCAGACGGCAAATCCTATGCGTGCGAGGCCGTCTATATCGCCAAGGGCGTCTATTATGCCGGGCCATATACCTTCGCACCCGAAGCCCGGCGGACGGGGGCCAAGCTCCATGTGCTTGCGCTCAAGTCCGCGACGCGAAAGGATTTTTGGCGCTTCATCCGCGGCGTCATGGCCGGTCGGCCGCTGGAAGACCGCGCGAACCTTATCCCCCTGACCTGCACCGAGCTGGAAATCACCAGCGAAGAGTCTTGGCCCGTACAGGCCGATGGGGACGATTTGGGGACCTTACCCGTCAAGATCAGCATTTCGGACAAAAGGCTGCGGCTGCACTGATCCTCTCGCACTTGGTGGGCCTTGACGCGGGCGCCGCAATCGCGTCCATTACAAACATATAAAATCCCAGGGAGCGCGAAATTTATGGCCAAGCGTCTGACGCTGTATATCGGCATTGCCTTGGTGCTCGGCATCATTGTGGGCACCATCGTCAATGCGACTGCCTCGCCCGAGACGATTGAAAGCCTCGTCAAATATCTGGGCCTCGTCACCTTTGCCTTCCTGCGTCTGATCAAGATGATCATCGCCCCGCTGGTCTTCGGCACGCTCGTCGCCGGGATCTCACATATGGGGGATACAGCGGCGCTTGGCCGCGTCGGGCTACGCTCCATCCTTTGGTTTTTGGGGGCCAGCCTCGTCTCGCTTTCGCTCGGCCTCATCCTTGTGAACCTGTTCCAGCCGGGCGTCGGCATCGGGCTGGAGCTGCCGCCGGCAAGCGCCGATGCGGGTGTCACGCAAGCCACATTCGATGCCAAGAAGTTCGTCGGCGACATCATTCCGATGTCCATCGTCGATGCGATGGCAACGAATACCATCCTGCAGATCGTCGTCTTCTCCGTCTTCTTTGGCGTCGCGATGACGGCCATTGGAGAGAAGGCCGCTCCCTTGCAAAAAGGCATCGACGCGCTCGTCGATGTGATGCTGGTGCTGACCGGCTATGTGATGCGCTTTGCGCCCTTTGCCGTTTTCGCAGCCGTCTGCGCCGTCGTGTCAGAAGAAGGCCTGTCGATCCTTGTCGATTATGCCCGCTTCATCGGCACCTTCTATCTGGGCCTCGCCATCCTGTGGGCGCTGCTCTTGGGCGCAGGCTTCCTCGTTACGGGACCGCGCATCCTGCAACTGCCGCGCTATATCAAGGAACCGTTGCTGGTCGCCTTTTCCACGGCCTCGTCCGAAGCGGCCTTCCCGCGCACCTTGGACGCGCTCGACCGGTTCGGCGTGCCGCGCCGTATCGGCAGCTTCGTCCTGCCGCTCGGCTATTCGTTCAACCTCGACGGCTCGATGATGTACATGACCTTCGCGACGATCTTCATCGCGCAGGCCTATGGCATTGATCTCACGCTCGGTCAGGAAATCCTGATGCTGCTGACGTTGATGTTGACGTCGAAGGGTATGGCCGCCGTCCCGCGCGCCAGCCTTGTCGTCATCTCCGCCACGCTTGCCATGTTCGGCATTCCAGAAGCGGGTCTGCTGCTCATCCTTGGCGTGGACCACTTCCTTGATATGGGCCGCACCGCGACCAACGTCGTCGGCAACACTGTCGCCAGCGTTGTGATAGCCAAATGGGAAGGCGGACTGGATGATCCACAGGCGCCGGAATTGGACCCGCCACACGCCCCGTCTTCAACCCTTGGCACGGCGCATCCGGCCCCACGTGAAGGCGAACCCGGCGGGGTGAGCTGACCGCCTAAGGCTTGACTTGATCCAATCTGCGTGGGAGCCTTTGACCAATGTCGGGGGGAGTAGCGTAAATGGGGATCGGCAATCAGGACCAAACGGCGTTTGAATTTCGCGGGGACTGGAAAGAGTTTTTTCCAATCGCGGCGAGCAATTTGTTGCTCACTTTAGTCACCTTGGGCGTCTATCGTTTCTGGGCGACAACGCGGGAACGGCGCTACTTCTGGAGCCAGACGCGTTTCATTGACGATACGCTGGAATGGACAGGGACCGGCAAGGAACTGTTCCTAGGTTTCCTGATGGCCATCGTTGCGCTCATCCTTCCTGTCATCGGGCTACAGTTCCTTATTCAGGCGTTGATTCTGCAAGGGCAAACCGTGCTTGCGGGTGCGCTGGGCCTTGGCTTTTACGTCGTCATTCTTTTCCTCGTCGGCTTCGCGACCTTCCGCGCGTTGCGGTATCGGCTGAGCCGCACGCACTGGCACGGCATTCGCGGTGGCAGCGAAGATCCGGGCTTTCGCTATGGCCTGTCCTATATCTGGAAGACGCTGGTCGGCGGCCTCGCGCTCGGTCTGCTCATCCCATGGTCGATGACATCGCTTTGGTCCGACCGGTGGAACCAAATGAGTTTTGGCCCGCACCGCTTTGAAAGCGCACCCGAATGGGGCGGCCTGATGAAGCGGTTTTTGCTGCTTTACCTCACTCCTATTGCTGCAATTCTGCTCTTGATCATTGCGGCCATCGCCGGGGCCATCTCCGGATCAAGTGATGCTGATATCGGCATTGCGGGCTCAGTCGGAGCGGTGGTTCTGGCCTTCTATGTTGTGCTGCCCTTGCTCGCGCTGGGATATTACGCGGCCTTCTTCCGCGAAGTCGTCGACACGCTGAGCCTGACCACGATCAACTTCCAGTTCACAGCGCGCACCAAGGAATGGTTTCTGCTCTTCCTCGGCAATGCGGGATTGTTCATCCTTGCATTGATCGCAGCGCTCATCCCGATTTCGGCGCTGGGCCTGTTCTCCGGATTTGCTGACCTGCAACCGGGGCAAGACCCGTTTGCGCAAAATCCGGGCATGGTCATTGGCATGGTCCTCGCCCTCATCATTCCCATGAGCCTCGTCGGCCCCTTCATCCGCTATCGCAACTGGCGCTTCTTCATCCGCAATCTGGAAGCGACCGGCGTGATTGATCTCGATCTGCTCACCCAGTCGCAGACCAAGGTCGGCAGCCATGGCGAAGGACTGTTCGACGCGCTCGACATGGGTGCTATGTAACCCCGCATGATCCCAGCTTGGCATTATGACGGACAGACGGCGACCCGCTATGAGGTTTACGTCGTGGCACAAGACGACGGGCTTCGCCTTGACCTAGGGGAGGGGCGGAGTGACGTTGCGCCTTGGGGTGACCTGTTCTGGATCGACAAGCGCGATGGCGCCTCTGTCTTCGGGCGCAAGGGTATAGATGGCTGGCGCGTCGGCATTCCCCTGCCGATGACGGACCTGCTCGCCCGCCGCCTGCCGCCCCAATCCCGCTATGGCGGGCTGGTCGATAAATTCGGCATCTGGCCTGCCGTCGCCGGATTTACCGCACTGTCTGCCGCTGTCGTCCTTGTCCTGTGGAAAGCTCCGGACGTCGTCGCCCCATTGGTCCCCATGTCATGGGAACAGAAGATGGGCGACGCCATGGTCGGTGATCTGGGCGGGCGCATCTGTGATGGGGCGGAAGGCCAGAAGGCGCTCGACGCGCTCGTCCGGCGCATTGATCCGGATGCGGCAAACCTGCGCGTCCGCATCGTCAATGTCGATATGGTCAATGCCGCCGCCTTGCCCGGCGGGCAGATCCTGATCTTCCGTGGCCTGTTGCAGGAAGCGAAGAACCCCGATGAACTGGCGGGCGTGCTCGGCCATGAAGTCGGCCATGTCCGCAACCGTGATGTGATGCAGGCGCTGCTGCGGCAGATGGGGTTGAGCCTGCTGCTTGGTGGCGTTGGCGGTGATGTGGGCGGTGCCCTCAACTCCGCCATGTCGGCGAGCTATTCGCGCGCCGCAGAATCACGTGCGGATGACTATGCGATCAACCTGATGCGCACGGCCAATGTCTCCCCCCTCCCGACCGCGGGCTTTTTTGACCGGTTGGCAGAGGGTGAGCGTAAGCTTGGCAAGGGTGCGGTCGCCATGAGCTATATGTCGAGCCACCCCCTCTCGGATGAGCGGCGCAAAGTCTTCCTCGCCAGCGCGCGCAAAGGGGCTGCCTATGCGCCCGCCGTCACGCCGCAACAATGGCGCGCTATCGTCGATGCCTGCGCCAATGACCCGGATGTGAAAGAAGGCGATTTGTTTTGAGTGACGCGCAATTGCCGCAATGGCTCCCCCGTGCAAACGGGCTGAAGCTCGCTGTCCGCCATCGCGCCGGCCGGCTGGACAAGCCGACGATCGTCTTCCTGCCCGGCTATGCGTCGGACATGTTGGGCAGCAAGGCCATCGCGCTTGATGCTTGGGCGGCGGACCAAGGCTATGCCATGCTGCGGATCGACTATTCCGGATGCGGCGAAAGCGAAGGCGCCTTTGCAGACGGCACGCTGGCCATCTGGCGCGACGATGCGCTGTTCGCGATTGCGCAATTGGTGGACGGCCCTGTCCTGCTCGTCGGCTCCTCCATGGGCGGCTGGATTGCGCTGCTGATGGCACAGGCCTTGGGCGCGCGGGCCGCCGCCTTGGTTGGCATCGCCGCGGCGCCGGACTTCACCATCTGGGGCTTTACAGAGGACGAGAAGGCGACACTCCAAACCGATGGCAAGCTGCTGCGCCCGTCCGACTATGGGCCCGAACCGATGCTGACGACGCACGGCTTCTGGCAATCGGGGCAGGACAATCTGCTGCTCGACAAAGGCATCGACTATGCGGGGCCGGTCCGGCTGTTGCAGGGACAAAGCGACGACGTGGTGCCTTGGAAGATCGCCCTGCGCACCGCCGACGCGCTTCGTTCAGACGATGTGCAGGTGACCCTGATCAAAGATGGCGACCACCGCCTCTCGTGCGCGGGAGACATTGATCTGCTGATTGGAACTGTGGCGACGTTGATGGAGAGTTTGTGATCCTTTTGCCCCTGCTCGTTGCCGCTGCTGCGACCACCGCCCCCGCCGCGGACCAAGCGCGCTTCAAAACCTGTGTGGAGTTGGTCGATACCGATCCGCAGGCCGCGCTCGATTCTGCCGAGAAGTGGCGGATAGAGGGCGGTACTGTGCTTGCGCGCCAATGCCAGGGGCTAGCTTATGCCGCGCAAGCCCGCTGGCTGTCGGCCATGACCTCCTTCCAACAGGCCGCCGAAGCCGCGCAACAGGCCAAAGACAACCGCGCCGCCACGCTCTGGGTGCAGGCCGCGAATTCCGCATTGGCGGGCGGTGAATTTGTGAAGGCGCGCAGCTTCATTGATGCAGCGCTCATCGAAGGGACGCTCAAAGGCCCCGAAGCCGGGGAAGCGCATCTCGACCGCGCCCGCGCGCTTGTGGCTGTGGGAGATTTGACCAAGGCCCGCAGCGATCTCGACGCGGCGGCCAAGCTGGTGCCGCAAGACCCCCTGATCTGGTTGCTCTCGGCCTCGCTCGCCCGGCGCACCAGTGACCTGGACCGCGCTCGCACCGACATTGCCGAGGCCGCCCGCCTCTCCCCCGATGATGCCTCCGTCGCGCTGGAGGCCGGCAATATCGCCGCCATGATGGGCAATGATGCCGCTGCCCGCACCGCTTGGGAGGCTGCCGTCAAGATCGCGCCAGAAGGTCCGCAGGGCAAGGCAGCGGCGAAGGCGCTGGAGCAGTTCGGTGCACCCGCGCCTGCCGCTCCGCCTCAATCCAAATAAAAGTCGATCGTCGTGACGACGCGGACCTTTTTATAGGGTGAGTCCGCGACGCCATAGCCCGGCTGTTCCCCATCACGCGCGTCGATAGAGAAATATCCCTGGCTCGCGGATTTGATACCGCCGACGCCCGTGCCGCTGTCGCTGGCAAATTGCTCTGCAGATTTGCGGGCGTCCTTGGTCGCCTCCGCCACCATCGCGGGCTTGATGTCATTGAGCTTGGTGAAGCTGAACGCGATGCCTGACCCTTCATCAAGCTGCACGCCGCTGCGAACGAGATCAAACTGACGGGCAACGGCGGCCTGCGCCTTCTTGATATCGCCCGTGCGCAGCTGGAGCCGCTGACGGATCGTCACTGTATCCATACCGTTATTGTTGAACTGGTTGACGCTCACGCCGCTCGGTTTCAGGTCCGCATCCGCAAAACCTGCGCTTTTGAAGAAGGCGCGGATGGCCGCCATGTCGGAATCGATGTCCGCCCGCGCGGCATCCAGCGTCGGCGCCTGCGCAGAATAGGCAATGGTCCACACCGCAAGGTCTGCCGTCACATTCTTCTCTGCCAGACCGCGCACCGTGACCGACCGGTCCGCATTCTTTGCGCGCTTCAGGCCATCGCCCAGCAGATAGCCGCCGAGGATCACCCCCACCGCCAAAACGCCCGCGGCGATCACGACAGGCTTACGGAGAATTTCGCGTGGTGCTTCAATGTCTGACATAAGTGCTTTCCCAGCTTTGAGTGTCGGCCTATTTTGTGACGACCTTTCGATGAACGCTCGATGAAGCGTTTCTTTTTATCGATGAACGGAGTTTTAGGTGATCAAATACCTTCACACGATGATCCGCGTTTCTGATCCGGATGCAACGATCAAATTCTTTGAACTGCTCGGCCTCAAGGAATTGAAGCGCATGAGCAACGACGCGGGTAAGTTCACGCTCATCTTCCTTGCCGCCCCCGGTGACGAAGAGGCGCAGGTGGAACTGACGCACAATTGGGGTGAGGCGGGCTATGATGAAGGCCGCAATTTCGGTCATCTCGCTTATGCCGTGTCCGACATTTACGAGACCTGCCAGCGTCTGGCCGATGCCGGTGTCACCATCAACCGCCCGCCGCGCGATGGGCGCATGGCGTTTGTCCGCTCCCCCGACAACATCTCGGTCGAACTGCTCCAGCACGGCGACGCCCTGCCTGTGGCCGAACCTTGGGCGTCGATGCCAAATACGGGCAAGTGGTAAGGCCATGACAATCGACGTCGCCCGCATCCCCGTCCTCTCCGACAATTATGTCTGGCTGGCCCATGACGCCGCCTCGGGAGAGACGGCTGTCATCGACCCCGCTGTCGCCGAGCCGGTCCTCGCCGCCGCTGCCGAGCGTGGCTGGACGATCACGCAGATCTGGAACACGCACTGGCACCCCGACCACACGGGCGGCAATGCCGAGATCAAGGCCGCGACCGGCTGCACGATCACCGGTCCTGCGGCAGAGGCCGAACGCATCCCCACGCTCGACGTGCAGGTGACCGGCGGCGATGTCGTGACGCTGGGCGCGATCACGGCGCAGGTGATCGACGTGCCCGCGCACACCGCAGGCCATATCGCGCTGCACCTGCCCACGGAGCAGGTCGTCTTCGTCGGCGATACGCTCTTCGCCATGGGCTGTGGCCGCCTGTTTGAAGGCACGGCAGAACAGATGTTCGCCAATATGCAGACGCTCGGCGCGCTCCCGCCTGAGACGGTCGTCTACTGCGCGCATGAGTATACGCAGTCGAACGGGCGCTATGCCCTCGTCGCTGAACCCGACAATGCCGACATCGCGGCGCGCATGGCGCAGGTGGATGCGGCGCGCGCCAAAGGGGAACCAACGGTGCCGACAACGATTGCCCTTGAACGCGCGACCAACCCGTTCATGCGCGCCAGGGATGCCGCCCAACTCGCCGAGCGCCGCGCGGCTAAGGATGCGTTCAGGTAGAAGGGGGCAGTTTCACGCCATTAACTGCCGTAAGGAGAAGACCCATGTCGAAAATGCTGATTGCGCTCCCGCTCTTCGCACTCGTTGCCGGATGCGCGGACACGCCCCCCACCCAGTCCCAACTCCGCGCCCAAGCGCGCGACGCGGCAAAGCTGGAAGAGACGCTGGCGGGCTACACCGCCGGCAAGCCCGTCAACTGCGTCGAAAACCGCGACCTGCAGGGGCCGGAAGCTTATGGCGAAACCACCCTCCTTTTCCGCGCCAGCCGCAAACTCATCTGGCGGACAGAAACCAGCGGGTCCTGCGATGACATCAAACGCGGCGACGCCCTCGTCACCCACCAATTCTCCAGCCGCCTCTGCCAAGGCGACATCGCGCGAACGGCGGATTTGCGGGCGGGCTTCCAGACGGGCTCGTGCGTGATTGGGGAGTTTGTGCCTTACCGGAAGTGAGGGGGGGGGGCAACGCATCACAAATGCCTCTACGTCGCCCCGTGCCTGACACGGGGCTTGGCTTTCCGTGCACTTTGCCATTTGGCAAGATACCCAAATTGCTGAACCTTCGGGAGCTGTCGTAACTGGCAACCAAGGGGCGGAAACTGTCAGAGGTTAGCCCAGCCCCGTGTCAAGCACGGGGCGACGTGGCGGGTCCCCGCGTCATTGCACGAGTAACCCCTACCCCTTGTACAACCCGTCGATCCGCTCGCCGTAAACCTGCCGGATCATGTGCCGCCTAATCTTCAAACTCGGCGTCAGCATCTCATTGTCGGTCGTAAACGCATCGGGTGTCAGGGTGATCTTGCGGACCTTCTCGGTGGTCGCGACCTGTGTGTTCACCCGGTCCACCGCGGCCATGATGGCGGTGCGGAAGGCGGGGAGATCGCAGAGCGCCTTTAGGTCATATGGCTCGCCATTGGTCTGCGCCCATTCCACGGCCCATTCAGGATCGGGGATGATCAGGCCGACAAGGTGCGGGCGCTTGTCACCGGAGACCATGGCCTGGAAAATCTCGGGCTGGAGCGTGAGCATGCCTTCCACCTTTTGCGGAGAGACATTTTCCCCCTTGTCGTTGACGATGATGTCCTTCTTGCGGTCGGTGATTTTGATGCGGCCTTTCTCATCAATCTCCCCAATATCGCCGGTGTGGAGCCAGCCATTTTGGATAGCGCGCGCGGTTTCCGCCTCGTTGCGCCAATAGCCATGCATGACGAGTTCACCGCGCACGAGGATCTCGCCGTCATCGGCAATCTTGACCTCGACGTTTTTGAGCGGTGGCCCGACGGTGTCCATCTTCAAGCCGACCTTGGGCCGGTTGCAGGAGATGACCGGCGCGGCCTCAGTCTGGCCATAGCCTTGCAGCATCGTGAGGCCGACGGCGTGGAAGAAGACACCAATTTCCGGATTGAGCGGCGCACCGCCCGAGACCATCGCCTTCAGCCGTCCGCCAAAGCGTTGCTGGATTTTGGGACGCAAGGTGCGGTTGAGCAGCGCGTTCATCGGTCGGTCCCAAATGGGCATGCCGCCCGCCAGATCCTTGGCCCCAAGGCTGAGCGCGCGGTTGAGGAGAAGCTGGACGACCTTGCCCTGCTTTTCCATCTGCTTGAGGATGCGGGCGCGCAGCACCTCAAACAGGCGCGGCACGACGACCATCAGCGTCGGACGCACTTCCTCAATATTGGAAGCAAGTTTTTCGATGCCTTCGGAATAATAGATTTGCGCGCCCAGCCCGACGGGGAAGTGCTGGCCGCCGCTATGTTCATAAGCGTGGGAGAGCGGCAGGAAGGAGAGGAAGATTTCCTCATCCCAGCCAAAGTCTTCGGTGATGACTTCCACACAGCCTTCGACATTGCACAGGATGGCGCCGTGATGCTGCTGCACGCCGCGCGGGGCGCCGCCGGTGCCGCTGGTGTAGATGAGGCAGGCCAAGTCTTCCCGCTTGAAGGTCGCAGCGGCGGCGCAGGCGTCCACATCAGCCGCCTTGCCGACCATCGCGTCCCAACTATGGATGGCAACGCCGGTCGACTGGCCGACGCGCAGCTCTTCAATGCCAATCAGGTGATGCGCGCGTGTGGCGCGGAGGGCGGCAGGCATGACCGACTGGGCGAGCTTGTTCGTTGAAACAACAATCGCGCTGGCGCCGGCATCCTCAATGATGTGCTGGTGATCGCGCTCGGTATTGGTCGTGTAGGTCGGCACGGTGACGCAGCCTGCGGCCATAATGCCCAAGTCCGCGATGAACCATTCGGGCCGGTTTTCGGAGACGAGCATCACGCGGTCGCCGGGTTCCAGCCCGATGTCTTTCAACGACTGCGCAAAGGACGCGACTTTCTGCGCCGTTTCCGCCCAGCTGATCGACTGCCAGCTGCCGCCCTTCTTCGCCCAAAGGAAGGGGGCATCGCCCTGCTCCTTTGCGCGCGTGAAAAACATCGTCACCAAATTCGGGAAATGCTCAAATTCGCGCATGTGCCCCATCTCCTGCAAACCCAAATGCGAGGCCGGGTCTAACGCCCATCACTCGCTTATTCCGACACCTTCGCTTCTTGGGTCGCCCGCTGCAACCCATCCGTCCGCTGTTTTTTGTGCCGCATTGGCTTTTGATGACATCCGTCCATTGGTCACAACCATCCGCCCGAATGCCGCAAGCTCATTGGACTTGGCGGCCAACGGCGTGTTCGCCTCCACGATGATGGCTTCGCCGCCGAAGAAAATATTAGGTGCGGCAATCGCCTCCTGCGCGCCCAAACCCCAATCGAGATGCGCGATCAGCGTCTTGGCGACCTGCATGATGATCGTCTTGCCGCCCGCTGCCCCCACCGCGAAGATCGGCTTGCCGGCCGCATCATAAACGAGGGTCGGCGACATCGAGGACAAAGGCCGCTTGCCCGGCTGCGGACGGTTGGCCACAGGCGCGCCGTCCTTTGTCGGGGCAAAGGTAAAGTCGGTCAGCTCATTGTTGAGGACGTAGCCATTGGCGACCAACTGGCTACCAAATGGTCCTTCAACAGTGGACGTCATCGTCGCCACGCCGCCGAACCGGTCAGCTGCGACAAAGTGCGTCGTGCCGGCGACTTCGCTGGAAAGAGCGGCCGTGCGCGGCTCCGCCCCCGGCGGTGTTCCGGCGGCATAGCTGGGCAGAGATGTCGTTTCGGAAATGAGCGCGGAGCGGCTGGCAATATACCCCTTATCGATCAGGCCCGCGACCGGGACCGACACGAAATCAGGATCACCCAGATATTTCTCCCGGTCGGCATAAGCCAGCAACATGACTTCGGCGATCAGATGCCAGGCTTTGGGGTCATCCTTGCCCAGCGCCTTCATGTCGAACCGTTCCAGCATGCCGAGCACCTGAAACACAGTCGTCGCACCGGAAGAGGGCGGCCCCATGCCGCAGAGTTTGTAGACACGGTACGTCGTGCAGACAGCGTCGCGGTCCTTCGCCTTATAGGAAGCGATATCCTTCAGCGTCATCGGTGCCGCATTCTTGGGCGCATTGCTGACCGCCGCGGCAATCGCGCGTGCATTCTGCCCCTTATAGAAAGCAGACGGCCCCTTCTTTGCGACAGCACGGAGGAGCTTTGCGAGGTCCGGATTGCGGATTGTATCGCCTGCCTGCTTGGGGCGGCCATCCTGAAAATAGATCGCTTTGGTCGCGTCCAGCCCGTCCCAGAGCGGAGAGACCTGCTTGATCACACCGGCCAGACGCGGGGTGACGACATAGCCGTCCTCCGCCAGCTTGATCGCGGGATCAAAGAGCTTGGCCCATTTGAGCTTACCCCATTTCTTATGGGCCTTGGCCGCAAGCGCAATATTGCCTGGCACACCGACCGAATGGCCGCCAAGGAACGCGTCGCGATACCCAAGCGGCTTTCCATCTGGCCCCATGAAGCGGTCTTCGCGGGTCGCGGCAGGCGCCGTCTCCCGCCCGTCAATCGTGGCCGGCAAGCCCGTCTGAGGATCATTGTAAATAAAGAAACCGCCCCCGCCGATGCCAGAGGATTGCGGTTCGACCACCGAGAGCGCCACCATCATGGCGAGCGAAGCATCGGCGGCGCTCCCGCCTTGCCGCAGCATGGCAACACCCGCTTCTGCCGCGCGCGGATCGGCAGCGGACACCGCCCCCCTTTCGGCGAGGACAGCATTGGGAAGAAGGAGGAAAATGAAGAAGTTGAGGATGATTTTTTTCATGACAATTAACCTAGCCCCCTTTGCCGGTCGGACAACCCCTATCGGACGTCGAGGCCCACAGCCTGTGCAACATTTGTGAAACCATCGCGCACCAACAGCTCTTCCAGCCCCTTATTGATGCGACGGGCAAGGCCCGGCCCTTCATAAACGAGCGCTGAATAAATCTGGATGAGCGACGCCCCGGCGCGGATGCGGGCATAAGCATCATCGACGCTCGCAATGCCCCCGGCCCCGATCAACGGTAGCGCGCCGCCCGTGGCCTTGGCGAAATCGCGCATCCGTTGCTGGGCGAGATCCCGCAAAGGCGCGCCGGAAAGCCCTCCACCTTCCGCCGCATGGCTGGACGACAGCGCTGGCCGTGAAATCGTTGTGTTGGAAACAATCAGCCCGTCCACCATGCCGACCGACAGGCGCGCAATCGCATCGATATCGGCAGGCTCCAGATCAGGCGCGACCTTCAGGAAAACGGGCGGGCCATTTGCCGGTCGCGCATCGCGCACGGCGCAGAGCAGTTCCGTCAGAGCTGCTTCATCCTGCAGCGCGCGTAAGCCCGGCGTGTTGGGCGAGCTGATATTGACGGTGAGGTAAGAGGCCACCGGTGCCATTTGCCGCACGCCGGTCGCGTAATCTGCAATGCGATCCACCGCGTCTTTGTTCGCCCCGATATTGACGCCAATGAGGCCCCGGCCCCGCGAGGCCTGCAAGCGCGGCAAGGCCGCTGCCTGCCCGCCATTGTTGAAGCCCATGCAGTTGATGACGGCTTTGTCCTCGACCAGCCGAAACAGGCGCGGCTGCGGATTGCCCGCCTGTGGCAGCGGCGTCAGCGTGCCGACTTCGACAAAGCCGAAACCGGTTCCCAGCATTTCAACCGGAACCTCGGCGTCCTTGTCATAGCCTGCGGCCAGACCCACCGGATTGGGAAAGTGCAGCCCGGCCACCTGCGAGGACAAGATGGAGCTCGATAAAGGCTGGCGATCGGGCCCGAACAGCTTGATGGCAGCAAGGCTAAGGCGATGGGCGCGTTCGGCATCAAACGCGAACACGAACGGGCGAACAAGAGGATAAAGCGACATGCGACTCGGCTTAGCGGCTTCGAGTCGCGAGGGAAACAGGGGGTCAAATTGAACCACATCGGCACGAGTCGTTTCGTGCAACCGGTTTCCAAAACGAGAAGCAATGTAAGTTAATGCACTTTATTGTTGGATTAACACCTAAAAATGTCGATTTTTTTCAATTTTGTCGATTTCCTCCAATTCGGCATCATTGCTGAGGCGTATCAGGACGTTGCGACCCGAAGGACTCCTTCTTGAGGATCCTTTATTCAACTTCATCGGCCGACGCCTTCGGGTGTCGGCCTTTTTTTTAAGCTTCGTTGCGCTATCGTGCAGTCGATCGCTTTTGGATCCTGTTTTGTTTGCGTTGCACGTTTCGTGAAACGGGGTTCAACTGCTTGCTCAATCTGGTCTACGCTGCGCCCTCTCCGGCCTTGGCGGACTATATTTCCGCCTTCTACCTGTTCGACACCGATGAGCCGAGCTTCTCGGACATTGAGCGCGCGGATATTGCCCAGCTGCGCTTCAGCCTCAGCGGCAGTGGGGACATCAGTTTTGGGCCCAATGATACGCAGCCGTTTTCAGCGGTCACGCTCATTGGGCCGCGCATGAAGGCATCGACATTGCGGGTGACGGGACCGGCCATCTGCTTTGGCATGGGGCTGCTCCCGGCCGGTTGGTGCGCCCTGACAGGGCTTCCGGCCAACCAATATGCCAACCGGGTTGTTGATGCGCAGGGCCTTATCAACGGCGATGTTATCACGCTGAGAGAGGCTATGGCGGCCTCGGGCTGCTTTGAGCACATGGTGGCCGCAAGCGAACGCTTTGTCGCGGAGATCCTGGCAAAGGCAGAAACACCCCATTTCCGCCTGATCCGCGCCGTCGATGCCTGGCTGGAAGCCAATATGGACCCGGACATTCGGGACCTCGCCGAGAAAACCGGCCTGTCCGCAGCACAGCTCCAGCGGCAGCTCAAATCTGTCTATGGTGCTAGCCCGAAACTGCTTGCCCGCAAGTACCGCGCGCTGAAAACAGCGGTCCGCATCGCCAATGGTGACGGGGTCTGGCAGGACTATGTGGGGGACACCTATTATGATCAGTCGCACTGCATCCGCGAGATCAAGGCCTTCACCGGCGTCACACCGGAAGCCATCCGCAAAACGCCGCGATTAACGAAGGCCACGTTTGAACGGCACAAACTCAAAGGCAAGATTTCGACGCTGGCCACTGAAATCTGATGGAGTGGCAGTTCGCCTCTCCCGCGCCCGCACTCGCCCCGTTCCTTGGCTCCTACTACCTCGCCACGACCCGCCATCTGACGGTCGATGACCTGCAACGGGCAGATACCGGACACCTGCACTTCTTCTTGGAAGGCAGCGGCTATAAGGACTTTCCCGGCATCCGCCGTCAGGCCAATCACGTGAGCCTTAGCGGCCCTTCCTCCCTCTATCAGGGCTATGCGCTGAACGGCCCGGCCCGCCTGTTCGGCGTCAGCCTATTGCCGCGCGCCTGGGACGGCATGGTCCCTTGCTCTGGCGATAGCCTGACCGATCGGGGGTGCAATGCCGTCGAACTCTTCGGTCCATCCGTGATCGACCTGCATGACAAGCTTCGCGGCTGTGAAACACTGGCGGCGATGGTCCCCCTTGCCGACGCCTTCTTTCAAACACACCGCCCAAGCCTCTCCGATAAGCACGACCGCGTCATCGAGGGCATCCGGACTTGGCTGGCAGCGGCGTTGGCGCCGGACCTTGCCGATCTGCAAGATCGCTTTGACCTGTCTGACCGGCAACTTGCACGGATTTCCAACCGCTATTGGGGCGCGCCACTCAAGTCCCTCGCGCGGAAATACACAGCACTGCGCACAGCCTCGCTGATCATCACAGAGAATGGCGACCTTCCGCATGAGGCGCTGCGCCATTATGCTGACCAATCGCACCTCATCCGCGAGGTCAAGCGCGTCACCGGGCAGACACCCCGACAGCTGCGAACACAGGCCAGCCCGACCCTGCGCATCGCGCTGCACCCTGCCAATTTGTGGGAATTGCAGGACCGGACTTGTAATTCGGACTAATGCGGTCCAATTAGCCCGCATGCGCCTTTCGAGTCTTGCCGATTATGCGGTTGTCATGATGTCCGCCTGCGCCCGCCATTGCGGGGGCACGCGGACCAATGCCGGTCAACTTGCTGAAGAAACAGGGATTCCCCTGCCCACTGTGCAAAAGCTGGTGAGCAAACTCTCCTCCGCCGGACTGCTGCGATCTGTCCGCGGAGCCGGCGGCGGGTTCAAGTTGGCCCGCCCTGCTGCCGCCATCAGCGTTGCCGAAATCGTCGAAGCCATTGAAGGACCTATCGCCATGACCGCCTGTGTTGACCATGACCGGCAGGAATGCGCGTTGGAAAAAGACTGCGCCGTCCGCCCGCACTGGCAGGTGATCAATGCGACTGTCCGCGAAGCGCTGGCGGGCGTTCCGCTGACCCGCCTTGTGGAGGCCCGGGCATGACCGACCATCAGATCAAAGATCAGGCCGCGCGCGATGCCGCCGCCTCGGTTGCCGATTATGAGCATGGCTGGTCATCGGACATCGAAACCGATTTCGCGCCCAAGGGGCTGACCGAAGACACCGTCCGCTTCATTTCTGGCAAGAAGAATGAGCCTGAATGGATGCTCGACTGGCGTCTGAAGGCGTTCCGCATGTGGCAGACGATGGAGGCGCCCGACTGGGCCAAGCTCAACGTCCCGCCGATCGATTATCAGGACGCCTATTATTACGCGGCGCCCAAGGCAAAGAAGACGCTCTCCTCGCTCGACGAAGTCGATCCGGAAATTCTGCGCGTCTACGAAAAACTTGGCATCCCGATTGAAGAGCAAAAGGTGCTTGCGGGCGTCGAAGGTGCACGCAAGGTGGCTGTCGACGCCGTGTTCGACAGCGTCTCCGTCGCGACCACCTTCCGCGCCGAACTTGAAAAGGCAGGCGTGATCTTCCGCCCCATCTCTGAGGCGATCAAGGAATATCCGGAGCTGGTGAAGAAGTGGCTCGGCAAGATTGTGCCGATGCGTGACAATTATTTCGCGACGCTCAACTGCGCGGTCTTTTCGGATGGGACGTTCGTCTACATTCCCGAAGGGGTGCGCTGCCCGATGGAGCTTTCCACCTATTTCCGCATCAACGCGGAAAACACCGGCCAGTTTGAACGCACGCTCATCATCGCGGACAAGGGCAGCTACGTCTCCTACCTCGAAGGCTGCACCGCGCCGATGCGCGATGAGAACCAGCTGCACGCAGCCGTCGTGGAACTCGTCGCGCTCGACGATGCGGAGATCAAATATTCGACCGTCCAGAACTGGTATCCGGGTAACGCCGAAGGCTTGGGCGGCATCTATAACTTCGTGACCAAGCGGGCTTTGTGCCAAGGCGCGCGCTCCAAGGTCAGCTGGACGCAGGTTGAAACCGGCTCTGCCATCACCTGGAAATATCCCAGCTGCGTCCTCAACGGCGAAAACTCGGTCGGGGAGTTTTACTCCGTCGCCGTCACCAACAATTTCCAGCAGGCCGACACCGGCACGAAGATGATCCACAACGGCAAGGGGTCACGCTCGACCATCGTGTCAAAGGGCATCAGCGCCGGGCACAGCAACAACACCTATCGCGGCCTCGTCCGCGTCGCCCCGCAGGCCGAAGGCGTCCGCAACTTCACCCAGTGCGACAGTCTGCTGCTCGGCAGCGTCAGCGGCGCGCACACCGTGCCCTATATCGAAGTCCGCAACCCCAGCGCACAGATCGAGCACGAGGCAACCACCAGCAAGATTTCTGACGACCAGCTCTTCTACGCCATGCAGCGTGGCCTGGCGCAGGAAGAAGCCGTCGCGCTGATCGTCAACGGCTTTGCCAAGGAAGTGCTCCAGCAACTGCCGATGGAATTTGCGGTAGAAGCGCAGAAGCTGCTGGGCATCTCGCTTGAGGGGAGCGTGGGGTGATGCGGACGGCTGCTATAGCAATGTCATTGGCGAATGCCCTTCTGCTGGCCGGTTGCGGTGATGTGTCGGCGGATAAGGCGGCAGCAGGTGCGGCGGATAAAGCGCGTGAACTGGTCAACCCGGCACGCCTTGCCGAGACCCTCTCTCCCGAGGCACGCGCAGTTGTGATGTCCTATGAGCGCGATTTGCGGGGAGCCGCTACCGCGCATCTTGCCGAGTTCGGGCAGTTGCCGATCAGCTTTACGGATGTGCCGACGATAGCGGCAACGCGGGAAGCCGCCGTCAGCCTGATCGCCGACGGCATCGGTGAACAAATTCCCTTTGCCAGCCGGGCCACCACCGAACAGGCGGCCAACAGTTTCGTCACTGCCGCCGAACGGCGCATTCTTGACCAGATGAGAACAGAAAATGCTGCGAATTGACAACCTCCACGCCACCGTCGCCGACAAGCCGATCCTGAAAGGCCTGTCGCTCCAGATCAACGCGGGCGAAGTCCACGCGATCATGGGGCCCAATGGCGCGGGAAAATCCACGCTGACCTATACGCTTGGAGGACGGCCGGGCTATGAGGTGACGGACGGATCGGTCACATTCACACCGCGTCGGCCCGTGCTTGACACGGGCCTAGGCTTGTCTCCGGACGGTGCAGAACAAAGCCAAGCCCCGCATCACGTGCGGGGCGACGGTGGGGGTGTGGATTTGCTTGCCCTCGCCCCGCATGAGCGCGCTGCCGCGGGCCTGTTCCTCGGCTTCCAATATCCGGTCGAAATCCCCGGCGTGTCCAACGTGCAGTTCCTGCGTGAGGCGCTCAATTCCCAGCGCAAGGTGCGCGGTGAAGATCCCCTATCCGGCGGCGAATTCCTGAAGATCGCGCGCGCGCAGGCGGACGCCATGGGCATGGACATGGAGATGCTCAAGCGTCCCGTGAATGTCGGCTTTTCGGGCGGTGAGAAGAAGCGCAACGAGATGGTCCAGATGGGCATTCTCGACCCCGTTCTCGCCATCCTCGATGAAACCGACAGCGGCCTCGACATCGACGCGCTGCGTGTGGTCGGTGATGGCATCAACCGCATCATGCGGAAGCCCGACAAGGCCGTGCTGCTGATCACCCATTATCAGCGGTTGCTCGACTATGTGAAGCCGGACTTCGTCCATGTGCTGGCCGGTGGCCGCATCGTGAAATCGGGCGGGCCGGAGCTGGCTCTGGAGCTTGAGGAAGAAGGCTATAAGGAGATCGCGGCATGAGCCAGGCCCTCCCCACCCGTCGCGATGAAGCCTGGCGTTATGCTGATCTGGACGCGGTCGCCAAGCTGTGGCCGCTGCCAGAGGCGGATCATATTGTCGTGCCTGCAGGCGGCCAATGGATGCGCTCCATCGTGCAGGATGCAGGCGGCGTCCATCAGATCAAAATGAGCCTTGGCAAGGGCGCTGTCGCCGCCTTGCACGTGCTCAACATCGGCGGCGACTATGGGCGGATTGAGCTCGATGTGACGCTGCACGACGGCGCGAACTTTACGCTTGGCGCGGCGCAAATTGGTGGCGGCACGCAGACGCTGGAAATCGTGACCACCGTCACCCATGCCGAACCGAACGCCACCAGCCAGCAGACCGTCCGTACCGTACTCGCAGGTCATGCGACCGGTACTTATCTTGGGAAGGTGGCTGTGGCGCGCGATGCGCAGCAAACGGACAGTACGCAATCGGTCAAAGCCATGCTGCTCGACCGCACGGCGACGGCCAATGCCAAGCCTGAACTCGAAATCTTTGCCGATGATGTGAAGTGCGCCCATGGCTGCGCGATTGGGGAGCTTGATCCTGTTGCCCTCTTCTATCTGGAATCCCGCGGCCTTTCGCCCGCCGATGCGCAGACTTTGCTGTTGCAGGCGTTTGTCTCAGGCGTGTTTGATGGAGCTGAGGATGCAGAGACGTTGCAGGCTCTGGCGCTCACAAAGCTGGGGGCATTGGCGTGAGCGGGGTGGCGACATCCCCCCTCCCGCTTGCGGGAGGGGTCGGGGGTGGGCCAGCCCGCTCCGATACGCCCACCCCTAACCCCTCCCGCATGCGGGAGGGGGAATTGAAGGCCGATTTCCCCGGCCTCGCCAATAACTGGCGCTATCTCGATACGGGCGCGACAGCACAAAAGCCGCAGGTGGTGATCGACGCGATGGCGCGGGCGATGGGGGCGGATTACGCGACCGTCCATCGCGGCGTTTATGCGCGTTCCGCCAATATGACGCTGGCCTTTGAGGCCGCCCGCCGCAAGGTCGCCAAGTTCATCGGCGCGATGGACGAGCGGGAGATTGTCTTTACCCGTGGTGCGACCGAGGCGATCAATCTCGTCGCGCACAGCTGGGGCAACCAGCTCAAAGCGGGCGACCGCATTTTGCTGTCAGTGCTGGAGCATCATTCGAATATCGTTCCCTGGCAGTTGCTTAGAGACCGGACCGGCGTGGAGATTGATGTCTGCCCGCTGACGGAAGATGGCCGGATCGATCTGGATGCCGCGGAAAAAATGCTGACGCCGGCGCATAAGCTCGTCGCATTTGCGCATATTTCCAACGTGTTGGGCTCGGTGCTCGACGCCAAGCGGGCGGCGAAGATGGCCCATGCGGTGGGCGCGAAGCTGCTGCTCGACGGATGTCAGGCGGTGCCGCATATGGCCGTTGATGTTGCCGCGCTGGATTGTGATTTCTACGTTTTTTCCGCGCACAAGCTCTACGGCCCAACCGGCATCGGCGCATTGTGGGCGCGATATCAAACACTTGAAGCGATGCCGCCGTGGCACGGGGGTGGCGCGATGATCGACCGGGTGTCGTTCGAGCGTACGACCTATGCCCCGCCGCCGGCGCGGTTTGAGGCGGGGACTCCTGCCATTGTCGAAGTGATCGCGCTGGCCGCTGCCATCGACTATGTTGAGGCTATCGGGCTGGACGTCATCCACGCGCATGAACAGGCGCTCGTCCAAGAAACGCGCGCGGCGTTGCGCGGGATGAACAGCATCCGCCTATTCGGGCCGGACGACGCGGCGGGCATTATCTCTTTTGAGGTCGAAGGGGTGCATCCGCACGATGTCGGCACCA
>JBBATS010000002.1:0-14451 GCA_040398625.1 Chakrabartia sp. | reverse complement strand
GCGGGCATTATCTCTTTTGAGGTCGAAGGGGTGCATCCGCACGATGTCGGCACCATATTGGACGAAGAAAATGTGGCGATCCGCGCAGGGCACCATTGTGCCCAGCCGCTGATGGACCATCTGGGTGTGGCGGCCACTGCGCGCGCCAGCTTTGGCATTTACAATGACGTGGATGACGTCGCCGCGCTGGTGCGCGGTCTGGAACGAGTGAAGAGGATTTTCGGATGAGTGATGAGATCCGGATTGAAGAAGTCGACAGCGTCCCCCCGCCGCCCAAGGCGCGCGTTGCGGATGTGGAAGCGCCTGCGGAAAAGCTGGAGCGCAAGAAGGATTATCTGGAAGGGTTCCTGGCGCAAAAACCTGCAGCCGTGCCCGCAGGCGAGCCGGGTGGAGACCTTCACGATGAAGTCGTCGCCGCGCTCAAGGAAATCTTTGATCCGGAAATTCCGGTCAACATTTACGACCTTGGCCTCATCTACAATGTCGAGGTCAATGGTGGCCATGTGAACGTCTCCATGACGCTCACGACCCCGCATTGCCCGGTTGCGGAATCAATGCCGGGTGAAGTTGAACTGCGCGTCGGCGCGGTTCCGGGCGTTGGCGATTGTGAGGTCCACCTTGTCTGGGATCCACCATGGTCGCCCGCCAATATGACCGATGAAGCCCGTTTGGAGTTGGGAATGCTATGAGCACCGAAACCAAAATCCGCGCCCGTCCCGCTGCTGTTTTGCTGACGCCGTCGGCTGAAGCCCGCATCGCTGATCTGATGTCCAAAGCCCCCGAGGGCACCATTGGCGTTAAGCTGTCCACGCCGCGCCGGGGCTGTTCGGGCCTTGCCTATTCGGTTGATTATGTGAACGAATCCAACAGCTTCGATGAACGTATCGAAACACCGGGCGGCGTGCTTTTTATCGATGGTGCGTCGGTTCTGTACCTTGTCGGCTCCACGATGGACTGGCAAGAAGATGACTTCACCGCAGGGTTTGTCTTCAACAACCCCAATGCCAAAGGCAGTTGCGGGTGTGGGGAGAGTTTCACGATATGAAGACAACAGGCCGGATCGCACTCACTCTCTCCGGCCTCTTGGTCCTCGCGGGCGGCATCGCTTTCGCCAATCGTGATGCCATCATGATGCGCGTCTTTGAACGCGCGGTCGATAAAGCCATGGCGCGCGACGTGATGGCGACGCTCGACCCCAAAGCGCTTCATGTCGGCTTTTGTGGTACCGGATCGCCGCTTCCCAGCCGGGACCGGGCTTCTGCCTGCACCGTCGTAGTCGCGGGCGGCAAGCTATTCATTTTTGATGCCGGTGAAGGCGCGGGCGAAACGCTCTCAATGATGGGCCTACCGCTCGGCAAAGTGCAAGGCGTGTTCCTGACGCACCTCCATTCCGATCATTTTGAAGGGCTTGGCCCGCTCGCGCTGCAACGCTGGGCAGGGACGAGCGCCGCAACGGCGCTTCCAATCATCGGACCCGAAGGCACGCAGAAAATCGCTGAAGGGCTGAACATCGCCTATGGGCCGGATGGCGGCTTTCGCATCGCGCATCACGGTTCGGCCGTGGTCCCGCCTTCGGGCTTCGGCTTTGCATCCACGGTGATCAATCCCGGTGTCGTCTACGATAAGGATGGCGTGAAGATCACGGCGTTCCCGGTCAGTCATGGCCCCATCTCGCCTGCCTTCGGCTATCGGGTCGACTGGCAGGGCAAGAGCGTGACGATCAGCGGGGATACAACGACCGACCCGTCCATCGCCAAGATCGCCAAGGGCAGCGACGTGCTGGTCTATGAAGTCCTCCAGCCACGCCTTGTTGAAGAAATGGCCAAGGCCGCAGAACGGAACGGACAACCGGGCCGCGCCAAGATTTTCCGCGATATCCAGAATTACCATGTGACGCCCGAGGCCGCAGCCGACAGCGCGACAGCGGCGGGCGCGAAGATGCTCGCCTTCACGCATATCGTTCCGTCTCTACCAAAGCCGCTGATGCGGCTGGTGACGCTGGGTGCGGACAAGCACTATGCCGGCCCCATCCGCACGATGCGCGATGGTGATCTGCTCAGCATCACCGGCAAGGGTGAACCGGACTATCGGAATCTGCTGGACTAGACCCGCGCCTTTCGCGCAAGAAAGCCCTCATGACTGCCAAACCACCGCTCCAAGCCGCCATCATTCCCGTCACGCCGTTGCAGCAAAATTGCTGCCTCATCTGGTGCACGGAAACGATGCGTGGCGCCTTTACCGATCCGGGCGGGGATCTGGCGCTGCTCAAAGGCGCGGCGGCCAAGCAGGGCGTGACGATTGAAAAGCTGCTGATCACTCATGGCCATCTCGACCATTGCGGGCAGGCGGGCATCCTCGCCAAGGAGCTTGGCGTGCCAATCGAAGGTCCGCATGAGGATGACCGCTTCTGGATCGCGCAGCTGGATGATGACGGCAAGCGCTGGGGCATGGACGCCCGGACATTTGAGCCCGACCGCTGGCTGGTGGACGGCGATACCGTTACGGTCGGCAACCTTTCACTCGACGTCATCCACTGCCCCGGCCACACGCCGGGTCATGTTGTCTTCTATCACGCGCCATCGCACTTTGCGGTTGTGGGCGACGTTCTGTTTCAGGGCTCGATCGGCCGGACGGACTTCCCCAAGGGCAACCACCAGCAACTGATCGATTCCATCACGCAGAAGCTGTGGCCATTGGGCAGCGAAACCGCCTTCGTGCCGGGCCATGGGCCCATGTCCACCTTCGGACATGAGCGCAAGACCAACGGCTATGTGTCGGACTATCTGCTGGCCTGATTAACGCCCCAGAATTTTCTTCTCCCGCGCAATCCAGGCGGCAAAACTCGGGCGTCCGAAGATCGACGCAAGATAGGCCGTCAGCTTTGGATAGGTCGCAGCATCGGGGACCATGCCGCAATGCGCGGCATTCACAAAGCTGGTGGCCGCCGAAATATCAGCCAGCGAAAACGCATCGCCCACCAGATATCCCGACGCCGGAATGACGCTTTCCAGATAATCGCACACCGGGACAAACTCAGCCTCGCCCTGCGCGATCAGGTCAGCATCGCCCTCCTTCTTCAGGAAGCGCGGGGCGACGATCTTGTTGAAGAAAACCTTGCCTGCCGCCGCTGCAACAATCGTGTCTCCAAACTCGTCAAACCAGACGGTCCGGGCGCGCCCCTGCGCATCGGCCGGGATGAGACGGTGCTCCGGCTGCTTAGTGTCAAGATAGGTAACGATGGCTGTTGAATCCGAAATGCTAAAATCACCATCACGCAGCGCTGGCATTTTGCGGAAGGGGCTGCACGCGTTAAAGTCCGGATTCGGATCACCGATGCCGACGGGCACCAATTCCAGTTCAATGCCCTTTTCGGCAGCGAAGACGAGCACCTTGCGGACAAAGGGAGAAATCGGGCTGCCGTAGAGGATCATCTTCAAGTCCTTTATAAGTTTCAGACTGAAACTTGCCAGTCCGCGTCCGCCGATGCAAGAGGCCGCTATGGCCAACATCTGCATTTTGACCCCGCACCCTGACTATGAAGAAAACTGGCACCCTTATGCGGACCAGTTTCGGGCGCTGTTTGGCGACCAGCTCCAGTTCCGGCCTTGGACCGATGCGGGGGATCTGACCGGTTTTCCGCTCGTCCTTCCGCTCCTTGCATGGGGCTATCAACGCCGACCCGACATCTGGTTTGATGCATTGAACGGCTGGGAAGCACAGGGCGTGCGGATGGCCAACAGCATCCCCCTGCTGCGGTGGAACACCGACAAAGCCTATCTGCTCAAGCTGGCCGAACGCGGCGTCAGCGTGGTTCCGACGCGCGCGGCCCCGGCCCTCGACACGGCGGATATGGAGGCGGCATACTCTGCGTTTGAAAGCGACACCCTTGTCATCAAACCAACGATTTCCGGCGGCGCGGACGGCACCTATCTCCTGAAAGCAGGGGACTCCATCCCCGCCGATGTATTGGGGCAGGACATGCTCGTCCAGCCGATGATGCCCGCCATCGCGACAGAGGGTGAGTTTTCGCTCTTCTACTTTGACGGCCAGTTCAGCCACGCCATCCTGAAGACGCCTGCAGCCGGAGACTTTCGCGTGCAGGAACAATTTGGCGGACGCGAAGTCGCGGTCACCCCGCCCGATGCTGCCCTGGAATTGGCGGCAGCGACATTGGCCGCAGCACCCGATGCCCCGCTCTACGCGCGCGTCGATATGGTCCGCGCGTCGGCTGACACGTTCAACCTGATGGAGTTGGAAGTGATTGAGCCGTCGCTGTTCTTCTCCTTTGCGCAGGATGGCGGGCAGGTCTTCGCCCGGTCGGTCCTGCGTGTCCTAAATGCTTGATGTTCGCCGCCACCGGCCAGATCGTCAGATATAATATTGTAAGATAGTTGACGAATCGGACGGAGTGCGGAATTCTCCTCCCCATGCCGGGTTCCAATTTCCCCTCTGCGCTTGAAGCTCTGAGCTTCCGCTTCGATGAAATCGTGCGGTTGTTGAGCCGGCGGATCGACGCCGCGCTCGCCGATCATGACCTCAGCCGCACCCAATGGCGGCTGCTCGCTTATGTGCTGCGTCAGGAAGGGATCACGCAAAGTGAACTCGCCCGTGTCCTTGAACTCGAACGTGCGAGCGTCGGCAACACCGTCGATATCATGGAGCGCAAAGGGCTCGTGATGCGCGTTGCCAATCCGGACGACCGCCGCGTCTGGCGGATCGCCGCGACCCCACGCGCGCATGATCTTTTGCCCGGCCTGCGTGAACGCATCGACGACATGCTCGACCGAACCTTCACCGGCCTTACCCCCGCCGGCATCGGCGCCTTATCGGGGGCGCTGGATCAGATCGTGGCCAATCTGGCCGATGACGAAACCACACAAAACAAAATGCTAGAGGAAGCCTGATATGAGCCTTGAAGATCTTGCGACCATCCACCCCGCACGTCCGGACCGTTTCGCCGATGGATCGATCCATGAAGTGATGCGCCGTCTGCGGACAGAAGCGCCCATTCATCATACCAAAGACAGCGAATTCGGGTCTTATTGGTCGCTCACGAAGTATAAGGACATTGTCGAGGTTGAGGCCCTGCCCTTGCTCTATTCGTCGGAAATGGAGCGCGGTGGCATCTCACTGGTCGATGCGGACTTTGCAGGCGGAGAACAGGCCGAACAGAACCGCATGGAAATGTTCATCGCGATGGACCCGCCCCACCACACCGAGAAGCGCCGCGTGGTCGCCCCAGCCTTTACCCCGTCAGAAATGACACGCTTGGCCGGCAGCATCCGAGAGCGCACCGCAGCACGGCTCGACTCCCTGCCCAAGGGCGAAGTGTTCGATTGGGTCTCCATGGTGTCGGTGGATCTGACAACAGACATGCTCGCCATTCTGTTCGACTTCCCATGGGACGAACGCCACAAGCTGCCCATCTGGTCAGACGCGATCACGTCGCTCGACATGATCAAGAACAAGCCGCAAGAACGCCAAGTCATGATGTTTGAAATGGCGATGAAGTTCTTCGCCCTGTGGCAGGAACGCACTGCTGCGGAGCCAGCGCCCGACCTCTTGTCAATGATGATCCATTCCAACGCGATGTCGAAAATGGATCAGGTCGAATTCATCGGCAACATGGCGCTGCTGATCGTCGGCGGGAATGACACGACCCGTAATTCCATGTCCGCCCTTGTCGATGCCACCAACCGCTGGCCAGAGGAATGGGATAAGGTCATCGCCAATCCGGGCCTTGCGGGAAACACCGGCAGCGAAGTCATCCGCTGGCACTCCCCTGTCGCGCACATGCGCCGTACCGTGACCGAAGATCACGATTTCCGCGGTCATGCCTTTAAGGAAGGCGACAAGGTTGGCCTGTGGTACATCTCGGGCAATCAGGATGAGGACTATTTCGAAGCGGGCGACCGGTTCATTGCAGACCGCGACAATGCACGCCGCCATCTGTCCTTCGGCTATGGCGTCCACCGCTGCGTCGGCGCGCGTCTGGCGGAACTCCAGATCGCCACGCTGATCGAGGAAATGGTCGCGCGCAACATGCGGGTCGAACAGGCCGGCGATGTGGTGCGGGAGCACAACCCGTTTGTGAACCAGATCCTCCAAATCCCCGTCCGCATCACCAAGGCCGGTTAATCGTCCAGCCCTTGACCCTTAAGGCAGGTCCACCCAGTGTCGGCTGAACGACTTGGGAGAGGATTCGTGCGCGACATGCGCTGGCGCAAGGCAACACAGGATGATGCAGTCGCCCTCGAAGCACTGATTGAATCGGCGTATCGGGGCGACGCGAGCCGCGCCGGATGGACGACGGAGGCGGACCTGCTGGGCGGCAACCGGACGAGCGTCGACATGCTTCTGGCGACGCTGGAGGATGCCGGTCAGACGATCCTTGCCTGCGACGATGCAGAGGGCCTGCTGGCAACTGTGACAGTCGAACGGCGCGACGGCTATGGCTATATCGGCGCTGTATCCGTCCGTCCGACATGCCAGGGACAGGGCATCGGCCGGGACCTGCTGGTGCAGGCGGAACGGCTGATCGGAGAGGACTGGAAGCTGGAGCGCGCAAGGATGACCGTGATCGCCCAGCGCCCTGAACTCATCGACTGGTATGCCCGGCGCGGCTATTGGGACACGGGAGAAACCGCGCCCTTCCCTTATGGCGACGCACGCTTTGGCGCCCCCAAGCGCGATGACCTGTACTTCATCATCCTCGAAAAAGCGCTGGCGGCATGATCGATGAATATGCGCCCGATGCCCTTGATGTCGCAACCGTCCTCGCCGACGTGCCGCACATCGAACGCCTGCTTCAGGGCATCGCGATGGAAGGCCGCGACACCAGCTATTCGGAATTTCTGCTGATGCTGGGCCTGCGCTTTTCCCGTCCCAAGATGCGCGCTTTGTGCAAGACGTTGGACGAGGTCGACCGGCGCGCCAAGGCTGCGGGACAGCCCGAACTCGCCGTCCTCGTCGTGCGCGAAAGTGACCGGCTTCCGGGACAAGGCTGGTGGACCGGTCGCCGCGAGTATCAGGGCGCATGGACCGGACCTGCGGCGCGCGCGTTTTTGAACAGCATTCAGGCGGAGACGTTTGCCTATTGGGTGGGCAAAAAAGGGAAGAATGGAAAATGAGCGAGGCGTTCCTCATCATGTCATTCCCGCGGAAGCGGGAATCCAGCTACACCAGAGCAGACGCCGCATTCATGGATTCCCGCTTTCGCGGGAATGACATGGAATTTGTCATTGTGGGAGCAAGGCGATGAGCCTCAACCCTGACATTCTGTCCAAGGCCCTCGCCCGCATGGCGGGGGGGGCGTCGCTCCCACTATCCAATCTCGGGCGGCTGTCCGGCGGGGCCAATATGGAAAGCTGGTCCTTCGACTGGGGTGGAGCCGGCTATGTGCTGCGCCGCGCACCGTCTGCCGAAATGATGGAGGGCCGCCCCTTTGGCCATGATGTCGAGGCGGCTTTGGTTCGCGCCGCGCGCGCGGGTGGCGTGCTCGCTCCCGAAGTGGTCGGGGAGCTTCACGATGATGATGACCTAGGCACAGGTTATGTGATGAAACGGGTGGAGGCAGAGGTGAACCCCGCCAAGATCCTTGCTGCGCCGCCTGCGAGCCTGATCCATGATCTTGCGCGTGAACTGGCGCGCATCCATGCCATTGCCCCGCGCGACGACATTGCCTTGCCGCATATGGACACGGCGGCGGCACTTGCAGACCTCAAGACGCGCTTTCATGCCTATGGCGGCGACCGGCCGATCATCGCGCTCGCCATCAAATGGTGTGAGGACAATCTGCCCGCACCTTCCGAGCCACGATTGGTGCATGGCGATTTGCGCATGGGCAATGTCATGGTCGCAGCCGATGGCTTGGCCGCGGTGCTGGATTGGGAATTGGCCCATTGGGGCGACCCGCATGAAGACCTCGCCTATGGCTGCATGACCGTGTGGCGCTTTGGCCATATCGACAAGCCCGCCTTTGGCTGTGCCGATCTCGATACTTATTTCAAAGCCTATGAGGCGGAACGCGGCGAGACAGTGGATCGCGCCCGCTTCCGCTTCTGGCTCGTCTACCGGACACTCTGGTGGGCGCTTGGCTGCATGCAGATGGGCGACATCTGGCGGGGTGGCGTAGACCGCAGTCTGGAACGCGCCGTCATCGGACGGCGGACGAGCGAGAATGAACTCGATCTGTTGCTCCTTCTTGAAGAGGACGCCCCCAAGGCCGAACAAGCCTCTGTCACCCCCGATCAGCCCATACCGGCGCGGCGCGCGGGAGAGCCCTCATCGGTCGAACTGCTCGAAGCGCTGCGCGAATGGATCGACTCGGATGTGAAGGCCAAGAGCGAAGGCCGCGACAAGTTTATGGCCGCCGTTGCGATGAACGCGCTCGGTATGTTGATCCGCGAACAGGAAAACCCTGTCGAACCTTATGACAAGGCGCTGTCGGATGCGCTATTGGCGGGGACACAATCCTTGGCGACGCCGAGCCTGCTCGCCCGCCTGCGCAAAAGCGCACTCGCCAAGCTATCCAATGACGTGCCCAAATATGCCGCACTCAATGCAGCGCGCCAAAAATGGACGGCGTAAAAACAGTTAAGAGAACATCGGAGAGGAACGATTATGCTTTTTGAAATTCCAAAGGACATCACCGACTATCTCGGTGAGCTCGACGCTTTCATCGACCGCGAGATCAAGCCGCTGCAGGCGCAGGACGACAATGAGCGCTTTTTTGACCATCGCCGCGAACATGCCCGTACCGATTGGGACAATGACGGCCTGCCCCGCCACGACTGGGAAGAACTGCTGCGCGAAATGTATCGCGTTGCCGATGCCGCCGGGCATTACCGCTTTGCCATCCCGGAAGAATTTGGCGGCAAGAACGGCTCCAACCTCGCCATGGCTGTCATCCGCCATCATCTGGCCGCCAAGGGCCTTGGCCTCCACAATGATCTGCAGAATGAAAGCTCCATCGTCGGCAACCTTGTGCAGGTTCTGATGCTGCGTGACTTTGGCACCGAACAGCAAAAGCGGGACTTCATCCCGCAAATGCTCGCCGGAAAGATGCGCTGGGCCTTTGGCCTAACCGAGGAGAATCACGGGTCTGACGCAACACACATGGACACCCGCGCTTTGCCCGAAGTGCGTGACGGTGTTGCCGGATACCGGATCGACGGCAACAAGATGTGGACGACAGGCCTTCATGTCGCAACGCATGTGATGACCTTTGCCCGCACCAATGGCGAAGACGGCAAGGCGCGCGGCATCACCTGCTTTGTCGTGCCGACGGATGCGCCGGGCTTCAAGGTTGGCGAATATATGTGGACGTTCAACATGCCGACCGACCACCCGAAATGCAGCTATGACAATGTCTGGGTGCCGGAAACAGCGATCCTTGGTGAACTAGACGCAGGCCTCGCCGTCGCACAGCACTTCGTCCATGAAAACCGCATCCGTCAGGCCGCCTCTTCACTGGGCGCGGCGCAATATTGCATCGATGAATCGGTGAAATATGCCCGCGAACGCAAGCCCTTTGGCAAACCTTTGGCGGTTAATCAGGCGATCCAGTTCCCGCTCGTCGAACTCCAGACCGAAGCTGAAATGCTCCGCCTGCTGATCTGGAAGACGGCGGCGGAAATGGATACCATGACCAAACCCGAAGTCGCCGTCCGCCTGTCGGACAAGGTTTCCATGTGCAATTACCGCGCAAACCGGCTGTGCTGCGAAGCGGCTGACTTTGCCATGCAGGTGCATGGCGGCCTCGGCTATTCCCGCCACAAACAGTTTGAGCATATCTATCGCCACCACCGCCGCTATCGCATCACCGAAGGATCTGAACAGATCCAGATGCGCAAGGTGGCTGGCCACATGTTCGGTTTTATGGGAGGGTGATCGCGACATGAGATTTGTGGCGACCTTTTTGACATCGGCGGTGGCGCTGGCACTGGGCCTCTTCGGCGCGGTGTCCGTGCAGGCACAAGCCACACCGCAAGAGCAGTTCACAAATGCGATCAACGCAATCAACGCGCAATTGGGACCGCTCGACGCCATCAAGGCGCCTCCGCCCTTTTCTGACCCCGAAAACCGGGCCCGCTATGAGGCTGTACGTGCGGCCATGGCGCAGTTCGGCACCGATGCCTTTCCTGTGAACGGCATGATCAGTTTTGACCAAGTGTGCGCCCCAATCAACGCCGCTGCGGTCAAACACATGTTCGTCGGCATTTCCGCCTTGAAGACGCCGGGCATGACGGAGGAACAGTTCGCCTCGGTGTTTATAAACGCAGCCAAAAAGAATGCCCTGACCTATCAGCAGGAAGTGATCCGCCTCACCGCGATCAATCTGGACTGCATGTCAGCGCACATCCCCTTCATGACCCAATTCGTGGACGGGCTGGCACCCGACGCCTTCACAGGCACGCGCCGCGATGGCCTTGAGAAAATGGGCACGGGCTTTGCCAATACCATTTTCGGATTGGTTACCCAGTCCCTCTCACCGGAGGCAATGCCGGATGTCAGTCGGATGGCGATGGACTCTGCATTGAAGCATGCGCCTGATCTCATCCCCTTGACTGTCCCTGCCGTGCGGCAGTCTGTCGTCGCGCGTATGGCGATGCTGGAAGGCAGTGTTTCGCCCGCATTGCGCCCGGACTTTTTGAAGGTGAAGGCCATCTTGCAAGACCAAAGCTGCTCTGGTCTGTGCACCAAATTGCTCCAAACCGCACCGCCTGCAGGCACGCCGCCCTTGGCCCCACCCCGATAATCGCCCGATAGCCCGCCCGGATTAACCTCTCAGAAGGGCAATAGCGTTAGGCTCAGGGCATGGCCAAGAACCGCCTTATTGACCGGGCGAAGGCGGCGGCGCAGCGCTCTGCCGCTGAAAGCCCGACGGAAAGTCATCAACGCCGCTATCAGGCTGATCTCTCGCATGAGATTGGCCCCACGACCTTTGGGCGCCCGGCGCGCGATGAGGAAGACCAGGCGACGCTCCTCAGCATCATGACGCAGCCGGCGATGATTCTGATCCTTGGCATCATCACCTTCGCGCTGACCTTCATCGTCCTGATGTGGCGCGAGGGTCGGCTGGACAACATCTTCCCGCCCGCGCCGACAGAAGTCGCGCAGGACCCAAAGGCGTGGATGCTCGGCCGCAATGCCGATGGACGGATTGAGGATACGCAAGTTCGCGAAGAGAGTGCTGCAAACGTCGTGTCACCGGCCACCAGCGAGATCTCGCCAACAGCCAGCAGCACAGCGTCAGAGGATCTCACACCCGAGGAAGACCTAATCTCCAACGGAGATTAGGCGAGGTCGCGCACGTCCGTGAGCTTGCCCATGACAGCCGCTGCCGCTGCCATCGCTGGCGACACCAGATGCGTGCGTGCGCCTGGCCCTTGCCGTCCGACAAAATTGCGGTTGCTGGTTGAAGCGCAGCGCTCACCCGCAGGGACCTTGTCCGGGTTCATGCCTAGACATGCCGAACAGCCCGGTTCGCGCCATTCCAGACCTGCGTCGATGAAGATACGGTCCAGCCCTTCGGCTTCGGCCTGCGCCTTTACGAGGCCAGAGCCTGGCACAACGATGCCCCATTTGACATTGGCAGCCTTATGGCGACCCTTCAGCACGGCGGCGGCGGCGCGCAGATCCTCGATGCGGCTGTTGGTGCAACTGCCGATGAAGATGTTCTGCACTTCAACATCGGCCATCCGCTGACCGGGGACGAGGCCCATATAGTCGAGCGACTTTTGCGCTGCGATCTGCTTCGACGGATCTGCAAAGCTCAGCGGGTCGGGCACCACATCAGTGATGGCGACCACATCTTCAGGGCTGGTGCCCCAAGTGACATTGGGCGCGATCTCGGCGGCGTTAATGAACACGGTCTTGTCGTAGACTGCGCCCGGATCGGTCACGAGCGTGCGCCAATAGGCAACGGCCTTGTCCCAATCCGCACCCTTGGGCGCCATCGGGCGGCCCTTAATGTAAGCGAAGGTCGTCTCATCAGGCGCAATCAGGCCCGCGCGCGCGCCGCCTTCAATCGCCATGTTTGAAATGGTCAGACGGCCTTCGATCGACAGATTGCGGATCGCGGAACCAGTATATTCAATCACATAGCCCGTGCCGCCAGCCGCTCCCGTGCGCCGCACAATCTCCAGCACAATGTCCTTGGCGGTCACGCCGGGGCCGACTTCACCTTCGACGCGGACTTCCATTGTTTTGGATTGCTTGAGCAGCAGCGTTTGCGTCGCCAGCACATGTTCGACTTCGCTCGTGCCGATGCCGAACGCCAAAGCCCCAAGCCCGCCATGGCAGGCCGTGTGACTGTCCCCGCAGACAATGGTTGTGCCGGGAAGCGAGAAGCCCTGTTCCGGCCCGACCACATGGACGATGCCCTGTTCGCGGTCCGTCGCACCGATATAGCGAATGCCGAAGGCGGGGGCATTCGCCTCCAGCGCTTCCAACTGCGCAGCGCTTTCGGGGTCCGCAATGGGCACGTGCTTGCCCTGCGCGTCCAAGCGCGCCGTCGTTGGAAGATTATGGTCGGGCACCGCGAGCGTCAGATCCGGCCGACGCACTTTGCGACCGGCAAGGCGCAGCGCCTCAAAGGCCTGCGGACTCGTCACTTCGTGGACGAGGTGGCGGTCAATGAAGATGAGGCAGGTGCCATCGTCGCGGCGATCCACGACATGGGCATCCCAGACTTTTTCGTAAAGTGTGCGGGGGCGTGAAGACATGAATGATCCCCTAGTCGCGTCGCCGCGCAACTTAAAGGGTCAATTTCTATTCCAGCAAGCGACTTGAGGCGGACTTAGGCCGATTTACCGACCACGCTTTCGGGCAGATCCTTGCCGAACACGCGCTGGTAATATTCCGCCACCAATGACCGTTCTGCCTCATCGCACTTGTTGAGGAAGGACAGACGGAAGGCAAAGCCGGGATCCTTGAAGATCGCGGTATTCTGCGCCCAGGTGATGACGGTACGCGGGCTCATGACGGTCGAGATGTCGCCATTGATAAAGCCCTGACGGCTGAGATCGGCCACCTTGACCATATTGGCAATGAGCGCGGGATCGGTGCCCGTCGATTTGGCGTGGACGATTTCGGTTTCGACTTCGGCGGGCAGATAGTTCAGCCCGACAACGATGTTCCAGCGGTCCATCTGGCCTTGGTTGATCTGCTGCGTGCCGTGATACAGCCCGCTCGTATCGCCCAGACCGACCGTGTTCGCGGTGGCGAACATGCGGAACCATGGGCTTGGCCGGATGACGCGGTTCTGGTCGAGCAGCGTCAGCTTGCCTTCGGTCTCCAGCACGCGCTGGATGACGAACATCACGTCCGGGCGGCCGGCATCATATTCGTCGAACACAAGCGCGGTCGGCGTTTGCAGCGCCCAAGGGAGCAGACCTTCGCGGAATTCGGTGACCTGCTGGCCATCCTTCAGAACGATGGCGTCGCGGCCGATCAGGTCGATACGGCTGATATGCGCATCGAGGTTGATGCGGATGCACGGCCATTTCAGGCGCGCAGCCACCTGTTCAATGTGGGTCGACTTGCCCGTGCCATGATAGCCCTGCACCATGACGCGGCGGTTGAAGGCAAAGCCTGCAAGAATGGCGAGCGTGGTGTCCGGATCGAATACGTAGGACGGATCAAGGTCCGGCACGCGTTCATCCGCGACCGAAAAGGCCGGGCATTCCATATCGACATCAATGCCAAACACATCGCGCACATTCACCTTGGTGTCGGGTGCGGGAAGGACAGTCGTAGAGCCGGGCTGGATGTTGGGCATATCGGACATGGGTTGACGCGTCTTCTCTTACGTTCACGTGAAGCTTGCCCATAGGACGCGCCCGCGCCCGAAAGCAAGGCCAATGCAGCCCATGAGTGATGTGAACGAAAGGGCATTTAAGGCGTGAAGTCCCACCGAAGTGGGGATATCATGACGCATCGTCTACACGTTGGGAGAGTCGTGATGGCTTATATCGACGGTTTCGTCATTGCGGTGCCGAAGGAAAATCGAAGCAAGTTCATAAAGCACGCCAATATCGGTGACGGCATGTTCATGGAATTGGGCGCAACGCGCATCCTTGAATGTTGGGAAGACGAAATCCCTCCGGGCAATCTCACGGACTTCCGCAAAGCCGTGCAGGCCACCGACGACGAAGCGGTTGTCTTCAGCTGGATCGAATGGCCCGATAAGGACACACGCGACAAAGCGATGGCCACAATCATGGACCCCGCCAACACCGACCCGCGCATGGACCCGGCAAAGAACCCCTTCCCCTTCGACGGAAAGCGGATGATCTATGGGGGCTTCACGCCTGTCGTGAAGTTGGAGAAATAGCGCAGGGAGACGTGAGATGACCAACAAACATGGCGACTTCCCTACCCATGACATGCGCCCAGAGGGCGCCCTGTTCGCCTTCGTCAGAAGGCCCGCATCATGACGGGCACTGC
>JBBATS010000001.1:120820-157498 GCA_040398625.1 Chakrabartia sp. | reverse complement strand
TCGCCCCGGATCGCGACGGAGGGGCGCACCCAGCGGCGCAGTGCGCTGACCGGTTCCAGCCGGACCGTGAAATCTGGAATGCCATCTGCGGGCTTTGGATAATCAGCGTAAAGCCAGTCCAGCGCGCGGACCGGTCCAGACCAGGCGGACCCCACACGAAACCCCACAGGGCCAACCTGAACCGTAAAGGCGCGCATCATGCGCGCGATACCAACCCCGCTTCGCAAAGCTCGTCAAGGCGTGCCGCAAGTGCAGATGCATTGTCGGGGGAACAATCGACCCCAAGAGTGGCGGCCAACCCTGCCACATCCAGCCGCTGCCCTGCCAAGGCGCGGATGATTTCAGGGGCGGGTTCCGCCAGAACATGCGTCATACCCGACCGCCGGTGGTAGAGCGCCGTCAGGCCATCGAGTGGAACGATCTTGAACCCATCAGCCGGATCGGCCGAGAAAAGCAGCGTCACGCCTTAGCGCGGCATCTGGAGCGAGGCGTAGCAGGTAAACCCGCTCTGCCCCTGCTGTAGGCGGCGGATATACTTCACATAGGCCTGCGACTGATCATAGCTCGTGCCCGGCAATGTGCCGCCGCGCAGCGCCCGCTTCACATCTTCACCCTTGAACGGACGGTAAGAACCCGGGAATGACCCTGCCGTGCCGGTGGGCACAAGGCGGCCATCCGCTGCGATGCTTTGCCCGGCACCCTGCGGGCCGGGGACGGGAATTTCGCAATTGAGGATCGACCCAGCCGTCTGAGCGAGCGCGGGACGGATCGAAACGACGGTCGCAGCGCCAATGGCACCCAGCTGCAGCGCGCGGCGGCGCGACAGATCGGGCTGTCCTTTTTCGGTCTTCTGCTCAGTCATGGGATCACCCGGATACGCTTCACTTTGGGGAGCTTATTGCTCCGAATCGGTAAAAGTCCAACTAAAGCGGACACGTTAACGCTCTTTTGCGTCCCATGTTCGTCATATGCCTGCCGTAGCGTCGGCCATCAGCCGCTTGCCAAGACTGTAGCGCGCGCTAAGCAGCGGCCATCTTTCTTTTAAGGAGCAGGGAAATGACCATCGATTTTTCCGGCAAGGTTGCCATCGTCACCGGTGCCGGTGGCGGACTTGGCCGTGAGTATGCACTTGAGCTTGCCCGTCGCGGGGCAAAGGTTGTCGTCAACGATCTGGGCGGTTCGCGCGATGGCACAGGCCATTCGGACGCCGCACTCAAGGTTGTTGAAGAAATCAAAGCCGCCGGTGGCGACGCCATGTCGAATGGTGGCAGCGTGACCGAATTTGATCAGATGCAGGAAATGGTCGCCAAGGCCAAGGAAGCCTGGGGCGGCGTCCACATCCTCATCAACAATGCCGGCATCCTGCGGGATAAGAGCTTCACCAAGATGGAAATGGCCGACTTTGATCTGGTCGTGAAGGTCCATCTGCTCGGGTCGGCCTATGCAACCAAGGCCGTGTGGGAAACGATGCGCGAACAGAATTATGGCCGCATCCTGATGACCGCATCGTCGACCGGCCTCTACGGCAACTTCGGCCAGACCAACTATGGTGCAGCCAAGCTCGGCCTCGCCGGGTTCACCAAGTCGCTCTACCTTGAAGGTGCGAAGAACAACATCAAGGTCAACTCGCTCGCCCCGCTGGCCGGTACGCGCATGACCGAAGACATCATGCCGGAAGAAGCCTTTAAGGCGTTTGATCCGGTCAATGTTGTTCCGGCCGCCCTCTTCCTCGTGTCTGAAGACGCGCCAACCAACACCATCATCGGTGCGGGCGGTGGCTTTGTTCACGCCGCCAACGTCACGATGACGCGCGGTGTTGCCCTTCCCGCTGGCGAACGCACGCCGGAAGCGGTGGCCGCACGCTGGGCAGAAATCATCGACCGGACGGGTGAAACTGTGCCGCAGTCGGGCGCTGAACAGTCCATGGCCGCCATCCAGCGCCTTCAGGGCAACTAAGACCCAACAGGGCGCCAAACACCGGCTGTATTGCATTCACAATACAGCCGGTGTATTATCCTCCCAACACACAAGGGAGGAAAGCCCGATGTACAGTGATTCCGATCTCGACGCCGCGGTGGCCGCAGGTGCTTTAACGCCTGCTTCCGCGGCGGCCTTGCGCGCTTATGTAAGCCGCGCGCGCCAATCTCCGATGGTGGATGAAGAGCAGTTCCGCCTGATTACCGGCTTCAACGATATCTTCGTATCCATTGCCGGCATCCTGTTTTTGACCGGATGTGCTTGGGCCGGTGGCAGTGTGACGCCTTGGCTTGGCGCTGCCTTGGTGGCCGTCTCCTCTTGGGGGATGGCCGAATACTTCACTGCCAAGCGCCGCATGGCCCTTCCCAGCATCATCTTCCTGCTCGCCTTTGTCGGCGGCATCTTTGCGGCGTTTGGCACCCTCCTTGTGCCCGATGGTGCCGTGGGTGAGAATGACCGTGTGGGGGCCGCTCTCCTCGCATTGTCCGCCGCCGTCGCGGTCGGCGGCGCTTGGCTGCACTGGCGGCGCTTCATGGTGCCGATCACCATAGCGGCAGGTGCGGCCGCGGCGGCTGGGATGCTCTTCCTTCTTCTGCTCGTCGCCAACCCCGACGCGGAAAAGATCATGATGCCGATCATCCTCGGCGCTGGCCTTGGCATTTTCGCCTTCGCGATGCGGTGGGACATGAGCGACCGGGAACGGATAACGCGCCGTTCGGATGTCGCCTTCTGGCTCCATCTCTTGGCCGCCCCGATGATTGTGCACCCGGTCTTCGTCATGCTCGGCCTGACTGCGGGCGACGCTTCCATCGGCGTGGCGGGCGTTGTCCTTGCCATCTACCTCGCACTTGGCGCTGTGGCCCTCATCATCGACCGTCGGGCGCTGATGGTGTCTGCCCTTGCCTATGTGCTGGCGGCGATGGGCGCGCTGTTCAAGGAATTCGGCGCGGTGAGCCTCAACGTCGCCATCACCGCTTTGGTCATCGGCTCAGCCCTGCTGCTGCTCTCGGCCTTCTGGCATGATGTGCGGGCCTGGTTGGTGCAGATGCTGCCCGAAGGCGTTCAAACCCGCCTGCCGGTCACCCAGTCAGCTATTCCGCAACCAGCTTCATAAGACGCCGTTCGACCGGCGCGAGCACGGGCCCAAGCTCATGCCCGCGCCGGAGGACGACACCCTGTTCCCCGACCAGCGCCCATTGCCCTTGCCGGTTGCGCAAGGCCGGCCGCTTTTCAATGCGGAATTCCGGTCGTTCTGTCGCGCGGCGAAACGCACTGAACACCGCCGCATCGCGGCCCATGTCCATGGCATAATCTTTCCAATGACCCGCGGCGACCATGCGCCCGTAAAGATCTAAAATACGGGTGAGTTCAGACCGTTCAAAAGCAACTTGGCCGCCCTTGAGGGGAAACGGCGCGACGATGCCCATCAGGCGCTCTTCCTCGGCGCCTTCGCCTGCTTGGTCTCAACAAGCTCGGCAATGCGCTTTTGCAACTGCTCAACTTCGCATTTCAGGATTTCCAACTGCTGAGTTGCTGGATCAAACCGCTCATTGCAGGGCGTGCCATAGGGCATGAAGGGCTTCTGATAGTCCGTCGCATCGACAAGTAGCGGACGCGCAGGGATGCCGACCATCGTCGCGCCTTCCGGCACGTCCTTTGTGACAACGGCATTAGCCGCAATGCGCGCGCGCCTGCCGACAGTGATGGGGCCAAGCACCGCGGCGCCAAGGCTGATGATGGCATCATCTTCAATCGTCGGGTGGCGTTTGCCGCCCTGCCCGCTCGTCGGATTGGTGCCGCCCAGCGTTGCGCCCTGATAGATGGTGACATTGTCGCCGATCTCCGCCGTCTCACCGATCACCACAAAGCCGTGATCGATAAAGAAAAAGCGGCCAATCTTGGCGCCGGGGTGAATGTCGATCGCGGTCAGGAAGCGAGAAAAATGGTTCACAAGCCGTGCAAGGAAGTACATGTCGGCTTCGAAAAGCCAATGCGCGGCGCGGTGCATCGCCAAAGCCCAGACGCCCGGATAGGTGAGGATTTCCCAGCGGGACCTCGGCGCCGGATCACGCGCTTTGATCGAATCCAAATATGCAATGATGCCGTCAAACACCCGTGCGCCCTTCCTTTTGTTTGACGCTTCTTAGGCCGCAAGGCCCGCCAATTCCAGACCCTGCATCCGTAAAGCGTCCGCGTTGCACAATTTGCATGCTTTCATGTCGCTTGAATGATCGCTTCAATCACTTAAATTACCATCATTGATAGATTGAGGCGATAAAAATGAGCGTATTCCTGCCGACCCTGAAACAGCTTCAATATCTGGTCGCGCTGCACGACCATGGCCATTTTGGCAAAGCGGCCGAAGCCTGCTTCGTAACGCAATCGACGCTTTCTGCCGGTTTGCGCGAACTGGAATCTCTCATCGGCGTCACGCTGGTGGAACGCACCCGGCGTGTCGTGCGCTTTACATCACTCGGCCTTCGGGTCGTGGATAAGGCCCGCCGCGTCATGCGCGAGGCGGAGGAACTGGGCGATCTCGTCAAGGCCGAAGGCAAGCCGCTGTCCGGGGAACTGCGCCTCGGCGTCATCCCTACCATTGCGCCATTTCTGCTTCCCCGCTTGCTCCGCCCCGTCCGGCAGGACTGGCCAGACCTCAAGCTCTTCCTTCGGGAAGAAACGAGCGCCGCTGCCTGCGAATCTCTGAACCGGGGGCTTCTTGATTGCGTCTTGCTCGCTTTGCCGTTCGGCTGTGGGGATGTGGAGAGCGAGATCATTTTGGAAGACCGCCTGCACATTGCTTATCCGGCGGGCGACAATCCACCGGCAAGCATCCGGCCGGAGCAAATTGACGAGCAACGCCTGCTGCTGCTGGAGGACGGGCACTGCCTGAAGGACCATGCGCTTTCGGCGTGTAATCGGCCGGAACTGCGCGCCGAAGCCCGCATGCTCGGCACGTCGCTGCATACGCTGGTGCAGATGGTCGACAATGGATTGGGGCTTACGATTCTGCCGCAAATGGCGATTGATGCGGGCATCCTGAACGGGACCGAAGTGGTCGCCCGCCCGCTTGAGGCCGCACACCCCACGCGCACGATTGCGCTCGTCTGGCGCAAGGCCAGCCCACGCGGCAAAGAGTTCCAAATTCTGGCCAATGTGCTGCGGACTGCAAATGAGCGCGCCCGCGCACCGGACTGACAATTAAACCTCGTAAATCCCAGCGGCGTCCCCACCTAAGTTGAGACCAGGGGGCCTTGGGTCGCACCAGCTGGTCCGGCGGTATCTGGTCTCGCCGCCGGGCCAGTTTTTAAAGCGTCTTACCCTTTAATCCCAGCTTTTGGCCGCCGCGTCGTCCGTGGCACGTGCCTCCACCCAGCTGTCACCTTCGCTGCGGTGTTCCTTCTTCCAGAAGGGGGCATCGGTCTTCAATCGGTCGATCAGGAAGGTGCACGCCTCTAGCGCTGCAGCACGATGGTCACTGGCGGTTCCCACAAAAACAATGCGATCGCCTGCCTTCAATGTGCCGACACGGTGAAGCACAGTGACACCACAAAGCGGCCACCGGTGCTTCGCCTCCTCTGCAAGGGCCGTGAGCGCCTTTTCCGTCATTCCCGGATAATGTTCCAGCGTCATGGCCTCAACGCCATCATCTGCCCGGACAATGCCCGTAAAGGACGCAACAGCCCCCCCGCCTTGGCCTTCCAGCGCCGCCAGTTCGGCGCCGACGTCGAAATCCTCCGGCTGGACGCGAACGGAGATCATCCGCCGGTCACAGGCGGGAAGAAGGCGATTTCGGCAGCATTGGCCAGATCAGCCGTTAGCGGCACGATGTCCTGATCGAGCGCACAGCGCAGCCGACTGGGGTCGGCAAAAGCCTCGGCAAAACCACCACCGCGCGCAGCAAGCCAATGGGCGAGATCAAGTGGGGTCGCAATTCCGGCAGGCACATCGAGTCGCTCCGCGCCGACACCGACCCGTTCACGAACCCAGGCAAAATAGAGGATATCGAGCGGCACCGCTCAATCCATGTGCTTGATGCCGACGCGCAGATAATCCCAGCCTGTAATGGCCGTCAGCGCCGCTGCTGCCCAAAGCGAGACGAGACCGGTCAGCTTGATCCATTCTTCCGCCGGAAAGGCCCCGGCAAGAATCAACGCACCCAGCGAAACCAGCTGGAATGTCGTCTTCCACTTGGCCAATCGAGTCACCGGCATGGAGACGCGCAGGTCAGCCAGAAACTCCCGCAGGCCGGAAACCGCAATCTCCCGAAGCAAGATGACAATCGCTGCAATGACATGCCAGCCGGCAATATCGCGCGTAGCGACCAGCATCAGGACGACCGCCGCGATCATGATCTTATCGGCGATTGGATCGAGGAAAACGCCCATTTTTGAAACGGTTCCCTGCGCGCGGGCGAGGTAGCCATCGAAATAATCGGTGATGCCCATCAGGCAATAAAGCCCGAAAGCGAAGAGATAGCCCGTCGCCCATTTTGGGTCCCACAGGAGCCCCACAAGGATAGGTACAGCGAAGATCCGTGACAGCGTCAGGATGTTTGGAAGACTGTTTAACACGCCCCCCCCTTAAAGCGTTTGCGTGGCGGGGAAAAGCTGGTCTATGCGCCGTCGCGACATTTCCTCTGTCGGGTTGGCTCTTCGCCTATGCAAACTTCCTTCAGGCTACTCGGCCAGCGACGCTTCCTGCCGCTGTTCGTGACGCTGTTTCTAGGTGCCTTCAACGATAACCTGTACAAGATGAGCATGGTGGTGCTCGTTACCTACACCATCTTGAGCGATCCGACGCAGGAAGCCAATTTCAGCGCGCTGGCGAGCGGCGTGTTCATTCTGCCCTTCTTCCTGTTCTCCGCAATTTCCGGCCAGCTGGCTGATGCGATGGACAAAGCGAAGATGATCCGCGTCATCAAGACCGCCGAAATCGTGATCATGATTGGAGGCGGCATTGGTCTTTATACCCATTCAATCCCGCTTCTGCTCGCCGCGCTCTTCGCCATGGGGGTGCATTCAGCCTTTTTCGGGCCGATCAAATACGCCATTCTGCCGCAGCATCTCGATATGAAGCACGTGCTTGGTGGCACAGGGCTTGTTGAAGCAGGTACCTACATTGCCATTCTGCTTGGCACCATCGTCGGAGGGCTTATGCCTTCAAGCTGGGCGGGGCCCGCTGTTCTTGGCGTAGCCATCATCGGTCGCATCAGCGGACAATTCGTTCCGCCGGCGCCCCCCGAACTTGCCAACAAGGACGTCAAACTCGACTATAATGTGTTCCGCGCGTCTTGGCGTCTTGTGCGCGACACGATGCACATTCCGCGCCTCTTCATGGCGATTGTCGCGATCAGCTTTTTCTGGGGCATTGGCGCCATCCTCGCCGCGCAATTCCCGCCGCTCGTGAAAAACGCGCTTGGCGCAGACCAGTCGGTCGCCACCCTGTTCATGGCCGTGTTTTCAATCGGCATCGCCATTGGTTCGGTCGCGATCAACCGGCTGCTGAAGGAAGATGTATCGGCCCGCTATTCGCCTGCCGCCGTCCTTGTGATGGGCCTGTTCGTCCTTGATTTCTGGTGGACGATCAAGGGCTGGAATCATTCTCATGTCGGGCTTTACGACTGGAAAGAGTTCCTCTCCATCGGCCGCGCAGATCATCTGATGATCGATCTGCTGGGCATTTCGGTGTTCGGCGGCATGTTTGTCGTGCCGCTTTACGCGTTCCTAACCACCACCGTGTCCAAAGCCGACACGGCCAAGACCGTCGCTGCCAACAACATCGTCAATTCAGGCGCGATGGTTGTGGCCGTGCTCTCGCTTGGGGTCATGACGTCCCTTGGGGTGACCATCGAAGACACTTTGGTCCTGATCGCCGCTTCCTGCGTCGTGTCAGCATGGATCGCCTGGAAGCTGCACAAACTCTGCGACTAAGGCGGTCATTTGACCGTCAGTTCATCTTTCTCCACCCATTCAGGATAGAAGCTCGGCTCCCGCGCGGACCATGCAGACGACGTGGCATCCGCTTCGCTCATCGATTTGAGCAGCATGCGACGCAGGCTCGGATGGAGGCTCGGCAGGCTGGCAGCGGCGCAAAAGGCGGCGGACAGCCAAGGCCGTATCGTCGCGCCCAGCAACCGCTCATAGAGGAACCGGTAGGTCGCATAAGACGTCAGCCGCCCCTGTGCGAGGTCAAACTCGCTGAGCCGGACCAGCGCGCCAAAGAAGATAGGGTCGGCGCCCAGTCCCAGATCTTCGGGCACATTGGCGCGGACCTCGGCAAGTGCTGCATAGCAGACCAATTGCTTTTGGATGCTCACACGCTCTTCAGCTTCCCGCGACCAAATTTCCATCGCCTCGGTGCGGTGAAAGGCCACATCCAAAGACCGACGGATATAACGCTGGGCCGCCGCCGGAAAGGCGGCGAATTCCTTCATTTCATCAAGTGCCCGTGCGCCGGCGCTATGTCGTGACCTTGAAGCCATGAGGCAAATCCCCTGTGATTGCGGGACAGACGATGGACTGCGGCTGGTTATCAGTTGGTTAATCCCAAGGAACCTCTTGATCCGCATCGACGAGCGTCTGGTTCATTTCGACCAAATCCATGGAAATGTCGCTTTGGTTGTTTATGGTGGGAAGATGGATTTCCCGAAGGAGCGCACGCCTGAGGCCGAACACAGGCTCGATAACATCGTCGTTTTCGCCTCCATCTTGGGCTTTTGGTTGTTTTACGTCGGCATCGTCACCGCCCGTGCCGCCATCCTCGACTTCCCGATGCAGGGCGAACTGCTGACGCGACGGCTGATCGTGTCTGGCATCGGAGTGCTGGTGACGATCCTGTTATGGCAGCTCGTCCGACTTCTGGACCGGCGCCCGCTCGGCACGCGGATCGCGGCGGCCATGTTGATCGCAGTGCCGGCGGCCATCAGCATTGCCGCCATCAACTATTATTTTTTCAACGTCTACGAACCGATCGACCTTCTGGACGAGAAGATGCCGAAAGACCCGTCGCGACTTCATTATTTGAAAGAAATCGCCGAACTGTCGATTGCGCGCTATTTCTTCCTCGTCGCCTGGTCATCCTTCTATCTGGCATTGACCTTCGCCAAGGATGTGGGGGCAAGTGAGCGTCGCGCTGCCGCATTCGCCCTAGCCGCCCAACAGGCTGAGCTTCGGGCGCTACGCTATCAGGTCAATCCGCATTTCCTGTTCAACACGCTCAATTCCTTAAGCTCACTCGTCATCACCGGCCGCAACAAGGAAGCCGAAGCGATGATCATGAACCTGTCGACCTTCTTCCGCAGCAGCCTGTCCGGCGATCCGACCGTTGATGTGCCGCTGGAAGATGAAATTGCCCTGCAGCGCCTGTACCTCGACATTGAGGCCATCCGCTTCCCCAAACGTCTTGAGGTTCAGATCAACCTGCCTGCCGCCCTGCGGGACTGGCCGGTGCCGGGCCTCATTCTTCAACCCATTGTTGAAAATGCGATCAAACATGGCGTGGCGCGGTCGACGGACAAGGTGACCGTCACCATCGATGCACAGGCCATGGGCGACCTATTGCTCATCACGATCATGAATGACGAAGCGACCGGCACGACACCCGACGGGAACGGATCGGGCATTGGCCTGTCGAACGTCCGTAGCCGCCTTGCCGCCCGCTTTGGCGCGGCCGCAGCCATGATCGTGGATCGCCCCGACGACGCCCATTTCCGCGTGACCCTCACCTTGCCGAGGGGGAACCATGCCTGATCCCGTGACGCTGCGCACCTTGATCGCCGATGACGAACCATTGGCGGTGGAGCGCATCCAACTGCTCTGTTCCGAAATTCCGGGCCTGGTGCTTGCCGGCACGGCCAGCGATGGCGGCGCAGCCATCCGGATGGCGCAGGCCTTATGCCCCGATCTCATCCTGCTCGACATTGCCATGCCCGATGGAGACGGCATTTCCGTCGCCCGCCGCATCGCAGAGGAGTGGGACAAGGCAAAAGGCCCACCCCCGGCCATCATCTTTGTGACGGCCTTTGATGGCTTTGCCGTGGAAGCGTTTGACCTGTCCGCTGTCGACTATCTGTTGAAGCCTGTCGCCCCAGAACGGCTGGCCCGCGCAGTAGACCGCGCGCGGGAAAGGCGCGCAATATATGCCGCACCTACCCCGTCGATCACCGACTATGTGAAGGAATTCTGGGTTCCTCACCGCAGCGAGATGGTCCGCGTTGCCGCCTCCGACATTGAACGGATTGATGCCGAGCGGGATTATGTGCGCCTGCATAGTGCCGGGCGGAACTATCTGCTCCACCACACAATGGCTGGACTGGATACCCGGCTCGACCCGGAGATGTTCATCCGCCTGCACCGTTCGGTCATTGTCCGGCGGGATCGCATCCGCAGCCTGGGCCATGATCGTGCAGGCGCCTGGCATGCCGAACTGGTCGATGGCGATGCGGTCCGGATTGGCCGCACCTATCTGCAATCCGCCAAGGATATGCTGCGCCGCTGAGCGCGCGCCCCATTCAACGCAAAAAAGAGGCGGCTGCCGGGATGGGACAGCCGCCTCGCCTCTTGGGGAGGGTCTGGTTAGGAAACGGCGCGCGCCTTGTTGGCGATGGCTGCCAGCCGGGCCGGTTCTGCCGACGTACGGACTTCTGACAAGCATCTGGTGATGGAAGCACGGCGCGACAAATCACGTTCGTTGTCAACACTACCGCAGATCTGGCGCCCGGCCGCTGCAATACGGCGGTTGAAGGCGCGCTGACCATCGGCGCTGGAGAGGTCGAGATCAGCGAAGTGGACGGGGACCGAAACGGTTTCGGCCATGGCCGGGATCGGGGACAGGATCGCAAGGGCGATGAGGGCAGTTTTGATCTTGTTGGCGTTGAACATTGGGGGACTCCTTAAAAATCAACATTGGGTTGCACATCTGCCAACCGTCCCGCCCGATCCCCCACCGGATTGGGATGATAAGCAGTGCGGGCGGACCGTCTTCTGGCTGGGATGGAACCATCAGGTCCGCCGCGCAGTCACTGGATAGGCGAACCCGCAGCCACCCGTCGCGCGCCGCTCGACGAGACGACGACCCCCTGCAACGAACGCCAAAATGGCACGACAAACGACCGGAATGGTTCGACGGGCGACGTAAACGCGATGGCGTTAACCCGGCTTCACAGGAAATTAACCTAATTTGGATAGCTCTTCCCTGACTGAATTGAGGGGAATCCAATGCGTAAGATCCTGATCCTTCTTGGCACCACCAGCTTGGCCGCCTGCAGCGGCGGTGGCCCGACGACTGTTGGTGGCGCAGCTGTTACAGGCGGTGGCGGCGCAGGCGCGGCCAATCCGCATACCTTCGTCAACCCGACCGATCCAAAGACGTATCAGGCATCAGGCGGCGTCCAGAACTATGCATTCTCAACCACCCCGGGATCAGAGCAATACAACCAGCTTTATGCTGGCGACGCCAATACTGCGCGCGACAATGGATATCAGATCACTTACAATCCCCGCGACGGCATTTTTGATCTTGCTTTTAGGGCCACCAAAGCCAACGTCGACATCTCCACGCGCTTTCAGGACCCCGCACACCGCACAGCATTTGGCGGCGCGAGCGAGCCACAATCCGGAACGCCCAACCTGACGACAAAGGGTGTCATCTACTTCCAGAACGGAAGCGGATCAGGCGTCTTCAACACCGATGGCTATACTGCGCAAACCCAGACATTTTTTTACCAAAAGCCAGGCACGACGACGAAATACGTGACCTACGCAGGCTTCATCCGCAACAGAATCGTGCAGTCCAACAAGGACAATGGAGCCGGTGGCACCTTCCTGCAGACCGATTATGACCGCAACCGCGGCGTCTTCGCCTTTGGTGAACGCTCGTCCAGCAATGCTGTTCCGAAATCAGGCACCGGCACGTTCACCGGCCAGATGCTTGGATCTTTGATCTACAACCCATTGTTGGACATTGATCCCAGCACCCCATCCTTCTTCCAATGGATGGATGGCACGTCGACAACCACGGTCGACTTCGGCGCCAACACATTCACACTCGCTCTGGCAGGCACGCTTGGTGCCCCGCAATTTGACCTTCATTCGTCTCAGGTTGCACAATTGTCGGCGGGTGCGACCTTTGCAGCTGCCGGTTCAGGGCGAGTTGATCTTGTGAATGCAGGCGGCTTCCTCGGCCAGATCAACAGTGCCTCGCTCTCCTTTGGCGGGATCACCAACAATCTCGTCATTGCCGGCTCCAGCATCGACGGCGCCTTTTATGGACCGGCCGCGCAGGAAGTTGGCGGCGGTTTCCGCATTGTCGGTGGCACGCCGGATCAGCGTATCGACATTCTCGGCGTCTTCACTGGCGCGCGCTAAGCAGGATGCGCCTCATGCGCAGCTTGGCAGGTCTGATCGGCCTGACGGTAGCGGTGTTCGCATCGCCCGTCATGGCAGATACGGCCAACGCCCACACCTCTGCGTGTGACGGAACCCAATGCACCTATCGGGTCACAGCTGAACAGATGTTGGCAGAGGCGGACCGTTTGGTCTCCCTTCAACAATTTGCCGATGCAGCACCACTGCTAAAAGCGCTGGAAGCCACACCAAAATTCGCGATGGAGCGCCGGTTCCTGCAAGGCTATTCGGCCATTGAGCAGGGCCAGCTGGATCAAGCCATCGGTCTGTTCCGCGCCGTTCTGGTTGACCATCCCGAACAGACCCGCGTCCGTCTGGAGCTTGCCCGTGCGCTTCAGATGAAGGGCAAATATGGCAGCGCCGATCATCATTTCCGGCTAGCCCAAGAAGACAAAAATCTGCCAGACGAGGTCCTCCGCACCATCCGCACGACGCGGGGCCTGCTGCGGGATCGACGCAGCTTTGATTTGACGGTGGACGTTGGCCTGGCGCCGGACAGCAACATCAATAATGGCACCAATGCAGAATCCGTGGACGTCAACTTTGGCGGGTTCATGATACCCCTCACCCTCAATACCACCGCGCGGCAGCGCTCTGGCATCGGGCAAAGCATGGTCGTCAGCAGTTCCTATCGCACGCGCCTTTCAGCCAACACAAAGCTGCTGATTGAAACCGACGGCCAGGCGATGAATTACGAAGGCAAAGCTGCGGATGATTTCGCGCTTCAATTCGCCGCCGGCCCCGAAATCCAGTTGAGCGAGAACAACCGCGTGACGGTCCAAGCACTTGGCCTGCAGCGCTGGTATGGCGGCAAGAGCGCCAGCACCGGCGGCGGCGCGCGCCTCGGCTTCCAGCACGACTTTACCAGCGGACACCGCCTCGGCCTCAACATCGATGCGCGTTACGCAAAGTCTGGCTTTGCCTCTGCCTATACAGGCTGGAGCCTGTCGGCGCAGGCCGCCTATGAGCGCGTTATTGCGGCGTCGATGATCGGCTATGTCGCTGTCTTTGGTCGCCGAGAGCTTTTGAATTCCAAATCTTACTCGGGCCATGAAATCGGCTCGAACCTGGGCATCATCGGCGAACTTCCCATGGGCATCTCCGTCGGCCTTTCGGGCGGAATGTCCCGCGCAGTGTATGACGCGCCTTTGCCGCTCTTCTCGGCTGACCCGCGCAAGGACTGGCGCTTCAACGCCCGCGCGCAGGTCGGGCTTCGGTCGCTGCGGCTCTGGGGCTTCTCCCCGTCCGTCACCTATGATTTCAACCGGACGGACAGTTCGCTGACGCTGTATAAGAGCGACCGACACCGCGTCCGCTTCGGTCTTGTCCGCTACTTCTGATCCGTCAAACTTCTCTATTGCGAAGCATTTGCATTTACTGTAGCGAATGAGTCGCAATAGTGGAGCAAGTGATGGTCGTTTGCGTCTGTAACGCTTTACGTGAAAAAGATGTCCGCGAAGCCGCGCGCACCGGTGCCAAAAGCCCCGCCCGCGCTTATCGGTCGCTGGGCTGTCAGGTCAAATGTGGCGCCTGCATTCCCTTTGCGCATGAAATCATCCGCACGGAACGTTCTGCGGCCTGCTGAGGCTGGCCCTTCCGTTTTTTCATTGATAGCATCACACCTTCATCACCCGAGGAGACACGCACGTGCGCGGCGACAAGAAGGTCATCGAATTTCTGAATGAAGCGCTCAAGAATGAGCTGACGGCCATCAACCAGTATTTTCTCCATTATCGGATGCTGGACAACTGGGGCATGACCAAGCTTGCCAAGTTTGAATATGGGGAATCCATCGATGAGATGAAGCACGCCGACAAGCTGGCGGAGCGCATCCTGTTTCTTGACGGGCTGCCCAATTTCCAGTCGCTCGGCCGCCTGCGCATCGGTGAGAATGTCGAAGAGGTGCTGAAGGCCGATCTGGAGCTGGAAGAGGAAGCCCTTCCCCTGCTGCGTGACGCCATCCAGCACTGTGAAGCGGTGCGCGACTATGTGAGCCGTGATCTTTTTGCGCACATTCTGGAAAATGAGGAGCATCATGTCGACGTGCTGGAAACGCAGTTCGAAATGATCCGCCAGATGGGGCTTCACAATTACATCCAGCTTCAGTCCGAGGCGGCGGAGGACTGATCGCCCGCCCGTCAGGCGTTAGCGACTGGCTGCACCAAAGGCCGGGCGGCGCGATTTGAGCGGATTGGTCGCTTCATCAATGGCCTGCACCGTCGCTTCATAAAGCGGGCGAAGCGCCACGACCTGTTCAACAAGATCCGCCGGGTTCTGGCGCCATTCGACACAGTCGCGCGCGCTCAGCTCGATGTCCTCGGCGAGCGCGGCCAAGGCCTCAGCGCCAAATTCACGGGCTTCGGATTTCAGCTTGTGCGCCGGAAGGACGATAGGCGCTGCCTGCCCCTGCCGCACAGCGCCTTCGATGGCTGCAATCGCCTTTGCCCCGTCTTCCCGGAAATAGCCGAAAAGACGCACAAAACCGTCACCAAGATCACGGCGTGCCTGCGCAAAGGCGGTCCAGTCGACAGTGTTTTCCATGGAGTCTGGCAAGAGACGCCCTTTTCCTTCGGCCAATACAATTTGGCTGTAGCGGAAAAGGGTAAAGCCAAAGTTGACGTAAACGCCGGAAAGCGCCGGAAATTTAGCCTTCTAGATCGCGCATCAGGGTGCGGACGTCAGCATCAATGTCCGTATCGATGCCGCGCAGGCGCTCGATCTGACGGATGGCATGGATGACCGTGGTGTGATCCCGCCCGCCAAACTTACGACCAATCTCCGGCAAGGAGCGCGGCGTCAGCTGCTTGGCGAGATACATGGCGACCTGACGTGGCCGCGCGACTTCACGCGCACGACGGGCCGACACCATTTCTGCCTGACGGATACGGTAATGCTCTGACACACGACGCTGGATTTCGTCGATCGTGATGCGCCTGCGGCTCGCGCGGAACATTTCCGCCAGAACTTCTTCGGCAAACGCTTCGTCAATCGGGCGGCTGTGCAGCTGGGAATAAGCGACCAGACGGTTGAGACCGCCTTCAAGTTCCCGAATGTTGCTAACAATCCGCGTGGCGAGCAGATCCACCACATCCCCGGGCAAATCGAGGCCGAGGCCAGCGACTTTGGCGGTCAGGATCGCGCGGCGCAGCGTAAAGTCCGGCGCGCCAATATCTGCCACAAGGCCCTGCGTCAGACGGGAGAGGATACGGCCTTCCACGCCATCAAGGGCATGAGGCGCACGGTCCGCACTGATGACAAGGCGGCGGCCGCCGGTCATCAACTCGTCGACCGTGTGCAGAAATTCTTCCTGCGTCGATTCCTTGCCCGCGATGAACTGCACATCGTCGATCATCAGCACATCGGCAGACCGCAGCCGCGCCTTGAACGAGAAGGTGTCGCGCGCGCGCATCGCCGTCACAAAGTCGAACATGAAGCGTTCCGCCGACATGTACAGGATGCGCGCATCCTTGTTCAGCCGCAGCACTTCATGCCCGATGGCATGGAGAAGATGGGTTTTGCCCAATCCCGTCTGCGAGTGGACGTACAGCGGGCTGAATGAGGTTCGGTCGCCTGCGGCCAAAGCCTGCGCGGCATTATAGGCCACCATGTTGGGCGCGCCCGTCACGAAGGTCGAAAAAGTCAGCTTGCGGTCAAACTGGCTGGAGAGCGGCGAGACGCTTTCCACAGGGGTTTCTTCCACCGGCGCTTCGACGGTGTAGCGTTCCACCGGCTTGCCCGAGGATGTTTCAATCCGAACGCTGCGCACCTGCGGCAGCATCGCGCGCCACGCGAGGGTCAGACGGTCGGTATAATGGGAAGAGACCCAGCTCGCCATGAAGTCCGACGGGAGCGACAGGCGAATGGCCTGATCAGCCTCATGATAGCCAACCAGATCAACAGGCTTCAGCCAATGGTCAAAGGTGCGCGCGCCAACATCCGCACGCAGGCCGGCGCGGATCGCGGCCCAGGCGATCTGGAACTGATCGGGTTCCGGCTGTGCAAAGCTGATGGTGTTCAAATTTGAAGACACGCGACAAAAATCTCCCCGGCCCGCTTCCGCCGCACATGAATGTTGATCCCCCATCAATCGACACAGGTCGCCTCTATCCGGAATCGCCCCATTCCGGCCGGCAGAGCCTGTTTCAATTGATCAGATGCAGACTGATTCGCCCGCATCCGAAGTGGGTTTGTGTGGCACGCACCGGATTCGATCAAGGGGCAGAGGCGTAAAAAAAATGAAATAAATATAGTTGACTCAGCAACGCGCTGAAATTCGTAATATTTAGCCTAAGTCATTGTTTTAACATGACTTAATTTGAAACAATCCACATCGGCAATGAACGAATCGTGGTTACAGGCCGGTCTTGGCAATTGCCGCAGCGCACAACGAAAAAAGCCTGCCGGAATGGTTCCGACAGGCTCAAATTCGATCGAGGTTGGAGGCTTAGGCCAGCTCTGCAACCTTCTTGGTCAAGCGCGAAAACTTCCGCGCGACCGTATTCTTGTGGAGAACACCCGTTGCAATGCCACGCGCCATTTCCGGCTGGGCGGCCTGAAGCGCGGTTGCGGCTTCGGTCTTGTCGCCAGCTTCGATCGCAGCTTCAACCTTCTTTACGAAGGTGCGGATGCGGCTGATACGGTTATGGTTGACCACCGCACGACGAGCGTTGCGACGGATGCGCTTCTTGGCTTGCGGCGTATTCGCCATATCGTATGACCTCAAATCTGTCCGAAACAAAAGCGGCGCGGAATCATCCGCACCTGCGTGAAGGCGGCCCTTTATCGGTGTCTGTCGGGCAGGTCAACCATCAGCGCTGGCATTTCGCGCAGTAAAAGGTCGATCGGCCACTATCCACCCGCCGCTGGACGACCGAACCGCAGACGCACGCCTCGCCCTCGCGCCCATAAACGCGCCATTGCTTGAAGAAATAGCCCAGTTCGCCATCCGGCCGCGCATAATCGCGCAGGGTAGAGCCACCCGCCTCAATCGCGGCCGCCAGCACCTCTTTGATCGCCACCACCAGCTTCTCCAGCCGCGCCGTGGCAATCTGCCCCCCGGCCCGTCCCGGAGCGATGCCCGCCATGTTGAGCGCCTCACACACATAGATATTGCCAAGCCCCGCCACGATGCGCTGATCGAGCAGCATCGCCTTGATCGGCGCCGCCCGCCCCTCCAGCGCCTTGGCGAGAACACTGGCCGTAAACTGATCGTCGAGCGGCTCCGGCCCCATGCGGACAAAACCGCGATAGAGGTCAACCGCGTCTGTGCGCACCAGATCAACCGAGCCAAAGCGCCGCGGATCATCAAGCACGAGCTGCGTTCCGCCCGCCGTCTCGACGACCAGATGCCCATGCTTGCCAATCTCATCGGGATCAATCCGCCAGCGCCCCGACATACCAAGGTGGAACACCATCGTGTCGCCTCGGTCGGTATGGATCAGCCCGTACTTGGCGCGCCGCCCAAGGCTCGTGACCGTCGCGCCTTGCATCCGTTGCCGCAGATCGACCGGAAAAGGCCACCGCAAGTCCGCCCGCCGCGCCTCAACATGCGTCAGCCGCTGCCCGTCCAAGACGGCCCGCAACCCGCGCACGGTGGTTTCAACTTCGGGGAGTTCTGGCATGAGGCGGCGTTAGCGGGGGATGGGGGGAATGGCCAGTGGGGGGGTGAGATGCGGGGGTGGAGGGGAGCACCAGCATGCAAGGCCTGACACCGCCCGAATAAATGTCCCTCATTGGCACAAACTTACAGTTAAAATGGCGTTGACGCGTAGAAGCGGACTGTTACTATCAGCGCAAATAGGTCGCGCCCCTCGGACAAAGATCCGATTATCTTTTTTTGTTGAAGGACACGACCGGCATGAAACATCTTCTTTTTGCATCAACTGCGTTTTCCGCGCTTTTAATGTCCGCTGCGCCAGCGCAAGCGGCCAATCTTTTGATCAATGGCGGCTTTGAAGCCCCTGCCATTGGAGGCTTTTTCGCAAATTATGCGTCCGGCTCCACGGCAATCAACGGCTGGACGGTAGACGCGTTCACCCCCTCCGGGGGCAGCGGAGGCAATGTTGATATCGTCAACGGTATTTTCACGCCAGGTGGCCCGAGCCCGGCCGCCGAAGGCGTGCAATTCCTTGATCTCGTCGGCACCGGCACGGTGGGGTCAATCTACCAAACCTTCAGCACCATTGCCGGCACCAAGTATAATGTAAACTTCTCCTATTCACACAATCTGTTTGCCGGGGCTCCAAGCGCTTCGGGGATTGTCGGTGTTTATGGAGCAGGGTTTGGCGCGGGCAACTTCAACTTGCTGTTGCCTTTTGAAGCGGTCTCCCATTCGACGGGAACGTCGACAAACCTTGATTGGAAGACACACGCCTTCTCCTTCACCGCAACCGGCATTGAAACAACACTCGCCTTTGGGAACGACAGCGGTGGCAACAACGCCGGTCTCTTGCTCGACGCTATTTCCGTTTCGGGCGCAGTTCCCGAACCGGCAAGCTGGGCGCTGATGATCTCAGGCTTCGGCTTGGCTGGCGCGGCAATGCGCCGCCGCAAGTCGGCTGTTCGGGTCAGCGTCGCCTGACCTTTGCGGCATCCCTGACTGCTGCTGTTATTTAATGAGGGGCCGCACCGAAAGGTGTGGCCCCTTTGTTTTGTTCAGCGCGCGTCGAGGGGGCTCAACTACTGCCCGTCTAAGACATCCCGCAACCCGCGCACGGTGGTTTCAACTTCGGGGAGTTCTGGCATGGAGCGGCGTTAGCGGAGGGTGGGGCGGATGGCCAGTGTTTGACACAAGCCACATCCGCGCGAGAAAACCTTCAGTTCAGAAACTTTGATCGCTTTCAGGAATTTGCGCTACAGATGCTCCAACCTCGTAATAGAGCTGCACCCTAGCAACGAGGAAGGGAGCTTGGGAGAGCGTTGCAATTACGATAACGATGGGCTCCTTGCCTGTGTAAAATGATGCAACTCCTCCGAATATTGTCCCTGCCCACCATAACCATATGCCGACTTTATGGAGAGGCAAGTCACGCGACTTTTCTATAACCTCGTCTGTGCTGAGGCCAGAACGCAAAGCAACCGTATTTGCTAATTCTCGCGACAATCCAAAATAGCTACCAACGGCCACAATAGCGATCAATATCACTGGAGATAGTTCTGCAAACATCACATTGAAGAGGCTGCAAGAAAGATCATGCACACTAACATTTAATACACCCCCCTCAACCTTTAGACGAACAATCATACCCCACTTTCCACTTTCCTACAGCCCCCATTTCATGCCAGACCCTCTGCCATGAAGATGCGCGCGGCACGGCTTTTTCTTTCAAAGTTATGCCTCTCCTACAGACGCCCCTCAAATGAGGGGGGCGTGCCCTCCACTTCCTCCACTTCCGCACCTTCCGATGGGGGTGATGGACGGATTTACGGGGAGTCGGGGGTGGGCGTGGGATGTCCTACGGATTTGGGGCTGGGTTGGCCCCTCCGTCGGGGCAAGGTTGCAACTCTCCGCGTCAACAGCTCCGGTGGCAAAATACGCAACCACAACGCGAACATCGATGCCCAATGCCAACCCCAATGCAGGATGAGCGCGCTGAGATCCTCGTCTATCGGCCATGGCAGGCTGTGTTGATCTGATTAGGTGCCCACCGGATTCTAGGCCGGAATTTTAAGAGGATGCGGAGTGCATGACCTTTGGGTCATCTTGAGACGCAGGTGCCCCCTCTTATCTCTTAGACGACGTCAAGAAGGTTTGGCGCTCAAAACACGACGCCATTTCGGCGATATAGGAAGGTTCCCTGACATGCGCATTATTCCTGCATTTGCGGCCATGCTCTTAGCGACAACCGCGACCGCTGCGATCGCTCACAACCATAAGCACGACCATGGCAAGACCCCGACCATTGTTGAAGCAGCCATTGCATCGCCTGATCACAAGACACTTGTTGCGGCCGTAACGGCAGCGAACCTCGTCGACACGCTTGCCAGCCCTGGGCCGTTCACTGTCTTCGCGCCGAACGACGCGGCTTTTGCAGCTCTCCCCAAGGGAACGGTAGCGACCCTGCTGGAGCCGGAAAATCTTGCAAAGCTGCAAGCGGTTCTGACCTACCATGTTGTCGCTGGAACGGTGACTGCAGCAGACTTGATCAAGGCCATTCAGGCTGGCGGCGGTTCTGCAAACCTGACGACGGTTGAAGGCAGCGTTCTGAACGCAAGCCTGGTTGACGGATCAGTCGTCTTGACGGATGAAAATGGCGGAAAAGCAACGGTCATTGCCGCAGACGTCAAGGGCTCCAATGGCATCATCCATGTTACAAACGCGGTATCCTTGCCAATGTAATCAAAATCATTTGACCGGTTTTTAATTGCAGACTGATGTTCCTGTTCGATCCCATTTTAACTCGGGCAGGGATGGCTTTGGACCGACAGCTGTTTTGATTTGGTTGATAACTGAGGGTCGGGAGGCGCTACGCCGCCCGGCCCTTCGCCTTACACACCTCCCAAAATGGGTGATGCACGGATTTCTGGGAAGTCGGGGTGGGCACGGGGCGTCCTAAGGTTTCGGGGGTGGGCTGCCCTCCCCGCGCTCCCGCGTGACCCTAAGGGCATCCCCCCGCTTGTGATTCCGCTGGCAGGCGGCGCGCGGCTTGGCTAGATGCGCGGCATGAGCGAAACAGTCTCCTTCGGATATGAAGATGTAAGCCCGGAAGAAAAGACGCAGCGCGTGGGCGAAGTCTTTTCCAATGTGGCGCGCCGCTATGATGTCATGAATGACGCGATGTCGGGCGGGATGCACCGGTTGTGGAAGGACCGCTTCGTCCGCCGTGTGAAGCCGAAACCGGGGGAGATGATCCTCGATATGGCGGGCGGCACGGGCGACATCGCCTTCCGCATGCAGGCGCAGGGCGCGCTTGTCACCGTGTCGGACATCAACCCCGATATGCTTGGCGTTGGCATGGAACGCGCGGCAGAGCGGGAGATTGGCGGTCTCAGCTGGTCTGAACAGAATGCCGAAACGCTGTCGTTCGATTCGAACAGCTTTGATGCCTACACCATCGCCTTTGGCATCCGGAACGTGACGCGGATCGACAAGGCGCTGGCCGAAGCGCACCGCGTGCTGAAGCGCGGCGGGCGGTTCTACTGCCTCGAATTCTCGACCACGACCTGGCCGGGCTTTTCGGATGTGTACGATTTCTACTCACACAGGCTGGTGCCCAAGCTGGGCAAGATGATCGCCGATGATGAGGACAGCTATCGCTATCTGATCGAATCGATCCGCAAATTCCCAACCATGCCCGCGTTCGAGGCGATGATTGGGGAAGCCGGCTTCGTCCAGACGCGGCATGAACCGATCCTGGGCGGGCTGGTGGCCATCCACAGCGGCTGGAAGATTTGACCTCCGCCACCCGTCATACGCTGCGCCTCCTGAAATGGGGGCGGACGCTGGCGAAGCACGGCGCGCTGCAACTGATTGAGCAGGGTGCGAACACGCCCGCGCCGGTCAAGCGCCTGTGCCGCATTGCGCGCTTCGGCACGTTCCAGCCGGCGACACCCGATTATGCGACGGCCTTCAAAGCGATTGGCCCGGCGGCGGTCAAGCTCGGCCAGACGCTGGCGACACGGCCTGATCTGGTCGGTGAGGAAGCGGCGCGCAACCTGCTGAGCTTGCAGGATCAACTGCCGCCTTTGCCGTTTGCCGTGCTGCGCCCGTATATTGAGGCGAGCTTTGGTCAGCCGCTGGAGGCGCTGTTCCAATCGGTCGATGAAACCGCCGTCGGCTCCGCCTCCATCGCGCAGGTCCACAGGGGTGTGACCACGGATGGGCGCGATGTGGCGATCAAGGCGCTGCGCCCCGGCATCGACAAGCAGTTCCTGTCTGACATCGAGACCTATGAATGGGCAGCGGCGCATCTGGAAGCCATCGGCGGAGAAGCCAAGCGGCTCCGCCCCCGCATGGTGATCGCCAATTTCAAGCGCTGGACGCTGCGCGAGCTCGATCTGCGGCGCGAGGCGGCCTCTTCATCCGAACTCGCTGAGACGATGCGCGGCGAGGATCGCTACTACGTGCCGGAGATCGACTGGGACCGCACGACCGGCCGTGTGATGACGATGGCCTGGATTGACGGCATCAAGATTTCGGACCGCGACGCACTGGTTGCGGCGGGGCATGATATGCCTGCCCTCGCCCGTCGATTGGTGCTGACCTTCCTGCGGCAAGCGATTGCCGAGGGCTTTTTCCATGCCGACATGCATCAGGGCAATTTGTTCGTGCAGGCGGATGGCACCATCGCTGCCATCGACTTCGGCATCATGGGCCGCATCAACCGGCAGGCGCGCGTGTGGCTGGCGGAAATTCTCTACGGGCTGACGACGGGCAATTACCGCCGTGTCGCCGAAATCCATTTCGAAGCACAATACGTGCCCGCACACCACAATGTCGACGAATTCGCGACCGCCCTGCGCGCCGTGGGGGAGCCAATGCGCGGCAAGCCGGTGAGCGAACTTTCGGTCGGCCAGATGCTCGACGGCCTGTTCGCCATTACCCGCGATTTTGACATGGAAACGCAGCCGCATCTGTTGCTGCTGCAGAAGACGATGGTCATGGTCGAAGGCATCGCCACGCAACTCGACCCCAACATCAACATGTGGGATGTGGCAGCGCCCTATGTCGGCGGCTGGATCCGCGACGAGTTGGGGCCAGAGGCGATGCTGGCAGAAGGTTTAAAGAAGCAGGCGCAGACGCTTGGGCTCATCCCGGACTTGATCCGCCGCCTGGATGCCCAGCTTCCCAAGCCCGGCGGCGCCCCGCCCGCCCCGCCACTGCCCGATGTGAAGCTGGTGTGGGAACGCGGCCCGCATTCTGCCAAGTGGCGCTATACGCTGACGGCGGTGGTCGCTGGAGCCGCCGGTGTTGGCGCTACCCTCATGTGGGGTTGATAACAGAACCTTATGCGCATATGTTGTGCGCATAGAGGAGGCTTAGATGACCCACGTAGCGACACGCAAACGCGCGACCAATTTGTCCCTGAGCGCCGATCTTGTTGATGCTGCCAAACAGCTCGACATTAATGTTTCCGAGGCGTGCGAGCGGGGTCTATCCGCCGAGGTGACACGCGCTCGCGAGCAGAAATGGCTTGCGGAAAACCGCGCAGAGTTATTGGCTTGGAACGACTGGATCGACAAAAACGGCATGCCCTATGACGAGTTTCGCCAGATCTAATGGCTAGATTTGATATCTATCCAGGTGCCAAGGACAAAGGCTTTTTACTCGATTGTCAGGCCGATCTGCTGTCAGACCTGTCGACACGGGCGGTCGTGCCGCTGCTACCTATGTCCGGCCTTCCCAAAGCAACGCGACTAAACCCGGTCTTCGGAATTGACGGAAAAGACTATGTGATGAGCACGCAGTTGATCTTCGCAATACCGATGGCACGCCTTGCCCCTCCCGTTGGAAATTTGACGTCACAGCATTCGACCATCATGAACGCGCTCGACATGCTTCTAACCGGATTTTGATTTTGAACGGCAAACGCATCCTCCTGATCGTCGGCGGCGGCATCGCGGCGTACAAGTCATGTGAGCTTGTCCGCCTGCTGCGTAAGCAGGGCGCGTCCGTCCGCTGCGTTGTGACGGCCTCCGGCCAGAAATTCGTAACACCCATGAGCCTCGCCGCCCTCAGTGAGGATAAGGTCTATACAGACCTGTTTGACCTGAAGGATGAAGCGGAGATGGGCCATATCCAGCTTTCGCGTCAGGCCGACCTCGTTGTCGTGGCGCCCGCGACCGCTGATCTGATGGCGCGGATGGCCGCAGGGATCGCGGATGATCTCGCGACGACTCTGCTGCTTGCCACCGACAAGCCCGTACTGTGCGCCCCCGCCATGAACGTGCGGATGTGGACCCACCCCGCGACGCAGCGCAACATCGCCAAACTGCGTTCTGATGGCATCACCGTGCTGGATCCCGATGAAGGCCCGATGGCCTGCGGTGAATTTGGCCCCGGACGCCTGCCCGAACCTGAGGCCATTGCGGCAGCGATTGCGCACGCGCTCAACCCTGCTCGTCCGCTGAAGGGGAAGCACATCATCGTGACCGCAGGCCCGACGCACGAGCCGATTGACCCCGTCCGCGTGATCGCCAACCGCTCCTCAGGCAAGCAGGGCTTTGCGATTGCCGGGGCACTCGCCGAGGCCGGGGCAGAGGTCACGCTGATCGCAGGTCCGGTCAGCCTGCCGACACCCGCAGGCGTCACACGCATCGACGTCGAGACCGCGCGGCAGATGGAAGCGGAAGTCAACGCCGCCCTCCCAGCCGACGCCGCGATCATGGTTGCAGCCGTTGCCGACTGGCGCGTGGATGAGGCTCCATCCAAGCTAAAGAAGGAAGCAGGCCCCCCTGCCCTCAACTGGCAGAAGAACCCTGATATTCTCGCCAATCTGTGCGCCGCATCCAACCGGCCAAAGCTCGTCATCGGTTTTGCCGCCGAAACCGAAACCGCTGTCGAACACGCGACGGCCAAGCGCCTGCGCAAAGGCTGTGACTGGATCGTCGCCAATGACGTGTCGATCGACAAAATGGGCGGCGAACAGAACCGTGTACACCTGATCACCGATGCCGGAACCGAAAGCTGGGACCGGATGGACAAGACCGCGATCGCCCGTGCGCTCGCCCAGAGGATTGCCGATGCCCTTGCCTGAGATTTCGATTGCCCTCCAGCGCCTGCCGCATGGCGATGGCCTACCCGTGCCTGCTTATGCCACGACCGGTGCCGCCGGCATGGACGTGGTGGCTGCCGAAGACCTCGACCTCGCACCCGGCGCGCGTCATGCCGTCGCCACCGGCTTTGCGATGGCCATCCCTGAGGGTTATGAAGTGCAGGTCCGCCCGCGCTCCGGCCTTGCGCTCAAGCACGGCATCACCTGCCTCAACACGCCCGGCACGATCGACAGCGACTATCGCGGAGAAGTGAAGGTGATCCTCGCCAATCTCGGCAGCGACCCCTTCCCCATCCGCCGCGGCGACCGCATCGCGCAACTGGTGCCCGCCCCCGTCCAAAAGGCCGCGTTCGCGCTGGTCGACAGTCTGGACGAAACGACCCGCGGCGCGGGAGGCTTCGGCTCCACCGGCGTATGAGCCTGACTGACGAAGAACTGGATCGCTACGCCCGCCACATCGTCCTGCGCGACGTGGGTGGCCCCGGCCAGATGAAAATCCGCGCGGCGAAGATGCTTGTCATCGGCGCGGGAGGGATCGGCTCTCCTGCGATCCAATATCTGGCCGCAGCCGGGGTCGGCGCATTGACGATTGTGGATGATGACGTCGTCTCGCTCTCCAATCTTCAACGGCAGGTGCTCTTCACGTCTGAGGATGTGGGCGGCTCCAAGGCCGAATTGGCGGCCAAGCGGGTCCGCGCCATCAACCCGAATGTGTCCGTAACGGCCGTCGCGGACCGGATCACATCCGAAAATGCTGCAGATTTGCTGCGCAACATGGATGTCGTTCTCGACGGGTCAGACAATTTCAAAACGCGGCTGGCCGTTGCAGATGCCGCCAATGCCGCGCACGTCCCGCTCGTTTCTGCAGCCATTGGGCAGTTTCACGGGCAGCTCGGCACTTTCCGGGGATGGGAGGCCGACAAGCCCTGCTATCGCTGTTTCGTGGGCGATGCGCATGACGCCGAAGATTGTGACAATTGCGCGGACCTTGGTGTGCTCGGCGCGATGGTCGGGATGATGGGGTCTTTGGCGGCCATGGAGGCACTCCGCGTCGTGACCGGCTTTGGATCGGATCAAGCCGGAAAGCTGCATGTGATCGACGGACTGGACCTCACAATGCGGGCCATCCGCCTACCCAAGGACCCAGCTTGTTCAACTTGCAGCGCTAAAGCCGACTAAGTTATTTCGCGGTCCGGTAACCGCAGATGATGCCGAGGATGAAGGCGAGGAAGAGCCCGAGCTGGACGTTGCCAGACACATCGCTCCATCCCAACAACCTATCGCCGTAACCGAACAGGGCGAGAAACATCACCAGAGCCAAACCACCCATCACAATCGCCTTTGCAGATTCATGAGGTGAACGCAGTCTATGATGTTCGCAGGCGAAGGATAAGAAAACATGAACTTGCCCGAATCCTCCCCGGCGGGCATAGGCGCGGCCATCCCAATTTCCGCAAAGGACTCGCCTGCGATGAAAGCCCGCGTCACGATCACACTCAAGAACGGTGTTCTGGACCCGCAGGGCAAGGCGATCCACCATGCACTCGAAGGACTTGGCTTTGGCGGCGTCAATGATGTGCGCGCCGGCAAGATGATCGAGCTCGATCTCGCCGATGGCACCAGCGACACGGATATTGAGGAGATGTGCAAGAAGCTCCTCGCCAATACTGTCATCGAAAACTACCGGATTGAGCGCGCCTGACCATGAACACCGCCGTCATCGTCTTTCCCGGATCGAACTGTGACCGTGACCTTGCCGTCGCCTTTGAACAGGCAACGGGCAAGAAGCCGCACATGGTGTGGCACCGCGAAACCGAACTGCCCGACGGTATCGACCTGATCGGCGTTCCCGGCGGATTTTCGTATGGCGATTATCTCCGCTCCGGCGCGATGGCCGCCCAATCGCCGGTGATGCGCGCGGTTTCGGACGCCGCCGCCAAGGGCGCCTATGTGCTCGGCATCTGCAACGGCTTTCAGGTGTTGACGGAAACCGGCCTTCTGCCGGGCGCTCTGATGCGCAATTCAGGCATCCAGTTCATCTGCCGCGATGTGAAGCTGACCGTGGCCAACAGCCAGTCCGCCTTCACCAGCCAGTATCAGGCAGATGAAGAAATCCTCATCCCCGTCGCGCATCATGATGGCAATTACTTTGCCGATGCAGCCACGCTTGACCGGCTCGAAGGCGAAGGCCGCGTGGTGTTCCGCTACGCCGAAGCCGTCAACGGCTCAGCGCGCAACATTGCTGGCGTCCTCAACGAAGGCGGCAATGTGCTCGGCATGATGCCGCACCCAGAACGCATGAGCGAAGCCGCCCATGGTGGTCTCGACGGCAAGAAACTGTTCGACGCGCTGGTCAGCGCCTAATCACTGAACCCGTTCGTCCCGAGCAAAGTCGAGGGACGTGTCTCGACTGCGCTCGACACAAACGGGTTAGGTGAACCTCAACCCCACCCCTCAAGCACCTGATCCGGCGGACGATGCCCGTCCGTCCAGGCGCGGATGTTGGCGATAACCCTTTCCCCCATGGCAGCGCGGCCTTCATAGGTGGCAGAGCCCATGTGCGGCAGGAGCACGGTGTTCGAAAGCTTGAGAAGGCGCGGATCAACGCTCGGTTCGCCAACATACACATCCAGCCCTGCGCCCGCGATACGACCCTGTTCCAGCGCCTCGATCAGGGCATTCTCATCCACAATGTCGCCGCGCGCCGTGTTTACGAAATAAGCGTCCGGCCGCATTTGGGAGAGCCTGTGCGCGTTCACCAGATGATGCGTCTCCGGCGTGTGCGGGCAGTTGACCGAGACGATGTCCGACTGGCTGAACAGCGTGTCGAGATCAGCGAAGCGCGCGCCGAGTTCGGCTTCCACCCCTTCAGGCAGGCGGTGGCGGTTGTAATAGATAACGCGGATGCCAAAGCCGTTGGCGCGCCGTGCAATCGCCCGGCCAATGCGACCCATGCCGATGATGCCGAGCGTCTTGCCGTTGACGCGGTGGCCCAACATTCCGCTTGGCTTCCAGCCGTCCCATTGGCCCGCACGGATCAGTTTTTCGCCCTCACCCAGCCGGCGCGGGACAGACAAGATCAGCGCCATCGTCATATCGGCGGTGTCTTCCGTCAAAACGCCGGGCGTGTTGGTGACAAGGATCTTACGTTCGCGCGCGGCGTGGAGGTCAATATGGTCCACCCCAACGCCAAAATTGGCGATGAGTTTCAGCCGAGGTGAAGCCTTAGCCAACAAATCCGCGTCGATCCGGTCCGTGATGGTGGGCACGAGCACATCGGTGTCCGCGACCGCAGCCGCAAGTTCGGCGCGGCTCAGGGCCCGGTCTTCCTGGTTCAGCGTCGCATCGAACAATTCCCCCATACGGTGCATAACGCCGTCGGTCAGTTCACGGGTGACGACAACTTTCGGGCGGGCGGGTCGGTCAGGGGCTGTCATGCGTCTATCGCTAGGCCGCGAAACATGCGACTGCAAGTGGAGTTGAAGCGCGCAGGAAGTTGCGGCAAAGAATGAAGCCATCTTGGGAGAAGTTTGGGATTATGCGTCTTTGTAGCGTCTTGGTGATGGCCGCCCTGATGGTTGCCCCTGCGTCCATCTCCGCCCAGAAAAAGGTGCCTTACTGGAGTTCGATCAACGCCGGAAAGGCGCGCATGCGCACGGGCCCAGGTCAGCAATTCCCCGCCAGCTGGATGTATCAACGCGCAGGCCTCCCCGTGAAAGTCCTCGCCACCTACCCCAATTGGCGCAAGGTTGAGGACCCGGACGGCACGCAGGGCTGGATGCAAGCCAATCTGCTGTCCGACAAGCGCACCGCCATCGTGCGCGATGACGTGCGCCCCATGCGGGAAAAACCGAACGCAGACGCCCGCATCGTCTGGCGCGCCGAGCCCGGCGTCGTTGGCAAAATTAGCGATTGCGCCAATGGCTGGTGCAAATTCGATGTGACGGGCCGCCTCGGTTACATCGAAGCAGCCCATATCTGGGGCGCGAACTAAGCCTTTTTCATGCCCTCAGTGATGCGCTGCGTCTCAGCACGGGTCGAATCAGGCCCTGTGTTGCGCTTGTAGATGCCGCCCTGTCCGGCCGCCCGATTGAATAGATCGGGATCACCGTCGCGCTGCTTCAGGCCGAAGAGCGGAAAGAGCCCGGGATGACGGCCCAACCCGTCAAACAGATCAAGGCAGCGTTCAATCCAGTCTCGCAAGGGATCATCCTCCGCCAATACCGGCGTCTTGCACACCGATGCCGTGAACAGGATGCCTCCCAATATGCGGTAATCTGCATAATTGGGTGAAGAACCACCAAGCCATTGATGCTGGGCTAGGGCCGCACGCAACGGTTCCAGCGCTTTCGAAATACCGGGCAAACGATCTTCCCGACCTGCCTGCACCTCTTCCAGTTTACGGCCGAGCATCTTTTCGCGGCTGTGTGTCACATATTCGTGATCCTGCGGCCAAGAGAGGTCGCGATAATCCTGACAGAAACAGAACATCCACGGACCGACGGCAGCATTCCAGAACCAATGGTCTAGCGCCTTGACCGTGGCCGCAACACTTTCATGGGGGATGAGCGCGGGACGGTCTGGATAGGTCTCATCCAGATATTCAATGATGCCCCAGCTATCGAGCACCCACTTCCCATCATCAACAATGGCAGGCAAACGCTCGGTCTTGCCGCCGGTGCGTTCCAGAATGCCGGTAAACCCGCCGGGGACGATATCCAGATCAAACCCCTTGTGCTTCAGCGCATATTTGGTCGCCCAGACAAAGGGGCTGATCGTCGCGCCGGTCGAAAGCGCGAGATCATAAAAGGTGATCTTATTGTCCTTGGCCATGAGGTGTCCTCTCCGGGTTCAGCTTTCCACCCGAATTGCACAGCTTTGGCAGCGATGCACCCCCGGCCTGCGCGATTCCGACCCACATTGGCCGGATTGCCCGCAGTGAAACCGGGAATGCTGGATTTCCAGGGCTTAGGGGCGCCGACCCTTTGGCGGCCCCTTGCGGAACGGACGGGCCTGCGCAGGTGCAGCGCGCGGACCACGGTCGGGGCGTGGCCCACGATCTCCCTCGGGGCGAGGTCCACGATCAGGACGGGGGGCGAAATTGCCTTCCGGGCGCGGGCCACGGTCTGGACGCGGGCCACGATCACCTTCGGGACGCGGACCGCGCGGGCCGTCGCCGCGCTTCTTATGTTCGCGGGCAGCTTCTCGCGGCGTGCCTTCGGCGGGTTCGATACGGATGCCGCTTTCCTCTTCACCGTCATTGGCGGTCCGGGCCAGTGCGCTCATGAACTTGTCGGCAATGCGGCGCGGCACCTGGAAGTGCGTTTCGGTGGCGGCAATACGGATCGCACCGATCTCATTCTTGGTGATGTGGCCGCGGCGGCAGAGCACCGGCAAAATCCAGCGCGGGTCCGCGTTCTGGCGGCGGCCGATGTCCATGCGGAACCAGACGACATCTTCAAACCCGTCGCGATGATGGTCCGGCTTGCCATCGGCGCGGGAGCTGGCCCCGCCTACGAGCAACTCTTCAGCGCGCGGCATGGCAGAACGGTGCATTTGAACGTAGGCGGCGGCGATATCTTCGGCGCTGCGCTGACCCAGAAGCTGGGCGGCCAACGTCCGGTCTTCTTCGTCCGCCTCAACCGGCGCAAGCAGTGCTTCGAGCAGACGTTCCCGATCCTTCAGCCGGATGTCATCAGGCGTCGGCGTTTCGATCCATTCTGCGTTGATGCGCGCGCCACGCAGCATCGATTCGACGCGACGACGACGCGGATAGGGCACGATCAGGACGGCCACGCCCTTCTTGCCCGCACGGCCCGTGCGGCCGGACCGGTGCTGGAGAGCTTCTGCATCCCGAGGGATTTCGACATGGACCACGAGGCTCAGCGTTGGAAGATCGATGCCACGCGCGGCGACGTCTGTGGCGACACAAACCCGCGCGCGACGATCGCGCAGAGCCTGCAGGGCATTGTTCCGCTCGCTCTGGCTGTGTTCGCCCGACAAGGCCACAACGGCAAAGCCACGTTCCTGCAACGTTGCGTGCAGCCGGCGGACATTGTCACGCGTGGCGCAGAACAGCATCGCGGTTTCGGCTTCATGGAAACGCAGCAGGTTTACAACAGCCTGTTCAATTTCAGCCGGGGCAACAGTCGCGACCTGATAGCTGATGTCGCCATGGCCACGGTCTTCGCCGACAGTCGAGATGCGCAGGGCATCGCGCTGATAGCGCTTCGCCAGCGACACAATCGGCTTTGGCATCGTTGCGGAAAACAACAGCGTGCGGCGTTCAGCCGGGCTGGCATCAAGAATTTCTTCAAGGTCATCGCGGAAGCCCATGTCGAGCATTTCGTCGGCTTCATCGAGGACAACGCCCTTCAGGCAGGACAGGTCAAGCGCCCCGCGTTCCAGATGGTCGCGCAGGCGGCCCGGTGTGCCGACGACGATGTGGGCGCCATGGTGCAGCGACCGGCGTTCCTTGGAAGCGTCCATGCCGCCGACGCAGGTCGCGATACGCGCACCGGCCTTGGCATAAAGCCACATCAATTCACGGCTGACCTGCAAGGCCAATTCACGCGTCGGTGCGATGATCAGAGCCAACGGCTTTTCGGCGACCGGCAGACCGCGTTCTTCGGTCAGCAGGTCATCGGCCAATGCAAGCCCGAAGGCCACCGTTTTGCCGGAGCCCGTCTGGGCGGACACGACCATGTCGCGGCCTCGCGCTTCGTCTTCGATAACGGCGGTTTGGACGGGCGTCAGGGATGTATAGCCATGAGCGCTCAGCGCTTCAGACAGCGCGGGCGGAAGTTTTGAAAAGGGCATGTGTCTCGCAATATCAGTGTGGCTGTCGCATCCTACCGACGATCAGCCCTTGCCGACCCCCCAACAGACACCCCAACCAGGCGGAAAAACCGTCCGGCACCAACCACGTGGCAACCAGATCTATCTCCTCTATACAGCAAGGAAATGCATTTGGCTTCCCCTCATTTCAGGGAACGCTCTAACGCCTTGGGCGGGCAGTATTTTGGCGACCATCTGCTCAAGACAGACAAAGCACGTCTTAAATCGCAACTGACCTATTGCGCGCCTCCCCCTGCCCCGCCATCATGTTCGCAAAATAGACTGAGAGGATTTTGAAGAATGGCCGTCACCCGTGATCAGATGCTCGCCGTGCTCAACGCGCAGCGTGCTGCCTTTACCGCTGAACTGCCGGTGTCTGCCGCTGTCCGAAAGGATCGGCTGAAGCGCGCCATTGCGCTGCTCGTCGACCATGGGGAGGCCTTCTGCAAGGCCATGTCGGAAGACTTTGGCCATCGCAGCCATGAACAGTCGATGATGACCGACATCACCACCTCCATCCGCGTCCTCAAGGCAACGATCAAGCAGGTCGATCAGTGGATGAAGCCGGAAAAGCGGAAGGCGGAGTTTCCGCTCGGCCTGCTGGGTGCAAAGGCAGCGGTTGAATTTCAGCCCAAGGGCGTGATTGGGATCATCTCGCCCTGGAATTTCCCAGTGCAGCTGACGATGGGCCCGTTGACCGGCGCCTTTGCCGCCGGCAACCGCGTGATGGTCAAATCGTCCGAATATACACCGACGGTGGCCGAACTGTTTGAAACGGTCGGCCCCCAGTATTTTTCAGAAGAAGAAGCCGCGTTCTTCTCGGGCGGCCCCGACGTTGGGCAGGCTTTTGCCGGTCTCCCGTTCGATCACATCCTTTTCACTGGTGCGACTGGCGTGGGAAAGCACATCCTCCATGCAGCGGCTGACAATCTCACGCCCGTGACGCTGGAACTCGGCGGCAAATCCCCTTCGATCCTTGGCCGGTCCGCCAATATCGAAGCTGCCACACAGCGCATTGCACTCGGCAAGATGTTGAACGCAGGGCAAATCTGCCTTGCGCCCGATTATCTGATGGTGCCCAAGGAACAAGAGAATGAGATCGTTGCAGGGCTGCAAAAGAGCGTGTCGGTCATGTATCCGACGCTGCTCGACAATCCCGACTACACCTCCGTCATCAATGCCCGTCACCGCGACCGGTTGAACAGCTATCTCGATGACGCGCGGGAAAAGGGTGCGGAGATCGTCGAGGTAAACCCAGCCAATGAGGACTTTTCCGCCTCCAACGGCAACAAGATGCCGCTTTACCTCGTCCGCAACCCCACTGACGACATGAAGGTGATGCAGGAGGAAATCTTTGGTCCGGTCCTGCCGATCAAGACCTATGAGCGTGTCGAAGAGGCCATCGCTTATGTGAACGCCCATGACCGTCCTTTGGGCCTCTATTATTTCGGCGAAGATGACGGCGAGAAGCGCACGGTGCTGGACCGCACCATTTCGGGCGGCGTCACCGTCAACGATGTCGTTTTCCACGTCTCTATGGAGGACCTCCCCTTTGGCGGTGTCGGCCCATCGGGCATGGGGTCTTATCATGGGCTGGACGGGTTCAAGACCTTCAGCCACGCCAAGAGCGTGTATCATCAGCCGAAGATCAATGTGTCCAAGCTTGCCGGCCTGATGCCGCCTTATGGGAAGACGACCAAGTCCTCCATTGCGCGCGACTTTAAGGCTTAAGACACACGGCGCAGAATGGGGCGGGCACCTGTCGGGCGAAGGTCCGACAGGCTTTCGCTCGCCGCAACTAGCGCCTCGATATGGGCGGCGGCCATCGGACGGGAAAAGAGGAAGCCCTGAAGGTGGGAGACACCGACGTCTTTCATCACGGCGAGTTCAGCTTCGGTCTCAACCCCTTCGGCAATGATTTCGCGCCCAAGGATGCGGCCAAAGCCCACGATGGCGCGGATCATTTCTGCACCACGGGCATTGCCGTCAACCGCCGCCACATAGCTGCGGTCGATCTTGAGCTTATCGAACGGAAAATCCCGGATGTAGGCAAGGCTGGCATAGCCCGTGCCGAAATCATCGAGCGACAGGCCAAAGCCATGCTCTTTCAGAATGTCGAGCGTCCGCAACGTGCGCGGATCATTCGTCATGAGAATGGACTCAGTGATTTCCAGCGTGATGCTGGCCGGCGACACCCCGTGAATGCGGGTCGGCTCCAGTAGATCCTGGAGCACTGACGCGGATTTAAGCTGGACGACAGAAACGTTGATGGCCGTCGTAATGCCCGGCCAGCGGCGGCTATCCTGCACCGCCTGATCGATCACAAACCGTCCGATGTCGGCCATCAGCCCGCAATTCTCAGCAAGCGGAACGAAAACGTCCGGCGCGACAATACCATGCTTGGGCGACGTCCAGCGCAACAAGGCTTCGACCGAACTGATCAGGCCCGTCTCCGCATCAATGATCGGCTGATAATGGAGAACAAGCTCCCCCTTGGAGATCGCATGGCGCAGATCCATTTCCAGCGCACGGCGGCTTTCGATTTGTGCGGCCATGGCGGGCGCAAAGCGGATGACACCACCGCGATTGCGGATTTTTGCCTCGTGCATGGCGATGTCCGCATCGCGGATCAGGTCTTCCATCGCCCGATTTGATGTCGCAGTCGCCACGCCGACAGAAGCGGAGAGATCAAAAACATGACCGTTGACGTCAAAAGGCTCAGCGAATGCCGCCATGATCTGGAGCGAGAGACTGTCCGCATCTGAGAGGGCAGCGCAGCGACGGAGGACGGCAAATTCGTCCGAACCAAGGCGCGCCACAAAATCCGTCTTCAGCAATCCGTCCCGCAGACGGCAGGCCACGCCCTGCAGGATGTTGTCTCCCGCCTGGTGACCCAGCGTATCGTTAAAGTCCTTGAACCGGTCGAGATTAATGACGGCGGCCGATAGCCGTTCACCCGATTTGGCACCGCGCTGCGCATGGGCGAACAGCTCTGCCTCCAGCTTCCTTCGGTTTGGCAGCGTGGTCAGCATGTCGTGATGCGCGAGATAGGACGCCTCGGCACCCTGCCGGGCAAGCTCCTTTGCAGTGCTGCGCAGCCGCATCGCCAGAAGACCCACACTCGATGCCAGCAATGGGACAGCAAGGGCCATGGGAGACACGGCGGAAAGGATGCTGAAATCTGTCACAAAACCGCAGGTAACCAACATTGGTTAACGTCTCGTTTGCACAATCCTGCGGGAAACACGCAAGGTGCCGACAGAGACGCGGGCGGCAGAATCAAATGGGGGCCAGCGTTGCCGCTGGCCCCCACTACGCTCGTTGGTTTGGCTTCCCGCTTCTGGTCTTACGACCGGTCTGCATCTTGCTGCACCGCCTTTGCGTGCTTGCGAACATTTGCCTTGCGGCCTCCTGTTCGCCCGGGGTTCCCTCCGATATCCCGCTTCTACATGGCTTGCGCCAGAGTTGCGGAGCTCTTTGCGAACACCCTGCCCTTGCTTCCGGTTTGCATCGCTTGCGCTCAGCCACCTGTCTGCTTGGGCGAAGCCTTCACTTCAAGTTCCTGATTTCTCAAGGAACTGTTTGTTCCGGCTATGAGTGAAGGCTCTCATGACTGGCTGAGTCGGTCAAACCAAAATGGCATGGTTGCGCCTGTGGATAACGGGGATATCGTGGATGAAACGGCGCGCGATTCAAAACATAGAAAAAGGCGTTCCGGAGGAGAAACGAAATGACAGCACCCCAATTGCTCATAACCAACTTCGTCATATTGGCCGTCACCATGACCGCGCTGTGGGCCTATTGCGTCCGCATCAGAGACGTCTCTGTCATCGATGCCTTTTGGCCTTTGGGGATGGTGATCCTAGCTGGCACCACCACGCTGCTGACGGATGGATCACCCATCCGCAGCGGCATCCTGCTGGCGCTGACAGCCCTATGGGGTCTGAGGCTTTCTTCTCACCTCTTCGTGCGCTGGCGTGGTCATGGGGTTGATCCGCGCTACGCCGCCATCCTCGGTCGCCTGATGAACAAAAAGGGCTGGAGCTTTGCCAAAGCGTCCTTCCTGCAAGTGTTCGCCATGCAGTGCGTGCTCCTCATCCTTGTCTGCCTGCCCACCCAATTGGGGCAGATCTCCGCGGAACCGGCGTCGATTGGCGTTCTTGGCTGGATCGGGGTTGCAACCGCCCTCACCGGTATCGCTTTTGAGACAGTGGGTGACGCGCAGCTCACGGCGTTCCGCGCCAATCCCGCCAATGCCGGAAAGGTTCTTGATACAGGGCTCTGGCGTTACACCCGTCATCCCAATTACTTCGGTGATGTCTGCACATGGTGGGGCATTTGGCTGGTCGCGGCTGAAACAACGACAGGCCTGTACTCCATTATCGGGCCACTAATCCTGACCTTCCTGCTGACGCGCGTATCGGGCGTGCCGATGCTGGAGCATCGCCTGAAGAAGAACCGGCCGGACTATGACGCCTATCTGCGCCGCACGTCCTCCTTCATTCCCTGGCCACCCCGACGCGATCAATAAACGCGACGAATCAGCGTGTTCGTTGCCGAAGGTTCAGATAATCTGCGCCATGATGGCTCTAGTCCTTGAAAAAGAGGCAAAGGAGCTTTGGTATGCGTAAGATATTTCTGACATTTTCTGCCGCGGCGATGACACTGCCGACTTTGGCCGTCGCGACGCTTGCAGAAGCCCGTGACGGGCACCGTTACCGCGAATGGCGTGGTGATGACGGCCGCAC
>JBBATS010000001.1:0-120720 GCA_040398625.1 Chakrabartia sp. | reverse complement strand
AAGTTCTCGCTGACCTTATCCGGATACACCGCAGGGCGCTTTTCAAGGAAGGAGGACACCCCTTCCTTAGCATCGCCGGCTGCCCCGCGTGCCCAGATTGCCCGGCTGTCAAGCTTGTGCGCCTCCATCGGGTGCGCAGCGCCCAGCATGCGCCACATCATCTGACGCGTCAGCGCGATCGAGACTGGCGCACTTTCCGCGGTAAGTTCGTGCGCAAAGGCCCTTGCGGCTGCCAATAGGTCCTCAGGGGCATGGATCGAGTGGACGAGTCCACCCTTCAACGCTTCCTCAGCGCCGAAGACACGGCCGGAATAGCACCACTCCAGCGCCTGACTGATGCCGACCAGACGCGGCAGGAACCAGCTTGAGGCGGCTTCCGGCACAATACCGCGCCGCGCAAACACAAAGCCGAACCGGGCGCTGCTGCTGGCCAGACGGAAATCCATCGGCAATTGCATCGTCACACCGATGCCGACGGCTGCGCCGTTGATCGCTCCGATGACAGGCTTCTTGCAGTTGAAGATGCGAAGGGTCAGCCGACCGCCAGAATCGCGGGCATCCTCATGGCTGAGGTTGATCGTGCCATCTGCGTTGACCGCGCCTGCATTAACTTCGCGATCATCCCGATCCGCATAGTCAAATGTTTTGGCACCTGCTGACAGATCAGCGCCCGCACAAAAGGCTCGATCACCGGCACCCGTGACGATCACCGCGCGGACCGAATCGTCAGCGTCCGCCAGGTCGAAAGCGGAAACCATCTCGAGCATCATCTCGCCTGTGAACGCGTTCATCTTGTCAGGACGGTTCAATGTGAGGGTCAGGATACCTTCGGAGATATCGACCTTGATTGTGTTGTAATCGGCCATGTCATCCTCTCTTTGCTTCCGTCGTTTCATGGCGGGGATGTGCCGTCGCTGCAACTGGTAGATATGATTGACTCCGAAGCAGGACCAACGCACGTCCGATGCGTGATGACCAATCAGATCATACTTCCCGAAAGCTGGGATGCACATTTGGCAGAAGACCTCGCCAGCCCAAGGATGCAGGCGCTGAAGTCCTTCCTCGCTTCGGAGCAAAGCGCCGGAAAACAGATCTTCCCCAGGCAGGACGAATGGTTCCGCGCGTTAGACCTCACACCGCTGGACAAGGTCCGCGTCGTTATTCTGGGGCAAGACCCCTATCATGGTGAGGGGCAGGCCCATGGCCTGTGTTTCAGCGTAAAGCCCGGCGTTCGACCACCCCCATCCCTCGTGAATATCTATAAGGAGCTGGAAAGCGATCTTGGCCTTGCCCGCCCCAAGCACGGCTTTCTGGAGCATTGGGCAAAGCAGGGCGTCCTGCTCCTCAACAGCGTGCTGACCGTCGAAATCGCTCAGGCCGCATCACATCAGCGCAAAGGCTGGGAACAGTTTACAGATGCGATTATCCGGACAGTGAACGCCAAGGCTGATCCCGTCGTTTTCATGCTCTGGGGGGCCTATGCCCAGAAGAAGTCGGCATTCGTTGATGGAACACGGCATCTGGTGCTGAAGGCGGCACACCCCTCCCCGCTTTCCGCACATAACGGGTTTCTGGGGTGTCGGCACTTTTCGAAGGCGAACGCGTTTCTATCCGCCAACGGACAGGCGCCCATTGACTGGTCCCTGCCAGACCCGACCTGACACCTATTTGTGGACGAGCGTCCCAGCCCCACCACGGGTAAAGATTTCCAGCAGCGTCACATGCGGAACGCGTCCGTCAAGGATTACAGCGGCATCCACGCCCCCTTCGACGGCCGTGATGCAGGTTTCCAGCTTCGGGATCATGCCGCCAGACACGGTGCCATCGGCCTGAAGCTGGGCAATCCGTGCCGGATCTAGGTCGGTCAGCAAATTGCCGTCCTTATCGAGAACACCGGCAACATCAGTCAGGAGGAACAGGCGTGCTGCGCCAACATGTGTGGCAATGGCACCCGCCATCGTGTCTGCGTTTATGTTGAAGGTTTCGCCATTCGCGTCTGGCGCGATAGGCGCGACGACCGGAATGACGCCATTATGTGTCAGCGTTTCAAGGATCTTCGGGTTGACCGCAATCGGCTCCCCCACAAAGCCGATATCGACATTGCGTTCGATGCCCCGGTTGGGATCGGCTTCACGACCTTCAATCTTGCGCGCGGTCACAAGGCCGGCATCCTTGCCGGACAGCCCGACCGCTTGGCCGCCAGCCTGCATGATCCAGCTGACAATTTCCTTATTGATGGCACCCGACAGCACCATTTCCGCGACATAGGCGGTTTCCTTATCGGTCACGCGTAGGCCGCCGACAAAAGTCGATTCGATGCCAAGCTGCTTGAGCATCCGGCCAATCTGCGGCCCGCCCCCATGTACGACGACAGGGTTGATACCGACGGCTTTCAGAAGGACGATGTCCTCTGCAAAATTGCGCGCCGCTTCTGGATCCCCCATGGCGTGGCCGCCATATTTCACAACGAAGGTCTGGCCCGCATAGCGCTGGATATAGGGCAGCGCCTCGGTGAGAATTTCGGCTTTGGCGAGCGCCGTCTGGCTGGGTGCGTGTCTGCTCATGATGGCGCGGGCGCTATGCGTTGACGGGCGTCAGGTCAAGTTTGCGACCCAGCTTGACCATCAAGGTCACAAGTAGAGGCACCATCAACAGCGACAAAACAATCTTGGCCGTCATTTGTCCGACCATAAGATCCGCAATCTCCCGCTCCCCATAAAAAGAGATGCTGATGAACAGGACAGTGTCGAGGATTTGCGACAAAACACTCGCCACGCCGGCGCGAAGCCAGAGCATGCCGCCTTCTGGCCGGGCGAGCTTTGCGAACACGTAGACGTTCAGCGTCTGGGACAAACCGTAGGAAATGAGTCCTGCAAACATCATCCGGCCGCTTTGGCCAAGAATGATCGGGAATGCGTCCACTGCGGGCGGATACATGCCTTCATCGACTGGCAAGGCCAGCACGACCTGAATCAACAGAATCGACGCAATCAGGGGGATGAAGCCGAACCGCACCAGCGCGTCCGCGCGCGCCTTTCCATAAAGCTCGGCAATGGCGCTGGAGGTGATGACCAGCAGGAGGAAAGGGAAAATGCCCGCTTCAACCGCCAGCGGCCCGAGCGCGACCTGCTTTGCGCCGAGCACACCTGCAATGCAGACCATGCCGCCGTAGAAGATCGAAAAAATGAACAAGCCCAACGGCATATGTAATCTTCCCCCAAAAACCTCGCTCAGTGTGACGCGGTGCGCGCGCTTGTCAAATCAGCGCGTCGGAACCGGCACTGGCCCTGAATAATCGTAAAAGCCCCGGCCGGTCTTGCGGCCGAGCCAGCCGGCCTCCACATATTTCACCAGCAGCGGCGCTGGACGGTACTTGCTGTCTCCGGTCGTATTATAGAGCACCATCACGATATCGAGACAGGTATCGAGACCCACAAAGTCCGCCAGTTCCAGCGGGCCCATCGGGTGGTTGAGGCCAATGCGGCAGCCCTTGTCGATATCTTGGATGTTCGCCGTGCCTTGCCCAAGCACAAACACCGCTTCGTTGATCATTGGCAGGAGAATGCGGTTGACGACGAAGCCCGGCTCATCCTCTGCATAAACGATTTCTTTCTTTAGGCTGTCGCAAAAGGCACTGACCGTCTCAACCGTTGCCTTGGATGTCGCCAGACCGGGAATGACCTCAATCAGCCCCATCACGGGGACAGGATTGAAGAAGTGAATGCCGATGAAGCGCGCAGGATCAGGCGACGCCTGCGCCATGCGGGTGATGGGGATGGACGACGTGTTGGAGGCGAGGATCGCGTCTTCGCGCAGGACCTTACCCACATCGTTGAAAATGGCGCGCTTAATGTCTTCGCGTTCTGTGGCTGCTTCGATGACCAGATCTGCACTGGCAAAGGAGGCGCTTCCGGCGACAGGGGTAATGCGGGCGAGGACCGTATCACGGGTCGCCCCGTCGATCTTTTCGCGATCTACCAGCCGTTGAAGACCTTTGGCGGCCGTGGCCTTCCCGGCCTCTGCGCGCGAGATGTCAACGTCCGAGAGAAGAACGTCATACCCAGCTTGGGCCGAAACCTGCGCAATCCCGGCGCCCATCTGACCAGCGCCGATAATACCAATGATTTTCATGTCGAACCCCTGGGTCGTTTGATTATTGTTATTTGCGCTGCCTCTATCGACTCAATGGGGGATCGGCTAGAACAAACCCATGCTGGCATTCTACGTGCTGGCCGCGGCAGCCGCTGTGCTGCCAAAGCCCGGCGAACTGAAGAGTTTTGAAGACTGGGCCGTCGGTTGCGACAACGCCCGTCGATGCACGGCTGTATCCTTGATGGAAATGGAATCGGGCGAGAATCAGCTCACCGTAGCCATCGCCCGCGGCGGCGGTCGCCAAGATGTTCCCCGCTTGAGCATTGCAAATATCGAAGACCGGAAATCGGGAGACCTTAGTCTGGTTGCCGATGGCACGGTCGTCATCGGTTCGGCGAGCCTCAAGAGCCAAGACGCGCCGTTTGAGCTGGATCTCCCCGCAGATGCCATCGCAAAGTTGAAGGCGGCCAAAACTGTCGAACTTCGCGATTCAGCGGGTGTTTCTCTCGGTGGCGCATCGCTGCGGGGGGTGGTTGCCGCACTGCTCTACATGGATGACCGTCAGGGTCGTGCAAAGTCTGAGACGGCGCTGATTGCCATTGGAAATCGCCCGGCAACCGCGTTGCCTGCCCCGCCACCTATCCCTGTCATCCCCAGCAAATCTCGTCCGAACGGGCCACATTTTAAATTATCGGCGAAAGACATCGCCACTCTTCAGGCTCGCATCTCCTGCGATGCTGAACTGAGCGCTTCGGATAGCCATGAGGCCTATCACCTCAATGGCTCGACCTGGCTGGCGCTGGTTCCTTGCGGGTCAGGCGCGTACAACTTCATGTCGGTGCCCGTGCTGGTCAACCGCAGCATCGGACGGCGGATGAAGATCGCCTCCTTCGATTTCGCCCCCGGCTTTACCGAAGCGGGCGGGCCACCGATGCTCGTCAATGCGGACTGGGATGCCGCCACTGGCCAGCTGAGCAGCTATGCAAAGGGACGTGGCCTCGGCGATTGCGGCAGTGCTGAGACCTATACTTGGGACGGGTCGAAATTTCGGCTCCTATCCAAGATTGCGATGGAAGAATGCCGGGGCGTGATCGACTGGATCCCTGTCTGGCAAGCCACCACCCAGACCCGCAAATAACCGGCGTCTAGCGCGAAGCGCCGGGTTTCCAGAGAATGTCCGTTGCCCCTTGATCATTGGCATGGCGCGCCGCCACGAAAAGCCAATCCGAAAGGCGATTGATGTAACGCTGTGCTTCAGGGTTGAGCGGTGCTGCACGATTGGCGTGCACCATCGCACGTTCAGCACGACGGGCGACCGACCGCGCCACATGAAGTGCACAGGCGAGCGGAGATCCACCGGGCAGAATAAAGCTGGATAACGGAGCCATCGCCTCGTTCATCGCGTCAATTTCATGCTCAAGGCGCGCAGTCTGGCTAGCCACGATCCGCAGCACCATTTCCGACGGCGTAAAATCCTCTCCGGGCGTGGCTAGATCGGCACCCAGATCAAACAAATCATTCTGGATCATGCGCAGGCGATCAAGATCTGTCCCCGCTGCATGTTGAGCGGCGACCCCCATCAGGCTGTTCAACTCATCCACATCGCCAATCACAATGATGCGGTCCGAATCTTTTGCCGTCCGGCTGCCATCGACAAGGCCGGTCGTGCCGTCGTCGCCGGTCCTCGTGTAGATTTTGGTTAGTTTGACCAAGGCTTAGCCTCGCGACGAGGCGAGAAGGACCACCACAATGAGGATGGCCGCCGCCTGAAAGATCACGCGGTGCATCATCGCCTTGTTCTGCTTCACGCTTGATGCGCTTGGGCCGACTCCATCGGCCTTCAGATCTTCCTCAGTGGTTTTCAGAAAGGCAACCACGCCACGCACCAGCGCCACCACAGTGGCGATCATGGCCGCGACGAGAAGTAGGATAAGAAATGTGTTTCCCATAATTTTTACTCATAGACTCGCCTTGTCAGCGGGCAAAGCATTTCATGCATGTGTCCTGACGACCTGCCAATGCGCCTTTAGTCCGAAAAGCAAAACCCGTCCGGAAGGACACCTGCCCGCAATCCAGCAACAAGTGCCTCCGGATCGACGCCATCTGCCCGCATCGCCGCGAGCGTGGGCGCTTGTTTACGCTTGGCAAGGCGGGTGCCTGTCGCATCCATGATCAGCTTATGGTGATGATAGGCAGGCGGGCGGATATCCAAAATGTGCTGGATCAGCCGATGGATATGCGTTGAGTCGAAGAGATCGCGCCCTCGCACCACATCGGTAACGCCTTGCCAGTCATCGTCCACAACCACGGCGAGATGATAAGCAGCCGGCGCATCCTTCCGGGCGATCACAACGTCACCAAGCCTTTCCGGCGTTGCTTCGATCTTGCCTGCATCCACATCAGTCCATGTGAGGTCACCTGCTCGGCGCACCGCCTCAGCCACATCCAGCCGCCAGCTGTAGGGCCGACCATAACCCGGATCACCTCGCCCCTTGCACGTACCGGGATAGACTGGCTGCACGTCACCTTGTGGTGCATCGATGTTGGCAGCCACCTCAGCGCGCGTGCACCAGCACCGGTACGCCAGTCCTTGCGTCACGATTCGGTCGAGGGCCGCAGCGTAAGCCGCCTGCCTGTCCGACTGGAACACCACGTCCCCGTCCCAGTTCAACCCTAGCCAGCGCAAATCCTCATAGATGCCGTCCACATGCTCGGGTCGGCACCGGGTCTGATCGATATCTTCGATCCGCAGCAGAAAACGCCCTCCCCCCGCCTGTGTTAGGTTGTGCGCGCGAAGGGCGGAGTAGGCATGGCCAAGGTGCAAGCGTCCGGTTGGGCTGGGCGCAAAGCGGGATACAGATTTCGTGATCATTTGCCCCCTTGACCCCAACATGTTGTAGATGCAGTCATTATCATGCAATCTTTACCTGCAAGGGAAGTGCGCAAGAAGGGGAAAGAGACAACCATGTACCATCCCGATCTCATTCGTCATCCGGACAGTTGCCCGGCGCTCGTTCTGAATGCAGATTTTACGCCTTTGTCTTATTATCCGCTGTCGCTGTGGCCGTGGCAAACTGCCGTCAAGGCGATGTTCCTTGATCGCGTGGATGTCGTTGCACATTATGAGCGCGAGGTGAGAAGTCCCTCTGCGCGGTTGCAACTGCCCTCTGTTATCGCGCTCAAGCAATATGTGCGGCCGTCTGCCCACCCTGCCTTTACCCGCTTCAACCTGTTCCTGCGAGACCGCTTCATTTGCCAATATTGCGGTTCCCCCAAAGACTTGACGTTCGACCACATTGTTCCCCGCGCCCAAGGTGGCCGCACAACTTGGGAGAATGTCGCAACAGCCTGTTCGCCCTGTAACCTGCGCAAGGGCGGTCGCACGCCGCGGGAAGCCGGAATGCGCCTGATGCACACAGCGCATTGCCCGACGACCTGGGAACTTCAGGAACATGGGCGCAGCTATCCCCCCAACTACCTGCACGAAACCTGGCGGGATTGGCTGTATTGGGACATTGAACTGACGCCGTAGCGCTCGACGCGCTTACTTGGTGTGGTAGGGGTTTTTCCCGCCACGCAGCGTGAGCCGGACCGGAACAGCGCCGAAGCCCAGTTCACTGCGGATGCCATTCACGAGATAGCGGCGATAGCTTTCCGGCAGGTCTTCAACCCGGTTCCCAAACACGACAAAGCTCGGCGGGCGCGTCTTGATCTGTGTGATGTAGCGCAGCTTAGCGCGTTTGCCACCCGGTGCTGGCGGTGGGTTCTTCTCAACAGCACGCTCAAACCAGCGGTTCAACTGGCCCGTCGATACACGCTGGCTCCAAGCCTCACGCACTTCAAACGCCACTTCCAAAATCTGGTCGATGCCTTTCCCGGTCGCGGCTGAAATTGTAATCAGCGGCACGCCCCTTACTTGGGCGAAACCTTCGTCAAGCGCCTTGCGTATACCTTGGAATAGCGTGCTGCCCTGCTCAACCGTGTCCCATTTGTTGAGGACAACAATCATCGCCCGGCCTTCAGAGAAGATCTGATCTGCGATGCGAAGGTCCTGTGCTTCCAACCCGCGCGTGGCATCGAGCAAAAGGACGACAACTTCTGCAAAATCGATAGCGCGCTGGGTATCGGCTGCCGACAGGCGTTCCAGCTTGTCTTCCACCTTCGCCTTGCGACGCAGACCTGCCGTGTCGATCAGGCGGACTGGCCTGTCTTTCCATTCCCAGTCAATGCTGATCGAGTCGCGCGTGATGCCCGCTTCGGGGCCAGTGATCATGCGGTCTTCACCGAGCAATTTGTTCACGAGCGTAGACTTCCCGGCGTTCGGACGACCAACGATGGCCAGCTTCAGCGGGCCATTTTCATCTTCATCGTCTTCCACCTCAACGGCAAACTCGTCCTCGTCCTTTTCGATGTGAGGCAAGAGCGTCTGGAACAGATCATCCATGCCTTCGCCATGTTCGGCGCTGAACGGAATGGGATCACCCAAGCCAAGATTATAGCATTCCAGCACGCCGGACTCTCCGGCGCGACCTTCGCACTTGTTGGCGAGGATGACGACAGGCGTCGACAGGCTGCGCAGCCAGTTGGCGATTTCCGAATCCAGCGGGGTGACACCTGCCCGCGCATCGATGACGAAAAGTGCGACATCGGCATGGCGTGCCGCCGACTCGGTCTGCATCCGCATCCGGCCGGGGAGCGTCTGCTCATCCTCATCTTCAAAACCCGCCGTGTCGACAACACGGAATTCGAGGCCGATCAGATTGGCGTCGCCTTCGCGCCGATCACGCGTGACGCCGGGCCGATCGTCGACAAGCGCGATGCGCTTGCCAACCAACCGGTTGAACAATGTTGATTTGCCGACATTGGGCCGCCCGATGATGGCGACCACGGGGAGCGCGGAGGCCATCTCCAAAGCTCCCTTAACGCCAGGCGGTCAGGCGACCGTCATTTGTGAGAATGAACAGTGTACCGTCCGCTACCAAGGGCGACAGCAGCACGGGGCCACCCGCCTTTGTCGTTGACTGCACCGTTCCATCTGCGGGCGACACATTAACCAACTGCCCTTGCGAGCTGGCAAGAATCAAGCGGTCGCCTGCGAGAACTGGGCCCGACCAGCTGATCGGGTCCTTCTTCTTTGCTTCCTTGCGGTAGCGGGGAAGCTGGGTTGCCCAACGCACCTTGCCGCTGCCGCGCGCGATGCACAGCAGGCGGGCATCGTCTGTGACAACAAATACCCATTCACCAGCGACCCAAGGCGTTGAAATGCCACCAACGTTGATTTCCCAAAGGCGCTGACCCGTGACCAGTTCAAGGCTGACCATGCGGCCACCCTTGCCCACCGCAAACACACGACCGCGATCAATGACCGGGCTGGCGTCAATGTCAGATAGAGCCGACACGGATGTCGAAATGCTCGTGCGGGTCAGAGCGTCTGCCCAGAGGACACGGCCGTTTTCATAGCGATAGGCGTTGAGTTCTCCTGATGAGAAGCCAGCAACCACGGTGCCCTGCGCGATTGCAGGCGCTGCCACACCAAAGACGCCGGTCAATTCTGTCGCACCTGCCTCAGTCCATTCCACCGATCCATCGCTCGCCTTTAAGGCGAAGATCTGGTTATCGGAACTCATGGCATAGACATTGCCGTTGCCAAATGAAGGTGCACCGCGCAGCGGACCCCCCGGACGCTTTTTCCAGATGACACTGCCGTCAGCGGCTTTGAGCGCAGCCACATCGCCAAGACCATTGGTCGCATACAAAACGTCGCCCTCGACGCTCACGCCGCCGCCCCAGGCAGCCTTGCGGTCCTTGCCGTCGACACCAAAGCTGACAGTCCAGATATCCTTGCCGGATTTCGCATCAAAAGCATGAACGCGCGCCGCGGTGTCCATCACGTAAATGCGGCCTGCCGAGACGACAGGAGGCGATGCCAAACGCACCTTTTTGCTCGTACCGCTGATCGAGACAGACCAAGCCTGTCCAATCGCCTGCGGCAATGCGAGGTGCTCCATCGACTTGGCGCCATTGCCGCCTGGCTGCGCCCAACTGTCATTGGCCTGAGCGGGCGGCAAAAGTACCGAGACATCCGCAAGTGCGGGATCCGGCTCTGCTGCGGCCTCTGAAGTCAGGATAGCAACGCGTTGGCCCAACACAGGGGTCTTGGGCTTCTTGGAGCCGCCGCCGAACACGCCGCAACCAGCCACTGCCAGTAGGACAGGCGCGAGGATCAGCGCCCTGCCGAATTTGCCCGACAGTCTTTTCATCATTGTTTTCCTTGATTTGCAGCGCCCGTCACGCGCGCATTGAGCGAAGCCGCCATGTTGGCTGCGCGACCGCGGATCGTTTCGGGGACATTTTCATCCGCCGCAATATCCGCAAACATCTTTGCTGCAGGCTGAACGCGGTTCTTTTTCAAATAAGCGATCGCCACCATTTCACCGGCGCTGCCAAACCAAGGGTTACCCTTGATGGCGAGCGGGGAGAGGCGCGTAATAACTTCGTCCGGCGCCAAGCGGTCATATTGCACAGAGGTCTGGCGCACGAGCGCGAGATCACGCCATGGCGCGGGAATGTCCTGATCCTTGGCAATCTGACCATAGAGCTTGGCCGCGCCCTCAAGATCGCGCTTCTGAAGCAGAAGTGCGGCATCTGTCAGCATTGCCGTCGCGCGATAGCCTTCATTTGGGGATGCTATGAGCGGTGCCAGCGCCTTGCGCGTCCCCGCATCATTGCCCGCTGTTGCCTTGCGCAGCGCATCATCCAGCTGTTCGCTCTCCAAGCTGGCCGCCTTAAACTGCCGATCCTGCCAGACAAGCCATCCCGCCAAAGCCGCAAGCCCAAGGCCGATGCCAGCGATGATCCAACGACCATAGCGCTTCCAGAACCCTGTCAGCTGATCGCGGCGAAGCTCCTCATCCACTTCCCTTAGGAAGCTGTCTTCGGTCGTATTGATGGGCGGCAGCGCCAAAACGTATCTCCCTGGAGCAAAGCGTAGCTTCCCTTAGCCGCGCTCTGGGCAGAGGGGAAGCGCCTACGCGCGGGTCAAGCTTTGTAGATCTGTTCCGGGCCGGGGAAGCTGCGGCTGCGCACTTCCTTGGCATATTGCTCAACCGCTTCGGCAACAAAGCTGTGCATGCCGCCATAGCGCTTCACGAACTTCGGCGTACGCTCAAACAGACCCAACATATCTTCGGTCACAAGCACCTGCCCGTCGCATTGCGCGGAGGCGCCAATGCCGATGGTCGGGCACTTGACCTTCTGGGTAATCTCAATCGCGATAGGCTCCAGAACGCCTTCAATCACCATGGCGAAGGCACCGGCATCAGACATGGCAATTGCGTCTTCGACGATGGCCTTGGCTTCCTCATCGCTTTTCCCGCGCACACCATAGCCACCAAGGATGTTCACGGCCTGCGGCGTGAGACCGACATGGGACATTACTGGAATGCCGCGCGACGTTAGAAACTCAACCGTTGGTGCCAGCACCTTGCCGCCCTCAATCTTGATGCCAGCAGCACCCGTCTGCTTGAGCAACTCGGACGCATTCTTGAAGGCCTGTTCTGGGGAGGCTTCGTAGCTGCCAAAGGGCATGTCGACGATGACGGCGGCATGATAGCTCCCGCGCACCACGGCGGCGCCGTGAAGGGCCATCATTTCCATCGTCACGGCCACTGTGTGCGGCAAGCCGTAAATGACCTGACCCAGCGAATCTCCGACCAACAGCAGATCGCAGTGCGGATCGAGGATCTGCGCCATGCGGACGGTGTAGGCCGTCAGCATAACCAAAGGCTCCCCGCCCTTGCGCTGTCGGATCGTCGGCACGGTCAGCCGCTTCATCGGCGTCGGCGTCGGGTTCGCGCGACTGGTGGATGTATCAAGCGTCAGGGTTGTGGAGGTCGTAGACATCGCTGCTCCTTACGCCGGTGAACCGTCAGATTGAAGCGCTCTCTTCAAAATGCATCTCTGCCAGTCGTCTTGTGACAATTTTACGACAAATCCTTGCCGCATTGCAGCAAAATCGATACGGGGCCGTAATAAGACTGTCACAATCAACCAATCACCGCACGTTTTACGGGATTTCAGGGGGCTCTTTCCGCGAAAATGACGGATTTGCATCGTTCTTCCGTGCTGCAAAATGTGCAGATAGAAGCCACTCTTCCCCGATTCTCCGCAGCCCGCCTGCTTCGCGCGTTCCTGACCGTTCCTGCGCTTGAGGCGAGCTTTCTTCTGTCGTTACTCGGTTTTGTCGCTTTGGCCGGCATGCTGCTGTTCATTCTGACACCCATTCCACTGCCCGCCATCGGCGTAGGAATATCGGCCTATGCCTTTTTGCCGCTGATCACTGGATCTGTTGTTTGGATGCTGGTGACAGGGGTTGAGCGCGCCTTTGGCATTGATGAAGACGCCGTCCACGCCCGGCTGCCCTGGATGCTGGGCACTGCGATGGCCACAAGCCTAGCTATCCCTGTCTATGGCATGTTCAAGCAGTACATATTGAAGGCGCAGGGCTTTCCGTTCGACCCTGCTCTCGCAGCGGTTGATCGTTTCCTCTTCGCTGGGCAGGACCCTTGGGTCATTCTGCATGGCCTGTTTGGTTCGGTCTGGTTCACGATTTTGGTCGACCGCGCTTACACCATTTGGGCTGTCATCCTGATGGCCTGCCCGATTATCTGGGCCGCAATCGTCAAAGACCCTGCGGTTCGCGCCCGCCTGATCGGTTGCTGGATTGGTGTCTGGTTGCTCATCGGCGGCGTCGCAGCCTGGCTGCTCGCCTCGGCTGGCCCCATGTATTATCCTCACCTTGTCGGCCCGGATCAAAGCTTCTCAATGCTGCACGACCGTATCGTTGAGCTTGGCCAACTGGCCGAACTGGCCGGCAGCAAGCTGGCGACGCCAATGGGGCATGTGTCTCTGCTCAATCGATATATTGAGGGCAGTTATGTGCCCGGTTTCGGCATTTCTGCGATGCCGTCCGTTCACGTCGCTATGGCGACGCTGTTCGCGATTGGCGGCTTTGTTGTGCATCGCTGGATCGGTTGGGTTATGACCGCCTATGCCGTCCTTATCTGGATCGGTTCCATCTACCTCGGTTGGCATTATGCAACAGACGGCATCGTGGGTGCGGCAATGACAATCGGCCTGTGGAAATTGTCAGGCAAACTTGCCGAGCCCTTTGAAGACCGCCTTCGTCGCAGCTGAGATGGCCTGAACGAAGGCGATCTGGCTGGGCCTAGCTAAGTGCTGCGCTCCACTCGTCAGCCTTAAATCCAATCAGCAATCCGCCGGAATGTTCCACAATCGGCCGTTTAATCATCGATGGCTGGGCCAGCATCAACGCAATGGCCTTGGTCTGATTTAGATTGGTCTTGTCGCTGTCTGCCAGCTTCTTGAAGGTCGTCCCCGCTTTGTTGAGGACCTTCTCCCAACCCAACCCATCGCACCAGCGTGACAGATGCGCTTCATCGATCCAAGATTTTTTAAAGTCATGGAAATCATGCTCCAGACCTTTGGTGGTCAACCACGTGCGCGCCTTCTTGACGGTGTCGCAATTGGGAATTCCGTAGAGTGTAATTGGCATATCGCCCCTTCACATGGGTTTCATGAGTAAACTGATCCGCAGACCCTAGCTGGTGGTCGCCACATTTACATCCAGATTCGGCCCAGTCCCCCTCTCGCGCCCGATCTGCGCGGGGACACCTGCCCTGCGATACCAGACGTTAAGAAGAAGCGCGCTAAAGAAACCATATTGGCTTTATTCTTCCAGGTAGAGAGCGTGCCCGATCTAAATCCTCTGCTGGCGATGCCCGTTCTGCCCGTGCTGGTTGCGCTTGCGGCATCAGCACTTGTCCAGTTCAGCAAAAAGGGCCCGGTTCCCGAAGGCGCAGTATCCAACACCCTTGTTTCCATTGGCCTTTGGTTCATTGGCCCGTTGCTGTTCGCCGGATATGTAAATGAGATCCTCGCCGCTGTCCGAGGCGCCTATGACAGCCTCGGCATCCCGCGCCTGCCCGCCTCTGTGTGGACAGGCATGCCCGTCGCGCTCGTGATGCTGATCACGCTTACCTGCCACGACTTTTGCGATTACTGGAACCACCGCTTCATGCATTTGCGCTGGGCGTTTCCCGTCCACGCCGTCCATCATTCGGACACGCATGTCGATGGCCTCACGACGTTTCGGGCGCATGGTTTGGAAAAGGTCGTGATGCAGACGTCTTACATTCTCCTCATATCCTGGATGAATGTGCCTGCCCTGCCCGCCGTTGGCCTTTGGTTCCTGGTGACGCTGCACAATTGCTACGTCCATCTGGACCTCGATTGGACCCACGGGCCCTTCCGCCACATCCTCGCCTCCCCGCGCTTCCACCGCTGGCACCATGCAGATGTGCCAGTCGCCTATGGGAAGAACCTCGCCAATATCCTGCCGATCTGGGACGTGATGTTTGGCACTTATATCGATCCCGGTCGCTGCACCGCGCCCATGGGATCGCGGGAGATGGACATTCCGTCGACCAATCTGCCGAGGCTGCTCATCTGGCCGGTGATTGGTTGGGGTCGATTGATCCGGGAAGAACTCGAGAAGCGCACAGGCCTTCAGTCCAAGCGGCGGCCCAGAGTCACGACAGCCTGGGGCCCATAGCCCAGCCGCTCATAGAAACCGAGCGCAGCAGCATTGTCCTCCCGCACCATGAACTGGATTTTGGGACTGCCGCGTTCCCGCAGCCAGTCCTCGCAAGCAGCCATTATGACCTTGCCGAGCCCGGAGCCCCGAAACCCCGGCGCGACCGCGAGATAATAGACCCAGCCGCGATGCCCGTCGAAGCCGACCATGGCCGATGCAACAATCCGCGTATCTCGGCGATGGATGAGGATGTCCGATGTCGGCGTCGTGAGCGCAAGCGCAATATCAGCCCGCGGATCGTTCCAAGGCCGCGTCAGGCCACATTCTTGCCAAAGCCCAACAAGCGCTTCGGTGTCGGCCAACTCAGCAATCTGGACGGTTCCCGTCATTCCCACTCAATGGTGCCGGGCGGCTTTGACGTATAGTCATACACCACGCGGTTGATGCCCTGCACCTCGTTGACGATGCGCGTCGCGACGCTGCTGAGGAAGTAGCTGTCGAACGGATAGATATCTGCCGTCATCCCGTCCGTGCTGGTCACCGCACGCAAAGCGCAGACATTGTCGTAGGTGCGATGATCACCCATGACGCCGACCGTCCGGACGGGCAGAAGCACCGCAAAAGCCTGCCAAATCGCGTCGTAGAGGCCCGCATTGCGGATTTCCTCAAGGTAGATGGCGTCCGCTTTGCGCAAAATATCGCAGCGTTCCTTGGTCACTTCGCCGGGGATGCGGATGGCAAGACCGGGTCCGGGGAACGGATGACGCCCAACGAAGATATCGGGCAGGCCCAATTCCCGACCCAGCACGCGGACTTCATCCTTGAAGAGCTCACGCAGCGGCTCAACGAGCTTCATGTTCATGCGTGCGGGCAAGCCGCCGACATTGTGATGGCTTTTGATCGTGACACTCGGGCCACCCGTGAACGACACTGATTCAATGACGTCCGGATAGAGCGTGCCCTGCGCGAGGAAATCGGCGCCGCCGATCTTTTTGGCCTCTTCCTCAAACACATTGATGAATTCGGCACCAATAAATTTGCGCTTCTTTTCGGGGTCCGTAAGTCCGGCAAGTCCCGCCATGAAGCGATCTTCTGCGTCCACGACGACGAGCGGGATGTTGTAATGATCGCGGAACATGGTCTCCACCTGCCCGCGCTCATCCTTGCGGAGCAGGCCATGGTCGACAAACACGCAGGTAAGCTGATCGCCAATGGCTTCGTGGATCAGGATAGCGGCCACGGAGGAATCCACGCCGCCAGACAGGCCACAGATCACGCGTCCGCTGCCAACCTGCTTGCGGATTTCTGCAATCTTGGTCGCGCGGAATTCAGCCATCGTCCAATCGCCGGACAGGCCGCAGACTTTGTGCGCGAAATTGGCGATCAGCTTTACACCGTCTGGCGTGTGGACGACTTCTGGGTGGAACTGGGTGCCGTAATATTTGCGTTCTTCGTCCGCGATCACGGCGAAGGGCGCGCCGTCGCTGATGGCGACGATGTTGAAGCCGGGGGCAAAGCGCGTCACCTTGTCGCCATGGCTCATCCATACCTGATGCCGTTCTCCCACCTCCCAAAGGCCGTCGAACAGGGGGCAGTTTTCCGTCACGGTCAGGAACGCGCGGCCAAATTCGCCGCCGTCCCCCGTTTCATGCCCGGGCCGTACTTCGCCACCCAGCTGGTGCGACATGACCTGCTGACCGTAGCAAATGCCGAGGATGGGAACGCCACTGTCAAACAGCACCTGCGGCGCACGCGGGCTGCCGTCCTCCGGCACACTGGCAGGTGAACCCGACAGGATGATGCCCTTGGGCTGCATCCGGTGAAAGGCTGCTTCAGCGGAAGTGAACGGCGCGATTTCGCTGTAAACGCCCGCTTCGCGCACGCGGCGTGCGATCAGCTGGGTCACCTGGCTGCCAAAATCGACAATGAGGATGGAATCGGAGGGCTGGACGGTCATGACGGGCCGATAAAGAGCGCGCCGCCCGCTGTCCAGTTTGTCAGGCCCAAAAGCGGAAAGGACCGGCCCTTTCAGACCGGTCCTTCACAAATCAGCCGCGCAAGCCCGAGAGGTCGACATCCGCCACGCGTCCAAAGCGCGTCACGCAGCTAAAGCGCCCCTTGTCATAACCATCATTGTAACGGTCATAGCGGTTGCCCCAGCGATCATTGCGGTCCCAGCCATTGCTCCAGTTGCGGTTGCGATAGCCGCGATCCTCGACGACCAGACGACCGCGAACTTCATAGCCGCCTCGGACACGGTCGATCCGCGTCACGTCCGTCACCCGTGCCCAGCCACCATAACGGTTGGCTTCGCTGCGGGCGGCCTGAACGCACTGTTCAACCGCACTCCGGCTGGAATAGCCGTTGTTGTCATAGCCATTCCGGTCGTCATCCCGATCATCACCCCAACCCCGGCCACGATCCCGGTAGCGATCATCATAACGATCACGCGATGACGAGGACGCCGCAGAAGCGACAGCGGCAATCCCACCAATGATGAGCGCGCCGGCAATTACATCGCCTGCGCTGATGCCGTCATGGTGGCGGCGATAGGACCGGGCATCGGCCGGCAGGGCCGTGACCAACATCGCGCCCGACGTCGCCATCAGCGCGGCCTTTGAGAGCATCTTCATACATCGTCTCCATCACTTGGCCGACAATCAAGCGTCGGCAGAGACGAATATGCGAATCGCGCGATGACAACTTGCTGAACCGGTTTGTAGTCGCAGGTTCAGGAATTTGCTCCGGCCACGAAGCGCTTAGCGCGGGCGCACCTCCAACCCTGTCCATTTCGCAACGAACGACCAAAGGTCGGCCGTTTCTGAAATGATCTTGTCGGTCGGCTTGCCGGAGCCATGCCCTGCCCGCGTTTCAATACGGATGAGGTGCGGCTTCGGACCAATGTCTGACGCCTGCAGCTGAGCTGTGTACTTAAAGCTATGGCCCGGCACGACGCGGTCATCGGTGTCTGCTGTCGTTACGAGGATGGCGGGATAATCCTTACCCGGCGTGATGTTGTGATAGGGCGAATAAGCGCGGAGGACTTTGAAATCCGCTTCCTTGGCCGGATCGCCATAATCATCGACCCAATAGCGGCCGGCGGTGAAGCGGTTGAAGCGCAGCATGTCCATCACGCCCACAGCGGGGATGGCGGCTGCAAACAGATCGGGGCGCTGGTTGACGACCGCGCCGACAAGCAGCCCCCCGTTTGAGCGACCCTCAATGGCCAGTTTGCCCTTGGCTGAGATGTTATTGGCGATGAGATAGTCGCCTGCCGCGATAAAATCATCGAACACATTCTGCTTACGGGCGAGGCGGCCGGCATCGTGCCATTCCTTCCCATATTCACCACCGCCGCGCAGATTGGCGACGGCCAGCACCCCACCCTGTTCCAGCCAGGCCAGACGCGTCGGCGCGAAAGTGGGCGTCTGCGAGATGTTGAACCCGCCATAACCGTAAAGGATCGTGGGCGCCCCCGCGGGCGTATCCTTGCGCTTCACGATGTACATCGGGATGCGGGTGCCGTCCTTTGACGTGTAGAAGACCTGATCGGTCACATAATCGGCAGGGTCGAACGCAACCTTGGGCTGGAAGAACAGCTCCGCCTTCCCGGTGGCGGTATTGTAGCGATAGACCGAAGGCGGGACCGCAAAGCCGGAGAAGGTGTAGAAGGTTTCGGGATCACCGCCCGCCCCGCCAAAGCCAGCGGCCGTCCCGATGGAGGGCAGCGGGATGGTCGACACCAGACGCCCGTCCAATTCGCGCAATTCAGCTTCCGACCGGGCATCCCCTAAATAGGCGACGATCAGCCGGTTGCCGACGAGCGAGGCGCCGACCATTGCATCCCCGGTCTGAGCAATGACGGTCGTTGGCGCAAGACGCGGCTTCTCAACGTTCAGCGTCACAATCTGCCCACGCGGCGCGGCGCGGTTGGTGCGAAAATAGAAGGTAGACCCAACCGAGCCCGCCAATTGCCATTCATAGTCCAGCCCGCCGACAAGCGTCTTGAACTTCACAGCCTTGCTCAGGCCTTGCTTAGCGTCGAGCGAGCCCACAGTCAGTTCATAGCGCTCATCCGTGCCGCCCGATGAGGTGATGAGAATATACCGCCCGTCATCCGTGACTTCCGCCGAATGGCCCAGCAGTGGTCGATCTGGCGTTTGGTAGACAAGCCGATCTTCGGCCTGCTTCGTCCCGATCTTGTGATACCAGACCTGCTGATTGGTGTTCAGCGACTGGAAGGCAGCGCCCTTCTTAGGCTCGGCAAAGCGCGAATAGAAGAAACCCTTATTGTCCTTCGTCCAGGCAATATTGGAGAATTTGACCCATTTGATGTCATCTTCAAGCGCAGCGTCCGTCTCCGCATCAATGACGCGCAAGGTGCGCCAGTCGGTTCCGCCATCCTGCACGGCATAGGCCAGATAGCGTCCGTTGGGAGATGGCTGCCATTCGGCCAGCGCCGTCGCCCCGTCCTTGGCCCAAGCATTGGGATCAATCAGCAGTTTTGGCGTGCCGCTCACCCCCTGCTGCACCATCAGGACCGACTGGTTCTGCAATCCATCATTCCGGGTGAAGAAATAATTCTCACCTGCTTTGCGCGGTGTGCCCATGCGCTGAAAATTGAAGAGCTGCTTCAGGCGGGAGGCAAAGATGTCCCGACCTGGCAGCGTCTCCAGATAGGATTCCGTAAGCTTGTTCTGCTGATCCACCCAGTTGCGCACTTCGGCGTCGTTGCGCACGTCATTCTCAAGCCAGCGATAGGGGTCTGCCACCTTCTCCCCGAACTGGGTTTCGACAATGCCGTCGCTGCGGGTGTGCGGATAATCGGGCTTGGGCTGGCCGGGGATGGTGCCCGCGGTGGCGGCGGTCGCCGCTAAAGATATGATCATCATCGATATACGCCGCATCTGCGGAGGCTCCTTACGCAACAATCTTGTTCGTTACGCGCGGTGTAGAGGTGACAGGCGAGGCATTGCAAGCGCGTGCGCTTTGGACGAAGTTGGCAGCAGAGGAGAACATCATGCGGAAATTTGCCCTGGCCCTGTTGCTGTCGGTTTCAAGCCCGGCGCTGGCCGCCCCATCAGCCGATCTGAAGGCCATGATCGCGGACCATTGGGCTTGGTTCTTGAAGGAAAACCCCACAGCCGCGTCCTCGCTTGGCGTGCGTGACTATGATGATAAGCTCTCCGACTATAGCCTTGCTGCCCGAGACAAATCTGCGGCGGAAGCGCAAGCTCTCCTCGATCGACTAAAGGCAATCCCCGATGCCGGTCTCACCGATGCCGACCGGGCCAATAAGGGTGTTCTTTCCCGCATCCTGAGCGAACAGATCGAAGGCAACCGCTTCGGCCAGCGGCTCATGCTGTTCACGACCTATTCCAGCCCGCATCAGGGCTTTGCCGATCTCGGGTCTTATGTGCCGCTTTACACAAAGGCGGATTACCGCAGCTATCTGACGCGCCTTGCGCAGTTTCCAAAGATCAATGCCGACATCATTTCCATCACCCGCCAGGCGATCACCAAGGGTTTTGTCCAGCCCTGCGAAGCCATGAACGGGTTTGAGACGACGATCACCGGCGCCATTGCCGGAAAGCCTGAGGAAACGCGTTTTTACGAGCCCTTCAAGCGCAACAAGCCCAATGATGTCAGCGACGCAGATTGGGCCGCAATGAAAGCGGAGGGCCTGCGCATCATCCGCGACGTTCTGACGCCGGCCTATCAGCAATTCTCCGACTTTTACGTGAAGGAGTATAAGCCGAAATGCGCCGCAAAAGTGGGCGTGTCCTACCAGCCCGGTGGCAAGGACTATTATGCCTTCCAAGCGCGGTCACACACAACGACAGACCTAACACCCGCGCAAATCCATGACATCGGATTGAGTGAAGTCGCGCGCATCCTCACCCGCATGGACACAGTGGCCAAGCAAGCGGGCTATGCCGACCGGCAGAGCTTCATCGCCAAGCTTCGCAGCGACCCGACCTATTACGCGAAAACGCCCGAAGAGCTGATGCAGACCGCGGCTCGGCAGGCCAAGCTCATCGACGGCATGCTGCCGCAATATTTCGGAAAGCTGCCGCGCCTCACCTACGGATTGAAAGAAATCCCCAAAGAAACCGCGGAAACGACGACGACCGCCTATTACAGCCCCGGCTCACTCGCCTCTGGCATTGCGGGGTTCTACTACGTCAACACCTCCAAGCTGGACCAACGCCCTATCTACGAGCTGCCGGCGCTAACCGCGCATGAGGCGGTGCCGGGCCACCATTTTCAGGGCGCGTTGCAGCAGGAAATCGACATGCCCGATTTCCGCAAGCACGCCGCATGGTTCACCGCTTATGGCGAAGGTTGGGGGCTCTATTCCGAGTATCTGGGCGAAGAGATGGGCCTGTATGACACGCCCGAAAAGATGATGGGCCGCTTGTCCTATGAAATGTGGCGCGCCTGCCGTCTCGTGGTGGATACCGGCATGCATTCCAAGGGCTGGACTAAAGCGCAGGCCATCAAGTTCATGACCGACAACAGCGCGCTCTCCGCCGCCAATATCGAGGCGGAGGTGAACCGCTACATCTCCTGGCCCGGACAGGCGCTCGGCTACAAGATCGGCGAGATCAAGCTGCGCGAACTGCGCGCCAAGGCGACCGCCGCGCTCGGCACAAAGTTTGACCTGCGCCGCTTCCACGACGCTGTGCTGGCGCAAGGTGCGGTGCCGCTTGATGTGTTGGAACAGGCGATTGACCGCTGGATTTCAACGGAGAAGGCAAGAGGTTAGACTACCCAATCCCGTTCGTGTCGAGCGAAGTCGAGACACCGGCTCCGTGCCAACGTCCCTCGACTTCGCTCGGGACAAGCGGGGGGACTTGTGTCGAAATGGTTATATAAAACTTGACTTTTAGAACCTATTTGGTTATCTCCAAATCCTTCCCCCAGATTCGGAGTCGTTGCCATGTCCCTTCTCGACGGGCTGATTGCGCCCCTTTCCAAGCTGATCGACAAGATCATTCCAGACCCCCGCGCCCGCGACGCGGCGAAGTTGGAACTGCTGAAACTGCAAGGATCGCAGGAGCTGGAGGCCGTCCGCGTCCAGATGTCGGCGATCATCGCGGAGGCCGGCTCCACCGACCCATGGACCAGCCGCGCGCGGCCGAGTTTCCTTTATGTGATGTACGCGATCATCCTCTGGGCCATCCCCATGGGCCTCATCGCCGCCACGCAACCCGAGATGGCGAAGAACATCGCGGCTGGCATGAACGCCTATCTCGGCGGCATCCCGGAACCTATGTGGACGCTCTTCGGCACCGGCTATCTCGGCTACACCGTCGCGCGGCAATGGGGGAAGGCGAAGGGGACGGATCAGTAGATATCCTTCGGGCCAAACGGAGTGGTGGGAAGTTTGCTGCCATGTCCGAGTTCAGGAAAAGGCGCAACACGCCGCCCTTCAAACCGTGTCAAAATCCTTCGGTCCTGACGCCGTTATCAAACGCAGCCCGGCTCACTTCCTCGGTCTTGATCCGCCTGAAATCAGCAAGTCGCTTCCCATCTTCGTCACGAAACGTTGTGCCAGTCGGCAACATGGAAGCAATCCGATCAAGCCGGAAACACCTAAAGTCGTCGGCAAGCTCGCACCAAGCCGCCAGCAGCCAAACCGGGCCGAAAAAGTTGACCGAAAGCGGGCGAACCGTGCGGGTGGTGCGTGCGCCGTTCAGCGCTTCATACTCGATCAAAAGCACCTGCCGGCGTTGTGCGGCGCGCTTCAGTTCGAGCAGGTCGACCTTGGGTACATGGCGTTCCACCCAGGGCGGTGCCCAGAATATGTTCTGGTCGACCCCAGCTTGGCCCGACGAGGGCAGGACGGCCCTTATCTTCGCCAGCGCCGCAGCTGCTTGCCCGGCCACGGCCCCGTCGCTCCAGTTGGCGAGCATTCGCGCGCCGAGCGCCAATGCCTCGGCTTCTTCGGTCGTAAGATTGAGCGGCGGTAGATGATAACCGGCTTCCAGCGTGTAACCAACCCCCGCTTCGCCGCGAAGCGGTACGCCTGTTGCGACAAGAGCATCAATGTCGCGGTAAACGGTGCGGATAGACACTTCGAGCGTCGCGGCGAGGCTCGAAGCAGTGCTAACTTGGCTGCCTCTCAGCAATTCGAGCAGGGCAAGGAGGCGATCGGCGCGACGTGTCATACTGACACTACGTTGGCAGTAGGCATCGTGTATGCATAGCTTTGATTCAACGACGGTGAGGCATGGAATGGAGCACGATCCAAAGGAGTTGCAAGCCGTCATGGAGAGGGCGAGCCCACCCGACCTTGAACTGAGCTTTCGCCCAATGTTCGGCGGGATCATGGGCTATGCTGCGGGCCAAGTGTTCGTGTCTCTCTCGAATGTGGGAATCGCCCTCAAGATGACTGGCACAGAGCATGCGGCCTTGAGCGCGGTGCCGGGCGTGAAGCCGCTCCGGTATGAGCCGGAAGATCCGCCGAGCAAGACCTATCTGCTGTTGCCCGAAGCGATGCTGTCCGATCCCGAGAGCCTCAGGTCATGGATAGCGCGCAGTGCGGCAGGCCTAAAGCCGAAAACCAAGACGCCGCGCAAGAAACCTCAGGAGGGCAAATAATGGCTCGTATCAGCTTCGTTGAACTACCCGCATCGGACCTAGCCGCAACCCGGTCCTTCTATACCGATACGTTTGGCTTTGCCCTCACCGACTTCGGCCCCAGCTACTCGTGCACGATGACGGGCGATGTGGACATCGGCCTGCAGGCCGACTCAAGCGAGGCCACTTCGGCACCGCTCACGGTCATTACTGTCGATGATCTGGAAGCATCCCTCGAAGCGGTAAGCAAGGCGGGAGGCGTCATTACCAAACCGGTATTCGCCTTTCCGGGCGGCAGGCGCTTCCACTTCCGCGATCCGAGCGGAAACGAGCTTGCCGCCCTTAAGGCGGACTGATGGCAATCGGGCCTGTTGGTGACCAATCCGTGAGGGTGCTGTCATCTCCGCTTTTGCTCTGGGCCGTCAGCCTTTTGGTTGTGTGGTGCGCCGCGGCCTTTGCGCTCCATCAGCCGCTCGGGGCGCAGCAAAGTTCAAGAGAACTTTTGGACTTCGGCGTGATCAAGGGCGAGTATTTTAGCTGGAAGCAGAGCTGGAAACTCATCGCATCACAGTGGCTCCACGTGAAAGCGCCGCACATGTTGCTCAATGCGCTGGTCATTGGCGGCGTGGGCCTAGCCGCTGAGGCACGCTGGGGCCGGGTTCTTCCAGGCACAATTGCCTTGGCGGGCGGGACACTGAGCCAGGCACTACTGGTGTTCCTCGAACCCGAGGCTTTTCTATCCGGTGCGTCGCAGGCTTACATGGCTCTATGCGGATTTGTGATCGTGGCTGGTCGGATTGGGCGTGCCGGCCTTGGACTGGCCTGGGCGGGTGTGTTGATCGGTTTTGCAATAGATCTGCTGGTCAGCGATCACGGGCAAATCAAGGTTGGCCACGCCTTCCCCTGCGTGTTTGGTATCGCGGCAGGTCTACTGGTCAAGGCGCTATCGAACACGGCATCCGGTACTAAGAAAAACAAGTCCTGAGGGCGGCTTGAACCGTCTTCGGTTAGATTTCCGCGATCTCTGCAGATGCAACCAATCGAGGTTCGCAGGGTACATGTACGCCTTGATGTCGCTAGTTGAATAACCGCTCTTCCTGTTCACCTGAGTGGAAAAGAAAGGACAGCCCTTCGACAGGCGCAGGGCAAACGAGTGGTGGGAGGTTTAGATGGATGGGTCCCGCTTGCCCCACCCGCCCCCGCCTGATAGCGGCGCATCTATGTTCAACGACACCTCCTCCCCGCTCAGCCTCCTCCTCACCCGTCGGTCGGGCAAGCCGCGTGACATGATTGCGCCCGGCCCGGATGCAACGCAGATGGACGCCATTCTTGCCGCTGCAACCCGCGTGCCGGATCATGGCAAGCTGGCGCCTTGGCGTTTCGTTGTGGTCGGTGCGGACCAGCGGGATAGGCTTTCTGCGCTCCTTGTGGACGCCTATCGCAGCGAGAAGCCTGAAGCAGGACGCCTTGAGATCGAAGCCATGGAGCAGTTCGCGCATCAGGCCCCGGCGCTGGTCGTCGCGCTCTCCAGCCCAAAGGCGAGCAAGATCCCGCTTTGGGAGCAGGAATTGTCGGTGGGTGCGGCCTGTATGCAGTTGCTCAATGCCGTCCATGCCCAAGGGTTGGTCGGCGGCTGGCTGACGGGATGGCCGAGCTATTCTGATCAGGTCCGAGATGCCTTTGGCGGCGAGGAGGAGCGCATTGCCGGGTTCATTTTCATCGGCTCCCCCAGTCGCGAATTGGACGAGCGGCCCCGCCCCGCTCCATCAGACGTCATCAGCCACTGGCCGGGTTAACCCATTTTTTGGACGTGACTCGGTGAGTGCGTTGGTGTATTAAGTAGGTATGACAGCAGCTAGTTTCGACGAAATCCCAGTATACCTCCGTTTGCGGGGGATGCTCGCCATTGAGATCATCGAGGGCAAGTATGGAGAAGGCGATCAATTGCCCTCCGTCCGGGCTTTTGCGGCACAGACCGGCACCAATCCGCTGACTGTCGCCAAGGCGTATCAAACGCTGCAGGATGATGGCCATGTTCTCGTCAAACGCGGCGTGGGCATGTTCGTAGCCCCCGGCGCTGTGCAGGCGCTGAAGGTGCAGGAACGCGACATCTTCCTGAACAAAATCTGGCCCCGCATGCGCAATCTGATTGAACGGCTGGACATCGATATTGCTGATTTGATGGACCGCGAACCCGCCTGAGATCTGGCAATCGATGCCAAAGCGACTATATCGCGGTCGTCCCATGGTTCTGAAACGCTTCTTCGCCCGCAAGGAAAGCCCTGCCCCGCCGCCTGCCGCCATCCCGGCCGGTAAACGGGTCTATGCGATTGGCGATATTCATGGACGGGCCGATCTGCTCGACCAGTTGCTGGTAAAAATCCTCGCCGATGATGCGGCGCGCGGTGACGCAGAGGCGCAGATCATCTTTCTCGGCGATTTGCCGGATCGCGGCCCCGGCTCCCGACAAGTGATCGAACACGCCATGGCGCTGGCAAAGTCCCAGCCTGGCACTGTGTTTATCAAGGGCAATCATGAGGAACTCTTGATCCGGGTGTGGGACGGAGATCGCGCGACGGCAGCGACCTTCCACCGTGCAGGAGGCCGCGAAACGCTGATCAGCTATGGCATCACAGCAGAGCAATATGACAGCTGGGATCTAGGCGAAGTGACTGACGCCACGGCACGTGTTGTGCCCAAGGCGCATATCGATTTTCTGCGCGCCTTCCGCCCTGCATTCCGGCTGGGTGATTACTACTTCACCCATGCAGGCGTCCGGCCCGGCATTGCGCTCGACGATCAGGATGAGACGGATCTGCGCTGGATTCGCAGCGACTTCATCGAGTCTACGGCAGATTTCGGCGCTGTCGTGGTCCACGGCCATACGATCCGCGACGAGGTGGAAGAGCGCGCAAACCGCATCGGCATTGATACTGGCGCCTATGCCAGCGGCCGGCTGACCGCGATCGGGCTGCAAGGCACCGACCGCTGGTATCTGTCGACCTAGGTCAGCCCGTCACCAGCAGCCCCGCCAACGCCGCACTCATCAGGTTTGCAAGGCTCCCCGCCAGCAGGGCCTTCAGGCCGAGCCGCGCGATCACGGCGCGCTGATTGGGCGCTAACCCACCTGTCACCGCCATCTGGATCGCAATCGAGCTGAAATTGGCAAAGCCACACAGTGCAAAGGTGACAATGGCCACCGTCGCGGGCGCCAGCGTTTCCTTCAACGGGCCAAGCTGCGTAAAGGCGACAAATTCGTTGAGCACAAGCTTGGTGCCGAACAGGCCACCTGCCGTCATCGCGTCGTTTGCCGGCACATTGAGCATGTACATGACAGGCGCGAACACCGCGCCGACGATCTTCTGGAAGCTGAGGTCAGGATAGCCAACCCATGCGCCGACGCCTGCGAGCAAGCCATTGGCGAGCGCCACAAGCGCCACGAACGCCAGCACCATGGCCCCGACGGCCACGGCCAGACGCACGCCCGTCTGCGCGCCCTCTGCCGCCGCCATAATGATATTGGCCGGCTGCTCGTCTCCAAAGCGGATCGGGCCGTCAACGACAGGCTCCTTGCCCGCATCGGCAGGATCATCGGGCTGCATGATCTTGGCCATGAGGATGCCGCCGGGGGCCGACATGAAGCTTGCGGCCAGTAGATAGGGCAGAAGCTCTGGCCCGAGCATCGATGCATAAGCCGCGAGGATCGTGCCCGCGACACCGGCCATACCGACCGTCATGATCGTGAAAAGCTGAGCGGGCGTCATCGCCGACAGATAGGGGCGGATCACCAAAGGCGCTTCGCTTTGCCCGACAAAGATGTTGGCGGCAGCGCCAAGCGATTCCACTTTGCTGATGCCGGTAATCTTCTGAATGCCGCCGCCGAGCCATTTCACAACGAACTGCATCACGCCGAGATAATAGAGGATCGACACAAGGCTGGCGAAGAAGATGATGACGGGGAGTGCCGCAATGGCGAAGGAATATCCGCCCAGTTCTGGCTTGGCGAGATTGCCGAACAGGAAATCGATGCCCGCCTGCGCATAGCCGAGCAGATTGCTGACGCCGTGCGACATCGCCTGAATAGCGACCTTGCCTGCATCAACATACAGCACGAGCACCGCAATTGCCGCCTGAAGCGCGAAGGCTGCGCTGACAACCCGCAGACGGATCGCCTTTCGGTTCGATGAAAAGGCAAAGGCGATCAGCAGGATCAGGGCCATACCGGCCAGCCCGATCAGAATACGCTGCATCAAAGAAACTCCCCCCGGAAACGGGTCAACGGCCCGCCATCATTTAGACCTGTCTAGAGGTTAGCGTCGTGGTCCGCCACCCCGTTTGCGCCCGCTCAGGCGAAGTGAAACCCGTTGATGAGCGCAATGCCGATGGCAATCAATATCGCGCTGGCGATCAGCGGAATGGCAGCGCGTGCGCCGTCACGGACACCACCGAGCACCGGCACAAGAACCGCCTTCAATGCTGAGTTCACTAGAACCGGCAGTGCAAGAAGGGCTGCGAGCGAGGACGTGTCGAGCAGGCCTTTTGGCAAATTGCTCGCCGTGACGATGGCCGCATCGACATCATAAAGGCCGGTCAGACCAATAAGGATGCTGACGCCTTGGCCACCATATTGATCAATGGTCCAGCGCGATAGGATGACGATGACCCCGACCAGCGCGGCAAATCCGATGGCAGGCCAGATATCAAACGGGTTGCGGCGTGCCGTCATCGCTTTGCTCGAACCGCCACGCGCGCGCCAGTAAAGCAGCACCGCGAAGAGCAGCGCCACAGCAATGGCAGGCCCCACCATCGCCAGAAAAGGCAGCAGCACGCCAGGGAGGAGGACCGCCACGAGAATACAAATGCGAATGGGCATCATCGCTGTCGCAGCCGCAATCCCGGCCCGCAGTGGCAGCGGGTCTTCCTGCCCATTGCGCAACCGCCGGGACAATTCTGCCGTCACGGCTGTCGAGGAATAGGTCGCTCCAATGGCTGCCGCAATGATCGTCCCCTGCGCATCGCCCACCCTTTTGGAGGCCCAATAGCCCGCAAAGGACAGCCCCGTCACAAACACCACGACAAGCCAAAGATTGCGCGGGTTGAGCGCGGCATAGGGACCGATATTCTTGTCAGGCAGCAAAGGCAGAACGACGAGTGTGATGGCGCCATAAACGGCAACAGCGCGGACATCTTCTGCACTCAGCGTCCGCAGCCAGCCGTGCAACTGTTCCCGCATGGAGAGGATCAGCGTCATCACGCCGCCTGCGACAATAGCCTCGCGCAGAAAGCTGGTCGTCATGGCAAGCCCAAGCATGACGGTTAGAATACTGACGACAACATTGGTGGCCGAAACATTGTCGTCGGCTTCGGCAAGCCGCGCGCGGTGGGCAAGCAAGAGCGCCACGATGATGCCCCCAATGCCGATCAGGCCAAACCAGATCGAGAGATTCAGCGACAAAAGACCGGACAAAGCGCCCCCCAGCGCCAGCAGCGCATAAGTCCTTATCCCCGCAATCCGTCCGCCCGCATGTTCATCGCGCTGCCGCCAGCCCCGCTCCAATCCGATCAGCAGGCCGATGCCCACTGCCGCAAGGAGGCTGACAAGGTTGCTCAATAAGTGCGTCCGATAAGAATCCGTTCGGCCGCAGGCGCACCGGTGAAGAAGCAGGTGCCATCGACAGGTGCTGCCCCGAGTGGCGCGTTACGCATCGTCAGCTTCAGGCCTTTGAGCGTCTCAACAATCTTGGTCAGGGCCTCACCCGTCGGGCGCGCCCACTGCACTTCGACCCATCCGGCGAACTTCGCCTCATCGCCCTTATAGTGAGCAGCAAGGTCCGTCACGTCGCGGCGGATATTGGACTCCAGCCGATCATTGGCTTCAATGAACAGCGATTTTTCAATGTCGACGAGCGTGTCTGAGACGGATGCAGCAAAGTCAGCGCGCGCGATGAAGGCAGAGTTGAGCTTGCCGTCATCCTTATAAAGTCGGTCGCGACGCACAACGGCGACGTTGCCGCCCGCTACATCACGCGGGCCGACTTCAACAAGGATCGGCGCCCCTTTCTTCACCCAGGACCAACGCTTGGTCGCCGCCTTCGTTGCCTTGGTATCGAGCAAGACGCGCACCGGCTCTCCAAAGGCGGAGAGCTTGCGCAGGTCGGCGGCGAGGCCGCGGCAATAATCGAGCACGGCTTCATCTTCATCATTGTCGCGAAGCATCGGGATGATAACCACCTGCTGCGGCGCGATCTGCGGCGGACAGCGCAGGCCATCATCATCGCCATGCGTCATGATGACACCGCCAATTAGACGGGTGGAGACGCCCCAACTCGTCGTGTGGCAGAATTGCTGACCACCTTCTTTGTCCTGATACCGGATTCCGGCGGACTCGGCGAAACCGGTGCCAAGATAGTGCGACGTGCCAGCTTGCAGCGCCTTGCCGTCCTGCATCATCGCTTCGATCGAATAGGTCGCAACAGCACCGGGGAAGCGTTCATTTTCAGGCTTTTCACCCGCAACCACGGGCATAGCGAGCGGGCCTTGCGCAAAGGCGCGATACATTTCGAGCGCACGCAGCGTTTCCACCATCGCATCATCGCGGTCTGCATGGGCGGTGTGCCCTTCCTGCCACAAGAATTCTGACGTGCGCAGGAACATGCGCGTGCGCATCTCCCAACGGACGACGTTTGCCCATTGGTTGACCATCAAAGGCAGATCACGCCAGCTTTGCACCCAGCGGCTCATTGCGGCTCCGATGACCGTCTCTGACGTCGGGCGCACGACCAGCGGCTCTTCCAGCTTCGACTCCGGGTCGGGCACCAGCTTGCCATTGCCGTCACCGATCAGCCGATGGTGCGTTACGACCGCCATTTCCTTGGCAAAGCCCTCCACATGGTCGGCTTCCTTTTCAAAGAATGACAGCGGAATGAAGAGCGGGAAATAGCAGTTATCAACGCCTGCGAGCTTGATTTCGGCATCCATCAGCTTCTGGATGCGTTCCCACATGCCATAGCCCCAAGGGCGAATGACCATGCAGCCGCGAACGCCGGATTCCTCGGCCAGATCAGCTTCAGAGATGACCTCCTGATACCAAGAGGCGAAATTCTGGGCGCGGGTGACGGTGAGAGCATGTTTCATGCAGAGCGCGTTAGCCGAGGCGGGCAGTCAACCGCAAGCTTAGGGAACAGCCCGTTCCCTCATTCATAAATCTGTTGCGTCCCATTCGAGGTCGCCTATGCGATTTTGCGTGACCGCAAATTCAACCCATACAGATGACCGGCGCATGCTGGCCCTCGGTTTCCGACTGGCAGCGATATTCGGGCTGTCGACCATGTCGATGGTGGTCAAGCTCGCGAGTGAGAGCGGCATTCACTTGCCGGAAATCATGTTCTGGCGTCAGTTCATGGCCATCCCGGTCGTGCTCGTCTGGGTGCTGTTTTCCACCGGGCTTTCCAGCCTGAGGACCACACGCTTTGTGGCGCATTTGCGACGGTCCTTCCTCGGCGCGACCGGCATGTTCTTCACCTTTGGCAGTATCGTGCTGTTGCCGCTCGCCGAAGCGACGACGCTTGGCTTCACCGTCCCGATCTTCGCCACGATCCTATCTGCCTTCTTCCTGCGCGAAAAAGTGGGCCTCCACCGGTGGGCCGCTGTTATTGTCGGCTTCATCGGGGTTCTGGTCGTCATCCAACCGGGCGGAGGTGGCTTCCCCCTCAAAGGTGCGCTCGTCGGCCTGATGGCGGCGCTGATGGTCGGCATAATCAGCCTGCAGTTACGCGACCTTGGCAAGACCGAGGCACCGCCCACGACCGTCTTCTATTTTTCGCTGCTGTCCTCCTCGATGCTGTTGATCCTGCATTTCGCACCATTGCCCGGGCCGATTGAAGAGGCCTTGGCTTGGGGCACCACATCCCATAGTCCGTACCAGTGGATGCTGATTGCAGGGCTCGGCCTGTGCGGCGGCTTAGGCCAGATCGCCCTTACCGCGTCGCTACGTTACGCGCCCGTCTCCACCGTCGTCGGCATGGATTATACGAGCCTGATCTGGTCGACCGCTTATGGCTGGCTGATTTGGAGCGTCCTGCCCGGCACGTCGACATGGATGGGCGCGCCGATCATCATCGCCAGTGGCCTTTACATCGCCTGGCGCGAGCATCGGCTATCTATCGAAAAACCAAGAGAGATGACTGTATGACCCTGCCTGTTCTCCATCATTGCGCCGGTGCGCGCTCCTTCCGCTGTCTTTGGGCGGCTGAAGAGGCGGGCATGGAGATTGATCTGCGGATGTGGGCCTTCCCACCTCGCGTTTTTGCGAAACAGTTCAAAGACATCAATCCGCTTGGCACCATTCCGGCTTGGGAAGAGGATGGCCATCTGCTGACGGAGTCCGCCGCGATCTGCCAACGTATCGCCGCAGGCACTCAACTGGAGGTCCGTCCGGACGAAGCCGACTATCTGCCCTATCTCAACTGGATGCACCGCAGCGACGCGACGCTCACCTTCCCGCTCACCATCGTGCTGCGCTACACACGGCTGGAGCCGAAGGAACGCAAACTGCCGCAGGCGGTCGAGGACTATAAGGGCTTCTTCATGGGACGTGCCAAGTCCATCGAGGAAGCACTGTCCGACGGGCGGGAATGGCTGGTGGCTGGCCGCTTCACCGCTGCCGACATCTGCGTTGGTTATGCGGTGCATCTGGCGGCAGGGTTCGGTTTCGACAAGGAATTGGGACCGCTCACCCAAGACTGGTATGCCCGGTTGAAGGCGCGCCCGGCGTTTGTTCAGTCTGTGGCGCGGGAGAAGGGCGCCAGCTAAGCTGACGCCCCCTCACAATCAGCCTTCGGCTTCGCGTTCGATAACAGCATCGCCGCCAACACGGCTGGCAAGTTTGCCGAGATATACGAGCACAAGGATCGCGACCAGCGTCGCGACGATGGCATAAGTGTAAAGCCCATCAAGGTCGTCGCCGAGATCGAGCAACGCCAATGTCGCCTTGATCGCTTCATTCCAGGCCAGCGCCGCCACCAGCCCCAGCGACGCCGAAGCAAGCGCAATCATTGTCTGAACCATTGCACGCGGATTCATACTTCCCTCCAAAACTGGTCACACACTCAAAGGCCGAGAACCAGTTTGGAGATGATCCCGCGCTGGATCTCGTTCGAGCCGCCATAAATGGAGGCGGCCCGACCGTTGAAATAACGCGGAACGGCGGTGAGGGCTATATCTGAGCCGACGGGGGTTTCGTTGCTGCCCGGTTGGCGCGCCGCAATCTGACTGACAGCGGCATAGTCGCCCGCCAGTTCCACGGCGAGTTCCTGAACCTTTTGAGCGGTTTCGGTGCCCTGTATCTTCAGCATCGACGCGGCAGGACCGGGGTTCAAGCCACGCGCGACCTGCGCCATGACCACGTCCTCACTGGCTTCAATTGCGGTGATCTGCGCCGCAAGAATCGAGATTTTCCGGCGAATGGCTGGTACGTTGATCTCTGCCCCACCCTCGCCGTCAGCCAACGCACCGGCATGTGCGATGACCACCGACAGCGCCGCCTTCAGCCCCGCCGAATGCGCGACAGCGCGTTCAAACTCGAGCAGATATTTGGCAACGCCCCAGCCCTGATCTTCTTCACCAAGACGACCGGACACGGGCACGCGAACGTCTTCAAAAAAGACCTGATTGAAGTCATGATCATCCGCGATCGAATGGATCGGGCGCACGGTGATGCCGGGCAGGTCCATGTCGAGCAGCAGGAAGGTGATGCCCTGCTGCGGGCGACCTTCCCGGCTGGTGCGGACGAGGCAGAACATCTTGTTCGCGAAATGCGCATGCGTCGTCCAAATTTTGGAGCCGTTGAGCACATAATGATCGCCGTCACGCTCTGCCTTCAATGACAGCGACGCGAGATCGGACCCGGACCCCGGCTCCGAATAGCCCTGACACCAATAATCCTCGCCCGACAGGATCCGCGGCAGATACCACGCCTTCTGTTCCAGCGAACCGTACTGCATGATCACAGGCGCGACCATGCGGAGACCCATTGGCGCCAGCGGCGGCGCCCCGGCCAACGCACATTCCGACGAAAAGACATGGCGCTCCGCCTCCGACCAACCGGTGCCGCCATATTGCGCGGGCCATGTCGGCGCGACCCAGCCCCGTTTGTGGAGGATCGCCTGCCATTTCAGCGTGTGCTGCTTGTCCACGAACACACTGGTGGACTTGGCGCTGACCTCGCGCAGTTCGTCCGTCAGGTTGGCGGCGAGCCAGTCGCGGACCTCCCCGCGAAACGCATCCAGCGACCCAGACATACTAGTTCACCTGCCGGTCACGACCTGCCCAATAGGGCGCCCGCAGATCTTTGCGCAGGATTTTGCCGCTCGCGTTGCGCGGCAGCGCCTCGATGATGTCGATGGTCTTGGGGGCCTTGAACCCGGCAATCCGCTCGCGCGCCCAGGAGATGACATCTTCCGGATCAATCGTGGTGCCGGGCTTGGGGACACAGACGGCCTTGACCGCCTCGCCCCATTTGTCATCGGGCACGCCGATCACGGCAACTTCAAGCACCGCCGGATGCCCATAAATCGCGCTTTCAACTTCAGCCGGATAGACATTCTCGCCACCCGAAATGATCATGTCCTTCACGCGGTCATGGATGAAGAGATAGCCGTCCTCATCCAGATAGCCGGCATCGCCGGTATAGACCCAGCCATCAGTTGTGAGCGTCTTCGTCGTGGCGTCGGGCAGGTTCCAATAGCCGATCATGTTGTTGCTGGAGCGGGTGACGACTTCTCCCACTTCGCCCTGCGGCAGGATGTTGCCGTCTGCATCGACGATCTTGAGTTCGACGCCGGGAAGCGGCTTTCCGGCCGATCGCATCCTCGGGTTGCCGTTGGGGTCATGATCCTCGGGCGGCAGCATGACGATGGTGCCCGTCGTCTCGGTCATCCCATAATTCTGGATAAACTCACAGCCGAAGGTCTTGATGCATTCGCGCAGTAGCTCAAGCGGGATGGGTGCGGCGCCGTAGAGAATATACTTCAGGCGGCTGTAATCGACCGTCGCGCAGCGCGGGTGCTGCAACAAGATGTGGAGCGCGGCGGGCACGATGAAGAAGCGCGTGACGCCGCCAGTTTCAATCGCGTCGAACAGCCCGTCGGGCGTGAATTCTGCCAGAACATAGCCGGGCAGGCCACTCGCCAGCGCCATGACGCCGAGGCCCGTGCCGCCGATGTGCGCACAGGGCATAGCGACGAGGACGACTTCGTCATCTTCCCACTGGGTGTAGGCAAGACCTGCATCCGCCGTGCCCTTGCGCAGGGCGAACAGGTTGCGGTTGGACAACTCGACACCCTTGGGGTTGCCGGTGGTGCCGGATGTGTAGAGCTGCAGCACCGCATCGTCGGGACCGGCGGCGGTGAAGTCGACCCGTTCGGTCGTCTCGACCAGCTTGCGCGCCTCCTGTTCGCCAATGAAGCGCGGATTGTTGGTGAGGTGCGGCTTCAGCGCCTCTTCCGCCCCTTCAAAACCGGGGCCGGTGAAGACGATCTTCGCGTGGGTGTCGTTGACGATATAGGCCCATTCGGGCGCGGCCAGACGCCAGCCAATGGGGGCCATGACCACGCCCACCCGCGCCGCGCCGTAAAAGAGCGTGAAGTAGATGTCGGAGTTCTTGCCGATCCAGCAGATGCGGTCACCCTTTTTCAGGCCCGCGGCGAGCAGCATGGACGCCACGCGCGCCGTGCGGTCCTCCAACTGGCCATAGGACCAGAACCGGTCTTCCTCGCGCATCCCCAGATGGTCGCGGCGTTCCGTGCCCCAATGGGTCAGAAACTCATCAAACGTCAGCAGGTCGGCTAGCTCAGCCATGCGGGGAAACCCTCTCTCATCATGATTCTATTTATGGCGGAGAGTTATGGGGCCCTTGTCGCAGACGTAAAGCTGCCAATTGCGTCAGCCCTTACGGAAGATGACCGACAGGTTGTTGGCAGGCATCTCAATGACGCGGTCGAGCTGCAGGCCCTGCGCGGCGGCAAGTGCGGTTACGTCGGTCAGGTGCCGCAGGCCCCAATCCGGGTCGCGGTCCTTCAACGACTTGTCAAAATCAAGATTGCTGGGCGCGGTTTCGGCATCGTCCCGCAGGAACGGGCCATAGAGATAGAGCGGCGCTCCGGCCGGAAGCAGGCGGCCCGCGCCTGCCATAAGTCCCTCGGTCGCTGCCCAAGGGGAGATGTGGATCATGTTGATGCACAGGGCGGCGTTCACTTGCCTCACAGGCCAGTCCGGTAGGGAAGCATCCAGTTGGACAGAGGGCTGCACGTTCCCCACCCCCGCTTCGGCCACCCATGCGGCGATGGATGGCAGCGACAGTTCAGAATAGTCGCTAGGCTGCCACACAAGCTGCGGGAAGCGCTGGGCAAAATGCACGATGTGCTCGCCTGTCCCGCTCGCCACTTCCAGCACTGTCCCCGAAGACGGCAGAACCGTCTCAAGCACCTCGGCAATGGCGTCGCGATTACGGACGGTGGCAGGGGCGTGGCGTTTCTCCACCTCCCCTGCGTCGATGATGAATGGCTGTGGTGTTGTCATTCGGCGGCTTGTGCCAGTTCTGCCTCCTTCCAGACAAGCACTGGCTTTCGCGCGGCCAAAGTTTCATCGAGCCGATGGCGCGGGGCGAAATGCGGGGCGGACTTCAGCGCAGCATCCCCCTGCCGTGCCCGCCTTGCGACCGAGCGCAGCGCGCCGATGAACTGGTCGAGCGTCGCCTTGGACTCGGTTTCGGTCGGCTCCACCAGCATCGCGCCGTGGACGACGAGCGGGAAATAGACCGTCATCGGGTGGAAGCCCTCGTCAATCAGCCCCTTGGCGATATCGAGCGTGGAGAAACCCTCCGCCAGTCCGTTGTCGGAGAACAATGCCTCGTGCATGCACGGGCCGGACGACGCGAACGGGGCCTCCAGCACATCTTCCAAACTGCGCAGGATGTAGTTGGCGTTCAGCACGGCATCCTCCGCCACTTGGCGCAGGCCATCCGCGCCGTGGCTCAGAATGTAGGAGAGCGCGCGGGTAAACATGCCCATCTGGCCGTGGAAGGCCGCCATGCGGCCAAAGGTTTGGGGATGCAGCTCCCCTGCCGTTTCCTCTTCCACCAGCTTGTAGGTGCCGTCCTTCAGCAGCGAAACGAAGGGGATCGGCCCGAACGGTGCCAGTGCTTCCGACAGCACGACCGGGCCAGAGCCGGGACCGCCGCCGCCATGCGGGGTGGAGAAGGTCTTGTGCAGGTTGATGTGCATCGCATCGATGCCAAGATCGCCCGGACGGACGCGCCCGACGATGGCGTTGAAGTTCGCGCCGTCACAATAGACATAAGCGCCCGCCGCATGAACCGCGTCCGAGATCGCCTTCATGTCGCGCTCAAACAGGCCGCAGGTATTGGGGTTGGTGATCATCACGCCCGCCACATCCGGCCCGAGCCGTGCCTTGAGCGCGGCCAGATCGACGCGGCCTTCAGTGGTCGCGGGAATGTTTTCGACCCGGAAGCCAGCAAAGGCCGCCGTCGCAGGGTTCGTCCCGTGGGCCGATTCCGGCACGAGGATGACCGGGCGGTCCTCGCCGCGTGCTTCCAGTGCCGCCTTGATGCACAGGATACCGCACAGTTCGCCATGCGCGCCCGCCTTGGGGGCCATCGCGACGCCGTACATGCCGGTCAATTCAATGAGCCAGACCGCAAGTTCCTGAATGACAGCCAACGCGCCTTGCACCGTTTCCTGCGGCTGGAGCGGGTGGACATCGGCAAAGCCCGCCATCCGCGCGACCTTTTCATTGAGGCGCGGATTGTGCTTCATCGTGCACGAGCCAAGCGGGAACAGCCCAAGGTCAATGGCGTAATTCTGGCGGCTGAGGCGCGTGTAATGGCGCACCGTCTCCGGCTCTGAAAGTCCCGGAAGACCTATGCCCGTGTTGCGCCCCAGCCCGCCAAGCCGAGACGCGACCTTGGGGGCAGGCGCGATATCGACGCCGGTCGTGTCGGTGGTGCCAATCTCAAAGATCAGCGCCTCTTCCAGCATCAGCGCGCGGTTGCCGGTATAGGTGGCGACGTCGCTGTCCGAATTTGCACCCATTTCCGGGCGCCATCCGCTTTGGTTGATCGTCATGCCAAGGCCTCCTGTAGAGCTGCTGAAAGGGCTTCGATATCGTCCTCGGTCACTGTTTCGGTGACGGCGACGACCAACCCGTGTTCCAGTTCCGAAGCATCCGGGAAGAGACGCCCAAGCGAGACGCCGCCCAGAATGCCCTGCGCGGCCAGCGTATGGACGATCGGGCGGGCAGGCTTGGAGAGCATCAGCGTGAACTCGTTGAAGAAGCTGTCATTCAGCAGCGTGACGCCGGGAACCGCGCTCAGCCGCTCTGCCGCACGCACGGCGTTGGCGTGATTGAGCGTGGCCAGATCGCGCAGGCCCCTCTCCCCCAGCAACGTCATGTGGATGCCAAACGCCAGCGCACAGAGCCCCGCATTGGTGCAGATGTTGGACGTCGCCTTTTCCCGCCGGATATGCTGCTCGCGCGTCGAGAGCGTCAGCACGAAACCGCGCTTGCCGGTCGCATCGACTGTCTCTCCGCACAGGCGGCCCGGCATCTGGCGGACGAACTTCTCCTTGCAGGCGAACAGCCCGACATAAGGGCCGCCGAATTGGAGGCCGACACCAATGGACTGGCCTTCACCAACGACAATGTCCGCGCCCATTTCGCCCGGTGCGCGGATCGCGCCCAGCGCCACCGGCTCGGTGACGACAGCGATCAGCAGCGCCCCCTGCGCATGGGCCTTGGCCGCGATGTCACTCAAGTCCGCGATACGACCCAAAATGTCGGGATATTGGACAACGACACAGCTTGTTTCGTCATCGATGGCGGCGAGCAGACGGTCGGCATCCGTATTGGCTTCCAGCGAAGGCAAAGCCGCATCCAGCGTATCGCCGGTGAAATGCGCCATCGTCTTGGCGACGCTGACATAGTGCGGATGCAGCCCCGAGGAGAGAACCGCCTTCTTCCGCTTGGTCACGCGGCCCGCCATGGAGATCGCCTCCCAGCAGGCGGTCGAACCATCATACATGGACGCATTCGCCACATCGCAGCCGAACAGCCGGGCGACCTGCGTCTGGAACTCGAACAGCATCTGCAGCGTGCCCTGCGCGATTTCAGGCTGATAGGGCGTGTAGGCCGTCAGGAACTCGCCGCGCTGGATGATGTGGTCCACCGTCGCGGGGACATGGTGCTTGTAAGCTCCGGCGCCGAGAAAGAAGGGATGATGGCTCGCCGCCTTGTTCTGGCGCGCAAGGTTGGAGAAATGGCGTTCGACCGCCATTTCGCTTGCATGATTGGGTAGCCCCGCAATCGGACCAGGCAGTCGCGCTTCGGCGGGGACGTCTATGAACAGATCGTCAATCGATTTTGCACCGATGGTCGCGAGCATTGATTGCCGGTCGGTGTCGGTCAAGGGGAGGTAACGCATCTCATCTTCCTTCTCCCCTCCCGCTTGCGGGAGGGGCTGGGGGAGGGCCTGATTGAAAAGGAAAGAGTCGGCCCGCGCCCTCCCCTAACCCCTCCCGCAAGCGGGAGGGGAACCCAAGTCAGAGCCCCGCGACGAAAGCCTGATAAGCGGCGGCGTCCATCAGGCCGTCGAGCTCCGATGGGTCCTCAAGCGTGATTCTGAAGAACCAGCCCTCACCTTCTGGATCGGAGTTCACCAACGCAGGATCTTCGGCCAACGCGGGGTTGCCCTCGATCACCGTTCCGGAGACCGGCGCGTAAACGTCGGATGCCGCCTTCACAGATTCCACGACGGCGGCATCACCGCCCTTGGACAGCTTCTTGCCCCCGTCGGGCGTGTCCACGAACACGATGTCACCCAACTGGCTCTGTGCGTAGTCGGTGATCCCGACGGTCGCGCTGCTGCCGTCTACGTCGATCCATTCATGTTCGTTGGTGAAATAACGGGTCATTGGGCAGCTCCTTTGCGATGGTAATGGTGAGGGACGAAGGGAAGTGTCGTGACGGTGACCGGCACCCGCTTGCCGCGGACTTCTGCTTCAAGGGCGGTGCCGGGCATGCTGTGCGCTGCGGCGACAAAGCCCATGGCGATGGGGGCGTTGACGGTCGGCGCAAAGCCGCCCGACGTTACTTCGCCGACGACGTCGGCGCCGGCGTAGAGCAGCGCGCCTTCGCGCACCGGCATCTTGCCTTCAACCGATAGGCCGACGCGTTTGCGGGCCGCGCCATCTGCCAACGCTTTCAGGATGCGGTCGCTTCCCGGAAAGCCGCCTTCGGTCCGGCGACGCTTGGAGATCGCGAAAGATAGATCGCCCTCAATCGGGTCGGTCGCGGGGTCGAGATCATGTCCGTAAAGCGGGAGGCCCGCCTCCAGCCGGAGCGAATCGCGTGCGCCCAGACCGATGGGCTTTACCTCGGGCTCTTTGCAGAGCAGGTCGGCAAACTCAGCGACACGTTCGGCAGGGATCGAAATCTCGAACCCGTCTTCACCGGTATAGCCCGAACGGCTGATCCACAGCGGCTCCAGCCCCCAGAAGAAGGAGCCTGCCTCCATGAACAAGAGTGTGTCCACGCGGGGGACAATCCGCTTGAGCGCGTCAACCGCCTTCGGGCCTTGCAGTGCCAGCAACGCGCGGTCTTCCAAATGGGAAATGGTGATCTCGTCGGGCAGATGTTCGCGCAGATGGGCGATGTCGTCCCATTTCACCGCGCCGTTGACAACGACGAAGAGCCCCATCGGTGCGCGGGCGATCATCAGGTCATCAAGGATGCCGCCATCTTCGGCGAGAAGGAGGGAGTAGCGCTGCTTGCCCTCGGCCAGACCGGCAATGTCTCCGGGTACAAGCGTTTCAATCGCGGCGTCGACGCCGTCGCCTGAGAGGATGAGCTGCCCCATATGCGACACATCAAACAGGCCCGCACTTTCGCGCGTCCAAAGATGTTCGGCCATGATGCCATCATATTGAATTGGCATGACATAACCCGCAAACGCGACCATGCGGGCCCCGCGGGCGCGATGCCAGGCATCTAACGGCAACGCCAAAGGCGCATCCAAGGTGCTTTCTTCGATTTCGTTTGTGTCGCTCACTATTACGGACTCCACGTGTTCAGGTGACCGGTGCGTTGCCCTATCGGCGATGCACCAGACCCCCTCTGTCACGGGAACCTGAGAGCTTTCCTCCGGATCAAATCCAGAGTTACCCCTTCGGCGGCTCCAGCTTTCGCTGGAACTCTTTCCAGAGTGTCACATATGTCAGCGCGGTCCTTTTGCCTGAGAGATTCCGGGGCGGTTGCTCCTTCGGCGGGTCCGTTAAACGAACCTCTCTCCCGCGCTGTCAGCGACGGTCGTCAGATGACCGGTCGCGACCATAGAGTCAATCGCGCAGACGCTCGGCCGCAATTTTTCGCCAACCCTCGAACAGGACGTCCATCTCCGCGAGCGCCCGGAAGGCAGCAAGGTCATTCTTGTTCTTGCCCGCAACGATCAGATCAAACACGCGCCGGACCGTCCATTCAGGCAACGTCCTGTCGACGAGCGTCAGCGTATCACCGGCTTCAACTTCGCCTTCTTCGATGACGCGGTAATACCAGCCGGAACGCCCTTCGTGGACCATCAGCGAGGGCAATTGGGTCCAGTCGAGACGGTCGCCCTGCTTCCAGCATGGCTTGCGCGCCTGACTAACCTCGACAAGCACGGTTCCGAACCGGAACCTGTCGCCGATGCACACATCGTCTTCGGTCAAGCCAAGGGTAGAGATATTCTCACCGAACGCGCCCGCATCCCGCAGATCGGCATGGGCAGACTCGCCCCGCCAACGTTCATAATGCTCGAAGGGATAATGGTGCAGTGCCTTATCCGGACCACCGTGATGAACGGCGTCCGCCTGCTCATCACCAACGATACCCGAACGGGTGATGCGAACCTTGCCGGAGAGAGGCGCTTTGGAAATTGCGCTGCCTTCGCCGCGCGCAAAGGGCCGGACCCGTCCCGAAAGCAGGGCCCGGATGGAGACCTGCATTAGCGGGTTGCGTTATACTGCAACTGGGCGTCGGTCATCTGGAAGCCGATCAGCATCTCAAAGCTTGCCCGCTGCACTGCGGCACGGACTTCAGGCACAGACAGCGGATCAACCGCTGCGTCCATGTCGCCCGCCTTGCGCTTGCGCGTCAGGCGTTCTTGAATTTCGGGTGGCAGGGTCGCTGCCGCCCGGTTGATGAAGCCTGCCGCTGTTCCCTTGCCCGAGGCACGGGTCTGACCGTCGGCGAAGTTGATCGTGACACGGTTGACGCGCTTGGACACCACAGCGCGGCCGCCCTGCACCACAGACACGAAGTAAGGCAGTTCTACCTGACGCGCGCCAGCGCTGTCGCGGCGGATGGCAACGACATCAAATGTCGCATTTGTAACAATGTCGTCGCCCTGTTCCGCACAGGTCGAGCGGACGTTGGTCAGCGTCGCGACCACGTCGATGGCGCGGGCATCGCGGCTGGTTGCGGGATCGAACAGCGTCAGATCACCGGTATAAACAGGCACCGCCACAGCCGGGCAGGAAGACCGGGTCACGGCGATACCGCCGCTCGAATCGAAGTCACCATCCTTGGCGCAACCAGCGAGGGAAACGGCGGCAAGGCCGGAGAGCAACAACGATTTACGGAAGGTCACAGGCGGTATCCCCGAAGAATTAGGACCGCCCGTATAGGAACCCGCTTTCCCGCCTGCAAGCAATCGCGTAGGGGCTGCGATAAGATGAGCGACACGAAGCCCACCCTGACCCTTATGATCGCCGCCCCGCGCGGCTTTTGCGCCGGTGTCGACCGCGCCATTGTGATCGTCGAAAAGTCGATCGAGAAATATGGCGCGCCCGTTTATGTCCGGCATGAGATCGTCCACAATAAGTATGTCGTCGAAAGCCTGAAGGCCAAAGGCGCCATCTTCGTTGAAGAACTGGACGAAGTTCCAGACGGTGTTCCCGTCATCTTTTCAGCGCATGGCGTGCCAAAGGTCGTCCCGGCCGCGGCCGACGCGCGCGGCCTTGAATGGCTGGACGCCACCTGCCCGCTCGTCTCCAAGGTTCACCGTCAGGTCGAACGCCTTGTTGATCAGGGCAAGCACATCCTGTTCATCGGCCATGCGGGGCATCCCGAAGTCATCGGAACTTTCGGGCAAGTTCCCGACGGAAACATGACCTTGGTCGAAACCGTCGAGGATGTTGCAAAGCTGCCGGACCTCGATGGCGCCACGCTCGGTTTTCTAACGCAGACCACCCTTTCGGTCGATGACACAGCGGCAGTGATCGGCGCGCTCAAAGCCCGCTTCCCCGACATTACTGGCCCCCGCGGCGACGACATCTGCTATGCTACGTCCAACCGTCAGGATGCTGTGAAGGCGATTTGCCAGTCGGTTGAGCGACTGATCGTGATCGGAGCGCCCAATTCCTCTAATTCGATGCGCCTTGCCGAAGTCGGCCAGCGCATGGGCGTACCTGCCCTGCTCGTCCAGCGCGCGCATGAGATCGATTTTGACTGGTTGGGGGATGCGACCCGTGTCGGGTTAACCGCAGGCGCCTCTGCCCCTGAAATCCTGGTGCGCGAAATCGTGACAGCGCTGCGGGAGCGTTTCAACGTTGTCGAAGAAGAAGTCACCACCGCGACCGAAAACATGGTCTTCAAGCTGCCGCGCGAACTGGCGGATTAATCGCCATGGCCGTCTACACCCAGATCCCTGCTGAGGAGATGGCTGAACTCGTCCTGCGATTTGATGCAGGCAAACTGATTTCCGCCAAGGGCATCGCTGAAGGCGTTGAGAACAGCAACTATCTGGTCGAAACGACCAAGGGCCGCTTCATCTTCACCGTCTATGAAAAGCGGGTCGACACGGCGGACCTGCCATTTTTCATGGCGATGATCGACCACCTCGTAGCCAAGGGCTGCCCCGTGCCAGCGTCCTTGAAGACGGCGGAAGGTGCCGCCACGATCAGCCACAACGGCAAGTCGATGGCGATGATGGACTTCATGCCCGGCTTAAGCGTCTCGCACCCCACTCAGGCGCAGGCACTGTCGACCGGGCGGGCTCTCGGACAGTTGCATGCAGCACTGAAGGACTTCTCGCTCAACCGCCCCAATACGCTTGGACTGGACGGTTGGCTTGAGCTGGCGGCGCGATGCGGGGATGATCTGGACAAAATCCAGCCGGGCCTCAAACAACGCGTGGCCGACGAATGCGCGTTCCTAAGCGCCAACTGGCCTGCCGATCTCGACAAAAGCGTGATCCATGCGGACCTTTTCCCCGACAATGTCCTGATGGCAGGCGAAACGGTCTGCGCAGTCATCGATTTCTACTTCGCCTGCACCGAAATCCGCGCCTGGGATCTGGCTGTGACGCATGTGTCGTGGAGCTTCGACGCAAACAACACCTATCTGGAGGACGTGGGCGAGTCCCTTGTCCGTGGATATGATGAGAGCTTCGGGCGGACCGAGGCCGAGCGCGCAGCTTTTTATATCCTCGCACGTGGGGCCTGCCTGCGCTTCCTGCTGACCCGCGCTTGGGATTGGTTGAACACGCCCGCTGATGCGCTTGTCACGCGCAAGGACCCGATGGCCTTCCTCACCCGGCTTGAACACTACGCCGCCCAGTGACCGACCTGCCCCGCATCAAGATGTCGACTGACGGCGCCTGCAAAGGCAATCCCGGCCCCGGAGGCTGGGGTGTCGTCCTGCGCGCCGCCAATGGCAGCGAACGGGATTTGTCTGGTGGAGAGCCGCTGACCACCAACAACAGGATGGAATTGACGGCAGCGATTCGCGGACTTCAGGCGTTAAAGCGCCCCTGTCAGGTCATTTTGGAGACCGACAGCGTCTATGTGCGCGACGGGATTACGAAGTGGATTCACGGCTGGCGCAAAAATGGTTGGCGCACCGCTGACAAGAAGCCCGTCAAAAATGCTGAACTATGGCAAGAGCTTGTCGAAGCCTGCGCAGGACACACAATCGATTGGCGCTGGGTCAAAGGCCATAATGGCGATCCGGACAATGAACGCGCAGACAAGCTGGCCAGCGACGCGGCCTTGAATGCCGCAAAAAGCGGCGCATAATCGCTCCACCGCCATCAGGATGGGGAGAGCGATGATGACGTTCGAAGTCTACAAGGATGCCAAAGGTGAGTTCCGCTGGCGCCTGCGCCACCAGAATGGGAACGTCCTCGCCACGGCAAGTGAGGGCTATAGTTCCAAGGCCGCCTGCCTGAAATGCATTGATAACGTCCAGAATTCCGGCTCAGCCGAAATCGTCGAAGCCTAAGGTTGCGATCTTAGGGTTTCCCTACCCGGCGCAAAGGCGGCGGGGTTGATGCGGCCATATTCGGCGCCGGGTTGTTGCCCTAGAATTTCGGCCGCCAAGAGATCGGCAATGGCAGGCGCCGTCTGGATGCCGAAGCCACCCTGCCCTGCGCACCAGAAAAAGCCCGCGCCTTGCGGATCGGCGCCGAAAACCGGCAGCCTGTCCGGTGCAAAGTTCCTCAATCCCGCCCATGTCCGCTCAACACGGACAACCGGCCAGTCCATCACCTCTTCAAAGCGCGCAATGGCCAGAGCGACATCCATCTCTTCGGGCGCGGCATCGCAGGGCAGTGACGGTGTTTCATCATGTGGGCTCAACCATATGCGGTTTTGCCCGTCAGGTTTGAAATAGAATTGCTCATTGATGTCGACGACAAGCGGAAGGTTCGCAGGCACGTCCGCCGCGACTTCTAACTGCACCATCGTCCGTCGATAAGGCGTCACACCGACAGGTTCGATACCTGCAAGCCGCGCGACATCGTCCGCCCACGCGCCGGCTGCATTGATGATCCGGTTGGCCAAAACCTCTTCGCTGGAACATGATAATGTCCAACCCTGCTGACCGCGGGAAATGCGCTGCACCTTTTGGCTGGTCGCCAGAACCGCGCCCGTCTGCTTTGCCTGCCGCAGATAGGCAGCATGAAGCCGTGCAACATCGATATCCGTCGTGCTGGGTTCCCAGACCGCGCGGTCCCACGCTGCGTGCGCGCCGGGCATATGGGCCCGCACACCGCCTGCCACCAACCGCTCTAGGGCCACGCCTGAACCCTCAAACGCAAAGAGAAAGTCAGCAATCTGAGCCTCATCCTGCGCCCGCCCGATCATCAATGCACCGCGACGCAACAGAAAACCGTTTTCAGAAAACGACTTGGGCGGGTTGGCGAGAAACGGCCCCGAAGCCGAGGACAAAGGCTGAACGACCGGCCCGCCGTAGGTCACGCTCCAGAAAGCAGCAGAGCGTCCTGTCGTGTGATATCCGGGCTGATCTTCCGCCTCCAACACAATGACGGACATGTGCGCGGATAGCGCGGCTGCAAGGCTCGCTCCGGCAATTCCAGCTCCGATAATGGCGACGTCATAAGCCATGGGCGTGCAGTGGCGATGCGGCATGGACCGGTCAACCCTGCCCTTTGGGACAAGGCGTTCCCGCCTTCGTTTACTTAGTTACGCTTTGATAATGCGTCGTGATTATAGGAAGGTGCCATGAACGGACTTACACTTGTCATGGCGCTCTATGCGGCCCTCGCCCTCATGCTGGCTTTTGCGGCATTTGGCGATGTGCGCACCCGCACCATTCCGAATTGGCTCGTCATTACCATCGCTGCGTGCGCGCCGCTCATGTGGGCCACGACCGGCATGTCGCTTTGGCCGGATATCGCCATTCAGATCGGTGTCGCCATCGGCTTCTTGGCTCTGTTTTCGATCTTTTTTGCGCTCAACGCGATGGGTGGCGGTGATGTCAAACTGATCGCTGCACTCGCACTCTGGTTCCCGGCAATCGCTTTCCTGCAACTCCTGATGGTCATGTCGATTATCGGCGGGATCATCACGCTTGGCATGTGGGCGTTCGAAAAGGCACGGAAATCCGGCAAAAACATCGAGGTTCCCTATGGGGTCGCCATTTCCATGGCGGGCATATGGGCCATTCACGAACGATATTTTAACCATTTTGGGTGATCACTCTTGCCTTGAATGATTAACCCACGCGGCAAGGGGAATGCGCGTCATGGATCCTAAGAAAATCGCACTCCTGGTTGGGGCGCTCATTATAGCGGGTGTCACAGCCTTTATGGCGAAGAACATGTTTGCGGGGTCTCCGGCACCGCAGGTGCAAGCCGCAGCCGCGCCGCAGCCTGTTGGGCCAAAGATTTTGGTCGCGACCCGCGCCTTGCCCATTGGCACCATCATCGGCCCTGACAGCTTTCGCTATCAGCCCTGGCCCAAGGAGTTGGTGGAAAACGCCTATTTCGTTGAGGGTCAGAACGTCGATCTGAACCAGCTGCACGGCACCGTGGTTCGCAATGCGATCTCCGCTGGGCAGCCGATCACACAAGGCGCACTCGTCAAATCGGGTGACCGCGGCTTCCTGGCAGCAGCGCTCGGACCAGGCATGCGTGCCGTTACGGTTTCGGTGTCCGCGCAAAGCGGCGTTGCCGGCTTCGTCTTCCCGGGTGACCGCGTCGATATGGTGCTGACACAGTCAGTGGACGGCAGTGACGGCCCGGCCCTGCGCGCCTCTGAAACGATCATTCGCAATGTCCGCGTTCTTGCGACGGACCAGCGGACCGTTTCGGAAGACAAGGATGGCAACACCGAAGTGAAGGTGTCGTCCAACGTCACGCTGGAAGTCACGCCGCGCATCGCAGAGAAGATTGCCGTTGCTCAGTCGATCGGTCAGCTCTCGCTGTCCTTGCGCTCCATTGCCGACAATGCGTCGGAACTGGAACGTGCGATTGCATCTGGCGACGTGCGGGTTCCCGAAGGCGCTGACCCGAAGACGGAAAAGCAGATGCTGCTCGCCATCGCATCGCGTCCGGTCGATACCGACCCGACCTTTGTGACGGGTGCCGACGTGTCGCGTTTCCAGCGTCGTTCGGTTCCGCGTGCCCAGACCAGCACAGCTTCATCCAACGGCGGCACGCCGACGGCCGGAGCATCTGTCGATCCTGCAAACCGCGGTCCGGTTGTCAAAGTCTGGCGCAGTTCGACACCCACAGAAGTCACGTTTGGGGGCAAGTAACATGAGCACCAACACCAATTACGGGCGCAAAGCGCTCCTCGCGGCGAGCGCCATCTCAGTGGCCCTCGTGACGACCTCCGCCCCGGCTGCAGCGCCAAAGCGTCCAACCGTACGCGCCGTCCAGGTGTCGGGTTCGAGCGCACCTGTTACGCAACGCGCCTCGACGGAGATTTCGCTCTCCAAGGGCCGTGGCCAGCTTGTCACGCTTCCTGTCCCCATCTCGGATGTCTTGATTTCCAATCAGGACGTTGCAGACGTCCAAGTCCGCTCTCCGCGTCAGCTCTACATTCTGGGTAAGGCGAGCGGCGAATCGACGGTGTTTGCTACGACCGCGGCCGGCAAGGTTGTCTACTCAGCCAACGTCCGTGTCGGTGCCAACGTCAACTCGATTGACGAGATGCTGAACCTCGCCATGCCGGAAGCCGACATCAAGGCGACGACGATGAACGGTCTGGTCCTGCTGACCGGCACCGTGGCGTCGCCCGAAGACGGGGCTGAGGCTGAACGTCTTGCCCGTGCCTTTGTGGGTAACGATATTGAAGTTGTGAACCGCACGAAGACGGCAACCCCGCTTCAGGTCAACCTGCAGGTGAAGATTGCGGAAGTGAACCGCCAGCTGGTTAAGGAATTCGGCGTCAACCTGTTGTCGCGCGATACGACCGGTGGCTTTCTGATGGGCATTTCCCAAGGCCGCAATTTTGGTTCCATCGGCACACAGGACCTGTCGGGCCTTCCAAAGCTGGATGCATCCTCGCTGTTCGGATTGCCGAGCGGTTCGATCTCGCTGCCGTTTGATCCTACAACGGGTCAGTTCATTGCCAAGGGCGGAACCGCCTATGACTTCAAGTCACTTGGGCTTGGCGCCGGCAAGACAAGCATCGGCCTTGCAGGTCGCCTGCTGGGTCTCGACCTCGCTTCGGCGATCGACCTTGCTGAAACCGACGGGATGGCAACAACGCTTGCCCAGCCGACGTTGACCGCACTTTCAGGCGAAACCGCGAGCTTCCTGGCGGGTGGCGAAATCCCGATCCCGCTGTCGACCTCGCTAGGTCAGGTGTCGATTGAGTATAAGCAATATGGTGTCAGCCTGGCTTTCACGCCAACCGTGCTGTCTGATGGCCGCATCTCGATGCGCGTCCGACCGGAAGTGTCGCAGCTGACATCGGCTGGCTCGGTTGTCATCAACGGCTTTCAGGTTCCAGCCCTCGCGACCCGCCGCGTCGAAACGACCGTGGAGCTTGGTTCCGGCCAGAGCTTCATGATCGGTGGTCTGATGCAGAACACGCAGAACAACTCGATTGACCGTGCGCCGGGGCTTGGCAACCTCCCCGTTCTTGGCACGCTGTTCCGCTCAAACGGCTTCCGTAAGAACGAGACAGAACTTGTGATCGTCGTGACGCCTTATCTGGTGAAGCCAGTTTCGGCAGGTGAGATCAAGCTGCCGACTGACGGCTATCGCACCCCGAGTGACTTTGACCGCATCGTCATGGGTCAGACCTTCACCGGCAAGACCGGAGAACAACCCAAGAAGCCGACAATGGGGGATCCGGTCACCGTGCCTGCAGCCCCGTCTGTTGGCGGCATGCTCCCGGCACCAACGTCTGGATCGAAAGCATCTCGTAAGTCTGCAGCGGCGAACACGCCCGCTCCCGGCTTTGGCAACTAATTGGTGGAAGGAATAATGGTCATGTACAAGGCACGTCACACTCTCCTTCTTGGGCTCGCTCTGGCGGTTTCTGCCTGTGGCACGGAAAACCGGGGCCTGAGCAGCGTTCACCAGCCGGTCGTCCAGCGGACAGACTATGTCTATGATGTCGCCGGTCAGGGTGGTCTGGAACGGACAGAGCTCCAGCGCCTTGCCGGTTGGTTCGAAGCCATGAAGCTCACCTATGGCGATCGCGTTTCGGTCGACTCGACCAGCGCGGGCGACACGCGGGCCACGCGGGAGGCCGTTGCCTCCCTCGCCGCACGCTATGGCCTGCTTTTGGAAGAGACCGCACCGCTCACAGCGGGTGAGATCGCGCCGGGCAATGTCCGCGTGGTGGTAAGCCGCATCAAGGCCAGCGTGCCAGGCTGCCCGGACTGGAGCCGTGCCTCACAACCCGATATGACCGGCCATGCCTCATCCAACTATGGCTGCGCGACCAACAGCAATTTGGCGGCGATGATCGCCAATCCAGAAGACCTCGTCTCCGGCCGTTCCGGCAGCCCTGTCGCGTCCACACTGGCCTCCAGCAAGGCCGTCAAGACGTATCGTGATGCACCGTCAACAGGTGCCGGCGGCTTGATCAAGGAAGGAACCAAGAACTAATGAACGCTCCCTGGTCTCCTTCGCGTGGCGGTGGCGGTGCGAACCGCGAGCCTTTTGCTGCCTTCGTTTGTGACGACAACGCAGCCGACGTCATCCGTCCTGTTATTGTCGAAATGGGATGGGCGGTTGAGAAGGTCCATAAGGGCGGCCTTCGCAATGCCGTCCAGACACTTTCGGTCGCCGCAAGCCCGAACATCCTTTTCGTTGACCTGTCTGAGTCCGGCGATCCGCTGAACGACATCAACGCACTGGCCGAAGTCTGCGAGCCCGGCACTGTCGTGATCGCGGCGGGCCAGGTGAATGACGTGCGCTTGTACCGCGACCTGTTGGCCAGCGGCATTCAGGATTATCTTCTGAAGCCGTTCAGCCCAGACCAATTGCGCGACGCCATCGCCCATGCTCAGGCCGTTCTTCATGCACCTAAGGCTGGCGAAGGCCCCATTGAACGTCCGCACCTGATGACCGCCATCATCGGCGCGCGCGGCGGATCGGGCGCGTCCACGCTGGCCACCTCCATTGCATGGCTGCTGGCTGAGAAAGAGCGGCGTTCGACATCGCTGCTCGACCTCGACCTGCATTTTGGAACAGGTGCCCTGACGCTGGATTTGGAACCCGGCCGCGGCCTGACCGATGCGATCGAGAACCCGAGCCGCATCGACGGTCTCTTCATTGAGCGCGCGATGGTGAAGGCAAGCGAAAAGCTGGCGATCCTCTCGGCAGAAGCCCCCATCCATCAGCCAACGCTGACGGACGGTACGGCCTTCCATCTGCTGCAAGAGGAAATGAAGACGGCGTTTGAATGCACCGTCATCGATCTTCCGCGCACCACGCTGGTTCAGCACCCGCACCTGATGGGCGACGTACAATGCACAGTCATTGTCGCAGAGCTGACGCTCGCATCCGCGCGCGATGTGATCCGCATTCTTTCCTGGCTCAAATCAAACGCGCCACAATCACAGGTCATCGTTGTCTTGAACAAGGTGGTGGCCGGCGCAACGCCGGAAATCACCAAGAAGGATTTCGAAGCCTCAATCGAGCGCAAGATCGATGTCGTCATTCCCTATGACCTTAAAGTCACCAGCCAGGCCGCCAAGCTTGGCAAGCCGGTAGCTGATGCGGGCAAGGGATCAAAGATCGGCGGCGCTCTGCAGGATGTCGTGACCAAGATGCTCGCGATCGCGGGTCAGGAAAACGACCTGCCGATGATCGGCACCAAGGCAGCAGCAAAGCCATCCTTGATGACAAAGATCGGCGATCTGAAATCCCTGTTCCCCAAAAAGGCCTCAAAACAGGCTGCGGAACCGGTCGCCTAATCGACGTTGCGGCACCGCATTGGTTTTTGACGATAGGAAAGTGGCAGTAAGATGATGTCCGTTATCATGCTTGGCTCTGGTGCCCTCCTGGCCCTCGCCCTGCTGTTTCTTGCCTTTTCCGGACCGTCTCAAGGCAAGGCGTATCACCGCCGTCTGGATGAGTTGAGAGAACGGCACGGCGCCGCCACAAACTCTGTTGAAAAACAGATGCGCAAAATGGTTGCCTCAAAACCGACTCCCAACCAGAGCATCGGCACCAGCCTGATCCCGAACCCGGAGCTGCTCGCCAAGCGCATTGAGCGGACCGGCAAAAGCTGGACGCTGCGAAACTACGCGCTGGCTTGCGTCGGCATTGGCATCCTTGTCGCGGCTGGACTGGTGATCAAGGGCGCCCCTATTCTGCTCGGCCTTTTGGCTGGGGTGGTTTTGGGCCTTGGCCTTCCGCACATGACAATCGGCTTTCTGATCGGGAAGCGCGTTGGCGATTTCAACGTCCGCTTTCCCGATGCCATCGAACTTATGGTGCGCGGTTTGCGGTCGGGCCTTCCTATCTCCGAAACATTGGGCATCGTCGGCAAGGAATTGCCGGGTGCTGTGGGCGCTGAATTTCAGTTTGTTGCCGACAAGGTCAGGATCGGACGGACGATGGACGAAGCGCTGCAGGATGCGGCCGAACGCCTCAACATTCCGGAGTTTCAGTTCTTCTGCATCTCGCTCGCCATTCAGCGCGAAACGGGCGGCAACTTGGCTGAAACCCTGTCAAACCTCGCCGACGTGTTGCGCAAACGGTCGCAGATGAAGCTGAAGATCCGCGCCATGTCTTCGGAATCAAAGGCCTCTGCCTATATCGTCGGCTCGCTGCCGTTCATCGTGTTCGGCCTGCTGTACACCATGAACCCGGCATACATCGGGGACTTCTTTATTGACCAGCGCCTGATGGTGATTGGCCTTGGCGGGCTGCTCTGGATGGGCATCGGGGTCGCCATCATGGCCAAAATGGTCAGCTTTGAAATCTAACGGATCCGGGAGCGAGACAAGAACATGCAACCAGTATCCGGCCCTACCCTGATGGGTGTCGACGTTATGTGGGTAGCGACGCTGCTCACGGCCGTCGCAGCCCTCGCCATCCTTGTCGCGCTTTATGCCGCAACGACAGTGCGCGACCCCATGGCCAAAAGGGTCAAGGCGCTCAACGAACGGCGCGAGCAGTTGAAGGCGGGCATCGTTGCGTCCACGTCCAAGCGTCGCACCAAGATCACCCATAATAACCAGCGCACAGACAAGCTGCGTGGCTTCCTATCGACCTTTAAGATGCTGCAGGAATCGCAGGTCAAAGAGGCGCAGGTTAAGCTGATGCAGGCTGGTATCCGGTCCAAAGAACTGGCGATCGCGGTCATCTTTAGCCGACTAATCCTGCCCATCGTCATTGGTGGCACCGCTGTGTTTATGATTTATGTCATGAACCACTGGCCGGATCTGACGCCTTTCAAGCGCTTCGGTGCCGCAGCGGCGGCCCTCATCGGGGGGTATAAAGCGCCCGACATCTTCTTGCAGAACAAGATTTCCAAGCGTTCCGATGCGATCCGCAAGGGGCTTCCAGATGCGCTCGATCTGCTCGTGATCTGCGCCGAAGCCGGCTTGACGGTCGACGCCTCCTTCGGCCGCGTGGCCAAAGAACTTGTCCGTGGCTATCCGGAACTGGGCGACGAACTGACACTGACGTCCATCGAGCTCGGCTTCCTGACAGATCGCCGAACCGCGTTTGAAAATCTGGCGACACGCGTTCCACTTGATGCCGTAAAGGGCGTCGTCACGACCATGATTCAGACCGAGAAGTATGGCACACCGCTGGCGTCAGCACTTCGTGTTCTGTCGGCCGAATTCCGAAACGAGCGTATGATGCGTGCGGAAGAGAAAGCCGCACGTCTGCCGGCCATCATGACGGTGCCGCTGATCCTTTTCATTCTGCCGGTGCTATTTATCGTTATTCTCGGCCCGGCGGCCTGTTCGATCAGCGACAACTTCGTCAATCGCTTGGGCTAAATCTGGCGGCAGCTCGACTGCCGCCGGAGAGGCTCCAGAGATTTGATCTCTGACGGCGTATTGAGCAAGAGGCGGACAAGCGCGATCCCGCGGTCATAGCCAACACGCACAACCTCTTTGCCCGCAGGAACGGCCTGCCCGTCGCGCGCGATGACGATCTGGAAGGGCTTTTCCTTCGCTTGCTGGTCATTGCGGACGAACACCACGTCGGTTCGCGCATCGAAGACACTCAGCGACGAATAGCGGCCCGGCACTGGTGCCATCGTCACTACAACCGGGCCGTCGGTCAGATCATAAGCGCAGGCAGCATAGGCCAAGTCCGGGCTGGGCCGGACAACCGGCTGGTTCTCCGGCGTGGCGAGCGCATTGTACCGCATCTTGTTGAGACCGGTATCAGCCGCTGTCTTGCGGACGGCAGCTTCCATCAGGCCATAAGTCGCCAAGGCAAGGCCGCCATGCCAAGCGGCAGCGGCAACGAGCAGCGCAACGGCTGTGGGTCCAAACCACCGTTTCATGCGCAGCCCTCCTTCTTCAAAACGGGCAGCTCTGCGGCCTTGGGGTCCTTCACAAAAGCGGGGCCGGGATTGTACATCCGCAGGGTCAGCTCAAAGGGCTGGCCCTTGACGCCGGGCAGCCAGTGACCGGCTACAGGCTTCGCGGGAGAAATTGTCACCTTCCAACCGGCTTTTTCTTCTGGCGTGATCGACGCTCCACTGAAGGACCAGATGCGCGCATCATTGGGGACGAGATAGCCATCCCGGTCATAGTAAGTCACACTCCACCAGCGGGAGTCGAGCGCCTTGCCCGTGAGTTCATAGGTGCACGACCCGTCGAGCGGCTTGCCATCGCTGTCACGCGAAGCCGCCCAATAAACGGTTTCGGTCTTCGGCAACGCGAGCAGACCCCGCCGTGCAACCGCTGCGCGGGTCAACGGGTCGGCCGATGCGATGCCGTAGTTGAGCGAGGTCGACCAAATACCATTGGTCACGCTACCACTGTCAAAGGCAGAGCCTGTTTCCTGCCAGACGAGACCAAAGCCCGCAGCCAACCCGACCGCCACGCCAAGCGTATAGCGTTGCCACCTCTTCATTTTTCTCGACCCTCCCCTTTATTTTCAGCGACGCTAACGCGTGCGCCGTTGGGGGCCAAGAAAAAATGAAAGCGCCCTATTTGCGAAGTGCTGCCTGTGCTGCTGCCAACCGCGCGATCGGCACGCGATAGGGCGAGGCCGAGACGTAATCGAGGCCGGTCTTTTCGCAGAACGCGATGGAGCGCGGATCGCCGCCATGTTCACCGCAAATGCCCATCTTGATGTCGGGCCGGGTCTTACGACCGCGTTCTGCGGCCAGCGCGATAAGCTCGCCCACGCCTTCTTCATCAATCGAAACGAACGGGTCCTGCGGGTAGATGCCCTTGTCGACGTATGTCGTCAGGAAACGGGCCGCGTCATCGCGGGAGACGCCAAGCGTCGTCTGCGTGAGATCGTTGGTGCCAAAGCTGAAGAACTCGCCCACCTCGGCGATCTCGCCTGCCTTGAGTGCTGCGCGCGGCAGTTCGATCATCGTGCCGACGAGATACTCGATGCGCTTGCCCTTTTCGGCAAAGACGGCCTCTGCTGCGGCATCCACCACATCCTTCATCAACTCCAGCTCGCGCTTGGTCGCGACGAGCGGGATCATGATTTCCGGGACAGGTGCCGTCTCGAGCGCACAGGCGGCTTCAAAAATGGCACGGGCCTGCATCTCGTAGATTTCGGGATAGGTCACGCCCAGTCGGCAGCCGCGATGGCCGAGCATGGGGTTGAACTCAAACAGGTCCGCCGCGCGGCGCTTGAGGACCTCAACGTCGACGCCGGCGGCTTCAGCGACTTCGGCAAATTCGCTTTCCTGATGCGGCAGGAATTCATGCAGCGGCGGATCAAGCAGACGGATGGTGACAGGAAGACCCGCCATCACCTTGAAAATGGCAACAAAGTCCGCGCGCTGTTCGGGCAGCAGCTTCTCAAGGGCGGCACGCCTGCCCTTTTCACTGTCGGCCAAGATCATCTGGCGAACGGCAGTGATACGACCGGCATCGAAGAACATATGTTCGGTCCGACACAGGCCGATGCCTTCCGCGCCAAAATCACGCGCGGTTTGTGCATCAAGCGGCGTTTCCGCATTGGCACGCACCTTCATGCGGCGGATCTTATCGGCCCATTCCATGAGCACGCCGAAATCACCGACCAACTCTGGTTGAACCGTCTCGACCGCTCCGGCCATGACTTCCCCGGTGGAGCCATCCAGCGTCAGAATATCGCCTTCGCCCAAAGTCCGGTCGCCGACGCGCAGTTGCTTGGCCTTGCTGTCGATTGAGATGCCACCGGCCCCCGACACGCAGGGGCGGCCCATGCCGCGCGCCACGACCGCCGCATGGCTCGTCATGCCACCACGTGCGGTCAGGATGCCCTTGGCCGCGTGCATGCCGTGAATATCCTCAGGCGACGTTTCTGTGCGGACGAGGATGACGCTCTGCCCATCAGCGGCGGCCCGTTCGGCAGTATCAGCATCAAACACAATCTTGCCTGACGCAGCCCCCGGAGAAGCGGGCAGACCCTTGGTCAGCACATCGCGCTTGGCGCTAGGGTCAAGTGTGGGGTGGAGCAACTGGTCCAGCGCTGAGGGCTCGACGCGCAGGATGGCTTCATTTTGGGTGATGAGGCCTTCATTCGCCATGTCGACCGCGATCTTGAGCGCGGCCTTTGCCGTGCGCTTGCCCGAGCGCGTCTGGAGCATCCACAGCTTGCCGCGTTCCACGGTAAACTCAATGTCCTGCATGTCGCGGTAGTGCGTTTCGAGGATGCGGAAGACGTCGGCGAGCTGGCCGTACACTTCCGGCATCGCCTCTTCCATCGAGAGCGGCTTGGCATTGGCGCGCTCACGGGCGGCCTTGGTCAGATACTGCGGCGTGCGGATGCCCGCGACGACGTCCTCGCCCTGCGCGTTGATCAGGAATTCGCCATAATAGGCATTCTCGCCGGTCGCCGGGTCGCGCGTGAAGGCCACGCCCGTTGCGGACGTGTCGCCCATATTGCCGAACACCATTGCCTGCACATTGACGGCGGTGCCCCAGTCTCCGGGGATGCTGTTCAACCGGCGATAGACCTTGGCGCGATCTGCCTCCCATGATCCGAACACCGCGCCGACGGCACCCCAGAGCTGGTCATGCACGTCCTGCGGGAAGGGCTTGCCCCATTGCTGTTCAACGAGCGTTTTGTATTCCGCAACCAGCGCCTGCCAGTCTTCCGCGAGCATTTCAGTATCGAGGAAATAGCCGCGATCTTCCTTTGCGATTTCCAGCGCCTCTTCAAACGCACCATGATCGAGTTCGAGCACGACGTCCGAATACATCTGGATGAAGCGGCGATAGCTGTCCCAGGCAAAGCGGGCATCGCCGGACGATGCCGCGAGGCCGACGACCGTCTCATCATTGAGGCCAAGGTTGAGGACCGTGTCCATCATGCCCGGCATCGACACGCGCGCGCCGGAGCGGACGGAGACGAGCATCGGATCGCCTGCGTCACCAAACTTCTTGCCGGTCACCGCCTCAATATGCGCAACGCCGCCTGCCACTTCCGCGCGGACGCTGTCGGGGAAGCTTTGCCCTTCGGCATAATAACGCGTGCACATTTCGGTCGTGATGGTGAAACCGGGGGGCACCGGCAGGCCGATGGACGCCATGCCATCAAGGTTCGCGCCCTTGCCGCCGAGCAGGTTCTTATTGCCCCGCGTCGCGTCATCACCGTCCGAAACACCGCCGCCGAAACGGTACACATATTGCGTCATTTGCTACTCCCGAACCCTGCCCTCTCCCTCAAGGGGAGCGGGATAATCTCGTCATCCCTCAATACGGGAGAAGTCGGCCACCTGATGAACGGCATCGCGGACGCGCGCGAGCATGGCCAATCGTGCCAGTCGCTTCTCTTCGTCCGGATCATTCACGATCACCTTGTCAAAAAACGCATCAATCGGCGCGCGCAGCAACGCAAGCGCCGCCATGGCCCCTTCAAAATCCTCCCGCGCGATCGCGGCAGCGGCCTGCGGCTCTGCCGAATCAAGCGCGTTGATGAGCGCCGTTTCCTCCGGAGCGGGCGCATAGGAAAGTGACTTCGCCGTAAGGTTCTCAACGCCTTCTTTTTTCAGGATATTCGCGGCGCGCTTGTATCCGGCGAGAAGGTTAGTGCCGTCCTCTGTTGTGACGAAGGCCTGAAGCGCCTTCACGCGGGCCAACAGGCGGACGAGGTCGTCCTCACCGCCGAGGGCAAACACCGCGTCGATCAGGTCGTGGCGGACGCCGGCTCCCTTCTGCTGGACCTTGAGGCGGTCGGCGAAGAAGTCCGGCAGCGTCGCAAACGCGCGCTTCAATCCAGCTTGATGGGCTTCGTATTCGCTGTCCTGCATGCTGTCCCAACAGCGCTGCTTCGTCAGCCCTGCTAGGGCGTTCGTGATTGTCTCCCAAAGGCTGAAACGCAGGTTGTTCCTCGTCAACAATTCGAGGACGCTAAGTGCGGCACGCCGGAGCGCGAAAGGATCCTTCGATCCGGTGGGCGGCATGTCAGCAAAGAAAAACGACACAAGCGTATCCAGCTTATCCGCCAAGCTCACCGCCACCGTCACCGGCGCGGTCGGCACGTCATCGCCCTGCCCGACCGGCTTGTAGTGGTCGCGCACGGCGGCGGCGACTTCGACGGGTTCACCTTGGGCGGCGGCATAATATCCGCCCATAAGCCCCTGAAGTTCAGGGAACTCCCCGACCATGCCGGTGACAAGATCGGCCTTCGCCAGACGCGCGGCGCGTTCGGCCATGTCGGCCAGCCGCTCCTTCGTCATGCCAGCGGAGGCTGGCATCTCGGCACCGGAGACCCCAGCCTGCGCTGGGGTGACGATATCATTCTCAACCAACCAGCGCGCCAACTTCGCCACGCGCTCGACCTTATCGGCCACAGTCCCCAGCTTTTCGTGGAAGACGATGTCCTTCAGCTTTTCGGCATGCACCTCAAGGCTGGTTTTCAAATCGGTGTCGTAGAAGAAGCGCGCATCGCTCAACCGCGCGGCCAGCACCTTCTCATTGCCCGCAACGATCACAGCGCCACCATCATTGGCGACGATGTTTGCTGTGCAGATGAACGCATTGGCGAGCTTGCCTGCCGCATCACGGCAGATGAAGTATTTCTGGTTCACGCGCGCGGTGAGCTGGATGACTTCTTCGGGCACAGTCAGATAATCGGGATCAAAGCGGCCGAGCATCGGCACGGGCCATTCGGTCAGGCCGCTATTCTCATTGACCAAGCCTTCGTCGGGCACGAGCACAAGGCCCGCATCCGCCGCCGCCTTTTCGGCACCCGCACGGATGATCGCGCGGCGTTCGTCCTGATCGACGATGACGTGCGCCGCCTTCAGCTTTGCGGCATAATCATCCGCATTGCTGATGGTGACGGGGCCGGAATGATGGAAGCGGTGGCCCATCGTCGCGGCGGCGCTGGTGATGCCGTCAATCTCGCAAGGGACAACATCGTCGCCCAATAGCGCGATGATGCCCTGCAACGGACGCACCCAGCGCAAGCTCTCGGTCGAGCGGGAGGCGGCGCCCCAGCGCTGTGATTTGGGCCATGGGAAGGCGCGGATGATCGTGGGGATGGCCTCTGCCAGCACGTCCGCCGTTTTGCGGCCCGGCTTTTCAACAACCGCGAAATAGACGCCGTCGCGCTCAACCAACTGGTCCTGCGTGAGGCCGGCCTTTCGGAGGAAACCTTCCATCGCCTGTGGCGGCGCGCCGACCTTTGGCCCCTTGGTTTCTTCGGAAACCGCCTGCGTTTCCAGCGGCAAGCCCTTGGCAATCAACGCCAAACGGCGCGGGGTCGCATAGGTGATGAGGTCGGCAGCCTTCAGGCCCGCCTTATCAAGTTCCGCTGAGAACAGGCGCGCAAGATCATCCCGCGCCTTGTCCTGCATGCGCGCCGGGATTTCTTCGGAGAGGAGTTCGAGGAGGAAGTCGGTCATGCCGTCCACCCCGGGAATTTCTCAGTCCATTCGGGCGTCTGCTTTTCGATCCAAGCCTGACAGCTGCCCTTCGCCAGATCGCGGACGCGGCCCATATAGCTGGCGCGTTCCTGCACGGAGATGACGCCGCGTGCCTGCAACAGGTTGAACAAGTGGCTCGCCTCAATCGCCTGATCATAGGCAGCAAGCGGCACACCCGCTTCGATGCAACGCTGGCACTCGGCCTCGGCCTTCGCAAATCCGACGAACAACGCGGCGGTGTCTGCGACCTCGAAGTTGTACTTCGAAAACTGGCGTTCATTCTCAAGGAAGACGTCGCCATAGCTGACGCCGTGGTTGTTGAAGCGCAGGTCGTACACGCGGTCGACGCCTTGAATGTACATGGCCAGACGTTCCAACCCATAGGTCAACTCGCCTGCGACGGGCTTGCAATCATAGCCGCCAACCTGCTGGAAATAGGTGAATTGGGTGACTTCCATCCCGTCACACCAGACTTCCCAGCCAAGGCCCCAGGCGCCCAGCGTCGGGCTTTCCCAGTCATCCTCCACAAAGCGGACGTCGTGCTTGAGCGGATCGATACCGATGGCGTCGAGCGAGCCCAGATAGAGCTCCTGCAGGTTCGCCGGGCTCGGCTTCATGATCACCTGATATTGGTAATAATGCTGCAGCCGGTTGGGGTTCTCCCCATAACGCCCGTCGGTCGGACGGCGGGAGGGCTGCACATAAGCGGCATTCCAGCTTTCCGGGCCAAGCGCACGCAGCGTCGTCGCAGGGTGAAAGGTCCCCGCGCCCACGCGCATGTCATAGGGTTGCAGGATGACACATCCCTGCTTTCCCCAATAATCGTGAAGGGTCAGGATCAGGTCCTGAAAGCTCAAGCTTTGATTGTCCGCCGCCATGGCCGCGCCTTTGGCGGATGGGGCCGCTACGGTCAAGCAAAGTGGAGCGGAATCGCCTTGACGAAGGCCACATGCGGGCGCAGCTTCCCACCATAACAATCCGGGCAACAAACCGGACTGGAGAGAGATGCGGAAACGGATGGCCCTGTGCGCCATGTTGGCGCTGCCTGCCTTGCTCCTTGCCCCGGCAAGCGAAGCGGCCTCCCCCGCGCGCCAGTCATCCGCCCTTCCGGCCGATCCCCACCCCGCCATCTGGAAGATCGCCGATGCCGATACGACCATCTATCTGTTCGGCACGACGCACGCGCTGCCCAAGGGTTTTCGCTGGCAGTCCCCTGCCCTGAAACAGATTGTCGCGCAGGCGGATGAGCTGGTGTTGGAGACGGTCGATTCGCCCGAGACAGACAAGAAGGCAGAGGGTGCCGTGGACGACACGATCAACCCAGTGGTGCCCGACCGGCCGATCGCCGCGCGGGTCGCGCCCGACATACGGCCGCTGCTAAAGCGTGCCATCGCCCGCACCGACTTTCCCGAACAATTTTACGACGCCATGCCGACCTGGATGGCGAGCCTTGTCCTCGCGGTTGAGGACATGAGCAAGGATGGCCTGTCACACGACAATGGCGTGGAGGCGGTGCTGCAAAAAGCCTTTGTGCGCGCCGGTCGGCCCATCCTTGCTGTGGAGGATGGGAGCGCCGTCCTGCGGCAGATGCATGCTCTGTCCGAGGATGCCCAGCGCAAAATGCTGGAGGATACGCTGGAGGATATGGACGCGACCGAGCCAAACACCCCGAATGAGAGCGACCGGGCTTGGGCGGCGGGTGATGTGAGCCAGCTTGATGCGGACTTCACCGAAGAGAAACTGGGTGCAGAACTTTACAACGTCTTGGTCCGCCAGCGGAATATTGCCTGGACCGGATGGCTGACCAACCGGATGGCAAAACCGGGCACGGTGTTATTCGCCGTTGGTGCGGGGCATCTGGCTGGACCCGATTCGCTCCAGCACCTGCTTTCGGGGAACGGAATTGCGGTTTCCCGCGTCGATTGACGCTTACTTTTAACGTTTAATGCCTTACATCACTGGGAATGCGTGTGCTCCCCCTCGGCCTCATGGCCCTTCTCCTCGTCTCCGCAGCAGAGCCTGCAACCGAACCCGCAGCGAAGCCTGCTCCGGTCCTCATGGCCAAACCGGCGTTGTGGAAGGTCTCCGATGCAGACACGACCATTTATCTGTTCGGTACAATCCATTTGCTGAAGCCGGGCACGCAGTGGTTGGAAGGTAAGATCAAAACCGCCTTCGATGCATCGGATGAACTGGTTCTGGAAATGGTCCAGCCAAGCGAGGCCGAGGCACAAAAGATCGTCATATCGCGCGCCATCGACCCCGATGGGCCGCCCTTATCGCAAAAGCTGACCCCAAAGGACGCCGCCAAATACCGGGCTGCGCTCAAGACATTGGATATCGACCCGCAAGGGCTGGAGCCCTTTGAACCCTGGTTCGCCTCTACCCTTGTCGCCATGGCCCCCATGCAGAAGCTGGGTTATGATCCGGAATCGGGCGCGGAGAAGGTGCTGACGGCGGAAGCCAAAGCCGCCTCCAAGAAGATCGGCGCTTTGGAAAGCATGGAAGAGCAGATCGGGTTCTTTGACACATTGCCGGAAGACCAGCAGATCAAGTTCCTCAACTCAGCCGTGGCAGAAATGCCAAAGGCAAAGAAAGTTGTATCCGTCATGGTCGGCAGCTGGGCCAAGGGAAAGCCCGACACGCTGGCCGCCGTCATGAATGACGGAATGAACACCATGCCGGAGATCAAGAAGGTGCTTTTGACCGACCGCAACCAGCGTTGGGCTGGATGGATTGCCAAGCGGATGGAGCAACCGGGCACGGTCTTCGTCGCAGTTGGCGCCGGGCATCTGGCAGGCAAAGAAAGCGTGCAGGCCATGCTGAAGGCCAATCACCTGGAGGCTGTGCGCATCAACTGAGCAGCGCCCCCGCGCACCATTGCTTGCATTCCTGCCCGTTTTCGCATAGGCGCGCGCTCTTCCGTTATGGTCATCCCTGGAGGCGTGACGGAAGAAGCAAATTTAACCGGAGATTACATATGAGCGATCAGCTGACGCTGTCGGCCGAAACGCGCGAACGGGAAGGCAAGGGAGCCTCTCGTGCACTGCGCAATCAGGGCCGCGTCCCCGCCGTCGTATACGGCAATAACGAAGCACCCCAGACGATTCACGTCGAAGAAAAGCTGCTGTTGAAGGCACTGCACACCGGCCACTTCATGAACGCGGTCATCATGATCGACGTTGGTGGCACGCAGGTCCGCACGCTTTGCAAGGATGTGTCTTTCCACCCCGTCAGCGAACGCCCGCTCCATGCGGACTTCCTGCGCATCGGTGAACATTCCGAAGTGCATGTGAACGTCCCTGTTCACTTCGTCGACCATGAAACGTCGCCCGGCATGAAGCGCGGCGCTGTGCTCAACATCGTCCGTCATGATCTGGAACTGGTCTGCGATGCAGCCCTGATCCCCGACGACATCAAGATTTCGCTCAAGGGCCTCGAAATCGGCGATTCGATCCACATCAGCCATGTGGCACTTCCCGCTGGCTCGAAGAGCGCGATCACCGATCGTGACTTTACGATTGCCACGCTGGTTGCGCCGTCGGGCCTCAAGTCGGCCGAAGGTGACACCACCAAGGCTGAAGGCGAGTAAGCCACATACCCTTCCCCTCCCGCTTGCGGGAGGGGTCAGGGGAGGGTCTGTTCTGGGGAGTGTGCACACGCCCTCCCCCAGCCCCTCCCGCAAGCGGGAGGGGAGACGTTCGTGCAAATCTGGGCAGGTCTCGGTAATCCCGGCGCACAATATGCCATGCACCGCCACAATGTGGGGTTCATGGCCGCCGATGTGATTGCCGAGACCTTCTCTTTTGGGCCTTGGAAAACGTGCTTTCAGGGACTGGCATCAGAAGGCCGGATTGGCAGCGACAAGATCCTGCTCGTCAAACCCGCTACCTTCATGAACGAGAGCGGCCGCAGCATTGGCGAAGCGATGCGCTTCTTCAAGCTCGAGACCAAGGACGTGACCGTCTTTTACGACGAGCTCGACATCGATCCGTTCCGCGTGAAGGTAAAGCGCGGCGGCGGGGCGGCTGGCCATAACGGCATCCGTTCCACCATCGCCCATATCGGCGAAGATTTTCGCCGGGTGCGTCTTGGCATTGGCCATCCTGGCCATAAGGACCGGGTGACAGGCTACGTCCTCGGCAACTTTGCCAAGGCGGAAACAGATGATCTTGCCCATATGTTGGGCGTCGTTGCCGCCGAGGCCAAATGGCTGGCCGATGGAGACGATGTGCGCTTCATGAATGATGTGGCGATGAGAATGCAGAAGGACTGACTGAAATGGGTTTCAAATGCGGTATCGTCGGCCTGCCCAATGTTGGGAAGTCCACCCTGTTCAACGCACTGACGGAAACGCAGGCGGCACAGGCTGCCAATTATCCGTTCTGCACGATTGAGCCAAACGTCGGGAACGTCGCCGTGCCGGACCCGCGCTTGCAGGCGATTGCCAAAATTGGTGGCAGCCAGAAGATCATCGAAACCCAGTTGAGCTTCGTCGACATCGCCGGCCTCGTGCGCGGCGCATCCAAGGGCGAAGGTCTGGGCAACCAGTTCCTCGCCAACATCCGCGAAGTCGATGCCGTCGTCCATGTGCTGCGCTGCTTTGTCGATGACGATATTCAGCATGTCGACAACAAGATCGACCCGATCTCAGACGCCGATACCGTTGAGACCGAGCTGATGCTCGCCGACCTTGAAAGCCTCGAAAAGCGGGTGCCCAACCTGCAAAAGAAAGCCGCTCAAGGCGACAAGGAATCGAAGGTCGCTGCCGTCGTGCTCGGCAAGGCGCTCGATCTGCTGCGCGAAGGCAAACCGGCGCGTTTGACGGTCCGCAACGATGCGGAAGAGGAAAAGGCGTTCCAACAGGCACAGCTTCTGACATCCAAGCCTGTCCTCTATGTCTGCAACGTGGATGAAGGATCAGCCGCCACCGGCAATGACCTGTCCGCCAAGGTCTTCGAAAAAGCCAAGGCCGAAGGTGCCGAAGCTGTGGTTGTCTCCGCGGCCATCGAAGCCGATATTGTCACGATGCCCGTTGAGGATCGCGCAGAATTCCTCTCCGACCTTGGCCTGACGGAAACCGGGCTCGCCCGCGTCATTCGTGCAGGATATGAATTGCTGCACCTCATCACCTTCTTCACGGTCGGCCCCAAGGAAGCGCGCGCCTGGACCGTTTTCAAGGGCGCCACTGCGCCAAATGCCGCAGGTGCCATCCACACCGATTTTGAAAAGGGATTCATCCGCGCGGAAACCATGGCTTATCAGGACTATGTCGACCACAATGGGGAGGCTGGTGCCAAGGAAGCGGGCAAGTGGCGTTCCGAAGGCAAGGACTATCTCGTCAAGGATGGCGACATCATGCTCTTCCGGTTCAACGTCTAAGCCGCCTGCCCATAATCAGGCCTGCCTGAAGAAAACCTCTTCCCCTCTCGCTTTCCGTTAACGTAAGACGGAGCAAAAGGGAGACGATGCGTGCAATATCTCGAAGACATGAAGGTCGGCACCAAAGCGAGCTTTGGCCGGTATGAGGTCACACGCGAAGAGGTGCTGGAATTTGCGGGCAAATATGATCCGCAGCCCTTCCATCTCGACGATGAAGCCGCCGCGAAGACGCATTTCGGGCGCATCTCCGCCTCTGGCTGGCACACTTGCGCGATGACGATGGCGATGCTGGTCGAGAATCTAAAGAAGAATAAGCAGGCAGGGCTTGGTTCACCCGGACTGGACGAGCTGCGCTGGCTAAAGCCTGTCTATCCCGGCGACACGCTGCGCGTTGAGTCCGAACTCACCGAAGTCACCCCGTCGCGATCCCGCCCCGAAATGGGCAGCACGAAGGCCAAGGTGACCGTGTTCAACCAACATGATGAGCCAGTGATGAGGCTGCTGTCGATTGGCCTCGTGGCACGGCGGCCGGTGGAGGCCTAACTTAATCTCCCCATCGACTTGCGATGGGGAGGTGGCAGTCGCGTGAGCGACTGACGGAGGGGCAATTTCGAGCTTATTGGCCCCTCCACCATCCTACGGATGGTCCCCCTCCCCAATGCAAGTCATTGGGGAGGAACTCTTTGAGCTACTCCGGCTTCTTCGCCACAGCGACCAGCGCAGGACGCAGCAAGCGGTCCTTGATCATGTAACCGGCCTGCATTTCCTGCACGATGGTGCCCGGCTCCACATCACTGGGAAGCTCAACCATCGCCTGATGCTGGTTGGGATCAAGCGGGAGACCCATGGCCGCGATGCGGGTGATGCCATTGCGTTCAAACACCGACATCAATTCGCGCTGCGTCGCTTCCAGACCGATGATCAGGCTTTTGGAGCCTTCATCCTCACGCATGGCAGCCGGCATGGCATCGAGCGCGCGGGACAAATTGTCGGCAACCGACAGAACGTCACGCGCGAAATTGGTGGCGGCATAGGCACGGGCATCCTGCGCGTCCTTTTCCAGACGGCGGCGCACATTCTGTGTTTCAGCCTGCGCATAAAGGATCTGCTGGCGCGCCTCTTCCAGTTCGCCAAGCAAAGCGCCAAGCGGGTCGGAAGCGGCTTCGGCTTCGGCACCGGCATCTTCAGGGTGTGCGTCGTTCTTCAACTCTTCGTCGCTCATTACGTCATCAATCTCGTGAGGGTTTGTGCTGTAAAATCAACCATGGGGACGACACGGGCGTAATTCAAGCGCGTGGGGCCGATCACCCCGACCACGCCGACCACACGCCCGTCGCGTCCGTGGTAAGGGGCCGCTATCACCGATGACCCTGAAAGCGCAAACAGCTTGTTCTCCGACCCGATGAAAACCTTGGTCGAAGCGCCTTCGCGGGCGCCGTCGAGCAAGCGGGCAATGTCTTCCTTGCCCTCAATCTCATCAAGCAGGTTACGAACACGGTCCAGATCGGCCACAGCGGTATCATCAATCAGGTGAGCGGCGCCCCGAACAATCAACACTGGGCGGTGCGCGCTATCTTCGCTCAAGACGGCAATGCCCCGCTGCACCAGATCCTGCGATGCGATGTCGAGCATCGCCCGTTCCCGCGCAATCTGTGTCGCCAGCACCGCCGAAGCCTCAGCTAATGTCCGGCCCGCAAGGTGAGCGGTGATGAAATTGCCCGCCTCAACAAGAGCTGAAACCGGAAGGCCCGGTGGAAGGTCTACGACGCGGTTTTCAACCGATCCGTCTTCCCCCACCAGCACGGCCAGCGCCTGCGTAGGGCCTAGCGGCACGAACGCGAATTGCCGCAAGCGCGGTTCCCGCGCCGGGACAAGAACGATACCTGCACATTGGGAAAGGCCCGATAACGTCGAGGTCGCCGCGGCCAAAGCGTCCTCAATCGGCCCACTTTGGCCAACGCGTGCTTCTATGACGGCCCGTTCGTCCGCAGTGGGTTCGGCCGCTTGCATCATGCCATCAACAAACAGCCGCAGGCCGAGTTCCGTCGGCATCCGGCCGGCCGATGTGTGCGGCGCGGCGAGCAGGCCCAGTTCTTCCAGATCCTGCATCACATTGCGGATGGAGGCGGGCGACAGGCTCATTTGCCCAAGTTTGGAAATCGTCCGTGAGCCGACAGGGGCGCCGGACCCCAGATAGGATTCGACGACCACGCGAAACACGTCACGCGCGCGATCAGTCAATTCATGGACGGTGGACATAGACCTGACTTAGGGACCATCGCCCCCTAAGTGCAAGTCTGCATGCGCATGGCCTTTAGGGACGTCGCGCCCACCAGAAGAGGAGCAGGCCAACCAAAGCGAGTCCGGTGCCATTCCAGCTCCACTGCGGCACGCCGATCATGAAGCTTTCAGCCGGCCAGCGGATGATGTTCAGCCCCTGCCCGATCCAGAGACCGCCCATCAGAATCATGAGGACTGACAGCCCCAAGACGAGACCTTTGACGATTTTCATGGCTTTCCTCCCATCGGGGCTGGTCGGATGCCGCCCCTCCCGTTAGATGCGCCGAAACCGTAGAAAAGGACAAGCCCTTATGCGCCCATCAGGCCGCGCCCCAGATCAGATGCGTGAAATCACCATTGAACCCCATTTCACCAAGCATGCCGAAGGCTCCGTGCTCGTCAGCTTTGGCGAAACGCGCGTTCTCGTCACCGCCAGCATCGAAGAACGGGTTCCCCCCTTCTTGCGCGGCAAGGGTGAAGGCTGGGTAACAGCGGAATATGGCATGCTGCCCCGCGCGACGCACACGCGCAGCAGCCGTGAAGCCGCCAAGGGCAAGCAGTCTGGCCGCACGCAGGAAATTCAGCGCCTCATCGGTCGGTCGCTGCGCGCCGTCGTCAACATGAAGGCACTGGGCGAACGCCAGATCACGCTCGATTGCGACGTCATTCAGGCCGATGGTGGCACGCGCACCGCGTCCATCTCGGGCGCATGGGTCGCCCTGCGTCTCGCGGTCGACAAGCTGATGGCGGATGGTCTCCTTCAGACCGACCCGATCGAACAGCAGGTCGCTGCGATCAGCTGCGGCATTTATAACGGTACACCCGTGCTCGACCTCGATTACATCGAAGATTCGAATGCAGGTGCCGACGCGAACTTCGTGCTGCTGTCGAACGGCAACATTGCTGAGGCACAGGCCACGGCGGAAGGCGAAACCTATGACGAGGAAGCGCTGCTCCGTCTGCTCCGCCTCGCCCGCATCGGTTGCACGAAGGTTTTCGAAGCGCAGTTGAAGGCAACAGGTCGCTAAACATGGCCCGCAAGCTCGAACCCGGACGGCTGGTGATCGCCAGCCACAATCAGGGCAAGGTCCGCGAAATCCGCGATCTCCTTGCCCCGTTCGGGATCGAGCCCGTGTCGGCAGTTGAACTCGGCCTACCCGAGCCGGAAGAGACCGGCACAACTTTTGCCGAGAACGCCCTGCTCAAGGCCCGTGCCTCCGCGCTGTCCGGCCTGCCTGCATTGTCCGACGACAGCGGGCTGGAAGTGCGCGCCCTGGGTGGTCGCCCCGGCGTCTACACCGCCGACTGGGCGGAACGGCAATGGTTTGAGGGCCAACCCGGGCGCGACTGGTATATGGCGATGGGCAAGGTCGAAGGCCTGCTCGCCGAACAGGGTCCCTCGGTGGATCGCTCTGCGGCGTTCGTCTGCACACTCGCCGTGGCATGGCCGGACGGACACAGTGAAGTCTTTGAAGGTCGTGTCGAAGGCAGCCTGACCTGGCCTCCGCGCGGCGCGCTGGGCTTCGGCTATGATCCAGTCTTTGTGGCGTCCGGCGCCGACCAAACCTTTGCCGAAATCGACCCTGTGGCCAAACACTCGATCAGCCACCGGGCGGATGCGTTCAAGAAACTCGTGGCGGCGCTTTTCTAATCGAACCGTTCGTCCCGAGTGAAGTCGAGGGACGTGTCTCGACTTCGCTCGACGCAAACGGAAATGGATTACTCGCCGAGCCAGCCCGCAACACGCGGCGCATGACTGCCAAGCGGGTCTTCCCCCATCCAATTGCCCGCCGGAAAATAACGACAGACGAGATAATCGAACTCGGCATCCGTCGCGACGGCGCAGCCGACCTCACGCGTGTTGCGCCAGATGATCTGGGTATAGTGGCCGACATCGGACCATTTGCCCGTGCGCGAGATATCGGGGAACCGGCCGGGGCGATAATCTGCCTTTTCCTCGATCCAATCACCCACCATCGTTGCGTGCGCAAAATAGTCCCGCGTGCCCATCCAAAGGTTCTCGCCCTGCCCCTGAACCCCGGCATGGCGCAGCGTTGCGCTTCCTTTGAGTGTCCCCGCCCATCCAGCCGCATCGCGGGCAAGCGCGTCATTCCAGACGAGCGGCGGGACGCCCTTGGTTGCCCGCTCTTCATTATGCGCCGCCAATACCTCTGTTTCGAAATCGCCAGATGGCCGCGCCATTGCGGGCGATCCAAAGATCGTGGCCAGAAAGCTTACACTTGCCGCCATCAATGCTAAGCGCCGTCCATGCATTTGGCCGATTCCCTTGCCCTCTATATCCACTGGCCTTTCTGTGTATCGAAATGTCCCTACTGTGACTTTAACAGCCACGTCCGTGAAACTACGGATCAGGCAGTCTGGTTAGACGCGCTTCTGGCCGACATGGCTTATGAGGCTAGCCAGATCGGCGGACGACCGCTGACCTCCATCTTCTTTGGCGGCGGCACGCCTTCGCTGATGCCACCTGCAACAGTCGCCGCGCTGATCTCGGCGGCAGAGCGGCATTGGGGCTTTGCACCAGACATTGAGATCACGCTGGAGGCGAACCCCTCCTCGGTCGAGGCGGACCGCTTTGCTGATCTTGCGGCAGCGGGCGTCAACCGCGTCTCGCTCGGCCTGCAGTCGCTCGACAATGATGTGCTGAAGCTTTTGGGTCGGGCCCATGATGTGGAGGAAGGGCTCGCCGCACTCGAGGTGGCACAAAAAGCCTTTTCCCGCGTGTCGTTTGATCTCATTTACGCCCTGCCCGCGCAGACGCTCAGTGGATGGGAAGCAGAGCTGAGACGGGCCTTGTCCTTCGGGACGGGGCACCTCTCCCTCTACCAATTGACCATCGAACCCGGCACGCGCTTTGAAACGCTGGTGCGCACAGGCGCGTTGACCCCCAAGGACCCGGATGAGGCAGCGGAGTTTTACGAACTGACCGACGCCCTGACGACCGAGGCTGGTCTGCCGCGCTATGAGATTTCCAACCATGCGCGCCCGGGTCAGGAGAGCCGCCATAACCTGACCTATTGGCGCTATGGCAGCTATGCAGGCATCGGCCCCGGCGCGCATGGCAGACGTGGCGGCATGGCGACGGCCCGCCATAAGAAGCCGGAGAATTTCCTGAACGCCGTCGCCCGCAACAGCCACGGCGCACAGCAGGAGGACGCCCTGTCTCCCGCAGAGCAGGCGCAGGAGGCCTTGCTGATGGGCCTGCGTCTGCGCGAAGGCATTGACCTTGCCGACATTGCGCGCCGGACGGGAGTGAACATGGATGCCCTGATTGATACCGACGCGGCAGCGCGACTGGCTGGCTATGGGCTCCTAGTCCAATCCGGCAGCCGCATCACCGTCCTACCGGCCGGGATGCTTCTGCTTGATCGGATATTGGCGGACGTCGTCGCGATTTAGTCCACAAAGCCCTTGGGCGCAGGGGCCACAACCGTTGTCCCGCTTGGGCCTATCTGCTGCACCTCTAGCGCGCGTTCTGCAACGCCATAGGCATTGAAACGGAAGGCGCCATCAATCCCGGCAAAGCCACCGGTATCGTCCAATGCCCGCAACGGGAACGGGGTTCCAAGCTTCCAATTGGTCGCAACCTTGGTCGCCAGCAGAACCGCATCATAGCCAAGGCTCGAGAGGCGATAGGGCGCGAGGCCAAAGCGCGTCCGGTATTTTGCTGCCATCTGGGTGTAGACGCCGTCCGAAACGCTGGCAAACCAGGCGCCACTCAAGGCTGGCGACGATAGGCTGGATTCGGTGTTCCAGAGTTCTGTCCCCAAGATCTTGGCAGAGGCGCTAGGCCCGCGGCGGATGATCGGGATCGCCTGCACCGCCGTCCGGCTGGAATCGGCGATCAGGATGGCGTCTGCCGCCCCGGCTTTGTTGATGCGAGAAATAGCCCCCATGATGGCCCCGGCGTTCCGGTCATAGCTTTGCACCGAAACCAGCGCGCCACCGGCTTCCTCGACTGAACGGGCCAATGCGGTCTGCGCCCGCTGCCCATAGACACCGGCGGGCACGAGCCCGGCAAACTTCACCATTCCCTTGGACCGGGCATAGCCGACCACGCGGGATACCGACTGGGCGGGCGTAAATCCGAGCAGATAGGTGCCGTTGCCTGCAACCGACACGTCATTTGAAAAGCCGATGAGCGGCACACGGTTGCGGCGGCCGACTTCGGCGGCTGCGCGCACATCTTCGGCCAGCAACGGCCCGAGGATCAGCTTATTGCCCTCTGCGATGGCCTTGTCTGCCGCGGCAGCAGCACCGCCTGCAGTATCATAAACCGTCATCCGGATCCGCTCACCGCCGGTATCGAGCACGGCCATGTTCGCCGCGTTGGCAATGGACTGCCCAATGCCCGCGTTCGAGCCGGTCAGCGGCACAAGCAGCGCAATACGGTGGCGTGTGGCATCTGTGGGAAGCCCAGTCGCCGGGCCCTCTTCGGGAGGCGCTTCAACAGGCTTTGGCGGCGCCTTGGGCACGACTTGGCACCCGGCCATAAACAATGCTGTACCAACAAGACCCCAGCGCATGATTCTCCGCCGTTTGAGGTCTGTCGCTTGCCCCTCACCCATGTCCTCTGCCATGACGCACTCCCTATGGCTTCTACGCTTCAACCCGGTCTCTATATCGTCGCCACGCCTATCGGCAATCTCGGCGATTTAAGTCCCCGTGCTGCCTCGATTCTTCGCGAGGCGGACATCATAGCGGTGGAAGACAGCCGCGTCACGGCGAAGCTTTTGCAGCATATCGGGGTCAAACGCCCGATGCAGCCATATCATGACCATAATGCAGACCGCGTCCGCCCCGGCCTGATTGAGCGTATGGCGAATGAGGCCGTCGCCTTAGTTTCTGACGCAGGCACACCGCTCATTTCTGATGCCGGTTACAAACTTGTCCGCGATGCGCGCGCCGCCGGCCGCCATATCGTAACGATTCCCGGCCCGTCTGCTGTCATTGCCGCGCTAACGCTTGCCGGGTTACCGACTTACCGGTTCTTTTTTGCCGGATTTCTGCCGCCCAAGGCGAAGGCGAAGGCAGACCAGATTGCAGAATTCAAAACCCTGCGCGCCACATTGGTATTCTATGAATCCGGCCCGCGCTTGGCGGACACGCTTGCCATTCTGGCACAGGTGCTGGGGGACCGTGAGGCGGGCGTCGCGCGGGAAATCACCAAAGCCTATGAGGAATGCGTGACCGGCACGTTGTTAGAGCTGGCCGCGCGCTACGAGGGGGCTCCGCCAAAGGGGGAGATCGTCATTGTGGTCGGCCCGCCCGGCGAACCAGAAGCAGCTTCGGGCGATGACATCGAATCGGCTCTCGTGGAGGCGTTGAAGACGGCATCCCCGGCCAAAGCCGCCGGAGAGGTCGCCCGCACGCTGGGGGCTGATCGCAAGGCGCTCTATGCCCGCGCTTTGGAACTGCTCGGCAAATGACCCGACAGGCCGCCGAACGTCGCGGCCGCTGGGGAGAGACGGTTGCTGCTTGGTGGTTGCGGCTGCACGGGTGGCGCATCCTTGCCTTCCGAGTGAAATTGCGGGTGGGCGAGGTTGATCTCATCGCCAAGCGCGGACGCACGGTCGCCTTCATTGAGGTGAAGGCTCGTCGCAGGCGAGCGGACTTGGACACCGCCATCGACGCATGGCGTCTGCGCCGCGTGGCCGCCGCAGCCAATGCCCTCCAGCCGCGATATGCCGCGAACGGCGAAGACATCCGCATCGACGTGATGCTGATCGCACCTTTCGCCCTCCCCCGCCATATTCCCAATGCCTGGCACGGGTGACAAAGCCGCCCGCTTCGCCTAGATCGCCCGCCAGACAAGGAGACCCGCGATGACCCTGAAGGTCGCATTCCAGATGGACCCGATGGAGGGTCTCAACATTACCGGCGATTCGACCTTCGCGCTGATGCTGTCAGCGCAGGCCCGCGGCTATACCAGCTATCACTATACCGCAGACGAGCTGAACTATTCCGACGGCCGTGTCTGGGTGACGGCGCGCCCGGTGACGGTTCAGCGCGAGGCGGGCAATCATTTCACCTTCGGCGCGCCGGTCAAAATCGACCTCGCAGACGACATCGACGCCGTGCTGATGCGTCAGGACCCGCCTTTTGACCTCGGCTACATCACGGCCACGCACCTGCTGGAGCGGATCACGCATCGGACGTTGGTCGCTAATGATCCCGTGAGCGTGCGCAACGCTCCTGAAAAAGTCTTCGTGCTCGATTTCGCGCAGTTCATGCCGCCGACGCTCGTGACACGCTCGCTCGACGAGGTGCGTGAGTTCCACAAGACGCACGGCGAAATCGTTGTGAAGCCGCTGCATGGCAATGCAGGCTCTGCCGTCATGCACATTGCCAAGGACGGCAAGAATTTGGCCGCCATTACTGAGCTGTTCGGCCAAGTCTGGCGCGAACCCTTTATGGCGCAGGCCTTCATCCGCGCCGTTGAAAGCGGCGACAAACGTATCGTTCTGATCGACGGCGAAGTGGCCGGCGCCATCAACCGCATTCCAGGCGCTGGTGAAATCCGGTCCAACCTTGCCGCCGGTGGCCGCGCCGAAGCGACTGACCTAACGCTTGGCGAACGCGAAATCTGCGCTGCCATCGGGCCCGAACTCAAGAAGCGCGGCCTGCTGTTCGTCGGCATAGACGTCATCGGCGGCAAGTGGCTGACCGAAATCAACGTGACATCGCCAACGGGCATTGTCGCGATTGATACCTTCAACGGCACGGACACCCCCGCCCTCATCTGGGATGTGATTGAGGCGAAGATCACCAAATGAGCGATTGGATCATCCATCTGATTGAGGACGCAGGCTATCTCGGCGTTGGCTTCCTCATGTTTCTGGAAACGGTCTTTCCGCCAATTCCGTCGGAAGTGATCATGTCGGTCGCCGGCCTCGCCGCCGCGCGGGGCAAGATGGACATCACTGCTGTGATCGCGGCTGGCACTGCGGGTGCGATGCTCGGCAATTATTTCTGGTATCTCGCCGCCCGCGTCATCGGCATTGAGCGGTTCAAGCCGCTCATCGTGCGCTGGGGCCGCTTTCTGACGCTCGACTGGAAAGAGATCGAAAAGGCAGAAAAACTGTTCGGCACGCAAGGCTGGGCGATCGTCTTTTTCGGCCGGATGCTCCCCACGCTACGATCCTTGGTCTCAATCCCGGCAGGGCTGCTGCACATGCGGCTGTCAACCTTCGTGATCTGGTCGACCATCGGAACGGCGGGCTGGACCGCGCTGCTCGGCCTCGCCGGCTACACGTTGGGCAAGAATTTTGAGGAAGTAGACCAGTTCGTCGGCCCAATTGCCACCGCGGTGATGGCGGTGATCGTGCTCGGCTATGTCTGGCGGCTGATCACTTGGAAGCCGGATAAGGGCTGAGTTTTGTTTCTCCGTTCGTGTCGAGCGAAGTCGAGACACGTCCCTCGACGTCGCTCGGGACGAACGGTTAGATGGCTAAGCCCGCGGATGCGCCGTCCGGTAGACGTCCAGCAAATAAGCCGCATCGACCGCAGTATAGACCTGTGTGGACGACAAGCTGGCATGGCCGAGCAATTCCTGCAGGCTCCGCAAATCTGCACCACGGGCCAGCAAATGGCTGGCAAAGCTGTGCCGAAGCGCGTGGGGCGTCGTCCGGTCTGACAGGTTGAGGCGGGTCCGCGCCGCCTGCACCGCACGGCGCACCATACCCGGTTCCAGCGGTCCTCCGCGCGCACCGCGAAACAGCGGCACCCCTTTCGCCACGCCATAGGGGCAGATGTCGGCATAGGTTCCAATAGCCGTGCGGACTTCAGGCAGGATGGGCACGATGCGCGTCTTCTGCCGCTTGCCGGTAACCGACATGGTCTCACCAATCGGCAGTATATCCCCGGTCAGGCCAAGCGCCTCGCCGATGCGCAGACCGGCGCCGTAGAGCAACAGCAAGATCGCCCAGTCGCGCGCGGCGATCCAAGGCTCCTTTGCCTGATCCGCCACATCTTCGGCAAGGGCGATGACTTCATCCGGCGAGACGGGCCGGGGCAACGACTTGCGGACGCGCGGCCCTTTAACCCGGGGCACCGCATCCTCACCGCCTGCAAATTTCAGAAAGCCCCGTACGGCAGACAATTCACGTGCGGTGGAGACATTGCCAATGCCGTCGCTACGGCGGGAGGCGAGATAGGCGCGCAGGTCCGCTGCCTCGACCTTGGCCAAATCGGGTGCACCGCCATGATGCACCCGCAGGAAGCTCATCAAACGCTCCGCCGTCGCCACATAAGCGCGGACGGTATGGGTCGACCGTCGCCGATCCCGACGGAGATGGTCGGACCAGCGCTGGACGATGTCGCTCAAATGATTTTCTGTCCCGTCTTTTCCCAATCGGCGAGGAAGCCGGCGATGCCCTTTTCGGTCAGGACGTGGTTGAACAGCGCCTTGATGACCGACGGCGGCGCCGTCATCACGTCGGCACCAATCTTGGCGGCTTCCAGCACATGGATACCATGGCGGACGCTGGCGACGAGGATTTCTGTTTCAAAACCGTAATTGTCGTAAATCAGGCGGATGTCAGCGATGAGTTGCATCCCGTCAAAACCATTGTCGTCATGGCGGCCAACGAAGGGCGAGATGAACGTCGCGCCCGCCTTTGCCGCGAGCAGCGCCTGATTGGCAGAGAAGCAGAGCGTGACGTTGACCATCGTGCCTTCACTGGTCAGCGCCTTGCAGGTCTTCAGCCCGTCGATGGTGAGTGGCACCTTTATGCAGACATTATCCGCGATCTTCCGGAGCACTTCGGCTTCCTTCATCATCGTCGCATGGTCGAGCGCCACGACCTCTGCCGACACCGGGCCATCGGTGATGCCGCAAATTTCGCGCGTGACTTCCATAAAATCCCGGCCAGACTTCGCGATGAGCGACGGGTTGGTCGTGACGCCGTCGAGCAGGCCCGTTGCGGCCAGTTCTTTGATGTCGGCGATTTCGGCGGTGTCTGCGAAGAATTTCATGGGCTTATCGTCCTGCTAAAAGGAGAGTCTTGTTCGACTTTGCTTTACCCCAGACAGGGCCGAAAACAACTGTCCGGCATCCGCGTGGATCATTAAGTTGAGGATATCCGCTCACTCAAACGGCAACCCTGCGGGCTTGCCATCAACGTACACCTGTCGCCTGCGGACATCCCGGATCTCCACCTTGCCCGCCTTCATCGCGTCGGACTCTGCCTTCTTGAGCGCCGCCCAGTTGCCGGTCGGCGGCGCGTTGTCGTTCGCGCGGGACCAAGCGCCATTCGCCGCCTGTGTGAAACGGTAAACCTCAACGCCACAACCTTCGCAGGGCTTGGTGATGGCAACAGCCTCGGACTGCCCCGGCGCATAGAAAAGCACGCAATTGCCTTTCGTTTCGCACGATCCAAATTGGGAAATGAGCACGATCACATCACGCGGCAGCGGCACGGCTTTTGGCTTTATGATGATATTGCGGGCCACCTCATCCGCGCGGCTGACGGCCTGTTGTTGGGATTGTGCCTCCCACCGGTTGTCCAGCTTCAGAGCCTTCGCCGCAGCCTTGCGGATCTCTGGCGTCTTGCCCGATTTGGACAGTCGCTCCAGGGCAGCAATGCCCGATTTCCCAAATTCAAACTTAAGCGACGCCCAGTCAAACTTCTCGACACTCACCTGCCCGCTATCCAGCCGCGCCAACTGGCTGCGCGTGGACCATGCGCCGAAATTGATAAGCGGGGTCGCAAGGATGAACGCCAACAGGCAGAGCAATGCCGCGAGTTGCAGGTTCAACGGACGGACGGCATCGAACCAGCCCAACCGCCTGCGGACGATGACCCAAAAATAACCCCCGCCATAAGCCAATGCGATGGCGACAAAAACGACCGCCCAAAGGCGTTCCGGGGTCAGCCCATATTGGCCAATGCGCAGTCCCGTTGAAATCGCAGCGATAATCGCCAGCGGCAGCATCGCTACCCCCAGAGCTAACGCTCCCCAACGCAGGACGGCCATTTGCGCTTCATCCGCCTTGGAATCTCCGATGGCAGCATTGGACAGGATCAGCGCACCGGCGATGCAGGACAGCAATATCGGCGTTGTGGACTTCGTCGCATCCCAAAGGACACCCAGCCCAGCAAAGGGCAGCGCCAAGAGGAAGATGATGAGCGCGAAACCGAGAACTGGCGCGAGTACAGAGAGCACGCGTCGCACCACCGTCTGCAACGTGATGAGCAGGCTTTCGCGATCCCGCAGCAAGCCCGAGGCCGCGCCGAACGCGGCGCCCATCAGCGTGGCGACAAACCAGCTTTCCTCCATCGCCGTGCGCACCAGCTTTATGCCAATGAGTGAGAAAAGTTCCGCAAGTAATTGACCAAGAAGGAAAACAATCCCTGCGAACAACCAGCAGGCAAACCATAGCAACGTGTTCATCCAGGCCCGGTCATGCACACGCGGATAGGCAAGAGACGAGAGGCGCGGCGGCTTAGGCTGGCCCGCATCGCACCAGCCCTGAAAGAGGGGCGCAGCAATGACCACCGTGAGGACAGCACAGAGCAGCGTCCAGCCTTCTCCCCTATCCAGTTCTGAAAAGCCGCCGTTCAGATAGACAGTCGTTCCGACCAGCAGGGCCGCAAAAGCCGCAAAAGCAGCCGACAGTCGGATCCTGTCCCGATCGAGCGTGAAAGCAAAGGCAACCCCGCCTGTCATCAGCGCCGCAGCAAGCCCGGGGCGCAGGACATCGTCCATCTTGCCGTCCGCCAGTTGCTGGATCGCCAATCCAACAAGCGCGCCCAATATCGCGACGGCCCAGTTCCGCTCCGGCCAATCTTGTGTGCTCGACTCGGTCATGCCCACCCTCCTCATTCTCGCAGTCCAGCTTATGCCGCTGGCGCCAGCGCACAAGCATGGCTTGCATCATTCCTGTGCCACATGCAGTAAGGTGCCTTCATTTTCGGAGCAGCTTGTGGCGCGTAAATTCCTCTATGTTATTGCCGGGATTATCGTTCTCGTCCTCCTCGTGCTCTTGGCGTTGAGGCTCTTTGGCGCGCAGTTATCGCGCATCGCCTTTGTGCCGGGGGAAGCCTTTAAGGATCAGCCCGCCCTCGCTGCCGATGCTTATGCATCGCCAAAAATGTGGATCGCGCGGCCGGACATCGCCAGCAATCCAGCCCAATGGATCCCGACAGGTGCTCCAAAGAACATTTCACAAGACAATGATATTGCAGTATTTTTTGTCCATCCGACGAGCTACATGTCCAACGACCATTGGAATGCGCCGCTCGACAACAAGGAAGCCAATGAAACGGCAATTCAGTTCGTTCGTGGGCAGGCCAGCGCCTTCAACACAGCGCCCAACATTTGGGCGCCGCGCTACCGGCAGGCCGCCTTCGGTGCGTTTCTGACGGATCAGCCTGAAGCCGCAAAGGCTTTAGCGCTCGCCTATCGCGACGTTCTGATGGCCTTTGATGCCTTTGTCGCTGCGCAAAAGCCGGACACTCCCTTCCTTCTTGCCGGACACAGCCAAGGCGCGCTGCACCTGCTGCATCTGATGCAGGATCGGGTCGTTGGCAAACCCCTCTCCAAGCGGATCGTCGCGGCCTATGCCGTGGGGTGGCCCATTTCGATCAAGGCAGACCTGCCCGCACTTGGTTTGCCGGCGTGTACCAAGCCCGATCAGACCGGCTGTGTGCTAAGCTGGCAGAGCTATGCCGAACCCGCCGACTATAAGGACATCGCCGCGCAGCAAGATCGGCAAACGGGCATGATCGGAAAGGCGCGTGGGGATGCCTATCTGTGCACCAACCCGCTTACCGGCGGCGCGAGGCCGGATGCACCGGCGACTGCGAATCTTGGGACGCTCAAGATCGGCGCAGACCTCAAACCCGGCGAGATGGTGGCCGGAGGCGCTCCTGCCCGCTGCGATGCAAAGGGCTATCTGCTGATCGGCGAAGGCCCGGACCTTGGGCCCTATGTTCTGCCCGGCAACAACTACCACGTCTACGACTATAGCCTGTTCTGGGCCAATGTCCGGGCGGATGCGGCGCGGCGCATGGCCGCCTTTTCCGCCAAGTGATCACCTCCACCCCCCTCGACTATCGCGCAGCCCTGCCCGAAGGTGGTCGCCTGATCGGCCTTGATGTCGGCACACAGACGATTGGCACGGCGCTGTGCGATGCCGGATGGACCATCGCGACGCCTGCAGACCTCATCCGCCGCGCGAAGTTCTCCATCGACCGGGCCAAGCTGCGTGACCTTATTGCGGCTCAATCCGTCAAGGGCATCGTCATGGGCCTGCCACTTAATCTGGACGGGACGGACAGCCCGCGCACGCAATCCACGCGCGCCTTCGCCCGCAACATGGAAGACCTCGGCCTGCCCATCCTGCTCTGGGATGAGCGCTGGTCCACACAGGCCGTGGAGCGTGCGATGATCGACGCCGACCTGTCACGCGCCAAACGGGCCGAGCGGGTCGACTCCGCTGCGGCCGCTTATATTCTGCAAGGGGCCATCGACGCACTGGCCATGGGCGGTTTGCTGGGATGATCAGGTCTTAGGCAACGCTTGAACCTGCGGCACATCCCGTCTAGGGCTGGGCTTTAATGACATCACCGCTTTTCCCGCACCGGCATTTGCTCGGTATCGCTGGCCTTCAGCCGCATGAAATCCTCTATTTGCTTGATGAAGCCGAACAATGGGTCACACTCAACCGTTCGCTCACCAAGCATGATGACCGGCTGGCAGGCCTCACCCAAATCAACGCCTTTTTCGAAAATTCGACGCGCACATTGCTGTCGTTCGAGATTGCTGGAAAGCGCCTCGGCGCAGACGTCGTCAACATGCACGCCGCGACCTCCAGCGTGAAGAAGGGCGAAACGCTGATCGACACCGCGATCACGCTCAACGCGATGCGCGCCGACGTCATCGTCATCCGCCACGCCTCGTCAGGCGCGGTCGCGCTGATTGCCGACAAGGTGGACTGCCCCGTGCTCAACGCAGGCGACGGACGTCATGAACACCCGACACAGGCGCTGCTCGATGCGCTAACGATCCGCCGCCGCAAGGGCAATTTTCAGGGTCTCAAAGTCGCGATCTGTGGCGATGTCCTTCACAGCCGCGTCGCACGGTCGAACATTCTGGCGCTTACTTCACTCGCCGCCGATGTCCGCGTCGTCGCTCCGGCCACGTTGATGCCGCCGGCTATTGAGCAGATGGGCGTAACCCCCTTTACCGATATGGATGAAGGCATTGCCGACGCAGATGTCGTCATGATGCTGCGTCTCCAGACTGAGCGGATGGAGGGCGGCTTCGTCCCCTCGCTGCGCGAATATCATGCGCTCTACGGCCTGACTTATGAGCGGTTGAAACGCGCCAAGCCTGACGCACTCGTCATGCACCCCGGCCCGATGAACCGCGGCGTCGAAATTGCCAGCGACGTGGCCGACGACGTCAACCGCTCCGTCATTGCGGAGCAGGTTGAAATGGGGGTTGCCGTGCGCATGGCCTGCCTTGACGTGCTGACGCGCAGCCGGAGGGGCGTGGCATGAAGACAATGATCGCCATCACCAACGCCCATCTCGTCGGCGGAAAAGGCACCCTCCTGCTGGAGGGAGACCGGATTGCGGCCATAGGCGGCGACGTCCCCGCCGGAGCAGAGATCATCGATGCCAAAGGCGCGCATGTCGCCCCGGGGATTGTCGATCTTGGCGTGTTTTCGGTCGATAAGCGGGCCTGCATTGCAGGCGGCATCACGCGCATTGCCCTGATGCCGGACCAGAAGCCGGTGCTGGATGAGCCCGGCATCGTCCAGCGCGCAGCTCTTGCGGCCAAGCCCGATCTTTGGGTCCACCCGCTGGCCGCGGCCACACGCGGCCTCGCAGGCACCGAACTCGGCGAATATGCCATGATGCGCAAGGCGGGGGCCAAAGCGGTCTCCACCGGTCGCGGATGGGTGGCGGATTCAGGCGTCATGCACAAAGTGCTGACGTACGCCGCTTCGCTGGGTCTGACGGTCATCTCCCACGCGGAAGACGCCGGGCTGGCGGCAGGCGCTGTCGCCACGGCGAGTGAGACATCGACCCGTCTGGGCCTGTCCAGCGCGCCCGCTGAGGCTGAAGCGATTGCGATTGCACGTGACTTGATGCTCGCCGAACTGACCGGCGCTCGGCTGCATTTCCGGACGGTAACGACAGCCAAGGGGCTGGACCTGATCCGCGCAGCCAAGGCGCGCGGGCTGGCGATCAGCTGCGGCATTTCACCCACCCACCTTTTCCTGTCCGAAGTCGCCACCAACGATTTCCGAACCTTTGCGCGCCTCTCCCCCCCGCTGCGGGCCGAAGCAGACCGGCGGGCCTGCATTGAGGCTGTTCGGGACGGGACCATTGACGTGATCGGTTCTGCGCACGACCCGCGTGGCCCGGAGGTCAAGCGCCTGCCCTTTGCCGACGCAGACCCCGGCGCCGCTGGGGCGGAAACGCTGCTCGCCCTATCGCTCGGGCTGGTGCGTGATGGTGTGGTGTCGGTGGAACGGCTGTTTGAACTGCTGGCGCTCAACCCGTCCCGCCTGCTTGGCGTGGACAGTGGTCGGCTCGAAGTAGGCGCGCCTGCCGACCTCGTTTTCTTTGATGCTGGCACCCCTTGGCAGATCGATGCGGCAAAGTTCGTCGGCCAAGCCGGCAACACCCCGTTTGACAAGCTGCCTGTGCAGGGCCGTGTCCTGAAAACGATGAAGGGCGGCCGGGACTTGTCCTGACCGCCCTACCCCGTGTGTGACGTGGGGATATCGATAGGGTTTAGCGAGAGGCCAACTGCTGGGCCTTCTTGCTGCCATTGGCGGCCCAACGGACGCCATCGGTCGGCAGAATTGAGCGGATAAAGCACTGGCCCCCTTCGGTCTTGATCTTGCTGCAGACTTCATTGGCAGCGCTGCGTGTCTCAAAGCCGCTGACCGACAGGCGATAGAAGGTGCCCTTGGCAAGCTTCACCTTCGCCTGACGCGCATCATATTCGTTCAGAAAATCCCAGCGCTTCGAAACCTGGGTCCAGCCATCGGCGGCAACACCTGCCGACTTAAACGCACCGAGCTGCACCACGAACCGGCCCGATTCAACCGACGCCGGTGCTTTGGCCGCCTTTGATGCCGGAACCGAAATCGGCACGACCTGCTGCTTGATTGGCTCAGCAGGCGCCGCAATAATCGGGACTTCCGGAGCCGCTGCAAAGCGGACAGGCGCCGGGTCCTTCACCTCTGGCGAAACTTCATAATTGGGCTGTGGCGCCGTCTCGACGACCGGGAGGGGCACCTGAATAACGGGCGCCGCTGCTGCATATTTCTGCTCTGGATAATCGACCAGTGCCAATGCCGTCGGCTGACCGTCATCCGATTTACGCGTCACACCAAGGATGGTGGCCACCTGTTCCCAGCTGTTGCTGGGGCGGGCAAGCGACGCCCATTCGACGATCCGCTTGTCTGCCAAATCTGCGGGCAAATCGCGTGTGGCCATTGCGCGGGCGTCGAGCCAGCGTCCAGCAAGCGCATAGGTCAAGGCAAGGTTCTGACGTGTCTTGGGCGTTGCCTGGCCGTCCCGAACTGTCTGTTCCAGTGCCGAAACGGCAGCCTGTGGATCACCGGCCAGGGCGAGGGCCAAGCCATAGTCCGCAACGGGCAGAATAGATTTGTGGGCATCAAGAATGCTTTGCGCTTCACCGGCACGACCATTGGCCGTTTTGACCAACGCCAGCTTCAGCGCGGCGGTCGGATTGGCCGGGCTTAGCGCCAGCGTATCGGAGAAGGAGGTTTCCGCCGCATTGAAACGGCCAACCGACAGATAAGCTTCACCCAGCAGCAGGCGATACTCCGCTGCGCGTGGCATGGCAGCCACAGCACGTTCTGCCAGCGTCACCGCCTTTTCAAACTTATGCTTGGCGAGAGCCTTCCGCGCGCCATCAGCAGACTTAGCGGCCGCCCGGCTGAGCGCCGTCTGGTCGGGGCTAGAGCGTTCCGCCATCGCAGCCGGCGGCACAGCGAGAACGCCTGCGCCGATCATCAGCGATGAGATCGCCAGCTTGATCTTTTTGAGCTTGTTCATCGGTTCATACCCCCAGAAAAATTTAGGCTTTGCCCGTCGTGCGGATGGCCGCGAGTTGTTCAGTAAGTGGCAAACTGCCGAGATAGGCATCGAGCGCTTCCGTCACGATCTGCTGGGCAGAGCGGTGGCTCAACGCACAGGCCAGCCGCAATTGCAGATGACGGTCGGCATCCAGCCGCAGCGTGAACGCCGCCTTCCCGCGCGATCCCGGTGCGGCACGGTTGGCAACACGCGGAGCTGGCTTCGGCACGAATGCAGGCGCCACGGTTTCAGGCTCTGGTGCTGCAAAGACTGGCGCCGGATCCGCAACGGGCAGAGGCGCGACTTGTGTCGGTTCCGCCGTTTCACGTTCCAAAGCGCGCTGCTGCAGCACGACTTCGGGCACCGAAGTTTCGACCTGATCCAGATCCACCTTGGCTGAAATCGGAGCGACCTGCGGCGACACCTCAGGTGCGTCATGCGATACGGCCATCGGTGACAGACCGGCGCGACCAGCCTGACCCGGCGTGTAATCCGAATCTTGGCCCATGTCGTTCCAGCCCAAATCCTCCAGAGCATTGGTTTCGGCCGCGCCCGAAGCCGTCGCTTCGGTCATCATAGACATCATGCCCTGACGGCGCATGGCAGGCGCGGCCTGACCTTTGCGGGCCAGAAGATTGGAAGAAAGGGAAGCCAAAGGCTTGGGTTCGTTCATCGTCGGTCTCCCTTACTGGGTGACGCGACGGCCGAAGCCGCCTGTGACCGAACGCTGAAAGCCCGGAGCCGTCCCGACGCCGGGGGCACTGAACACCGTGCGACGGAAGTTCTTTTCCAGACGATCTGAAATATAGGTCCACAACTCGCGGACTTCGCCAGCCGAACGGCCATTGGGGTCGACTTCCATCACCGTACGGCCGTCAATCATCGAGGCTGCATAATCGGTGCGATGGTGGAGCGTGACCGGGGCGACCGTGCCATGCTGCGACAGCGCGACGGCGGCTTCATATGTAATCTTAGCCTTAGGCGTCGCTGCGTTGACGACGAAGATCAAAGGCTTGCCCGCGCGGTCACACAGATCGACAGTGGCGCCCACGGCGCGCAAATCGTGCGGGCTTGGGCGGGTTGGAATAACGATTAGTTCGGCGACTTGGATGACGCTCTGGATCGCCATGGTGATGGCCGGCGGCGTATCAATGACGGCGAGGCGGAAACCCTGCTGGCGCAGAACTTCAAGATCCGACGCGAGCCGCGCAACCGTGGTCTGGGCAAAGGCCGGAAGCTCTGCCTCGCGTTCGTTCCACCAATCCGCCAGCGAGCCTTGCGGATCGATGTCAATGAGAACGACTGGGCCTGCACCCGACAATTGCGCCTGCACGGCGAGATGGCCTGACAGAGTTGTCTTACCCGACCCACCCTTTTGTGACGCCAACGCGAGAACGCGCATAGATTGGACCCCCGGTCATGAATAACTGTTCCTGCTTCACTGCCATGGGGGTGGCTAAATTTAGGTTAACGCTGTGGCGGCAATTTGCGCCGCCATGGACATATGCCCAATTCAAGCAAGGGTAAGGCGACGTTAAGGCTATTTCGTATAGCTATCCCCAAACCACGCGTATCGGGGGATTGAAGATGAGATTAACTTTGTCGGCGGCGCTATGTGCGGCGGTCATGATTGTGCCTGTAACTCAATCATTTGCGCAATCCCGCCAAGCGTCGGCCCAACCGTCGCAGACCAACGATGTCAAACGCGGCGTCGAAGCGTGGGAATCGGGTGATTACGCGACCGCTGTGAAACTTTGGCGTCCTCTGGCCATCAAAGGCGATGCCGATGCGCAATTTAATTTGGCACAAGCCTACCGCTTTGGCCGCAGTGTTCCGGTGGACATGAAAGCAGCAGAAGATTGGTATCGCCGCGCAGCAGCGCAGGGCCATCTTCAGGCCGAAGACAATCTGGGACTGATCATGTTCCAGAATGGTGACCGGCAGAACGCGATGCCGATGGTCCGCCGCTCGGCCAACCGCGGTGATCCGCGCGCGCAGTATGTTCTGGCAACGTCCCTGTTCAACGGCGACTTTGCTGAAAAGGACTGGACGACGGCCTACGCCCTGATGACGCGGGCGTCGGCGACGGGCCTTGCCCGGGCTTCTTCCAGCCTGGCGCAGATGGACAAGTTCATTCCCCTCGAACAACGGCAAAAGGGTCTGGCCCTTGCCCGCGATATGGAATTGGCCAGCAGCCGACCGAAGTTGGCAGCGGTTGACCCCATTCCAGCGCCACTTCCGCCTGTGAGCGTCCAGCCGATGAAGCCGGACATGCCCGCACCTGTGCGTACAGCACCGGTCCCGCAATCACGCGCGCCGCTGATGACTTCAAGCCGCAGCGCGCTGCCGCCGCCACGTCGCGCTGTATCGCCTGCGGAACGCCCTGCCCAATTGCCGGTGGAGGCAGCGCCTGAGCCGCAGTGGCAGGGCCCTGCGCCCGCCGCCAATGAGCCGGAGCCGGATTACAGCATGCCTGCTTATGAAGCGCCGACTTATGAAGAACAGCCCCGGCCAGTCCGTGTCCCGCCGCGCGCAGTTCCGCCGAAACAGGTCGCGCCAAAGCCTAGCGTTGCAAAAGCGCCTGCGCCAAAGGCCAAGCCGATTGCCGGCAAGGGTTGGCGCGTCCAACTGGGTGCCTTTAGCGAGGAGAGCAAGGCGAAGGCACAATGGAGCCAGCTCAAAGGACGGATTTCCGGACTTGGTGGCCTCCAGCCTTATCTGGTCAAAGCGGCAAGCATAACCCGTCTACAGGCCGGACCCCTTGCCTCCCGTGCCGATGCCGATCGGGTCTGCAAGTCAGCCCAAGCAGCGGGACAGGGTTGCTTCCCCATCGCACCGTAAAGTTGGCGGAAACTTAGTCCGCGCAGGCCCAGGCACTGCGCGGATAGCCCATTGCGTAAAGTATGGCCGTCAGGTCGCCATGGTCCACCCGGGCCGCGGCGGCCGCGGCTGTTTTCGGCTTGGCGTGATAGGCCACGCCCAGTCCCGCCGCCTCAATCATGGGAATGTCATTCGCCCCGTCACCCACGGCAAGGCTGGCGGAGGAGCGAAGCTCATAAGCGGACAAGGTATCGATCAACGTCTTCCGCTTGGTTTGAGCGCCGACGATGTCGCCTTCCACCTGTCCGGTCAGCATTCCGTCCCTGATCCCAAGGCGATTGGCGATGGCCTTGTTGAAACCGATTTCTGTCGCCACGGGATCTGCAAAGCGGGTGAAGCCGCCCGACACAAGGATCGCCATACCGCCATGGGCGCGGATCGTCTGCACCAGCGCGCGGGCGCCGGGCATGATGACGACGCGCTCGACAAGGCATTGGTCGATGACGTTTTCAGACAACCCTTTAAGCAAGGCCACGCGGCTGCGCAGCGCCTCTTCAAAGTCGAGCTCTCCGCGCATGGCGCGCTCCGTGACTTCGGCGATCTGCGGCTTGATGCCGGCATAGTCGGCCAATTCATCGATGCACTCAATGGTGATCATCGTCGAATCCATGTCCGCGACAATCAATCTGCGCGCGCGGTCGGCCGTCTTCTGGACGATGGCATCGGTACGATCAAAGGCGCCCTCAACGGCGGCACGAACGGCGGCGACATCTCCCGTAAACGCCACATCCAGCGCCTTGCCATCCTCAATCCAGCCGGACGACAGGACCGAAGCGCCGCTTTGTGCCACGCGGTCCGCAGCGGTTGAAATATCGCCTGCATCAAACCGGTCTGCTGCTATGAGCGTCACTGTGAACATGGAACCATCCAAAAAGCCTGAGACGGTGGCGCTCATTGCAGGGCCGACGGCCAGCGGCAAGTCCGCATTGGCGCTGCGCCTTGCAGAAATGACGGGCGGCATCATCATCAACACCGATGCCAGTCAGGTTTACAAGGACTTGCGGATCGTTTCAGCGCGGCCAAGCGTGGAAGAAGAATCGCGTGCGCCACATCGGCTGTTCGGCCATCTGGATGGTGCCACCGCCTGTTCTGCTGCCCAATGGGCCGCAGACGCCAAAGCCGAGATTGCGGCAGCCCACGCCCAAGCCCGCCTTCCCATCTTGGTTGGCGGCACCGGCATGTATCTGCGGACGCTGCTCGAGGGTATTGCGCCTGTGCCGGAGATTGACCCCGCCATTCGTAGCGCGGTTCGCGCGCTCCCTGTGACAGAAGCGCGGGCGTATCTCTTGGCCGAAGACCCCGAAGCAGCCGGCCGCCTCGATGCCAATGACAGCACCCGCATTGCCCGCGCTTTGGAAGTGGTGCGCTCCACCGGTCGGCCGATCAGAGAGTGGCAAGCCGACCTTGTGGGCGGCATTGGCCATCATATCCGGCTGGTTCCTGCCGTGCTGCTGCCCCCGCGGGCTTGGCTCTACGACCGCTGCGACCGGCGGTTTGAAGCCATGCTGGACGCAGATGGTCTCGCGGAAGTGGAAGCCCTGATGGCGCGGAACCTTGACCCTGATCTGCCGGTGATGCGCGCCATTGGCGTGCCCGACATCGCCGCCTTCCTCTCCGGCGCGCTTTCCCGCGATGCAGCAATTGAGCAGGGCCAAACAGCCACGCGCCAATATGCAAAGCGCCAGTTTACGTGGTTCCGCAATCAGCCCCCGCCCGAGTGGCTGCGCCTCAATGACGAATTAGATAACGTCAAGATTGACGAATTAGCAATAATATTACGTGATACGGCGTTGACATATTAGTTTGTTATTCGTAGGGCCCCCGCCTTGCGAAAATCCTGCCGCAGTGCAACAGGGCGCCGCTGGCAAGCTGGGAAGATTGAAATGCCGAAGGAACAGTCTGGAGCCAATATCCTGATCGAGGCGCTGAGCGATCTCGGTGTCGAGGTCATTTTTGGCTATCCGGGCGGCGCTGTGCTGCCGATCTATGACGCGCTGTTCCAGCAGAAGCGCATCCGCCACATCCTCGTCCGCCATGAACAGGCCGCCACCCATGCCGCCGAAGGCTATGCCCGTGCAACTGGCAAGCCGGGTGTCGTCCTCGTCACCTCGGGCCCTGGCGCGACCAATGCTGTCACGGGCATCACCGATGCATTGATGGACTCCATCCCGATGGTGGTCATCACCGGTCAGGTTGCGACGCACCTCATCGGTTCTGATGCGTTTCAGGAAGCCGATACGGTGGGCATCACGCGCCACTGCACCAAGCATAACTATCTGGTGAAGTCGCCCGAAACGCTGGGCAACGTGATCCACGAAGCGTTCCACATCGCAACGACGGGGCGTCCCGGCCCGGTTGTCGTGGACATTCCAAAGGACGTTCAGGTCGCCACCGCGCCTTATAAAAAGCCGGGCACGATCAATCACGCAAGCTATCGCCCCCAAGTAAAGGGCGACATCAAGCTGATCGAAGCAGCTGTCGAAATGCTCGCGGCGGCGGAACGGCCGATCCTCTATACGGGCGGTGGCATCATCAATTCGGGTCCGGCCGCAAGCCAGATCCTGCGTGAACTCGCCCGCATCACCGGCGCGCCTGTTACCTCCACGCTGATGGGCCTTGGTGCTTATCCGGCGTCGGGTGAGGCTTGGCTCGGCATGCTGGGCATGCACGGCACCTACGAAGCCAATTGGACGATGAACCAGGCCGACCTCATCGTGTGCCTCGGTGCACGCTTTGATGACCGTGTCACGGGCCGTCTGGATGCCTTTGCGCCCAAGGCGAAGAAAATCCACATCGATATCGACCGCAGTTCGATGAACAAGACAGTCCGTGTTGACCTGCCCATCGTCGGCGATGTCGGCCATGTGATGGAAGACATGGTCAAGGTCTGGAAAGCACGCCAGCATACCAAGGCTGACCTGTCAGCCTGGTGGAAGCAGATCGACGAATGGCGCGCAAAGAAGTCGCTGTCCTATCCGCCGTCCACAACCGAAATCATGCCGCAGGCCGCCGTTCAGGCCCTGTGGAATGCCACACACAAGAAAAACCCGATCATCACCACAGAGGTCGGCCAACATCAGATGTGGGCGGCACAGCATTTCCACTTTGAATCGCCGAACAAGTGGCTGACATCGGGTGGCCTTGGCACGATGGGCTACGGCCTGCCTGCTGCCATCGGCGCGCAGTTGGGCAATCCCAATGCGCTTGTCATCGACATTGCCGGGGAAGCGTCCATCCAGATGAACATTCAGGAACTGGCGACAGCGACGCAATATCGCCTGCCGGTCAAGATCTTCATCCTCAACAATGAATATATGGGCATGGTCCGCCAGTGGCAGGAACTGACCTATTCCAGTCGTTATTCCGAAAGCTATTCAGACGCCCTGCCCGACTTTGTGAAGTTGGGTGAAGCCTATGGCTGGAAGGGCATTCGGATCGAAACGCCTGATCAGTTGGAATCGGGCATCGCCGAAATGCTGGCCTATGACGGGCCGGTGATTGTGGACTGTTTGGTCGCCAAGGTCGCCAATTGCTTCCCGATGATCCCGTCGGGCGCATCCCATGTTGAAATGATCCTCGCTGACGATCAGGTGTCAGGCGAACTGGACGACGAAGCGAAGGCGCTGGTTTAATGCACATCAAGGAAGGTTTGAAAGAGCGTCATACGCTCTCCGTTACGGTGACGAATGAGCCCGGTGTGCTTGCGCGCATCGCGGGCATGTTCACAGCGCGCGGCTACAACATCGAAAGCCTGACGGTGGCTGATATCACCGAGGATGACTCGATCAGCCGCATCACCATCGTGACGACGGGAACGCCCGCTGTCATCGAACAGGTCGTCGCGCAGCTGGACCGCATGGTGCCCGTCCATAAGGTGACGGACCTCACCTTGCTCGGTGATCATGTTGAGCGTGAACTGGCGCTGGTGAAGGTTGCCGGAACCGGCGACCACCGTATTGAAGCGCTCCGCCTTGCTGAGGTTTTCCGCGCGAACGTCGTCGACACGACAATTTCGAGCTTTGTTTTTGAAGTCACAGGCGCATCGGCCAAGATCGACCGCTTTGTGGAACTGATGAAAGAAATCGGCCTCGTCGAGGTCGCCCGCACCGGCATTGTCGCTATGGCGCGGGGCAAGGAAGCCATTTAAAGTTTAACACCAACCGTCACCCTGAACTTGTTTCAGGGTCTATTGGCACCAGAGCATACACATAGGGCAAGCCAGTGTTTATGGATGCTGAAACAAGTTCAGCATGACGATCAAAAGCAAGGGACCAAAATAATGCGCGTTTATTATGACCGTGACGCTGATCTGAAGCTGATCGAAAACAAGAACATCGCCATCGTCGGCTATGGCAGCCAGGGCCACGCCCACGCCCAGAACCTGCGCGACAGCGGCGTGAAGAACGTTGCCATCGCCCTGCGTGCCGGTTCGGCCACTGCGGCCAAGGCTGAAGGCGCAGGCTTCAAGGTTCTGTCGAACAAGGAAGCCGCTGCTTGGGCTGACATCATCATGATCCTCGCGCCCGACGAACATCAGGCAGCGATCTGGGATGAAGACCTGAAGGGCAACATGAAGCCGGGCGCCGCCCTCGCCTTCGCCCACGGCCTCAACATTCACTTCGGCCTCATTGAAGCCCCTGCTGACATTGACGTCATCATGATCGCGCCCAAGGGCCCCGGCCACACCGTGCGCGGTGAATATGTGAAGGGCGGCGGCGTGCCTTGCCTGATCGCCATCCATCAGGATGCTTCGGGCAACGCGCATGACGTAGCACTTGCTTACGCCTCGGGCGTGGGTGGCGGCCGTTCGGGCATCATCGAAACCAACTTCAAGGAAGAGTGCGAAACCGACCTCTTCGGCGAACAGGCTGTTCTGTGCGGCGGTGTGACCCACCTGATCCAGGCCGGTTTCGAAACGCTGGTGGAAGCTGGCTACGCACCGGAAATGGCCTATTTCGAGTGCCTCCACGAAACCAAGCTGATCGTCGACCTGCTCTATGAAGGCGGCATCGCTAACATGCGTTACTCGATTTCGAACACCGCCGAATATGGCGACATCAAAACGGGACCGCGCATTATCACTGCCGACACAAAGGCCGAAATGAAGCGCGTTCTGGAAGATATCCAGTCGGGTCGCTTCGTGAAGGACTTTGTCCTTGATAACCGCGCAGGCCAGCCGGAACTCAAAGCCAGCCGCAAGGCGGCCGCTGCGCACCCAATCGAAAAGGTTGGCGCAGAGCTCCGCGCCATGATGCCTTGGATTGCCAAGAACAAGCTGGTCGACAAGGCTAAGAACTAACCGATTGCTCCCAATTCTTGGAACCATCCAAGAAGAGCTTTCCTTGACTAAACGGGGGGTAGTGCCAACATTGGCGCTGCCCCCCAATCATTTTGTCGAGGAGTCTTCCCCATGAACAAGTCTTTCCTGCTCGCATTGCCCCTGCTCGCCGCAGCTCCTCTGGTCGCCCAAGGTGGCGCTCCGCAGCTTCCCGGTCAGGTGGACGCATCGCGCGTCGTGGCCGGCACTTATGCTGTCGACAATCATCACGCCCAGATCCAGTGGACGGTCAACCACTTCGGTTTCAACGACTATTTCGGTATTTTCGGGCAGCCAACCGGCAGCCTGACCATCGATCCAGCCAAGCCGAATGATTCCAAAGTCAGCATCACGATCCCCGTGAGCGATCTCGCGACATCACGCGCAGACCTGACCAAGCACATGATGTCCCCGGACTTCCTTGATGCGGCAAAGTTCCCGACCGCAACGTTCGAATCGACCAAGGTTGTGGCCACAGGAAACACGGCGAAGATCACTGGCAACCTGACACTTCTTGGAGTGACCAAGCCTGTGCTGCTGGATGCAACCTTCACAGGCGCGGGCTCCAACCCGATGAACAAGAAGGCGACCATCGGCTTCCACGGCTCAACGACAATCAAGCGCAGCGACTTTGGCATGGCAAAATATGTGCCGATGGTGGGCGACGATGTGAAAATCGCCATCAGCATCGCTTTTGAGAAGTAAGCTTTTCAAAATCATCGTTTTCAAGGGGCAACTTGACCTTCACGTCAAGTTGCCCCTTGCAACCTAATGGAATTCTGCCAAAATCCCACCAAATGAAAACTAGGGTGGATTGAAATGGCAGTTGAATATGTTGACGTCCTGATTGTCGGTGCCGGTATTTCCGGCATTGGCGCTGCGGTGCACCTGCAAAAGCAGTGCCCCGGAAAGACGTTCGCCATCATGGAGCGCCGCGAAAATTTCGGCGGCACATGGGATTTGTTCCGCTATCCCGGCATCCGCTCTGACTCCGACATGTACACGCTGGGCTTCAGCTTCAAGCCGTGGACCGCACGCAAGGCGATTGCCGATGCGCCAGCGATCATGGGCTATCTCGGCGAGACGGTTGAGGAGTTTGGTCTCAAGAAGAACATCCGCTTCAACCATTATGTAAAGCGCGCGCACTGGTCCTCCGAAGACGCGACATGGACCGTCGAGGGCACGATTGGCGCCGACGGCCAGCCTATGACCATCCGCTGTAACATGCTGCTCATGTGCTCTGGCTATTATAATTATGACAAGGGCTACACGCCTGAATTTGAAGGCCTTGGCGATTTTAAGGGCAAGCTTGTCCATCCGCAGCATTGGCCCGAAAATCTCGACTATAAGGGTAAGAAGGTCATCGTTATCGGCAGCGGTGCCACGGCTGTGACGCTGGTTCCGGCGATGGCCGACAATGGTGCAGGCCATGTCACCATGCTCCAGCGCACCCCGACCTATATGGTCGCCCGCCCCGCCGAAGACGCCTTTGCACTTGGCCTGCGCAAAGTCCTGCCGCCCAAGGCAGCCTATTGGGTCACGCGCTGGCGCAACGTGTTGATGCAGCAGTTCATGTTCAAACTGCTCCGCAAGAATCCGGAAAAGTCAGCCGAACGTTTGATCGGCATGGTCAAGGATATGCTGCCCGAGGGCTTCGATGTCGCAAAGCACTTCACCCCGCCGTACAAGCCGTGGGACCAGCGCCTTTGCCTTGTTCCAGACAGCGACTTCTTCAACGCGCTTAAGGATGGCCGCGCGTCCATCGCCACGGACCATATCGACCGCTTCACCGAAAAGGGCATTTTGCTCAAATCCGGGCAGGAATTGGAAGCGGATATCGTCGTCTCCGCCACAGGCCTCAACATGCAGATGCTGTCGGGTCTTGAAGCCTATGTCGATGGCGTTCCCTTCCATCCGGGGCAGCACATTCTTCACAAGGGCACGATGTACAGCGACGTGCCGAACCTCATCATGTGGTTCGGCTACACCAACGCTTCCTGGACGCTGAAGGCCGATCTGACGTCGGAATATGCGTGCCGCGTTATCAATCATCTGGACGCAACGGGCAACAAGATCGCCATCCCGCGCACCCATGGCCAGAAGATAGAAACCGAGAGCTTTGTTGATTTCTCGTCCGGCTATTTCACCCGCGCGGAAAGCCAATTGCCCAAGCAGGGCACGGAGTTCCCTTGGAAGCTCCACCAGAACTATAGCAAGGATATCCGACTGCTACGTTACGGTGCGCTCAAGGATGAAGCGATGACCTTTGAAAAGGCGCATAAGGTGGATGCGCCCGCCCTGCTGGAAGCTGCGGAATAAATTTGGCTAAAGCACACCGTTTCCGCTGAGCCTCATTCAGATCCGTTTACCCTGAGCTCGTCGGAGGGTTGTCCTTTTCTTTGAATCAAAGAGGAAGGACAGTGCTTCGACAGGCTCAGCACAAACGGATGGGTCTTGAGATCAGCGCAGCTGCCGGAAGCAGGTCCGCACCTCGTTCACATAGAGCTCCGGCTGCTCCCACGCGGCAAAATGCCCGCCCTTGTCCAGCTCATTCCAATGAATGAGCTGGTGCATGGACGTTTCCACCCATTTCCGCGTTGGTCGCATGATTTCCTTGGGGAACAGGCTAACGCCGGCGGGCAGATGGATGTCGCGCGGCGCAAAGCTGCCGAAGCTTTCCCAATAAAGCCGCGCAGATGATGTCCCGGTGTTGGGCAGCCAATAGAGCATGATGTTGTCGAGCATCTCATCCATGGTCAGCGCACTTTCGGGCGTGCCGTCATTGTCGGTCCAGGACCACATCTTCTCATATATCCAGGCTGCCTGCCCGACCGGGGAGTCGGCAAGGCCATATCCAAGCGTCTGCGGACGGGTCGCCTGCTGCTTGGAGTAACCCGAATCCCACTGCTGATAATGTTGCAGCTTGGCGAGCGCCTGCTGTTCGCGCGGGCCGGGATTTTGCAAGTCTTCAGGCGAAGGCCCCGCCATCGGCATGTTGACGTGGATGCCGATGCACCCCTCTGGTGCCTGCGCCCCAATAGCGCTGGTGACGGCTGAACCCCAGTCCCCTCCTTGTGCAACCCAACGCGTATAGCCAAGCCGCGCCATCAAGGCCGCCCAAGTTTGCGCGATCTTCTCAACGCCCCAGCCGGTCGTCGCCGGTTTGCCCGAAAATCCGAAGCCGGGCAGCGATGGCATGACGACATGGAAGGCATCTGCTGGATCCCCGCCATGCGCGGCGGGATCGGTCAGCGGGCCGATGACCTTCATGAATTCCAAGACCGACCCCGGCCAGCCATGCGTCACGATGAGCGGCAGCGCATCAGGATTAGGCGAGCGGACATGCAGGAAGTGAATGTCGAGGGCGTCAATCTGGGTTTTGAATTGGCCCAGCGCATTGAGGCGCGCCTCACAGCGGCGCCAGTCATAGCCTGTGCGCCAATAATCGACGAGCGCGCGCACCTTATCGCGCTTGGCGCCTTGCGACCAGTCAGCAACGGGCTCCGCCTCTGGCCAGCGGGTACGGTCCAGCCGCACGTTCAGATCATCAAGATCCCCCTGCGGAATGGCGAGCGTGAAAGGCGTAACTGCATCGGTCATGGGAAGGCTCTCCTCTCTTTATCGCAATCTTGTGGCATGAAGAACGCTTGATGCGCAATGAATTGCGCGCAAAACGAGGCTGGACATTCAGATGTCAGCAACGCATAGAACGTCCAACATGACACAACGGTCGGCCCTTCTTCTTCTTCGACTTACGCGCCCTTAGGCGCGTTCGTATCCGCGTGTGCCCTCGCACACCGCGCTGCCTAAGGGACATCAGACCAAACCCAACCGGCTTTTGAAGAGAAGACATCATGCTGCGCAATCCATCGACCAAATATCGCCCTTTCCCGCAGATCAACCTGCCTGACCGTCAATGGCCCAGCCAGACGATCACTAAGGCACCACGCTGGCTCTCCACCGACATGCGCGACGGCAATCAGGCCCTCGTCGATCCGATGGATGCCGAAAAGAAGACGCGCTTCTTTGATCTGTTGCTGAAGGTTGGCTTGAAGGAAATCGAAGTCGGCTTCCCCAGCGCCGGCGCGACTGAGTTCGACTTCATCTCCGGCCTTGTCCAGTCCGGCCGCATCCCGGACGATGTTGTCATTCAGGTGCTGACCCAATCGCGCGAGGACCTGATCCGCACCAGCTTTGAAAGCCTGCGCGGCGCCAAAACGGCCATCGTCCACGTCTACAACGCCGTCTCCCCCGCTTGGCGCAAGATCGTCTTCCAGATGGATCAGGCACAGGTGAAGGACATCGCGATTGCAGGCGCCAAATATCTGCGCGACGAAGCCGCCAAGCAGCCCGATACGGATTGGCGCTTTGAGTATTCGCCGGAGACATTTTCGACCGCTGAAATCGACTTCAGCATTGAATGCTGTGCAGCCGTCATGGATGTCCTGAAGCCGACACCGGACAAGCCGATCATCTTCAATCTGCCGGCCACAGTGGAGGCAGCGACGCCCAACATCTACGCCGACCAGATTGAGTATTTCGGCCGTAACATCCCCAATCGTGACAGCGTCATCATCAGCCTGCACGCGCACAATGACCGGGGCACCGGCGTCGCCGCAACCGAGCTTGGCCTGATGGCAGGTGCCGACCGTGTCGAAGGCTGTCTGTTCGGCAATGGCGAGCGCACGGGCAATTGCGATCTCGTGACCGTCGCGCTCAACATGTACACGCAAGGGCTGAACCCCGGCCTCGACTTTTCCGACATTGATGAAGTCATCAAGACCGTTGAATATTGCAACCAACTGCCCGTCCACCCACGCCACCCTTATGCGGGCGAGCTGGTGTTCACGGCGTTCTCAGGCAGCCATCAGGACGCGATCAAGAAAGGCTTTGCCGCCCAAGAGTCACGCAATGATGATTTCTGGGAAGTCCCCTATCTGCCCATCGATCCGGCCGATCTTGGCCGCAGCTATGAAGCGGTCATCCGCGTCAATTCTCAGTCCGGCAAGGGCGGCTTCGCTTGGGTGCTGGAACAGGATCAGGGCCTGAAGCTGCCGAAGAAGATGCAGGCGCATTTCAGCCGCCGGGTGCAGGAGCTGGCCGATGAGACAGGTCGGGAGCTCTACGCCGACGACATCTGGGCCGTCTTCCAGAAGACCTATTGCCTCAACACGCCGCAGCATTTTCAGCTGGTCGACTATGAAGAAACGCGGGCCGCCAATGGCGAGCGCATCTTTGCAGGCAAGGTCGTGATTGATGGTCAGGAACAATCGGTCTCCGGTCGTGGCAATGGCCTGATCTCTTCGGTCGTCTCCACGATCCGCGACAGCTTTGGCCTGTCGCTGGAAATTGAGGACTATACCGAACACGCTATGGGCCAAGGCACGGGTGTGAAGGCCGCGGCCTATGTCGAATGCAAATCCTCTGACGGCAAGACCGTCTGGGGTGTGGGCATAGACGAGGATGTGGCCACCGCCAGCGTCCGCGCCGTCCTCAGTGCAGCGAACGCGCTAAGGGCCTAATCAGCTCCAGCCGAGGATGATCGACATCCGGCGGTTGCGGGGATCAAATCCGTCTTCCGGATTATAGGGCTCGCGGTCGGCGACGCCCTCAATCCGCATGAACCGCTCATTTTCGATCCGCTGGCCAGCGAGGAAGCGGCGGGTCACTTCCGCGCGTTCCACCGAAAGGCGCCAGTTGTTCGCGCCGCGCGGGTCCTTTTCCCATGTGAAGCTATCGGTATGACCCCGGATTTTGATGCCATTGGGCACTTGCCGGATGACGTCGCCCACCTCGCGCAGCATCTGGATGGCGTCCGGCGTCATCCGATCCGTCCCCATGCCAAACATGGAGAAGTCGGATTCATCAACAAGGTCGATCCGCAGTCCTTCTTCCGTCTCGGTAAAGCGCATGTTTTTGGCCAGCCGGCGCAGGTTCGGGTTGGCCATCATGCGCTTCATGATGACGTCGCGAACATTTTCAAACCGGCGGCGGTCATTTTCCTTTTTCGCGCCAGAGGCTTCCTTGGGGCCGCCTTTTGCATCTCTGGGAATGGTCAGGGACCGCGACCCCGTCTGCCCGGCTGCATTGGGGTATTTGTCGACAGAGGTGATCGACGAGCCGCCGAACAGGCCGTTGCCGCCTGCGCTTTCGGTGCGTGTCATGGCCGTCGTCGGAGCGAAATAGTCGGCGATCGACTTGCGTTGCTTCTCGGTCGTAGCACCCAGCAGCCACATCAGCAGGAAGAACGCCATCATCGCCGTCACAAAGTCGGCATAGGCCACTTTCCATGCGCCGCCATGATGGCCGCCATGGCCGCCATCGATGATCTTCTTGACGATGATCGGACGAACCTGGTTCTGGACGCTCATCGTCTAGCGGCCCCGCATACCGTCAAACACATCGGCAAAGCTCGGCTGGTTGTGATGGGCGATGCCCGAACGCGCTGCCTCGATAACCAGCGGCAGCGGATGGCCGTGCAGTGACGCGACAATGATCTGCTTGACGACCTGATACATCGCCCCGTCTTCCTCGATCACCGCTTTACAGCGGCTCGCGAACGGGCCGACGATGCCATAAGCCAACAACACGCCAAGGAACGTCCCGACAAGCGCGGAGCCGATCATGCCACCGAGCACCGACGGCGGCTTGTCGATGGACCCCATCGTCTTCACAACGCCCAGAACAGCAGCCACAATCCCGAGCGCGGGCAGTGCGTCGGCGAGGCCCTGCATGTCCTCTGCCGGCTTGATCGCGTGGTGGTGATGCGCCTTAATGCCGTTGTCCATCACGTCTTCAACGGCATGAGGATCGAGTGTCCCGGAAGATACGACCACCAGCCGCAGCGTATCGCAAATCATGTGAATGAGCGTGGAGTCCGTCAGCAGCTTCGGAAACTCGCCGAAGATGGCCGAGGATTTGGGGTCTTCAATATGCGGCTCAACGGCCACAGGGCCATCGGTGCGCAGCATCTTCATCAGCTTGGACACAAGGAAGATGCAGTCGAGATAGTCCTGCTTCTTATACTTCGGGCCTTTGAACACCTTGCCAAAGCCCGCGCCGAGCGCCTTTAGATCAGCGCCGGAATTGCCGATGATCAACGCCCCGAGGGCTGCACCACCAATGATGAGCATTTCGTGCGGCAGGGCATGCATGACCGGGCCGAGATCGCCGCCCGTGAGGGCGAACCCCCCGAACACGAGGCCCAAAAGCACAACAAGACCAATTGCCGGAAACATCGAAAGCGAGACCTGTCCTCAATCAGCAATCCCCACCGGACTGCTCTGCTGTCACTTTGGGGTAACGACCAATTGCCGCCAAAATTGAGGGCTATTGCAGAATATCGAACAGCGTTTTCTTGCTGATCCGGGCAAAGGCGGCTTGCGCGGCCTCCAACGTCAACTGCTGGGAATTCAGACGGGCCACCGCTTCGGTGATGTCTGTATCTTCGAGGCCGGAACGCTCTGCTGTCAGTTCGATCTGTTGATCAGCCAGGCGGTTCTCCAAGGCGTCTAGGCGCCCGCCCCGCACGCCAATATCTGATCGAACCGTCGCAATATGCTCAACCATATCGTTCAGCTTCTGGATCGATTGGCCATAGGCCGCCCGGCGGGCCGCAGGGTCGGCGACCTCGAGCGCATCCGCCGCATCGCGAAGCTGCTGTGCCAACGACACCCCGCCGGTCTGGAACACCTCGTCCGCCGATGGAACGGGGGCAACCTGCAAGCCATCTGCAACCGGGATCTTTGCGGCATTGCTCGACGCGAATAGCGGTTCATCAAGGCTGTTGCGGGTTGTTGCCATCTCGCTCATCTCAAGGGCAATCGAGCGGAGCTCATTGGCCACAGCCGCCCTATATTCCGCGCCCAAGGAACTATCGCCTGCCGAAACATAGCTCGACTGGGCCTGCACGGCACGGTCCGACAATTGCGACAGGATGGAGTCCGCATGGCTCGTCAATGACTGCGCCAGCGTCACATTCGAGCTCCAGCTTTGGACATTGGATTGCGTGCGCACCAATTGCGCGACGCGCGCAGCCGCACCGGGATCGTCCGACGCGCGTTCGATGCGCTTTCCGGTGCCAATCTGGATCTGCGTCTTCAGCAGGTTACGCGCCATCGAAAGCTGGCGCGAAATCTCAAGCGAGAGGCGGGTTCCGGTCAATCCGGGCATGTCAGTTCTCCTATCCGCCGATGTCGTTGATCGACTGAAGCATTTCACGCGCGACCTGGATCACGCGGGCAGCCGCTTCGTAAGATTGTTGGAGGCGCATCAGTTCCACGGCCTCACGATCGAGATCAACGCCGCTCAGCTGGTCACGCGCCTCATCTGCGGCTTCGCTGCGGGATTGCGATGATTCCTGTACCAGCTTTGCCGACTGCACCTTCTGGGCATGGCTGGAGACGATGGCGGTCCAGGCAGTTTCGATGCCGGAATCGCGCCGCGCTGCATTGAGGGCGAGCAGATTGGCATTGTCTGTCGTGCCATCAGACGTCGCAAGCGCATCAACACTCACATCAAGCGCGGCAATAGTCAGGGCACCATCTGCCCCCATTTCCAAAAGCGGGCCGCCCGGATTGCCGCTCTTTGTCTTACCCGCCGCTTGGTTGCTGTTGATCAGTTCTGCGAACTTCGCCGCGAGTGCATCCACAGAGGCACGCTGCTCAACAATGTCTGCCGCGGCACTCGACATCCCGGCCAGCGATCCGCCCGGTGGCGTGACCTCGGATGTTGTTCCGTCGGGTTGGGTCGCTGTGAAGGTGAGAGTTCCGTTGGCAGCGGAGGTAACACTCATCTGCCCCGCCGCATCGGGGTTGAGCAGGGTAACCCCTGTCCCGCTCATGCGCACGGTTGCGACACCTCGAAAATCCAAAGAGACATCGACGGGCGCGGCCCGGGAAAGGTTGGTCAACAACCGATCCCGCTGGTCCAGCAGCGAAGCATAGCCGCTCGTCCCTTGAGCCGAAGCCAGCAATGTCTGGTTGACGTTGAGCAGTCCTTTCAGATCGCTATTCAGGCTCGTCACCGTCTGCTGCGCCTGAGAGGCAATGCCTTCCGATGAAGACTTCAGCCCTGATGCCGTCGTCCGAAACGAGATCGCGGCATCGTCGATCGACTGAAGATAGGCACTTCGGCGGGCAATGCTGTTGGGGTCCGCCGCGAGTTCTTCTGCGCGATTAAAGACAGCCCCAACGCGCTGACCGATCCCCGTTTCGCCATCATCAAGCGCACGTTCTGCTGATTCCAGCCAATTCAAACGCGTGCTGGCTTGCGTGGCAAGGCCAGAGGCGATGCGCGATTCATTGTTGCGCCATTCATCCGCGTACCGGATGACCGTTCCGTCTTCGATCCGCGTGGACCGACGGGCATAGCCGGGGGTCTGCGCGTTGGCGACGTTGTCGCTGATGGTGGCGAGACCCTGCGTAAAAGCCTTCACGCTGGTCAGGCCGAGCGCCATGATATCGGTCATCTAACGTCACCTTTTTGTGAGAGCTGCGCCTCCACCAACGCGGCAATGCCAATTGATCCCTTTTGTGCCAGCGAGTCTGCCAGTTGCTTGTCTGACATCTCCCGATAGGTGTTCGTCGCGCTCGACCCGAAAAGATCGTCGCCAAGCTTGGCCTGTCGCATGGAGCCAATGACCTGCCTGAGGAACAACGCCTCAAAGCCCTGCGCAGCCTTGCGCAACGCGGGATCGACGGGCTTGGCTGCCGTGGTGGAGGAAATGGAGTTGATCACAAGATCACCAGTTCAGCTTGAAGGGCGCCCGCTTGCTTGAGGGCCTGAAGGATGGCCACAAGGTCGCCCGCTGAAACACCCAGCTTGTTGACGGCCTTGACGATGTCGGAGAGCGATGCGCCGCGCTTCATGAGCGCCATCGGAATGCGTTGCTCCTCCACGACAATATCGCTTGCGAGCTCCAGCGCGGTTTGGCCACGGCTGAAAGGCGCAGGCTGCACGACCATGGGGTTCTCATCGACCTTCACAGTCAGCGTCCCGTGCGTCACAGCCGCAGGCGCAACGCGGACAGCGCCATTGATGACGACCGTCCCTGTTCGCGAATTGACTATGACGCGCGCGGGCGGCTCAGTTGGCGTGACCTGAAGGTTCTCAATCGCGCTCATCAGCCGCAGCCGCGCTTCTGCGCCATCGGGTGCGCTGATCGCGATCGACACGCCGTCCATCGCCCGTGCCGCACCATTGCCGGCAAGGCGGTTGATCGCATCTGCGACCAGCCGCGCATTTGTCAGATCAGGACTGGCAAGGTTAAAGGTCAGCATTTCAGACGTCGCAAAGCCGGTATCGACCGCGCGTTCGACTGAGGCGCCTCCGTCAATACGACCAGCCGACGGAATGTTGACCGACAGCTTGGAACCATCTGCTGCATCGATACCCAGGCCGCCCACCACGAGGTTGCCCTGCGCCATGGCATAGATGTTTCCGTCCGCCCCGTAGAGGGGGGACATGATGAGCGTACCACCACGCAGGCTCTTGGCCTTACCGATGGCGGAGATGGTAACGTCGAGCCGCTGGCCCGGCTTGGCAAAAGGCGGCAGCTCCGCTGTGATCATCACGGCCGCGGCATTCTTGAGCGCAGGGTTGATGCCGGCAGGGAGCGTCAGGCCGAAGCGGGAGATGGCGCCCTTCATACCCTGCGTCGCGTAATCCAAGCTATCATCGCCTGTGCCCGCGAGGCCAACGACGATGCCATAGCCGGTCAGCTGGTTTGCGCGCAGGCCTTCAAACGCGCCGAGATCCTTGATCCGTTCGGCGTGCAGCGGCGTCGCGACCAAGGCGGCCAGAAGGAGGAGGAACTGCTTCATCAGAAGGGACTGATCTTGGAGAAGAACGCCTGGAGCCAGCCCTGCTTGCTGCCTCGCGCAATCTCGCCCTTGCCGATATAGGCAATGCGTGCATTGGCAACGCGCGTCGACAAGACACGGTTGTCAGCAGAAATGTCTGCGATCCGCACAAGCCCCGTCAGCTCGATGCGTTCATCGCCGCGGTTCAGCTTGAGGAACTTTTCGCCTTTCACTTCGAGCACTCCATTGGGCCGGACAGAGACCACCGTCACCGCAATTTCACCTGAAAGCGCGTTAGACTGGGCGGCCTCGCCCTTCCCCTTGAACGACTGATTGCCGCTTGCGCTTAAATCAGTGGGCTTGAGCAGATTCAGGATGCCGGTGCTGGGCGGTGTGACGCCGACCGCGCCATCGCGGCCTGTGCTCGCCGAATTCGACTTGGTGGCCGTGGTGCGCTCGACGAGCATCACGGTCAGAATATCGCCAACCTGCCCTGCACGTGCGCCCGACGTGAGCGGAGTGTAGCCTGCTGTCGAGAACACGGCGCCGCGTTCGGCGGCCCCTACGGGCGCCGAAAGCAGGACCAGCGCGAGCGCCAGACTAAAGCTGCTGGTTCGCATTGCGCATCATTTCATCAGTGGCCTGGATCATCTTGGAATTGACCTCATAGGCCCGCTGCGTTTCGATCATGTCGACCAGTTCTTCGACGACATTGACGTTGGAGCCTTCCAAGGCGCCGGACCGGATCGTGCCGCGGCCTGCTTCGCCGGGTGCACCTGTCTGCGGAGTGCCCGAGGCCGGCGTTTCCATCAGAATGTTGTCGCCACCCGGCGCAAGGCCAGCCGGGTTCATGAAGCGTGCCGTTTCAATCTGACCCAGCTGCGACAACGCCGCCTGCCCCGGCAGTTGGGCGGACACTGTGCCATCCGATCCAATCGTGATCTGCGTCGTGCCTTCGGGCACCTGGATCTGCGGTTGAAGCGGCAGGCCCGACGGCGTGACAATCGTGCCTTCCGGGGAAAGCGTGAAGTTACCCGCGCGGGTAAAGCCGGTGCGGCCGTCCGGCATCAGAACCTGAAAATAGCCAGCACCTTCCACCGCAAGGTCAAGCGCATTGCCGGTTGTCGCAAGCGTGCCTTGCGTGTCCACACGGGTCGTGCCGCCCACCTGAACGCCGGTGCCGAGGTTAAGGCCCGTCGCATACAAATTGTCACCTGAAGATGAGGCACCAGCGGACACAATCGCCTGATAGGCCAGCGTGTCAAAGCTCGCGCGGTCGCGCTTGAAGCCCGTGGTGTTCACGTTGGCGAGGTTGTTCGCAATCACCTGCATCCGCATATTCTGTGCGTCGAGGCCGGTGCGTGCGACGTGGAGAGCGCCCATAGTCATATCTGTGTCTTCCTGCTTACTGGTTCAGGTTCATGAGCTGGGACGTGGACGTATCGAGATCACGCACATCACCCAGCAACTTAAGTTGAACGTCCCACGACCGGCTGGCTTCAATCATGTCGACCAAAGCCTGGGTGGAGGAGACGTTTGAGGATTCGAGATGGCCCGTGCGCACGCGCGCATCCGGGTCGGACGGCAGGGCATCGCCATTTGTGGCGCGGAACAGGCCATCTAGGCCCTTGGTCGCACCGATGCCGGCGGGAGAGACAAGCTTAAGCTGGTCCACTTCCTGTGGTTGCGTCGGATCCCCCCCTGCGGGGATGATCGAGATGCGGCCCTGATTGTCGATGGAAACACTGTCAGCGGGCGGCAATGTGATCGGCCCCTGTTGACCGAGCAGCGGCCGTCCATCACCTGTCGTCAGCAAGCCGCTGTCGGACATCTGAAAATCGCCGCGCCGCGTATAGGCTTCGTCGCCAGCCGGAGACTGGACGGCGAACAACGCATCATTCTCAATCGCCACATCAAGAGCCCGTCCGGTGGAAACAACCACTCCTGCCCGCAGGTCCGCCGACAGAACTTCTTGCGACATCGCCGCGCGGCTATCGAGGCTCTGACCCTTCAGCCACAGCGCCTGTGCTTCGGAAAGGTCAGACTTGAAGCCCGGCGTGGAGGCGTTGGCCAAATTATTGGCAGTCGCTGCCTGCTTGGCAGCGGCCCCCTTCAACGCCGACAGGCTGTTATAGATCAGGCGGTCCATGATTTACCTCAGAAGGCCTGCATGATGGCCTGGCTCATTTTCGATTCCGCATCGAGAGCCTTGGCATTCGCCTGAAAATTGCGTTGAGCCGAAATAAGCGCGACCATTTCCTCAGTCACTTCAACATTGGCGCGTTCCAGCGTGCCCGCCCGGATTTCACCGAGCGACCCGGTTGAAGCCTCCCCGATGATCGCCGGGCCACTGAAATCCGTCGAGCGCCAATGGGCGTCCCCAATCGACCGCAAGCCTTCCAGCGAGTTGAAGTTGGCAAGTGCAACCTTGCCGATGTTATCGGTCGTGCCATCCGAAAAGCTTGCCTTGGCAAGACCATCAAGCCCGATGGTCACGCTGACCAAAGCGGCATTCGGGTTTGCAGGCGAAACGTTGGGAATTTTGAAATCGCTCAGCGTCGTGCCCGTAACCTGACCTTGCGCATCGACCGGCAGGATCTGAACCCGGGCCCCAAGCGTGTCGACAACGTTGCGGCTCGAATCAATGTTGAACGCACCGGCACGCGTGTAAGTGATATCGCTGGTTGGCGGTGCGCTCTTCACGACAAAAAAGCCGTCACCGGCGACGCCAAGGTCAAGCGCCTTATCGGTCGTGGCGAGCGTGCCTTGGCCGAACTGCTGCAAGATCGCCATGACGCGGACACCCTGCCCGGCGACTTCGCGCGCGGTCTGCGTGGGGGCCGCTGCAAACAAATCGCCAAACTCAACGCGGCTGCGTTTGAAGCCCGTCGTCTGCGCGTTGGCAAGGTTGTTGGAAATGGCTGCAATATCGGCCTGCGCACCCTTAGTGCCGGAAATGGAGGTGTAAAAGGACATGTTACGCGACCTTTGTTTGGGCAGCCGTCTGCGCGGTTGCCGCCTGGATGGATTGGAGAAGCGCTGACTGGCTCGCGACAAGATCCGCAATTTCCTTCAGCGAGTTGTTCATTTCCGAAATGCCGGTTGAGCTGGCGAACTGGGCCATTTGCGCGGCCATTTCTGACGGGTCCGCAGGGTCGGTCGGGTCCTGCTGCTTGAGCTGCTCTGTCATCAGGCGGAGGAAATCCGTCTGATTAAGCTGGGACTGAGCGGCCACGGTGCTCTTGCCCGGTGTGGTCGCAACATTTGTAATTGTCGTCATTGGCCAATCCTCAATGTGTCGAGCATCAGGCCCTTGGCCGTCTGCAGAACCTGAACGTTGTTTTGATAGTGTCGGGACGTCTCGATCATCTCGACGAGTTCTGCCGCGCCATCGACGGCGGCTTCCCAGACGTCACCATTGCCATCGGCCAGCGGGTGATTGGGGTCATGCCGTTTCACCGGCTTGGTGGTGGACTGGTCGATGCGGTCGACCGATACCGTCGCGCGGCCATCGGCCTCCATCACGGTGCGGAAGACAGGCTTCATCGCGCGATAGGCCTGTGCCTCGCTGCCTGCGACCGAGCCTGCATTGGCCAGGTTGGACGCGGTGGTGTTGAGCCGCACGAGCTGGGCGGCCATCGCGCGGCCGCTAATATCAAAAAGGGAAAGGGGGGCGGCCATCGTCATTCACCCTTCAGCGCGCGTGTGAGGGTGCCGATGCGCCCCTGCAGGAAGGACAGCGTCGCGCGGTAAGCAATGGCGTTTTCTGTAAAGGCGGTCTGTTCAACCGACATCTCAACGGTATTGCCATCGAGAGACGGCTGGATGGGAACGCGGTAGCGCAGCGCCTTGTCTGGCGACTGACCCGCCTCGGCGCTTTGCAAAGCGGCCTGAAAATCAAGGTCACGCGCCTTGTAATTGGGCGTTGCGGCATTGGCGATATTGGACGCAAGCACCGTCATCCGCTGCGAGCGCACCGCCAAAGCCGTGGAATGGATGCCGAACAATCTGTCGAATGCGGGCATGTCATGGTCTCCGATGCAGGACCGACCACCGGGCCTGCGCTGAGACACCGAAGCAATCACCGTGCCAATTCCGGAATTCGGCTTCGAAAGGGCGGTCAGGCCGTGCAGGGAGGCGACCCCCTGTCGTTTTTCTGACTCTAGGTCCGGCACTAGGGACTGGGACAAGTGCCTTTGCGCCATTGGCACGGCATTTGCTCATAACACGGCGACCATCAGGAGACCTTTATGTTGATCGCCCCCTTTGCCTTGGCTGCTGCCCTTCCTCTGTCCTTTGAAGATCTGGCCGATATGGATGCGCGCATTGCCGCGATTGGCAGTGCGGCACCAGTTGACCGACGCCTCAAGCTCCCTCGCTGCCCCATACCTGCGGACATCGCGCCTGTGGGCGGCAACGCCATTGCGGTTCGCTGTCCCTCTTTGGGCTGGCGGATTTTGGTGCCGCTGGTGGCCGCCCCTCAAAGCATGTCAGCGCCGGACATTCGCAAAGGCGATATTGTTGAACTTTATGTCGATGGCGCCGGCTTTTCTGTGTCCACATCGGCCACGGCTGTGGAAGATGGACGGGTCGGCAACGCTGTCCGGGTCCGCCCAAGTGACGGAAATGCGCCGGTTAGCGTCACTGTTCTCGGCGTTGGACGCGTCCGCGCAAATTCCATCAACTAAACCCTAAAAGGCTGCGTCAAATAGTCGTTACTACTCTCAGGAAGGCCTGTCGGGTTCATGACAGGTCACTTGAGGGAACAGGACGATGGTCGATCCAGTCAGCTCATCCAGCGGCGCGCAAGCCCCGCAACTTGTGCGTAACCCCGCGCCAAAGCCGACGCTGAATGCGGGCGGCGGGCCTGGACCTGCGGATGTTCCGCGGCTCTTCAGCATGGCCTCCAAGATCGCGAGCGAAGGCCCGCCGGTTGATTACGTAAAGCTTGCGCAGATCAGCACCGCGATTGCGCAAGGCAGCTATCCTGTCGACACGACAGCGATTGCCGATGCCATGTCATTTCAGGCGTATCTCTAATGCCGTCGAGCGCCATTGATCGGCTAATCGACTGCCAGGGGGCGCTCATCAGCGCCCTTGACGCCGGCGACGTCTCCGCTGTTGAGGATGCAACCGCACGTGTCGCGCGCGCGCTGGAAGCAGTGCGTGCGGAAACCCCTTCGGCCAATGAAGACCGCCCCCGCTTTGACTATGCTTTGCGTCAGGCAGAAGCCGCGCGCGGGCGGGTCAATTTCCTGACAGACCGCGTGTCTCAGCGGCTCGAAAGATTGACGCATCAGCGCGGTGAACGGGTGACCCACACCTATACAAACGCCGGAAAACTGGGCCGCGCTTCCCTCATCTGAGAACTGGCACGGCCTTTGCTGAATGCTTCCCGAATTGTTCAACAGGGAAGCCCAAGTGGCAGATACGACCATCATCACAACGGCAGGCCGATCCCCGGTGCACTCCGCCGTCGCCAATGCAGCGGCACGGACCGGTATGGACTTCGGCTACCTTCTCAATCAGGCGCGCGTTGAAAGCAGCCTGAACCCGCAGGCGCAGGCTTCAACCTCCAGCGCGGCGGGTCTCTTCCAGTTCACCAAGGCGACCTGGCTCGGGACGTTGAAGGCGCATGGCGCCAATCACGGCCTGGCCTGGGCGGCAGATGCCATCTCAACAACACCCGGCGGTCGCCACGTTGTTTCTGACCCGGCTCTGCGCCAGACCATCTTGGATCTGCGCTTTGACGCAGACGCCTCATCCGCGATGGCGGGTGAGCTGGCTGCGGACAATCAGAGCTTTCTGGAATCCGGCCTTGGCCGCCAGACAGATCAGGTTGACCTCTACCTCGCCCACTTCCTTGGCGCGGATGGCGCGCTCAAATTCCTTCAGGCCCATGAAGCTGATTCCTCTCAGGCCGCGGCGCCCCTGTTCCCGCAGGCCGCAGCCGCCAATCGGGCTGTCTTCTATGCGCCGGATGGCAGCGCGCGAAGCCTAAGTGATATCCGGGAGAGGTTCGCCTCCAAACTCAACGCGCCTGTCGGCGCTTCCTCGGTCCGCACCGTCATCGAGAACCGTCCGACCACGCGGGCGCTGATGCGCTTCGCCGATTTTGAACCCATGCCCGACAAGCTTTCGGTTGAATTTGCGCAGGCCGCATATCAGCGGCTCGCCGCCATGGCGGGAGACCAGTAATGGGTCGCTTCACCCTTCCCGCTTGGGTCATTTCGGCGCGCAGCGGCGTGTTGCCCATCGCAATTCTCATGCTCGTCATGCTGATGATCGTGCCTGTTCCGGCCGTCCTGCTGGATATCGGGTTCATCGCCAACATCGTTATTTCAATGGCGGTGCTCATGGTGGCGCTCAACGCTGCCAAGCCGCTCGATTTCTCGGCCTTCCCGACGGTCCTGCTGCTCGCCACCATTGCCCGCTTGGCACTGAACGTCGCGTCCACCCGCGTGGTGCTTGTCCATGGCCATGAAGGGCCAGCGGCAGCGGGGCACGTCATTGAAGCGTTCGGTAACTTCCTGATTGGCGGCGACTTCATTGTCGGCATTTTCGTTTTTGCGGTGCTGCTCGTCATCAATCTGGTGGTCATCACCAAGGGTGCCGGCCGCGTGTCGGAAGTGTCGGCACGCTTCACGCTCGACGCGCTGCCCGGCAAGCAAATGGCGATCGATGCCGATCTCAATGCGGGTCTGATCAGTCCGGATGAAGCCAAGGCCCGGCGGCATGAGGTGGGGACAGAAGCCGACTTTTACGGATCAATGGACGGTGCCTCCAAATTCGTAAAAGGCGACGCGGTTGCCGGCCTGATCATCCTGTTCGTCAACATTGTCGGCGGCATCATCCTTGGCGTCGTGAGCCACAATCTGGCCCTGTCAGAGGCGGCGCGCACCTACACCATGCTCGCCATCGGCGATGCGCTGGTTGCACAGGTTCCGGCGCTCTTGCTGTCCATCGCCGCTGCCGCCATCGTCACGCGCGTTTCCTCGCCGTTCGACTTGTCGGGCCAGATCGGCAGCCAATTCGGCGCCTCGCGCGCTTGGGCGCCTGTTGCCGGGATCATGACCGTCCTCGGCCTGATCCCCGGCATGCCGCATCTCATCATCCTGCCGGCCGCTGCGATCTGCGGCGGCATTTACTGGATGCTGCGCCAGAAGGAGCGCACGCAGATCATCGCCCCGCCGCCCATGCCCGTGTCGGAACCTCTGCATCATATTTCGTGGAACGATGTGAGCGATGCCGCCCCGATCACGGTGGAGCTCGGCTACGGCCTCGTCGAGTTGGTCGATGACCGCAAGGGCGCGCCGCTCATGGCCCGCATCACCGGCATCCGCCGCCAGCTGTCGCGCGAACTCGGCTTTGTCCTGCCGCTTGTGAAGGTGAAAGATAACCTCTCCATCGAAGGCAACGCCTATCGCATCACTGTCGCGGGCGTCGTGATGGGTGAGGACATGGCCTATGCGCGAGATCTGCTCGCGCTCGATAGCGGCGACTGCGAAAAGCAGCTGCCCGGCCGTTTTGTCAAAGACCCGTGCTTCGGCCTCGACGCCGTCTGGATCTCAGCCGATCAGCGCAATGAGGCGGTTGTCGCGGGATACACCGTTGTCGATGCCCCCACCGTCATCGCAACCCATCTGAACGCGCTCGTCACCGGCAGCGCGGCTGAACTCTTCGGTCTCGACGAAGCACAGGGCCTTGTCGAAGCGCTGAAGGATAATTTCCCGCAACTGGCGGCAGGTCTGTCTCCCCAGCCCTATAGCACAGCCCAGATTGCCGCTGTCTGCCGTTCAATGCTGGTCGAACGCGTGCCGCTGAAGGACTTCCGCCGCATCGCAGAGGCGATGGTAGAGGTCGGCGCGCTTGGCCTCGATCAGACAGGCATTGTCGAATCCGTCCGCCAAAGGATTGGCGCGCTGATTGTGCAGACCATTGTGCCATCGCGCATGCCGCTGCCGGTCATTACCTTTGATCCGGAACTGGAGGCGCTGCTGGCGCAGGCCGTCCGGGCCGGACCACAGGCACTTTACCCCTTTGAGCCTGCGCTTTCCAATCGATTGGTCTCGTCGGTCCGGGATGCGGTGCAGCCCCTGCTGATGGCCGCACGCAGCGTCGCTGTGGTGACGGCGCCTGCCATCCGACCGGCCGTTGCCCGCCTGCTCCGCGCCCAAATGGCCGAACTGCCGGTCCTGTCCGTACTCGAAATCCCCGAAACCAAGACGATCGACGTCATCGCCGTCGTCGGCGGAGCCCATGGCTCTGTCGCAGCGCTGACGGACATGACCGACGAGGAAAGAAGCTGATGTTGCAACAACCCATCACCCCTGCCCAACGCTATGCCGCGACCGATGTTGAGGCGTTGGTCCAGCAGTCCATTCCTCTCGTGCGCCGCATCGCTTGGCACGTCCATGCCCGCATCGCCTCTGCCATTGAGGTCGAAGACCTGATCCAGATCGGGATGATCGCGCTCGTGGAGGCGTCACGCACCTATGAAGACCGCGGCCACGCCTTTTCAACCTACGCGTCCATGCGCATCCGGGGGGCCATGATCGACCATCTCCGCCGTGAGGCGAAGGTGGCGCGGTCCGCCATTGCCAAGCGCCGCGAGGTCGAAAAGGTCCGCAGGGCTCTGGAACAAAATCTTATGCGCGCGCCCAATGATCTCGAAATGGCCGAGGCGCTCGAAATGGATATCCGCGCCTATCAGGACATGAACGCAACCATCCAGCCCATCCGTGACGAGGCCATTGACGAAGCCTATTCAGACCATCTGATGGACTTTGCCGATCAGGGCGAACGCGCAGATCAAGCCATGGAGCGGGAGCAGATGGCGGCCGCGTTGAAGCTGGCCATCGACAAGCTCAATGAGCGTGAACAGCTCATCCTCCAGCTCTATTTCGTTGAGGAACTCAACCTTGATGAAATCGGCCAAGTCCTTGGCGTCGGGGCCGCCCGCGTCTGCCAGATCAAGAAATCGGCGCTGACCAAGGTTCGTGCCATCATGGTCGAGGACGAAGAGGACTACGCCTAAGCGAAGCTGGCCTTAATCCCGTCAATCACGAACTGCGCCGCCAGCGCCGCCAGAATGACGCCGAGGATCCGCGTGATCATCGCCTCAATCCGATAGCCTAAGAAGGTCATCAACGGCCCAGCCGCCAGCAGGGCGAACATGTTGACGATCAGAATCACCGCGAGTGCGCCGAACACGACGAGGGTCTGTTCCATCCCGCTTGATTTCGATGTCATCAGCATGACCGATGCAATGGAGCCCGGCCCCGCAATCATCGGGATCGCCATCGGGAAGATGGAAATATCCTCATGCTCGGGATGCGCCTTTACGTCCTCAACACGATGTTCCCGTCGCTCGGTCCGCTTTTCAAACACCATTTCAAGCGCGATGATGAACAGCATGATGCCGCCGGCCACGCGGAACGCGTCGAGGCTGATCCCGAGCGCGCCGAGGAACGCCTCCCCAAAGACAGCGAAAAGAAAGAGGACCAGTGCGGCTACCAATGTTGACCGCACGGCCATCGCCCGACGGTGTTCGGCGGGTGATCCAGCCGTGAGGCTGGCAAAAATGGGCGCACATCCCGGCGGATCAATGACGACGAAGAACGTCACCAGCGCCGAGATGAAGAGCTCCATCAGCATGATGTCAGAGCCCTGCTTCCGGCGTCAGGCCAAGCCGCGCGCGTGCCGCAACAACAGTGTTGCGCAAAAGCACAGCAATCGTCATGGGGCCGACGCCGCCGGGCACCGGCGTGATGGCAGAGGCTTGGGCAGCAGCTTCATCAAAGGCAACATCCCCGACAAGGCGCGTCTTGCCCTCAGCGGCAGGCACGCGGTTGATGCCCACATCAATAACAACCGCGCCCGGCTTGATCCAGTCGCCCTTCACCATTTCAGGCCGGCCCACCGCTGCGACGACGATATCGGCACGACGAACAACCTCCGGAAGATCTTTGGTCCGGCTGTGCGCGATGGTCACCGTGCAGCTTTCCCCCAACAGCAATTGCGCCATCGGTTTGCCCACAATGTTCGACCGACCGATAACAACGGCGTTCATACCCGTCAGATCACCGAGCTGATCCTTGAGCAGCATCAGACAGCCGAGCGGCGTGCAGGGGACAAGCGCATCCTCTCCCACTGCAAGGCGCCCGGCGTTGACGACGTGGAAGCCGTCCACGTCCTTCGCCGGGTCAATCGTGCCGATGACCGCCTTGTCGTCAATCTGCGAGGGCAGCGGCAGCTGAACGAGGATGCCGTCGACCTTGTCTTCGGCATTCAGGCTCTGCACGAGCGCAATCAACTCGTCCTGTGACGCTGTTTCAGGAAGCCGGTGTTCGATGCTCTCCATGCCCGCTTCGCGGCAGGCTTTGCCCTTGGAACGGACATAGACAGAGGACGCAGGATCTTCACCGACCAGAACCACGACCAGTCCGGGCGCGCGGCCCGCATCTGCCTGAAACCGCTTGGCCGCATCAGCCACACGGCCTCGCAAACCTTCGGCAAAGGCTTTTCCATCAATCAAAGTCGCAGACATCATTCCTCCAGCATTACGTTGCGGGCAACGGCTTCCAATTGTGCCGGATTACCCATTATTCGAAAGCGCTTTAGCCGCGCTGTGGCCCCGCTGACCAGTGTTACGTCACGCGCGGGCACTCCAAAATAAACTGCCAAAACTTTGGCCACTGCCTTGGTCGCCTTGCCGTCATCAGGCGGTGCGGAGACACGGACGGACAACCAGCGCGCACCGGCGGCATCTTCCTTCACACCGTCGACCCCGTCACGTCCCCCCTTAGGCGTTGCCCGCACAGAGACATCGATGCCGTCCGGCAAAAGCTTCCAGAAAGGACCCGTCACATCCCCAAGGCGGAATATTGCACTTCAACAAGCACACGCTCGATAATCGCCAGGCCAACGAGAACGACGAGCGGCGACAGATCAAGCCCGCCAAAGTCCGGCAAGATCTTGCGGATCGGGCGGTAGAGCGGCTCGGTCATGCGGTCCAGAGAGCCCCAAATCTGACGGACAAATTCATTGTGCGTGTTGATGACGTTGAAAGCGATCAGCCAGGACATGATGGCCTGAACGATGATGATCCACCAAACGACGTTCAGCAAGATCCGCAGGATATCGACGATCAGGTTCATGGGACAAACAAACTCCGAAGCAATTGAGCGCTCTATTTGCCGGAGTTTTGCTGCAGGAGCAATGCGGTGCACCTGCAACAGCAAACGAATTGCGGACAACACAGCGAGGCCAGTTTTGTTGCACCGATGGGGCCCGGCACATCGCAAATCAGCTGTGATTGCGCCCAACCGTGTTTTTACGGCCTTGAGCGGTCAAGGAATGCAGCGCTACTTTGTTGCGATCGAAACCGATTTGGGAGGGGGAGCCGATGTCCAGCTTCGTCAGAGAATTTGTAAAGATTGATGACCGCACGACACTCGACGACGCCATTGACGTGCTGATGGAGCTGCGTCGCGCGCTGCCGGAGGGGGCCAATGCGGAACTCCGGATGCGCGGCGACGACATCTTCGGCCGGCACCTTTCGGTTTGCTACATGCAGCCCAAGGCAGTCGAAGAACGGGCAACGGAACTCCCCTACCGTCTTGCCGCCCGCGGCATGAGCTAAAGCCTAACGTCCGAAGTCAGTAACACTACTCGGTTGGGCAGAAGCCTTTGTGTCCAAGGATTCCAAGCGGCGTTGCTGTTCCACGGCCTCAACCCGATGGGCGTGCGCCGGCGTGACAAGGGGGACGACGAGGCAGACGCTTTGCGCCGGCAGCACATCGTGCCAATCCCGGATCAGTTGCTTGTAAGCTGATCCCACCCGCCGAATGTTGCGATCCAGATCATAGAGACCCAAGGCGTTTACATTGCCGTTCTGCTCGCGCAGCGCCGTGTCCCAATCGACCTGATCGGTCAGCGAATACCAGGTAAAACCCACAGTCGGGATGCCGATGTTGCGCAGACGAAGGACACTCGCCCATTCCTTCCACAACCAATTGACCGCCTCATCCCCATTTGGGCCTTCGCGCAAATTGGTTTCGGTGTGCATCACCGGCAGGCCGTAACGCCCGTAATATTGCCGCGTGATCTCGGTATAACCGAAAACCTCACCAGAGGCGCAGGTGCTGCCGTCGGCATGGACGCGGTGCTCATTGGTCCAATAATAGTCGTTGCCCAATATGCAGTGCTGTTTGAGCCGGTTGCCAAGGAAGAAGTGATACTCCTCCCGCGTCATGCCGTTATCCATCAGATACTCGTACATGTCGCTGTTCACGCGCCGCCCGTAATTGAGATCAAGCGACAGGAAACGTTTGGCGTTCAACGTTTCGGCAGGGCCAATCGCAGCCGGGCTGTCCGCATGATAATATTCGGATGACTCGCTTTGGATGAAGATCGCGTCGGGGCGGCGTTTCAGGATTTCGCGCATCGCCATCACATTGGCTTTCACGATATGCTTGAGTGCTGTGACAAAGCCGAGGTCGGTCGTCAGCTGCTCATTCCACCAGCCATATTGCGCGGAAAAGACAGCACAAATGAACATCTCGTTGACTGGCGTGTAGAGCTGAATCCAAGGATACCGCTCTGCAAAGTCAGCCGCATAACGGGCGAATAGCACCGGAAAGTCGGGATTCTGGAAATTGCCGATCCAGTCCGGCACACCGAAATGGCACAGGTCAACGATCGGCGTAATGTCGCGCGCTTTCAGGTCGCGCAGCGTTAGGTCTGCAAATTCCCAATCATAGCGGCCCGGCGCCAGAAACGTCTTGTGGAGCGGCGGACCGAAGCGGAGATAGCGGATGCCAAGATCCTCAACGAGGTCAAAGTCGGTCTGCCATTGGCGATAATGCCCGCAGGCCTCCATCTGGTCGACGCGGGTGCGCCCGTTGTTGATCGTCGGGATGCTGTTCTCGATCCCGGTTGCAAACATGAAATTGGCCATTGCGTTTCGATCTTCTCCGGGCGGGTGGGCCAGAGGGGAACGAACGACAACGAGCTTAGGTCCGCAGGCGCCTCAGCGCGGGGCAGGCCGGAAATCCAGCGACCCGCGCCGCTCGGCAAAGCGCCATCCCGCCTCCGTGCGTACCAATCGGTCGGCATAGGTGCCAACCATCGGCGGCGCGGGGGATTGGATCGGCAACCCGCCGTCCTCTGCGGCCTCTGCTGTGAACAGGAGGATCTGGCTGGTCGCCGTGGCAGAGGTACTCCCTTCCACATCAACACGGATGTTGATGCAGACATGGCGGGAAATGCGCGGCGGTCGCGCGGTGAAAGACGCGAGGATGGCATCCCGACCCTCCGTAAAGTCATCGGGTGCGGTAGGGCGGCTCATGCGGCCGTCCGTCACATAGAGTGCAGCTACATCCCCCCAGCGGCCCGCATCCAGCAAGGCGGCATATTCGGTGATCAGCTTAGCACAGGCGTGTTCCGCCAGCATCGTTTCAACGTCCGTCACAGTGCGTGTCTCCTTGCCTCTCCGCCTAACAAGGGTTGGCAACACAAACAACAGGTTGAGTGTTTCATATATGCGAAATACAACGGGCAGATGAACGCTGCCAAACAAGGGGAATCCGTCAAGTCCGCTGTGCGCGCGCTTGAGATTCTTGAAACGATCGTCGCCATGGGCCGTCCAATGTCCGCCAATGAGATCGGGACCATCAAGCCGATCCCGGCGAGCAGCATGTCTTACCTGCTGACGACACTGGTCGGCCTTGGCTATCTGGTGCGTGACGGGCGCAGCTACGCCGCTGGCCCTGCCCTTGCCCGCCTGTCCCCGGCTGACAGCGGCGCCTCGCTTCGGGAGTCGGTTCGCCCGCTGATTGAATCGATCCGCGACAAGATTGACGAAACCACCGCGTTTTTTGTTGTCCGAGACAGTGAAATTGAAGCCATTGCCAGTGCCATAAGCGGACAGGCGCTGCGTTATGCCGTAGAGGAAGGCCGCCGCGCGCCGCTCCATGCCTTTGCCGCGGGCAAGGCTTTGCTCGCCACGTTCGAGCCACACCGGCTCGACGCGTATCTTTCAACGGTCCCGCGGGAGCGCTTCACAGCAAACACCATCACCGAAGCCGACGCTCTGCGGCGCGAGCTCGACCTAATCCGCAACACGGGACTCTCCCATGTGCGCGAGGAATTTACGATGGGAATCTGCGCGCTCGGCAAGGTCGCATGGCGCAATGGCGCAGCCTTGGGCGCGTTCAGCGTTGCCATCCCGGCGGCGCGCTTCAATCCGGAGATCGAAGCGCGCGCGACGGAATTGCTGGTTCAGGCCTCCGCCCTCTTGGGTCAGGCCTGACGGGTCCGCCAGCCATTGGCATAGCCGGTGCGGGCGACATCGGCATACGGTACGGGGCTCACAACAGCTGAGATTTCGACCTGCTTGTGCGGCTCAACGGTCAGCTTCTTCGTGCCGCCATTGGGTTCCCCCCAAACCAGCGACACTTCGGTGCCGGGAACTGCATGTTCAGCATCCAGCATCGCCAGTGTCAGCATGCGGCCTTCGTTGGAGCTGTAGCCAATCCAAGTGGAGAGGCCGACGGTCTTGCCGCCAACCGTGACGAGATCAAACGGGTGCATCGAATAGACAGCTGAGGGAAATTCGAAGAATTTCGCGCGGTCGCCACTGCCCAGCGCTGTTCCAAACGCATCGAGGAATGCGTCGTTGTCGAGCGCCAGCGTCACCTTCTGACGCTTGGGTGCGGCGTCCATCTTCTTGAGTGCTTCGGCGCCGACAAAGTCATGGTCGAACTTGACGAACGGCCCGTAACCCAGATCCCAAGGCGTCAGATAATAGTCTTCGACATTGTCAGAGGCATGGCTGCCGCCGATTGAAGCCTTGGCTTCATAGTGGTTGACCGTCAGCCATTCACGATAGGGCTTCAGCGCCTCACCCGTGTAGATCGCGGGCAAAGGTGACGGGATCCAGCCCGATTCCAGCGTGTTGGATGAATAGGCACGACCGCCGACAAGGCGCATGCCATGGGCCTTGCCTGCCTCGACCAGTGCGGCGTGAACAGCGTCACCTTCAGCCATCGGGCCGAAAAGCTCAAAGCCGGGCTGGCCGGCCATGCCGTGACGCAAAGCGCGGACCTTCTTACCGGCGATTTCCATCCAGCACATGTTGAAGAACTTAAGGTCAGGTGCAGGCTGGCCGGTGGCCGCTTCGATCACCTGAGCGGCGTTCGGCCCCTGGATCTGATAGCGATAGTTGACGCGACCGAACGGATCCGGACGCGCTGCAGAACGCTCGTCATAAGTCAGCTTCACGTCATCCTTGCCAACTTCGGCATTGTACATGACCCAATTCAGCGTCGGCGCGCGGCCAACCAAGTTGAAGCTTTCGTCGTCCAGATAGAACAGGATCACATCGCCAATGACGAAACCGTCCGGCGTGCAAGGAACAAACTGCTTGGCCTTGCCGGGGACGAAGCCCTTGAAGCTGTTGATGCCGAGACGATTGAGCAGCGCGAACGCGCCGGGGCCTTCGACAAGCAGTTCCGCCATGTGAAATGACTGGTTGAAGAGCACGCAAGTCTTCTGCCAAGCCTGCTGTTCGTCGCGCCAATTGGTGTATTCGGCAGGAACACCCGGGTATACATTCGGGCCGCTCTGCTGGTTGCGCAGGAAAGATGCTATATTGCCAACGCCGCTCAACAGGGCTTCAAGGGACTGGGTGCTCACGACATGCCTTTCTAATTTCATATTGACGAACGCTTCGCATATATGAATGAATGTTTCGGCGCCAGTGAAAATTGAGAGGGAGAGTTATGTCCAAGTTTATTGAAACGACCCATGTGGGCAGCCTTCCTCGCGGGGATGAGCTCGTACCGCTGCTTTTGGCACGCGACCATGGCGAAGCTTATGACGTGGCTGAGTTTGATGCGGTCGTTCAACGCGCCGTGGATGACGCTGTCGTCAAGCAGATGGACGCGGGCGTCTCCGTCGCCAGCGATGGTGAACTCGGCAAGGTCGGCTATTCAACCTACATCACCGAACGCCTGTCAGGCTTTGGTGGCGACGTGCCGCGCAAGCCTGCGCTCGACCTCGCGCCCCTGCCCGAATTTCGCAAGAAGCTGGCTGCCGTGATGGGCGATCAGGAATTTGTCCGCGCGGCCTGCATTGGCGAAGTAAAGCTCGTCAATCTTGAGCCCTGCCATGAGGATATCCGCCGCTTCCAGAAAGCCATGTCGGGCAAGCCCGTGTCCGGCTTCATGAACGCGGCCTCCCCCGGCCTCATCACTGCCTTCCAACCCAATCAATATTATCCGAGCCATGAAGCCTATCTGGCCGATCTCGTCACCGCGATGCGTCCGGAATATGAAGCGATCGCAGCAACGGGCTTCTATCTGCAGCTAGACTGCCCAGACCTCGCTATGTCCCGCCACACCGGATATCAAGACGTGTCGGAAGAAGACTTCCTCAAGATCGCAGAAGCGAATGTCGAAGCGCTCAATGCCGCAACCGCCAACATTCCGCCCGAGCAGCTGCGCATGCACATCTGCTGGGGCAATTATGAAGGCCCGCACGACCACGACATTCCGCTGGAACGCGTGATCGACATCATCCTGAAGGCGCGCCCGGCCACCATCTTGTTCGAAGCGGCCAACCCGCGGCACGAGCATGAATGGAAAGTCTGGAAGGACGCTAAAATCCCCGACAATAAGATCCTCGCGCCGGGCGTGATCGACACCTGTTCAAATTATGTCGAGCATCCGGAATTGATCGCCCAGCGCATCGAGCGCTTTGCCGCTATTGTTGGCGCAGATCGCGTGGTCGCCAGCACGGACTGCGGCTTTGGCACTTTTGCAGGCTATGGCAAGATCGACCCTGCCGTGACTTGGAAGAAGCTCACATGTCTGCGTGAGGGCGCGGACATCGCGGCCAGCCGCCTCTAATCCAAGGGGCATTGCCGGAAACAACGAAGGCCCGCCTCATGGCGGGCCTTTTGCTGTATCAGGCTTCTTTCTCGTTAAAAGCAGCCGCTCGACCCGCCGCCCACTTCTGCAGCGCTTCCGTCCGCAACCGCGCGCCTTCCGGATCTGCTTCTAGCGGCAGGACGGACGCCACGATCTTGTCAAAATGATCGCGCAGGCCATCCTTCGCCTCAGGATAGGGGATAATGTAAAGCTCATTCGCCTCAATGCCGGTCTTCACATATTCAGCCAGCTGAACAGGCTCCATACCGTGAATATGGATGCTGTGCAGCGACGCCACCGTCTCCTCATTCTCAACATAGCCGCTCTGCCCGAAGGCCGCGGGGCGCAATTTGCTGGCCTCTGCGATGTTTGATTTGATGTTGGCTGGGCAGAGAACGGACACGCCAATGTTGTGCTTCTCCAGCCCCTGACGGTAGCTCTCCATGAGGTTGATGACCGCGGCTTTCGCTGCAGAGTAAGGAGCGGCAAAGCCGCTGCCCATTAAGCCGCCGAGGGAAGATGTCGTGACGATATGACCGGGGCGGCCAGACGCGATCATACGCGGGACAAAGGTCACCATGCCATTGACCACGCCGCCCAGATTGACGCCGACGATCCAGTCAAAGTCATCATAAGACGTATTCTCAACGGGCCCGAAGCTGTTCACACCAGCGGTGTTAAACAAAAGCGAGGGCGGCGCGCCAAAGACCTGCTCCACCTCGTCAGCCGCCTGCTCATAGGCGGCACGGTCCATGATATCGAGTACGATCCCGTGCGCGGTAATGCCTTCCGCCCTTAGCTGCGCCAGAGCCTCTTCAACCGGCTGCGGGCGGATGTCGGCAATCACAATGCGGCATCCCGCCCGGCCAAAAACTTGCGCCTGACCAAAGCCCGCGCCGGACGCGCCGCCGGTGATGAAGGCGATTTCGTTTTCAAATTGATCCATGGCCAAAACGCTCCTGAAAGCGGCCACAATACGACCGCCCTATAGTAAGCAATGCTTACATTTTTCAGAGCGTTCAGCAAGGCACAGCTTACGGCGCAAACATATAACAACGCTCGACATACGCATGGTCGTTCGCGCGCTTCCGGAAACACTGAAGTGACGGACCAGCACCGGCTGAGCGCACCCATCCGGCGGTGATACCATCACCTCAGTCCCGTGTGCCCAGCAAGTTACGGGCAACAACCCAATTGTGAATCTCACTTGGACCGTCGTAAATCCTCATGGTCCTAAGCTTTGCTGACATCAGATAGAGCGGAAGCTCCCGAGTCATGCCCATCCCGCCAAACATCTGCATGGCGTGGTCGACAATGTCATAAGCCGCTTCGGTGCAATAGGATTTGACCATTGAGATTTCTTGGCGCGTGTCACGCCCCTCGTCGAGCTTCCAAGCACAATCATATGTCATTAGCCGCATCGCGTGGATGCGCGTTGCCGCATCAGCGACCCAGTTTTGGATCGTCTGGCGCGAGGCCAACGGCTTACCGAACGTCACCCGCTGCGGTGCATAATCGATCATCATATCCAGCGCGCGCTGCGCCATCCCGATGGACCATGACGCCATTTCAATGCGGCGTGTGCCCAAACGGACCTGCATTGGCGCAAAGCCCTGCCCACGCTTTCCAAGCAATTTCCAGCCCGGAACGCGGCAGTCCTCCAGCGCGATCTCATAGGTCGCGGTACCGTCAATCATCGGGATTTTGCGCAACACATTGAAGCCCGGCGTATCGCGGTCGACCAGAAACGCAGACATGCCGTTGCGGCCATCGGGGTTCTTATCCGTCACCGCCATCAGGATCGTGAAATGCGCTTCGTCCGCCTTCGTGATCCAGATCTTGCGGCCGTTGATGACCCAGTCATCTCCATCCTGAACCGCAGTTGTTTTCATCTGGGCAGGGTCTGCCCC